>NZ_CP159342.1:2446987-3058734 GCF_040499845.1 Micromonospora sp. CCTCC AA 2012012
TGTGGTCCCGGGCCATCTGGTTGTAGTCCACGAACACCGGCCGGTCCCGCTGCTCCCGCCACCAGGTGGTGGTGACCAGCTCCGGCAGCCGGCGCTCCATCTCACGGCCC
Source organism: Micromonospora sp. CCTCC AA 2012012 (assembly GCF_040499845.1). NCBI lineage: Bacteria > Bacillati > Actinomycetota > Actinomycetes > Micromonosporales > Micromonosporaceae > Micromonospora > Micromonospora mangrovi. The sequence goes on from NZ_CP159342.1 coordinate 2,447,098, forward strand.
AGCGCCAGCACCGCCCGCCGGCACTCCCCGAAGCTCCACCGCGGCTCGATGGAGAGATAGACGTGGATGCCCCGGCCACCGGTGGTCTTCGGGTGACCGACCATCCCCAGCTCCGCCAGGAACGCCCGCACCTCCCGGGCGACCGGCACCACCTGGGCGAAGTCGACGCCGGGCATCGGGTCGAGGTCGATGCGGAGCTGGTCGGGGTGCTCGACGTCGGTCTTGGACACCGGCCACGGGTGAAAGCGCAACGTGCCGAGGTTGGCCGCCCAGGCCACCACCGCCAGCTCGCTGGGGGCCACCTCGTCGGCGGTCCGGCCGCTGGGGAAGGTGAGGTGCGCCGTCTGCACCCAGTCGGGCGCGCCGGCGGGGAGGCGCTTCTGATAGAAGGCGTCGCCGCGGTTGGTCTGCCGGGTGGCGATCTTCGCGCCCTCGAAGACGCCACGCGGCCAGCGTTCCAGCATCGTCGGGCGGTCCCGCAGGGCGCGCAGGATGCCGTCGCCGACCGAGAGGAAATAGCTGACCACGTCCAGCTTGGTCAGGCCCAGCTCGGGAAAGTAGGGCTTGTCGGGGCTGGAGACGCGGACCAGCCGCTCCCCCACCCGGATCTCCTCGGCCGCCGTGGTCGCCACGCCCCACACCGTACGACGACGACCGCCGTCCCGGCCTCGGGAATCGCTGGACACCCGCGCCCGTCACGCCGCCGCCCCTGGAGGTGTCCACCGATGGCGGTCACCGTCAATAATGGAGCGATGACCAAGAGTCGCGCACGGATCGCCGGACCGGTGACCACCGTCGCGGGTGCGCTGGCGTTGGCCGCCACCAGCGCCTTCTTCATCGTGATCGGCCTGGACGAAGCCGCCAGGTGGGCCGGCCCGCTCGGCGTCCTCATCGGTGTGGCGGCGCTCGCCCTCGCCGGCTACAGCGCGGTCCTGACCCGCAGATCCGTTCCCGCCGCGGGCACCGGCGATCCCCCCACCGCTGACGGCACGACCCACTCCGGCGACGGCACCGTGACCAACACCATCAGTGGCGGCACCTTCCTCGGCGGGGGACCGATCCAGGGGCGGGACATCACCATCGCCCCCTCCGCCGGACGGCACAAGGGTGGCGAGGGAACGCCGGGGCGGGGTGAGCCGGCATGACCGACACGCCGGGCGTGGTGAACACGATCGAGAACGGCATCTTCTTCGGCTACGTGGTCCAGGGCCGGGACGTCACGGTGGTCCTGCCACCGACCGTCGAGCCGGCTCTGCAAGGGCTGCCGGGCGCCGACTCGGCCTTCACCGGCCGCGACGACGACGTCGACGAGCTACTGCGGAGCCTGGCCCCCGGCGGAAACGGCAGCGCCGCGGTCGCCGGGCTGGCCGGGGTCGGCAAGACCGAACTGGCCGTGCAGACCGCCCACCGGGCAGTGGCCGCCGGCTGGTTCCCCGGCGGGGTGCTCTTCATCGACATGTTCGGCTACGACCCGCAGCGACGCCGAACCGCCGGTGCTGCCCTGACCCACCTGCTGGGCGCCCTCGGACTGCCCGGCGAGCACATTCCCGCCGACGACGAGGACCGTAGCCGACTGTTCCGCAGCGTGCTGGCCGCCTTCGGCGCGCAGCGCCGGCGGATCCTGCTGATCATCGACAACGCCGCCACCGAGGAACAGGTACGCCCACTCCTGCCCGGCGACGGGATCACCGCCACGCTGGTCACCTCCCGGCACACCCTGAACGTCGATGCCCGGCTGCACGATCTGGACGTCCTGGACATCGACACGTCGGTGCGACTGCTGGCCGGCGTCCTGCGCACCCGCCGCGCCGACGACCCCCGCGCCTCGGCCGCCCTGGACCGGGAGCACGGGTGCCGCGCGGACGCGGAGGCGATCGCCGAGTGGTGCGGAGGGCTGCCACTGGCCCTCCAGATCGCCGCGGCCCTGCTCGCGGAGTTCCCGAGCCGACCCCTGTCGTCCCTGGCCGACGACCTCCGGGACGCGCACACCCGGCTGGACCGGCTGACCCGCGCCGACAGCGTCCGTGCCGTGTTCGACCTGTCGTACCGGCAACTGACCGACGAGCAGGCGCGCATGCTCCGGTTGCTCTCGGTCAACCCCGGCCCGGACGTGAGCACCGACGCGGCCGCCTGCCTGGCCGACACCGATCGGTACCGGGCCGGGACGCTGCTGCAGGACCTGGCCCGGGCCCACCTCGTCGACACCGGGCCGGTCTGGGGACGATGGCGACTGCACGACCTGGTCCGCCTCTACGCCGAGGGGCAGGCGGACGCCGACAAAGCCGTCGACACGGCCCGCGCTCGCCTGTTCACCCACTACGTCATGACCACCCACGTCGCCGTCGGGCACCTGCAGCCGCCCTCCGCCGTGGCGGCCTACCGGTTCCCGCTGCCCGCAGGCGCCGCGGCCTGGATCGAGACCGCCTACGCCGCCCGCGGGCAGGTGCAGCCGCTGCCCGTCACCGTCCGGTTCGCCACCCGCACGGAGGCCCTGGCCTGGTTGGAGGCCGAGCGGCCCAACCTGGTCGCGGCCTGCACCAGCGCGGCCCGGCACGGACAGGACCTGTCCGGCGTCGCACTGGCCTCCCTCCTGCCGGATTACCTGATCTTCCGGCGGCACCTCGCCGACCTGATCACGGTCACCACCGCCGCCCGGGCCATCTCCCAGCGGGTCGGCGACCGGCACGGCGAAGGCATGGCGCTGAGCCACCTCGGCGTCGCCCTGAACGAGGCGGGGCGGTCAGCGGAGGCGGTCGTCGCCCACACCCGGGCCGTGGAGCTGATCAGGGCGACCGGTGGCCCACTCGACGAGGGCATCGCGCTGAACAACCTCGGCCTGGCCCTGCGCGGGGCGGGACGCGTGGACGAGGCGATCACCGCCCACGAGCGGTCAGTCGCGATCCACCGCGGGACCGGCAACCGGCACGACGAGGGCACCGCACAGAGCAACCTCGGCCTGGCCCTGCTGCTCGCGGGACGGTCCGACGAGGCCGTCACCGCCCACACCCGCGCCGTCGATCTCCTCCGGGAGACCGACGACCGGCACAGCGAAGGCGTGGCCCTGGACAATCTCGGCGCGGCCCTGCGCGCCGCGGGCCGGACCGAGGAGGCCGTCACCGCCCACACCAGAGCCATCGACCTCCTCCGCGAGACCGACGACCAGCACAGCGAGGGCCGAGCGCTCCACCGCCTCGGCGTGGCCCTGTGCGCCGCCGGGCGGACCGAGGAGGGCATCACCGCCCACTCCCGGGCCGCCGACATCTTCAGGGAGCACGACGACCCGCACGACGAGGGCACCGCGCTGACGGCTCTCGGCACGGCCCTGCGCGCGGCGGGACGGGCCGACGAGGCCGTCACCGCCCACACCCGGGCCGTCGCCGTCTATCGCCGGGCCGGTGAACGCCACGACGAGGGCCGGGCGACGCACAACCTCGGCGTGGCGTTGCACGCGGCGCAACGGTTCGAGGAGGCGATCGACGCCCACACCCGGGCCGGCGAGATCTACCGGGAGACCGGTGACCGGTACCGCGAAGGGAGGGCGCTGATCAATCTCTCGTCGACCCTGATCGAGGAGGGTCGCCACGACGAGGCCCGGCGCCGCTGCGGAGCGGCGCTCGAGGCGTTCGGCGCGCCCGCGCCGGTGGCACAGCGACTCCTCGACGATCTCCCCCTGCACGCGATCCTGTTTCCGCCCGTGCCGCCGGAGATGCGCGAGGTGGTCGGTTTCGTCCTCCTGCGCCTCAAGATGGCCGGCACCGGGGCCGACAGCGGCGGGGAGTGAGCGCTCCCTCGACGGGACGGGCGTGGGCCGGGTGGGCGTGCCGCCCACCCGGCCCGCGCGTACGGCTCAGCCCTGGCGCTGCATGCGCTCCATGAGCATCTTTTTGCCCTGGTCACCGGCCTTGCGGTTGTTCTCCTGGATCTTGCGGAACCAGGTGGCCAGCTCACTGTCGCCGTTGCGCTCGGCGTCGGCGATGTAGGTGTCCATCCGGTAGATGTGTTCCAGCGAGAGCTGGATCGCGTGGATCAGGTCGTAGTCCTTGTCCTTGACCGGGCTCACCTGCTCCTTGACCATCGTGGCCACGGCACACCTCCCCATGTGTCGGTGGAGCACCGCGCTTACCCGCCTGCGTCCGGGTCACGCCCGGATGGGCCCGGCGGGGCACGGTTACCCGAGGGACACCCCGGGTACCGAGGGGCGCATGGCGGAACTGGCGACCCTGTGGATCGTGCGACACGGCGAGAGCACGGCGAACGTGGCGGCGAGCGCGGCGGAGGCGTCCGGCGCCGAGCTGATCGAGCTGAGCCACCGGGACGCCGACGTGCCGCTCTCGACCACCGGGCAGGAGCAGGCCCGGGCCACCGGCCGCTGGCTGGCCGGCCTGCCGCCGCAGCGCCGCCCGGACGTGGCGGTGGTGTCGCCGTACCTGCGGGCGGTGCAGACGGCCGAGCTGGCCCTGGCCGGCACCGACATCCCGGTCAGCCGGGACGAGCGGCTGCGCGACCGGGAACTGGGCATCCTCGACGGCCTGACCGGCCACGGGGTACGCCACCGCTTCCCCGCCGAGGCGGACCGCCGGGACCGGCTGGGCAAGTTCTACTACCGGCCGCCGGGCGGCGAGTCGTGGACCGACGTGGCGCTGCGGCTGCGTACCCTCCTCGGCGACCTGCGCCGCGACCACGCCGACCGGCGGGTGCTGCTGTTCGGCCACGACGCCCTGGTCTTCCTGCTCCGCTACCTGGTGGAAGGGCTCACCGAGGCGGAGCTGATGGCGCTGACCCGGCAGCAGGTGATCGCCAACTGTTCGGTCACCTGCTGGTCGGCGGACGCCGACGGCCGGCTGCGCCCGGACGGGTTCAACGACGTGGCCCACCTGCACCAGCAGGGCGCGCGGCCCACCAGGGAGGACGAGGTCCATGCCGAACCGGTCTGACACCCGGGTCATCACCCCGGCCCTGCTGCGGGACTGGGCACTGCCGGTGCCCACCGGCGGCAAGGAGAACCGGGGCACCGTGCTGGTCGTCGGCGGCTCCCGGTTCACCCCGGGGGCGGTCCTGCTGGCCGGGGTCGCCGCGCTGCGCGCCGGCGCGGGCGTGCTGCAACTGGCCGCCGCCGAGTCGACCGCCGCCGCGCTGAGCATCCAGGTGCCCGAGGCGTTGGTGGTGGGCCTGCCGGAGACCCGCGACGGCGCGGTGCGCGGGTCGGGTGAGCTGCTCACCGGCCTGGTGGCCGACGCGGACGTGGTCACCGTCGGCCCCGGCCTCAACGACATCGACACCACCCGGGAGCTGCTGGACCTGGTGCTGGACGCGGCCGGGCCGGAGACGTCGCTGGTGCTCGACGCGTACGCCCTGGGCGCCCTGAGCCACGCCCCGGACCTGCTGGTCGGCTCGGGTCGGCCGGTGGTGCTGACCCCCAACCTGACCGAGGCGCGTCACCTGCTCGACCGCGACCTCGGCGACGACCTGGACGCCGAGGCCGCCGAGCTGGCCCGCCGCTACGACGCGGTGGTCTCGCTGTACGGCCACATCGCCACCTCGGACGGGCAGGGCTGGCGGGAGGAGAGCGGCGACGCCGGGCTCGGCACCTCCGGCAGCGGTGACGTCCGCGCCGGGCTGCTGGCCGGGCTGCTCTCCCGGGGCGCCGAGCCGGCGCAGGCGGCGTGCTGGGCCGCGTTCGCCCACGCGGTCAGCGGGCAACGCCTGGTCCCGCAGTACGGCCGGATCGGCTTCCTGGCCCGTGAGCTGCTCGACGAGATACCCCATACGTTGGCCACCGTCTGACGGTTGTTGTTCATCCGTTCGGGTGTGTGTAACACCACACCACCTCCCTACGCTGAACCATCGGAAGCGGGCAGCCTGCCCGTTTCCCGCCGGACCGCTCCCCGCCAGGGAGTGCGACCCGGCTGGAACGGCCCCCTGGGAGTCTGTGTGAAGAACCTCCGTCGCAAGACACTGGCCGCCGCGTCCGCCGTGACGCTCGGCGTCGGTCTCGCCGTCACCGGCGGGCTGGCACCGGCGGTGGCCGCCGGACCGGACACCACGTTCCTGGTCCTCGCCCCGCAGGGCGCCAACACCGACAAGGCGGTGGCCCGCGTGGCGGCCGCCAAGGGCACCGTGGTGGCCAGCTACGACCAGATCGGCGTGCTCGTCGTCCGGTCGACCAACCCGGACTTCGCCACGCAGGTGGCGGGCGCGGGCGTCGACTCGGTCGCGTCCACCGCCGGCCTGGGCACCGCCCTCGACGAGGGCGAGACGCTCGAGGTCTCCGCGGCCGACGTCGCCAACGCCACCGGCGACCCGACCAAGGAACCGCTCTACGGCCAGCAGTGGGACATGAACATGATCCACGTCCCGCAGGCCCACGCGGTGACCACCGGCAGCTCCAACGTCGTCGTCGGCGTGCTGGACAGCGGCATCTCCAGCAGCCACCCCGACCTGGCGACCCAGATCGCCAAGGACAAGTCCACGTCCTGCATCGGCGGTGTCACCGACACCACCGAGGCGGCGTGGAACCCGACCACCAGCGACCACGGCACCCACGTGGCCGGCACCATCGCCGCCGCCATCAACGGCGTCGGCGTGACCGGCATCGCGCCGGGCGTCAAGGTCGCCGCCGTCAAGGTGGTCAACGACGACGGCTACATCTACCCGGAGGCCGCGGTCTGCGGGTTCATGTGGGCCGCCACGCACGGCATGCAGGTGACCAACAACAGCTACTACATCGACCCGTGGGAGCTGAACTGCCGCAACGACGCCCGCCAGCGTCCGGTGTGGCAGGCCGTGCAGCGCGCCATCCGTTACTCGAACAGCCGGGGCGTGCTCAACGTGGCGTCCGCCGGCAACTCGAACTACGACCTGGCGCACAAGATCACCGACACCGGCAGCCCGGACAACGGGACTCCGGAGACGCGGGAGAACCTCACCAACGCCTGCATGGACCTCCCCGCGGAGGCTCCGGGCGTGGTGACCGTCTCGGCGGTCGGCCCGACCGGCGCGAAGAGCTACTACTCCTCGTACGGCCAGGGCGTCATCGACGTGACGGCGCCGGGTGGCGACACCCGGTTCCGGACGCAGGGCGTCAAGTCGACGCTCACCGACGGCATCCTGTCGACGACCTTCAACACCACCACCCGGACCAACGGGTGGGGCTACAAGCAGGGCACCTCGATGTCCGGCCCGCACGCCACCGGCGTCGCGGCGCTGGCGTTGTCGGCGCACCCGGGGCTGACCCCGGGCCAGCTGGCGTCGTTCCTGGAGCGTACGTCGGTGGCGCAGTCCTGCCCGGAGGGCGTCTACAACCCGGTGCCGCTGAGCCCGGCCGGCCCGACGGCCTACAACGCGACCTGCTCCGGCGGCGAGCGTAACGGCTTCTACGGCGCCGGCATCGTCGACGCGTACAACGTGGTGAAGTAGCAGGACCGTACGACCAGTGGTGGGGCCCGGCGCGTCTGTCGCCGGGTCCCACCCGTTTTTCCAGCTCACGCGCGGGGTAGGGGGAGACCGACCAGCCACGTTCTAGGAGGTACCGGTGTCCACCGACGCGATCGTCCTGCTCAAAGAGGACCACAAGGAGATGCGCCGCCTGTTCCGCGAGTTCCAGCAGGCGCAGGAGGGCCCGGCGCAGCGGAAGCAGGAGCTGGTGACGCAGATCCTGGCGGCCCTGACGGTGCACACCTACCTCGAGAACGAGGTGATGTACCCGGAGATCCGCAAGCTCCTGCCCGACCTGGAGGACGACATCCTCGAGTCGTACGAGGAGCACCACGTGGCCGACCTGCTCTGCGCCGAACTGGCCGCCATGGACGCCTCCGACGAACGCTTCGTCGCCAAGACCACGGTGCTGATCGAGAACGTCGAGCACCACGTCGAGGAGGAGGAGCAGGAGTGGTTCCCCAAGGTGCGGGAGGCGCTCGGCCGCAACCAGCTCCAGGAGATCGGCCAGAAGATGATCGAGCTGCGCCCGAGCGCGCCGCGTACGGTCGACGACCCGAAGGCCCGCAAGAGCCAGCTCGACGCCGCCACCGCCTGACCGGCGCGACCGTTCCGGGGCCCGACCGCCGGTCGGGCCCCGTTCGCCGTCACCAGGCCGTCGGCGGGATCCCCTCCGGCTCGGGCAGGATCCGCCGCAGGATGCCCGGCGGCCTGGACCGCTGCTTCCACTCGCGCGGGTAGCCCACCGACACCTCCTCGAAGCGGACCCCGTCGTGCCAGGTGGTGCGCGGCACGTGCAGGTGCCCGTAGACCATCGCGACGGCGTCGAACCGGCGGTGCCAGTCCGCGGTGGCCTCCGTGCCGCACCACTGCGCGAAGATCGGATAGCGCAGGATCCGGGTCGGCTCGCGGACCAACGGATAGTGGTTGACCAGCACCGTCGGCAGCGCCGGGTCGCGGGCGGCGAGCCGGGCCGCCGTCGTCGCCACCCGGTCCGCGCACCACGCGGTCCGACTGGGGTACGGATCGGGGTGCAGCAGCGCCTCGTCGGTGCAGACGATCCCGGTCCGGTACGCCTCGGCCAGCGCCTCCTCCGGAGTGTCCAGCCCCTCCGGGCGCCAACTGTGGTCGTAGAGCAGGAACAGCGGCGCCACCAGTGCCGGACCGCCCGGTCCCCGCCACACCGGGTACGGGTCCTCCGGCGTCACCACCCCCAGCCGGCGGCACACCTCGACCAGGTGCTGGTAGCGCGCGACGCCGCGCAGCTGCACCGGGTCGGCGGTCGGCGTCCACAGCTCATGGTTGCCGGGCGCCCAGACCACCCGGGCGAACCGGGCGGCCAGCAGGCCGAGGGCCCACTCGACGTGGGCCACCGTCTCGCCGACGTCGCCGGCCACCAGCAGCCAGTCGCGGGGCGACCGTGGTCGCAGCCCCTCGACGACCGCGCGGTTCTCGGCGTGCCCGACGTGCAGGTCGCTGATGGCGAGCAGTTCCCCGTCGTCCCCCTGGTCCATTCAGAAGATCCTATGGCAGCGGCCCCCGTCGCGGCCACGCGCGACGGGGGCCGGAGCACTCCCAGAGTGCGGCGTCGGGGCGGCTCAGTCGCCGGAGCCCGGCTCGGCCATCCTGCGGTGCTGCTCCGCCTTGAGCTTGTCCGGCACGAGCTTCCCGGCGACGGTCTGCACCTTGTTGAGGAAGGAGCCGGCGGTGACCGTCTGGTCGCCCTTCATCAGCGCCGCGAAGCCCTGCTCGGCGACCGTCCGCGGGTCGTCCTTCTTCCCGGCGCCGACCCGGGTGTCGGTCATCTCGGCCCGGTCGAAGAACCCGGTGTCGGTCGGGCCGGGCATCAGCGCGGTCACCGTGACCCCGGTGTCCTTGAGCTCGTTGCGCAGCGCCTCCGCGAAGGACTGCACGAAGGACTTCGACGCGTTGTAGACCGCCTGGAACGGGCCCGGCATGGTGGAGGCGATGGACGAGGTGAACAGCACCCGCCCCTCGCCCCGCGCCACCATCGGCGGCAGCAGCCGCTTGGCCAGGTGCACCGTCGAGCGCACGTTCAGGTCGACGATGTTCAGCTCGTCGCGCAGGTCGGTGCCGCCGACGAACTCCCCGCCGGCGCCCCGGCCCGCGTTGAGCGCCAGCGCGTCGACCGGGCGGCCGGTCGCCAGCACCGCCGCCGCGAACTCCTCCACGCCGTCGGGCGTGGCCAGGTCGGCGCGGACCGGACGCACCTCGGGGCCGTTGTCCCGGCGCAGGTTGTCGGCCGCCGCGGTGATGCCCTCGTCCTCGGCGGTGATCACCAGGTCGTACCCGTGTTCGGCGAACTGCCCGGCCAGCTCGTACCCGATGCCGCTGGACGCGCCGGTCACCACCGCGAGCGGTCGGCCCGTGGAAGCTGTGCTCATCGTCGTGTCTCCTCTCCCCGGGGCCGGCGTTCGCCGTTGTGGTGGGTGCGACGGCCCCTGCGGGTGGTTTGCCCAGCCCGGACCGGCCCAACCACCGATCCGCGACCCGCCGGACGGGGTGGAGGTGCGCCGGGCCGTCCCCGGCGGACCCGGTAGGATCGGCGCGGGCCGTGACTGGCGCGTGAAGATGGACAACCATCGGGAAGCGGTCCCGTCATGAGGACGCACGCCGAGCGCCTGGGCCTTCCGTACGTCACCAGGAGGTCGCACGCATGTCGTCGCTGAACGCCGAATCCACCGCCTTCCGCAGCGCGCTGGAGGTGATCCGCGCCGTCGAGCCGCGGGTGGCCGACGCCATCGGCGCGGAGCTGGCCGACCAGCGCGAGTCGCTGAAGCTCATCGCCAGCGAGAACTACGCCTCCCCCGCCACCCTGCTGGCGATGGGCAACTGGTTCAGCGACAAGTACGCCGAGGGCACCGTGGGCCGCCGCTTCTACGCCGGCTGCCAGAACGTGGACACCGTCGAGGCGCTCGCCGCCGAGCACGCCCGGGAACTCTTCGGCGCCTCGCACGCGTACGTGCAGCCGCACTCCGGCATCGACGCCAACCTGGTCGCGTTCTGGGCGATCCTGGCCGACCGGGTCGAGGCCCCGGCGCTGAAGAAGGCGCAGGCCCGCCAGGTCAACGACCTCACCGAGGCGGACTGGTTCGCGCTGCGCCGGGAGCTGGGCGACCAGCGGATGCTCGGCATGTCGCTGGACGCCGGCGGCCACCTCACCCACGGCTTTCGGCCGAACATCTCCGGCAAGATGTTCGACCAGCGCAGTTACGGCACCGACCCGACCACCGGCCTGATCGACTACGACAAGGTCGCCGCGGCGGCGCGCGAGTTCAAGCCGCTGATCCTGGTCGCCGGCTACTCGGCGTACCCCCGGAAGGTGAACTTCCGGATCATGCGGGAGATCGCCGATGAGGTCGGCGCGACCTTCATGGTCGACATGGCGCACTTCGCCGGCCTGGTCGCGGGCAAGGTCTTCACCGGCGACTTCGACCCGGTGCCGCACGCGCACATCGTCACCACCACCACCCACAAGTCGCTGCGCGGCCCGCGCGGCGGCATGGTGCTCTGCGGCCCGGAGCTGGCCGACCAGGTCGACCGGGGCTGCCCGATGGTGCTCGGCGGCCCGCTGCCGCACGTGATGGCCGCCAAGGCCGTCGCGCTGGCCGAGGCGCGCCGCCCCGACTTCGCCGACTACGCCCAGCGGATCGTCGACAACGCCCAGGCGCTCGCCGAGGGGCTGACCCGGCGGGGCGCGAAGCTGGTCACCGGCGGCACCGACAACCACCTGGTGCTCATCGACGTCTCCGGCTACGGCCTCACCGGCCGGCAGGCCGAGCAGGCGCTGCTGGACTCCGGCATCGTCACCAACCGCAACGCGGTCCCGCAGGACCCGAACGGCGCCTGGTACACCTCGGGCGTCCGGATCGGCACCCCGGCGCTGACCAGCCGTGGTCTCGGCACCGCCGAGATGGACCAGACCGCCGAGCTGATCCACACCGTGCTCAGCCAGACCACCGCCGGCGAGTCCAAGGCGAAGTACGTCCTCGACCCGGCCCTGGCCGAGACGGTGAGCAAGCAGGCCAGCGACCTGCTGACCGGCTTCCCCCTCTACCCGGCCGTCGACCTCGGCTGACCCATCCCGTCCCACCCGACGCCCCGCCCGGCCCCGGCCCGGCGGGGCGTCGGCGTCCGCCCGCTCCTCCCCCGCCCCATGATCGCGCTCGAACCAGGAAGTAGTGGGGTCGGACGGGCTCGGATGCCACTCGATCCGGGATCGAGCGCGATCTTGAGGCCGGAGAGGGGCGGGTCAGGGGGTGACGCGGGCGCGCAGGGCGTGCAGGCGGTGCAGGACGTCGGTGCCGCCGCGGCCGAAGTGGTCGTGCAGGGCGCGGTATTCGGCGTACAGGTCGTCGTAGGCCGCGGCGCGGGCCGGATCGGGGTACCAGGTCTCGCGGTGCGGGGCACCCATCACGTCGGACGCCGACTCCACGTCCGGGTACGCCCCGGCGGCCACCGCCGCGTGGATGGCCGCGCCCCGCGCCGCCGGGTGGTCGGTGTCGAGCACGTGCAGCGGCCGGCGCAGCACGTCGGCGTAGCAGCGCAGCAGCAGCCGGTTGCCGGTCAGTCCCCCGGCGGCGGTCAGCTCGTCGACCGGCACCCCGGCCGCGGTGAACGCCTCGACGACGGTCCGCGCGCCGAACGCGGTCGCCTCCAGCAGCGCGCGCCAGATCTCCTCGGGGCGGGTGGCCAGGGTGAGGCCGACCAGCACCCCGCTCAGTTCGTGGTCCATCAGCACCGACCGGTTGCCGCTGTGCCAGTCCAGCGCGAGCAGTCCGTGCCCGCCCACCGGCTGGTCGGCGGCGAGCGCGTCGAGCAGCTCGTACGCGGACACGCCCCGACGGTGGGCCTCCTGCGCGTACGAGGCGGGCAGGACCCGGTCGACGTACCAGGCGAAGATGTCGCCGACGCCGCTCTGCCCGGCCTCGTAGCCCCAGCGGCCGGCGGTGACGCCGTCCCGGACCACCCCGCAGATGCCCGGCACCTCGTGGCAGTCGTCGGAGTTCATGATCAGGCAGGTGGAGGTGCCGAGCACGGCGAGCATCCGGCCGGGGCGTACCGCCCGGGCGGCCGCCGCGGTGACGTGCGCGTCGATGGCGCCGACGGCGACCGCGGTGCCCACGGGCAGACCCGTCCACCGGGCGGCGGCGTCGGTCAGGCCGCCGGACCGGGCGGCGGGTGCCGCGACCGGTCCGTCGACCTTCGCCAGCAGCTCGGGCAGCCGGGGGTGCAGCGCGGCGAGGAAGTCGGGGGCCGGATGGCGGCCGTCCTGCCGGAGTCCCTTGAACCCGGCGGCGGAGGCGTTGCGGGTCTCCCGGCCGCAGAGCTGCCACACCAGCCAGTCCGCGGTCTCGATCCACCGGTCGGCGCGGTCGAACACCTCCGGGTCCTCGGTCAGCACGGCGAGGGCCTTGGCGAGCTGCCACTCGGCGGAGACCCGGCCGCCGTACCGGGCGAGCCAGGGTTCGCCGCGGTCCCGGGCGAGGGCGTTGATCCGGTCGGCGTGCGCCTGGTCGGCGTGGTGCTTCCAGAGCTTCGGCCAGGCGTGCGGTCGGCCCCGCAGCGCGGGCAGCTCGGCCAGCGGGGTGCCGTCGGCGAGGGTGGGCAGCACGGTGCACGAGGTGGCGTCGAGTCCGATGCCGATCACGTCGGCCGGATCGATCCCGGCGGCCCGGACGGCGGCGGGCACGGCGCTGCGCAGCACCTCGCGATGGTCGGCCGGGTCCTGCAACGCCCACTGCGGGGGCAGCGGCGGCCCGTCCGGCAACCGCTGCGTGAGCACCCCGTGCCGGTACGGGTGGACCGCCGCGCCGCGCTCGGTGCCGTCGGCGACGTCGACCACCACGGCGCGGCCGGAGAGGGTGCCGAGGTCCACCCCGACGACGTACCGGCTCACGGGCCCTCCCCTGGTCGGCCGGCCATTCGCCGGCGCTGGGAGGAACGCTAGCCGGTCAGGCCTTGAGCGGACGCTTGAGGTGGTAGCGGTGCACCTCGGTGCTGCCCTGCACGTTGTTCACGTCCTCGGCGGCGGAGACGAGTTCCCAGCCGTCCCGACCGGCCCGGTTGAGGTGGGCGATCGCGGTGTCGGCGTACGCGGTGATGTCGGTGCGCGACCCGTCCGGGCCGTACCAGACGAACGACACGTGGAAATTGCGGCCCTGCCCCTGATAACGACGGACCAGCAACGCGTACTCCCAGGCAACCATCGGTCCATTATCTACGGTCCGATGCGGAGCGGGAACACGGGTGGTGGCGGAACGGCGACACTACGGTGTCAGGCCGGTGCGGCCCGGGCGGCGAGTTCGGCGGTGAGCAGCGCGGCGAGCCGGTCCAGTCCGAGATCGATCTGCGCCGGGGTGACCGCGCTGACCGAGAGCCGCAGCGCGGGGACCGGCGCCCCGTCGGCATAGAAGTGCGCCATCGGGGTCCAGAGCACGCCGTGTTCGCGGGCCGACCGGTGCAGCAGCGCGTCGTCGACGCCGAACGGCACGGTGACCACCACGAAGAACCCGCCGGCCGGCACGTTCCAGCGCACCGGGCCGCCGGCCGGGAAGCGCCGGGCCAGCCCGTCGACCAGGTGCCGCAGGTTGCGGGCGTACGCGGCCCGTTCCCGTCGGTTGGCCGCGACCAGGGAGCAGTCGTGCGCCAGCAGCGCGCCACCGATCACGGCCTGCGCGATCGGCGAGGTGTTCACCGTGACCATGCTCTTGATCTTCGCGAGCTGGTCGGCGAGCGGGCCGACACCGCCGTCGGAGCCGGCCACCCGCTGGTCGGCGACCACATAGCCGACCCGGGCCCCGGGGAGCACCGTCTTGGCGAACGAGCCGAGATAGATCACCCGCCGTCGGGTGTCCAGGGCCTTCAGGGTGGGCAGCCGGTCGGCGTCCCCGGCCGGGAAGAGCCCGTACGGATTGTCCTCGATCAGCAGCAACTCCTCCTCGGCGGCGAGGTCGAGCAGCCGCCGGCGCCGGTCGAGGTCCATGCTGACGCCGGACGGGTTCGCGAAGTCGGGCATCAGGTAGCAGGCGCGGGGGCGCAGCCCCTCGGCGCGGGCCCGACGCAGCTGGTCGCGCAGGTCGGTCAGGTCGATCCCGGCCGGGCCGTCGGTCACGGGCCACACCGGAAGGTCGACCAGGCGGGCCGCGCCGGTGAGACCGACGTACGTGGGGGTGACCGCGAGGAGCACGTCCCGTGGCCCGGCGCGCAGCGCCCGCAGCACCAGGAACATCGCCTCCTGGCAGCCGACGGTGACCACGATGCTCTCCGGGTCGACCGTGAGCCGCTCGTCGACGACGAGGTGGCGGGCGATCAGGTGGTGCACGATGCCCTTGGTGCGGCCGTACTGGAGCAGGGTCCGCCGGATCTGGTCCGGGCTCTGCCCGAGGTCGTCGGCGAGGTGCCGGCGGAACGTCTCCAGGTGGCGGTGCACCGCGTCGACGGAGAAGAACTCCTCGTACGGCCGGCCGGCGGCGAACGACACCGCGTCCGGGTACTGCTGCGCCACCTCGTTGAGGAAGTTCATCGAGTTCAGCGCCGGATCGTCGACGGCCGGGTGCAGGGCCGCCACGTCCAGGTCCACCGCTGCCACGCTCACCCTCCGATCCGGGTGCGCAGCTCGCGGGCGGCGGCCGGGTCGACGCAACCGGCCAGCGTGAGCGCGTCGCGCAGTTCGGCGGCGAGCAACGCCAGCGCGGCGTCGGCCCCGGCCCGGCCACCGACGGCGAGCGCCCAGAGCATCGGCCGGCCGACCAGCACGCCGCTCGCGCCGAGCGCCAGCGCGCGCAGCACGTCCAGGCCGCCGCGCACCCCGCTGTCCAGCAGCACCTCGCACCGATCCCCCACCGCGGCCACCACCTCGGGCAGCATGTCGGCGCTGCCCGGGGCGCCGTCGAGCTGCCGGCCGCCGTGGTTGGAGACGATCACACCGGCCGCCCCGACCTCGGCCGCCAGGACCGCGTCGCGCGGGTCGAGGATGCCCTTGACCAGCAGCGGCAGTCGGGTACGCCCGCGCAGCCACTCCAGGTCGGCCCAGCTCAGCGTCGGCGTGAACACCGCACCGATGTGCGCGGCGACGGCGGACACCCCGGGGACGCCCTGGTGGGCGAGGTCGTCCCGCCCGCCGGGCAGGTTGGCCGCGGTGACGTGCGGCGGCAGGGCGAAGCCGTTGCGCAGGTCGCGCCAGCGCCGGGCGAGCACCGGCACGTCGACGGTGACCACCAGCGCGGTGCAGCCAGCCGCCTCGGCGCGGTCCACCAGCTCGGTCACCATCCCCCGGTCGCGCAGCCAGTAGAGCTGGAACCACAGCTCTGCGCCGACCGCGGCGACCTCCTCGATCGGGGTGCTGCTCAGGGTGCTCGACACGTACGGCACGCCCGCCGCGCGGGCCGCCGCCGCCAGCTCCCGCTCGCCGTCCGGGTGGACCAGCTTCTGGTACGCCATCGGCGCGACCGCCACCGGCATGGCCTGCGTCCGGCCGAGCAGCGGCGCGTCGGTGCGGGGCGCCTCGACGCCGGTCAGCACCCGGGGCAGCACGGCGATCCGGTCGAGGGCGGCCCGGTTGGCGGCCAGCGTGGTCTCGGTCCCGCTGCCGCCCTCGACCCAGTCCCACACCTGCGGCGGCACCACCGCCCGCGCCGCCTCGGCGAAGTCGGTCAGGCTCACCGGCACGAAGGAGCAGTTCGTCCGGTCAGCCATCGGAGGCACCGGTCGCCCCGGCCGGGGACGGCACCGGGGCCGGCCCGAACCGGTCGTGCAGGAAGGCCGCCACCTGCTCCTGGGCGCGGCGGCCGGCGTCGAAGACCCCCGGCATGGCGAAGAAGCCGTGGATCATGCCGGGGTAGCGGGTGAGCGCGGTGGGCACGCCCGCGTCGCGCAGCCGGTCGGCGTACCGCTCGCCCTCGTCGCGCAGCGGATCGTGCTCGGCGGTGATCACCAGGGCGGGCGGCAGCCCGGAGAGGTCCTCGGCGAGCAGCGGCGAGGCCAGCGGGTGGGCGGCGTCCCCGGCGTCGGCCAGGTAGTGCGCCCGGTACCAGGCGACCGAGTGCCGGTTGAACAGCGCCGGGTCCTCGTCGTCGGCCGGGGCCGGACCGGGCCGCTGGTCGGTGTTCGGATAGACCAGCACCTGGGCGGCGAGCCGGGGCCCGCCGTCGGCGCGGGCCAGCAGGGTGACCGCCGCGGCCAGGTTGCCGCCCGCGCTGTCGCCGGCCACCGCCAGCCGGTCCGGGTCGGCACCGACCTCGTCGGCGTGCGCCGCGACCCACCGCAGGGCCGCGTGGCAGTCCTGGACGGCGGCCGGGAAGGGGTGCTCCGGGGCCAGCCGGTAGCCGACGGTGACCACCTGGCAGGGCGTCGCGTTGGCCAGCCGGCGGCAGATCCCGTCGGCCGTCTCCACGCTGCCGAGCGTCCAGCCACCGCCGAAGAAGTAGAGCAGGGTGGGCAGCGGTCCGTCGCCCGCCGGCCGGTGCACCCGCACCGGCAGCGGCCCGCCCGGGCCGGGGACGTGCGTGTCGCGTACCTCGTGCACCGGCTCGGGATCGCCGCCGCCGGCGCGGATCGCGGCGAGGTCCGCGGCGCGGGCCTCGGCCAGGGTCTGCCGGTAGAGCGGTAGGGTGCCGGCGGCCGCGCGCGCGGCCCGGTACGCGACCACCTGCGGGTCGAGGGCCATGCCGGTCTCCTAACTGCCGGTGGCGACGAAGAGCTTGTCGATGCCGCGCAGGAAGAGGCTGCCGCTGTAGGTCGGCTCCTGGGTCACGGCGAGGCCGGGGAACCGGGCGAAGAGCCGCGGCAGGGCCAGCCGGCCCTCCAGCCGGGACACCGCCGAGCCGAGGCAGAAGTGCAGTCCCACCCCGAACGCGAGCGACGGCGGCCCGTCCCGGCGCGGGTCGAAGCGGTCCGGGTCGGGGAACCGGGCCGGGTCGCGGTTCGCCCCGCCGATCAGCAGCAGCACGTTCTCGTCCCGGGCGACCGGCACGCCGGCCAGCTCGGTGTCCCGGGGCGCGGACCGGGCCAGGAAGTGCACCGGGCTGGCCATCCGCAGCACCTCGTCCACGCAGCCGCGGGCCAGCGCGTCGTCGCCGGGCAGCGCCGCGACGGTGTCCGGGTGGGCGAGCAGCAGCGGCAGGCCGTTGCTGAACATGTAGACGGTGGTCACGAAGCTCGCGTTGAACAGCACGATCAGGTTGCTGATCAGCTCGTCCTCGGTCAGCTCGACACCGCCGCCGTCCAGCGCCTCCACCAGCCCGCTGATCAGGTCCTCGCCGGGCCGGCGACGCCGCTGGGCGATCAGGTCGCGGTAGTAGTCGCGCAGCTCCTCGGCGGCCCGGTTGGCCCGGGCCAGCCGCTCCGGGGTCTTGCCGGCGACGTCCATGTACTCGTCGATCCAGTCGACCCGCTGCCGGTACCAGGCCAGGTCCGCCTCCGGCAGGCCGATGAACTCGGCCATCACCAGCGCCGGGACGGGGTACGCGAAGTCCGCCACGAAGTCGACCTCCGCGCCGCCGGCACCCGCGTCGGCCATCCGGTCCAGCATCGCGTCGACCACCCGCACGATCACCGGCTCCAGGGCGCTGAGCCGGCGCGGCGTGAAGGTCCTGGCGAACACCGCCCGCATCCGGGTGTGGTCCGGCGGGTTGACGAACATCATCGAGGTGAGGAAGGTGCGCAGGATCTCCTGCTCCTGCCAGCCCGGTGGCATCCCCTTGTACCAGCCGGGGTCGCGCAGCACCTGGTCGACCAGGTCGTACCCGACGGCGACGGCGGAGACGGTGGAGTGCTCGGCGCGGGCCGGTACGGCGCTGACCGGCCCGTGCCGGTGCAGCGCCGCGTACCAGGGATAGGGGTCCTGCCGACCGGCCTCGCTGTACAGCCCGGTCAGGATCTCGTCGACGTCCACGGCGGTCGTACCTCCCCAGGAATTCGGCGGTGGGGGCGGCGGGGATCACCCGCCGCCCCCACCGGTGTCACAGACCGAGCAGGCGCAGGGGTACGGCGTCCGCCATCGCCTGGTTGCCGGTGTCGTTCGGGTGGATGTGGTCACCCGAGTCGTACGCCGGGAGCAGCCGGCTGGGCTGCGCCGGGTCGCGCAGCACCGCGTCGAAGTCGAGCACGCCGTCGAACTCCTGCCCGCCCGGACCGCGCAGCCAGGTGTTGACCGCCTGCCGGGTGGCGTCCTTCTCCGGCGTCCACACCCCGGGACCGCCGTTGCCCTCGTACGGGGTGATGGTGCCGACCAGGCTGGTCAGGCCGCGCTCCTTCGCCTGCTGGTTGAGCTGCCGCAGGGCGGCGATGATGCTCTCCGCGGAGTCACCGTTCATCCAGATGTCGTTGATGCCGAGGTGGGTGATCAGGGTCCGCACGCCGGTCTGCGGGAAGACGTCCTCGTTGAGCCGGGCGAGGGCGTTCGGGCCCAGCTCGTTGTAGCCGGGGAAGCCACCCGCGCCGGGCTCCGGGCCCTCGTGGTTGAGCCGGTTGCCGGCGAGGCTCATGTTCAGCACGCCGGGGGTGCGGACCTCGGGGCGGGCGTCGGCGAGCCGGGCGGCGAGCAGGTCCGGCCAGCGCTTGTTGGCGTTGACGGTGCTGCCGTTGCCGTCGGCGATCGAGTCGCCGTAGACGACGACCGCGCCGGGGCTGAGCCGGCGTTCCACGTCGATGCCGGAGAGGAACATCCAGCAGCAGTTCGGCTTGATGGTGAAGCCGGCGCCGTCCGCCGCGGTGGTCAGGTCGTTGGCGCCGATGAAGGTGGTGGCCCGGGACTGGCCGTGGAAGGAGACCGGGCCGGTCAGCACCGGGAAGTGCAGGGTGACCAGCAGGTCCTCCTGCTCGTTGACGGGCAGGTCCAGCGGGTCGCTCAGCAGCTCGGCGCCCTTGTTGATGGTGGCCGAGGTGGCGCCGCCGAAGGTCAGCTCGCGCAGGGAGGCCGGGTCGATGTCCGAGCGGTCGTCGGGGGTGGCGGTGTTCGGTCGGGCGATGGTGGCGTGGCCGACCTTGACGGCCTGCTCGCCGTAGAGGTTGGTCAGCCGGACCCGGAGCCGGTCGCCGCCGACGGAGGTGTGCACGGTCATCCGGATGCTCTGGTTGTTGAGGCCGGTGTTGGTGAGGCCGACGGTGTTGCCGCGAGTCACCGCCGCCGCCCAGCTGCCCGCCCACTCGCTCCGCCCGTGCCGGGCGCTGTCGCTGTCGGTGTCGGCGCTCGCCACGACCGCCGGCGTACCGACGATCAGCAGGGTGGCGGCGGAAGCTATGACGTGCCATCTCTTCGGGGTCGACATTGAACCTCCATCGTTGGCAGCCCGGGGTGCGGTCCACTGCCTGCACCGGCCGGGCGATGGTCCGAAAGCTAGCGGCCGCTGCTGACAGGCGTCAATCAACCTGATCGACATGGTCAAATGTCCACGGGGCGCGGCCGGACGCCGTTCGGCTCTGTCGGCCGCCGGGCGGCCCCGCCTAGGCTCGCAGTCGGCGGCGGTGCGGTCGCCGACCCGCGCACCGGCCGTCGCGTCCTGGCCGTGACCTGCCCGGACGCCGCTCGCGGCCGGTCGGCGCGGCACGCCCCACCGGGCCCGCGCGAACGGCCGCCGACCCGCGATGGGGGCTGTGCGATGAGCGAGGAGTCCGCCCGACCGACGTCCTACGTGCACGAGGCGCTGGAGCTGTTCGCCGGGTTCGGCGAGCGCGAGGCGCTGGTCGGCGACGGCCGACGGTTGACCTACGCCGACGTCGCCGCCGAGGTGCGCGCCCTGGCCGCCGCGCTCACCCGGCGCGGCGTCCGCCCCGGCGCCGCCGTGCTGGTGATGCTCGGCAACACCGTCGAGGGGCCGCTGCTGCAACTCGCCACGCACCTGCTGGGCTGCCGGACGATGTGGATCGCGCCGGTCACCTCCCGCCGTGAGATCGACGAGTTCGTCGCGCTCGCCCGCCCCGACGTCTTCGTCCACGACGCGCGGGCCGCCGACGGGCTCGGCGCGCAACTCGCCGCCGGGCTGCCCGGCGTACCGGTCCTCTGCCTGGGCGCGGGCGGGGCCGGCCCGGACCTGACCGCGCCGGCCGGGGATCCGGTGGCGCTGCCGACCGGGGTGCCCGCGCCGGAGTCGTTCCTGCAGACCAGCGGCACCACCGGCACGCCGAAGCTGGTGCACCACCGGGAGAGCTTCTACCGCCAGGTGCTGGCTTTGGCGGCCGACTTCCGCGGTGCCGGCCTGCCGCTGCTGCGGCACCTGTCGCACTCGCCGATGTGGCTGGCCAGCGGGCAGATCACCACCCTGTTCAACCTCTTCACCGGCGGGGTGCTCTTCCTGCGCGACCGGTGGGATCCGGCGGCGTTCATCGCCACCGTCGACGCCGAACGGCTCACCTCCACCTTCGTCACCCCGCCGATGCTCTACGAGGTCCTCGACCATCCGGACCTGCCCGGCGCGGACTTCTCCGCGATGTTCATGTTCAACGTGGGCGCCGGGCCCGCCGCGCCCGCCCGGCTGCGCCAGGCGATCGCCCGCTTCGGCCCGGTCCTGCGGATCGTGTACGGCCTCAGCGAGGCGGTGGTGATCTGCGCCCTGCCGGGGCTGACCGAGGACCCGGCGCATCCGGAGCGGCTGCGCTCCTGCGGCCGGCCGTACGGGGACGTGGCGGTGCAGATCCGCGACGCCGACCGGCGGGTGCTGCCACCCGGCGTCGACGGCGAGGTCTGGGTCCGCACGAAACTCAGCTTCGCCGGCTACCACGGCCGACCCGAGCTGACCGCCGAGACGCTGGTCGACGGCTGGGTCCGCACCCGCGACATCGGCCACCTCGACGCCGACGGCTACCTCTACCTCGTCGACCGCCTGCAGGACCGGATCCTCACCCGGCAGAAGAGCTGGCCGATCTATTCGCGCCCGATCGAGGACGCGCTCGCCACCCACCCCGAGGTCCGGGCGGCGGCGGTGATCGGCGTGCCGGACCCGGTCGCCGGTGAGCTGCCGCACGCGTACGTGGTGCGGGCGCCGGGGGCGACGGTGACCGGCGACGACCTGATCGGGCTGGTCGTCCGGGAGCTGAGCGACACCTGGGCACCCGGCGCGGTGGAGTTCGTCGACGCGCTGCCGCTGAACCGTTCGGCCAAGGTGGACAAGCGCGCCCTGCGCGCCCGGTACGCGGCCGACCATCCACAGGACGCCGACACCGTCCCCACGGCCAGCGGCGGCCGGGTGTGACCGCGCGCCGGGAGCTGTACACCCTGGTCGGCGCGGACCTGATCTCCAACCTGGGCACCCGCATCTCGGTGGTGGCGATCCCCTGGCTGGTGCTGGAGACCACCGGCAGCCCCACCCGGATGGGCCTCGTCGCGGCGGCGGAGACGCTGCCGTACATGCTCTCCTCCGCCCTGGCCACGCCGTGGGCGGACCGGTTCGGGGTGCGCCGCACCTCGGTCGTGGCGGACGCGGCGAGCGCGGCGGCGATGGCGCTGGTGGCGCTGGCACCCTGGCTCGGCTTCGGGACGTTGCTGGCGCTGGTCGCCGTCGCGGGCGGGCTGCGCGGCATCGGCGACCGGGTCAAGCACGTGCTGTTCAAGCCAGCCGCCGAGCGGGCCGGGGTGCCGCTGATCCGGCTCACCTCCGCCTACGACGGACTGACCCGGGGCATGACGCTGTTCGGGGCGGTGCTGGGCGGTCTGCTCATCGACTGGGTGGGGGTGACCCGGGCGATCTGGATCGACGCGGGCACCTTCGCGGTCTGCGCGCTGCTGGTCGGCGTACTCGTGCGTCCGCCGGCCCCGGCGGTGCCGGCGGCCCGGGAGGGTTACCTGCGCGCCCTGCGCGGCGGCTTCGCCCACCTGCGCACCGACCGGCCGCTGCTGACCATGCTGGTGGTGGTGTCGGCGTCCAACATGTTCGCCAACGCCAGCGTGGCGGTGTGGATCCCGCTCTGGGTGGCCCGGGTCCTCGGCGACCCGGCGGGGTTCGGCCTGCTGCTCGGGGTCTTCGCCGGTGGGGCCCTCGCGGGCAACCTGGTCTTCACGGTGGCCGGTACGCGGCTGCCCCGCCGGCTCACCTTCGCGCTGGGGGTGGCGCTCAGCGGCACGCCCCGGCTGCTCGCCCTCGCCCTCAGCGACCGGTTGGTGGTGGTGCTCACCGTGACGTTCCTGTCCGGGGTGGCGATCTCGGTGGTGAACCCGCTGCTCGGCGCGGCGCTCTACGAGCGGGTGCCGGAGGCGTTGCAGACCCGGGTGCTCGGCATCGCCGGCTCGGTGGCGTTCCTCGGCCTGCCGGTGGGGGCGCTGCTCGGCGGCTGGTCGGTGGCCCTGCTCGGGCTGACCCCGGCGCTGCTGGTGATGTCGGTGGCCTGCCTGGTGCTCACCGTGGCGCCGCTGCTGGCCGCCCGCTCGCGGGTCGACCGACCGGCGCCCGGACCCGCGGTCTCCTCACCCGTGTGACGGGTCGACCGGCCGGTCTGTCACGATCGCCGGATGAACGCGGATCAGGTGACCGCGCTGCTGGCCGAGTTCGACGGGCTGCCGGTCTGGGTGGCCGGCGGTTGGGCGGTGGACGCGATCGTGGGGCGGCAGACCCGCCCGCACGGTGACCTCGACCTCGCCGTCGACGCCGTCGGCCTGCCGGAGTTGCTCGCGCTGCTCGACCGGCTGGGCTTCGTGACCACCGTCGACTGGCTGCCGGTCCGCGCCGAACTGACCGCGCCGGACGGGCGCAAGGTCGACATCCACCCGGTGGAGTTCCGCCCCGACGGCAGCGGGGTCCAGTCCGGGCTGGACGGGGTCACCTTCGCGTACGCGGCGGACGGCTTCGCCGAGGGGATGATCGACGGCCACCCGGTGCCCTGTCTGGCGGTGCCCCAGCAACTGCGCTTCCGGGAGGGCTACCCGCCGCGCGACGTCGACCACCACGACATCGCCCTGCTGCGCGCGGTTCCCGGAGCCGACTCCGCCTGACAACGGTTCGCCGTCGGCGCCCGATACCCGGAGACGATCACCGGTCGTCGGCCGGGCTCTGGGTGTCGTCGCCCGGCGGTGCCAGCGCGGCGCGGACCGCCTCGTCCGGATCGGCGACGTGCCGCAGGCCCGGTACGGGACGGCCGGCGTCGTCGAGGATCCGCCAGCCGCCGAGCACCACCACCGGGATGTCGCCCCGGCGCATGGCGAGGGCCAGCTCGCTGAGCGTCCCCCAGGAGCCGCCCACGGCGATCACCGCGTCGGCGCTCCACACCAGGATCGCGTTGCGCGCCTGGCCCATGTTCGTCACCACCGACGCGGAGACCTCGGCCGGTCCGGGCTCGGTGCCGTCGTCGGGGCGTACCGCGATCACCAGGCCGCCCCGGGACCGCGCACCGGCCGCCACGGCGGCCATCACCCCACCCCCACCTCCGCACAGCACGGTCACCCCCCGCTCGGCCAGCAACTCCCCCACCCGCCGCCCGAACGCCAGCTCCCTCTCCCCGGCCTCCCCCGGCCCACACACGGCAACCTGCATCCCCCCATTCCCTCCGTCGATCATGGAGTTGGCGGCGCGACACGCCGGGCGGGGTGCCGCCAACTCCATGATCGACGCGGAAAGGAGGCGGGGAGGGTGGGGTAGCGTGCGGGGGTGGGATCGACGTTGACCGAAGCGACGGATCCGTACTGCCTGCGGGACGGGGAGAGCGGTGAGCTGCTGCGGGGGCACCCGTGGCGGCGTTTCGTGGTGCTGGGCGACAGCGTGGCCGAGGGGATGTGCGAGCCGGTCGACGGCTATCCCGACGTGCAGTGGGCCGACCGGATCGCCGCCGAGCTGACGGCGGTACGGCCCGGACTGGCGTACCTGAACCTGGGGGTGCGGGGGCTGCGGGCGCACGAGGTGCGGGCGACGCAGCTGGCGCCCGCGCTGGCGTTCGGGCCGGACCTGGCGCTGGTGGTCTGCGGCGGCAACGACGCCTTCCGCCCCGGCTTCGACCCCGACGCGGTCGACGCCGAGCTGACCGCGATCATCACTCCGCTCCAGGCGGCCGGTGCGGACGTCGTCACCGTCGGCATGTTCGACGTGTCGCGGAGCCCCGCCGTGCCGGCCCCGCTGCGGGCCGCCCTCGGCGAACGGATGCGTACCCTCTCGGCGCACACGGCCCGGCTCGCGGCGCGACTCGGCACCCTGCACGTGCACCTCACCGACCACCCGGTGGGCGCCGATCCGTCGCTGTACAGCAGCGACGGGCGGCACGGCAGCGCCCGCAGCGACGCCATCGCCACCGCCGAGACCCTCCGCCGCCTGGCCACCCACGGTCGTCCCCGCCCCACCCCCGCGCCGCGCGTCGCCGACCCCGAGGAGCAGGACTCCCCGACGCCAACTCCTTGACCGACGCCGCCCGGAGCCGGTGGCCAGCTCCGCGCGACCGGCGTCCCGGAGCAGCGCGGCCCGGCTTCCGCAGTCAGGTGTGGAGCGGGTACCCCAGCGCCGCGAGCAGCTCACCGTGCAGGTGGGCGTTGGAGTAGAGACCACCGCCCTGGTCGCCGGAGCGTCCGCCGGTCGGGTCGGTGAAGCGGCCGCCGGCCTCCTCGACCAGCAGGATCCAGGGCGCGTGATCCCAGACGTGGTAGCGCTCGACCAGGAACGCATCGATCTCGCCCCGGACCAGCTCGACCAGCGGGAGCGGGGTCGCCGGTGCGCGGCCCACACCCGGCGGCAGGCAGCCCCTGCGGGCGTCGCCCAGGACGTCGACCCGGGCGTCGGCCACGGTGGACGTGGTGCTGACCGCCAGGCGCCGTGACTCGGCCCCCACGCCCGGCCAGGGCGACTCGAAGGATCCGCCACCCAGGGTCGCCCACCAGCGGCGGCCCAGTGCGGGAGCGGTGACGACCGCGAGTTCGGTGCGCCCGGCGACCTCCAGCGCGACGTGGACCCGCCAGTTCGGGTCGCCCCGGCTGAAGAACTTAGTGCCGTCGACCGGGTCGATGATCCAGACCCGGTCGGACGTACCGAGCCGACCGAACTCCTCGCCGAGAAGGGCATCCTCCGGCCTCGCCGCGGACAACCGCTCGCGGAGCAGCCGCTCGACCGCCCGATCGGCCTCGGTGACCGGCGTCCCGTCGGCCTTCAACGTCACCGACACACCCGCCGTGAAGTGGGCGAGCGCCAACTCCGCCGCCAGATCCGACACCTCGAACGCCAGCCCCAGCTCCCCCACCCACCCACGCTACCAACCCCCACCCCCGCCCCGATGATCAAGAGGTTCTGGTCGGCCGACCGGCGTGTCCCTGACGCAAACCTCTTGATCACGGGAGCGGGGGGCGGGGGCGGGGGCGGGGGGGTCAGGGGGTGAGGAGGATGCCGGTGAGGAGGACGCCGCGGGCGAGGTTGAGGACCTCGTCGCAGCCGGGGTAGCCGACCCGGGCGAGGGCGCCGGAGCCGGTCCGGTCGAACAGGTACGGGGCCAGGCTGTACGGCACCTCGGCGGTGACGGTCTCCCCCGTCTCGATCCGGACGAAGTCCATCGGCACCCGGTCGGCGTGGTGGTAGCGCTGGAGGATGTTGCCGCCCGCGTCGATGGCGGCGCGGACGCCGTCCTCCCAGGCGACCGCGCTCAGCTCCCGGCCGATCAGCACCCCGTGCCCGGCGGAGCCACCGGCCGGCTTCGCCACCAGGTCCGCCTGGTCGGCGAGCGCCCGGTCGAGCTGGTCGGCGGTGAGCGCGACGGTGTGCGGGACGTACCGGCGGACCAGCGTCCGGTCGGCCTCGGAGAGCTGGTCGAGGTCGGCCCAGAGCCAGGCGTAGTTGAGCTTGTTGCCGAGCAGCCAGGCGGCGGCGCTGACGAACATCGGCAGGGTGCCCGCGGCCAGGGCGGCGGCCACCGCGTCCAGGCCGGCGCTGGGGGTGACCCGGTTGGGCACGAAGAGCCGGAACAGCGCGTCGACGGGTGCCCCGCGGACCACGAGGCGCTGCCCGGCGTCCACGCCTGCGTCGGCGATGCCGGCGATGACCAGGTCGATGCCGAAGTGCTTGGCCCGGTCGGCGAGCGGGTCGAGGATCCGGAGGAACGTCTCCGGGTCCTCCAGGCCGGGATAGTCGGCGTCGAGGTCCATCAGCAGCGCCACCCGGGCGCCGTCGGCCAGGCCCAGGGTGTCCCGGATCGCCACGAACCGCTGGTCCAGCAGGGACGGCGCGGGCCGGACCCGGTCCAGCAGGCCCTGCTCGCGGTAGAGGTCGGCGTAGCGGTGGATCACCGTGTCGGCGTCGAACGCGCCGCCGAGGCTGCTGTCGATGTTGTACTCGACGATGCACGGCACCCCGTCCGACAGCAGCACGTCCGGCCGGAACGCGGCGAGCAGCCCGTCGTGCAGCGGCTCGTCCTCGTCGAGCAGCCGGGTCTCCCCCTCCGGCACGTCCAGCAGCCGGCGCAGCTGCCCGGCCGTGGCGGCCCGCCGTCGGCACGCCTCCAGGATCAGCTGGGCGATCCGGTCGCAGACCTCGTTGAGTTCACGGAACGCGTCGGCGCCGACCACCGGGGGCCGGGCCAGCCGCCACTGCCGGTTGTACGTCGCCCGGCCGTGGAAGATCTGCTCCCAGGCCGCGGCGCCGCTGGCCACCATCGCCGTACGGGTCGATTCGGGCAGGTCGCTCCACGGCTGTCCGGCGGGCGGCCACGCGTAGTTCGGGTCCATCGGTCATCCGTCCTTCATGGTCAGTTGGATGGCGGCGCGCAGCTGCTCCCGGCCGGGTTGCACGGCCCGGTCGAGGGCGGGCGCGAAGGGCAGCACGGCCCCGTCGGGGCGGGTGACCCGGCGCGGCGGCGCGGCCAGCCGGACCCGCTCCACCACGCACGCGATGATCTCGGCGGCGATGCCGCAGGACCGGTTGGAGTCGTCCACCACCACCAGTCGGCCGGTCCGGGACACCGACCCGACCAGCCCGTCCCGGTCGAGCGGATAGAGGGTGCGCGGGTCGAACACCTCCACGGAGACCTGGTCGGCCAGCTCGTCGGCGACGGCGAGCGCGTCGTGCACCAGGTGCCCGACGGCGACCACCGTCACGTCCGCGCCGGGGCGGCGCACCACACCCCGGCCCAGCGGCACCGGGTCGAGGTCGGACACGTCGGCGCGCAGGTCCAGCGCGCCGGCCGGTGCGAAGACCACCACCGGGTCGTCGCAGCGGATCGCCGACACCAGCAGCCCGTACGCGTCGGCGACGGTGGCCGGCACCACGGTGGTCACCCCGACGTGCGCGAAGAGGCTGTACGGGTGGTCGGAGTGCTGCCCCGCCCACCCCGTACGCGAGCCGGAGCCGGGCACCAGGTAGGTGACCGGCACGGCGCACTGCCCGCCCGTCATCAGCGGGAACTTGTGCGCGTGGTTGACGATCTGCTCGAAGACCAGGAAGAGCAGCGACGGGATCTGGAACTCGATGACCGGCCGCAGCCCGGCCAGGGCCGCCCCGGTGGCGAAGCTGGTGAACGCCTGCTCCGACAGCGGGGTGTCGATCACCCGGTCCGGCCCGAACCGCTTCAGCAGGCCGGAGGTGACGTTCGAGGCGGCCACCCGGATGTCCTCACCGAGCAGGAAGACCGCGTCGTCGCGGGTCAGCTCGTCGGCGAGCGCGCGGGTGAGCGCCCGACGGTAGGAGAGCCGGGGCATCAGCCACCTCCGGTCCGGGCGACCAGCCCGCTGGCGTACAGGTGGTCCAGCGCGCCGGCCGGATCGGGGTCGGGGCTGGCCAGGGCGAACTCGACGGCCGCGGCGAGGGTGGCCTCGACCTCCGCGTCCACGGCCGCCCGGTCGGCCGTCGACAGCCGGGCGCCCTGGATCTCCACCGGGTCGCGGGCCCGACCGGCGGCCACCTCGTCGGGCGGCCGGTAGTCGAGGCGTACGACGTGTTCGAAGGTGTGGTGGGCGTCGAAGCGGTAGGTGCGGGCCTCGACCAGCTCGGGGCCGCCGCCGGCGCGCATCCGCGCGACGGCGGCGGCGGTGGCCGCGCGTACGGTCTCCGGGTCCTGCCCGTCCACGACGGTGGCCGGCATGCCGAACGCCTCGGCGCGGCCGGTGATGGTGCCGGCGACCGCGCCCGCGACGGGCATGGTGGTGGCGTAGCCGTTGTTCTCGCAGACGAACAGCACCGGCACCCGCCAGAGCGCGGCCAGGTTGAACGCCTCCAGCAGCATGCCCTCGTTGACCGCGCCGTCGCCGAAGAAGCTCGCCCCCACCACGTCGTCGCCGCGGCGGCGGCGCGCCCACACCGCCCCGGTGAGGATCGCGCCGCCGGCCCCGACGATGGCGTTCGCGCCGAGCACCCCGACACCGAGGTCGGCGGCGTGCATCGACCCGCCCCGACCCCGGTTCAGGCCGGTGGACCGACCGCAGAGTTCGGCGAGCATCCGGGCCGGGTCGGCGCCCTTGGCCAGCACGTGCCCGTGCCCGCGGTGGGTGCCGGTGACCAGGTCGTCGGCGCGCAGCGCCGCGCAGACCCCGGCCGCGATCCCCTCCTGACCGAGGTACGGGTGGATGCCGCCGACGATCGTCCCGGCGTGCACCAGGTCGATGGCCCGCTCCTCGAACCGGCGGATCAGCCGTACCGTGCGGTAGAGCCCGACCGGGTCGGCGCTCACGCCGGTCGGCCCTCCTTGATCGCGGCGAGGATGTCGTCCCAGAGCTTCGCCCGGGCGGTGAGCGCCTCGTTGACCGTGTCGGCGCACTCCTGCCACCTGGCGTCGTCGTCGCCGCAGAGGTCGGCGAGCATCTGCATGGCCATCGGGGTGTGCTGCTCGCCGTCCACCTCGATGTGCCGCTCCAGGTAGTCGACGAAGGTGTTCAGCCGGCGGCTGCGGTCGTTGACGGCGACGACCTGGGTGAACATCTCGGGGATCAGGTCCTCCCGGCCGAACGCGAAGGCCGCCGCCTGGCAGTGCACCGGGGTCTGCTCGATGATCCGCCAGGTGGTGCCGGCGAACGCCGCCGACGGGGCGGGCACGCCCGCCTCGGTCAGCGCCTCGCTGACCGGCCGTCCGGCCCGCAGCAGCTCCACCAGCCGGTCGACGGCGGTGGTGTCCGCGCCGGCCTCCCGCATGCCCCGCACGTACAGCTCGAAGTGGCTGATGTAGCCGTCGCCCAGCTCGTCGCTCTCCTCCACCATGACGATGTCGTTGATCAGGCGGCGGCTGCCGGTCGGGCCGGTCGGGATCCACGGCACCGTGACGCAGGTGAGCTGGCGTTGCAGCGACGTCAGCAGCGACATGAAGTCCCAGACCGCGAAGACGTGGTGCTCCATGAAGGTGACCAGCGCCTCGTGGGTGTCGAGGTGGGCGTAGAGGGGGTGCCGGACGACGGCGTCGCGGCGCGCGGTGACCGCCTGCTCCAGCCGTTCGATGCCCGGGTGCGTGCCGCCCCAGTCGTACCGTGACATGTCAGCCTCCCTGCTGGGCGCGGTCGCGCCAGATGACCGGGCAGAATTCGGGGTCCGCGTAGTCCGGCCGCCCGTCGGGGGTGCGGCGGACCAGCACGTCGTGGTTGTACGCGGCGAGCGTGCCGTCGGAGAGCGGATACTCCCGCCAGGCGTTGCCGCCGTCCTGCAGGTGCAGCGAGATCGCCTGCCGGGGGCGGTCACTGAGGTTCGGGCCGCTGCCGTGGTAGGTGCGGCAGTGGTGGAAGCTGACGTGTCCCTTGGGGATCACGACGGGCACCTTGCGGATCACCGCGCCGTTGTACGCGGCGTTCTCGGCGAGCATCTCCTCGAGCTGGTCGCGGTCGCGCTCGGCGAAGTGCCGCACCACGGTGTCGTCCGCGCCGATCTCCTGCCACCGGTGCGAGCCGTCGACCATGGTGATGGTGCCCATCTCCTCGCCGCAGTCGTGGAACGGGATGAACGCGGTGAGCATCCGTTCCGACGACGACGACGCCCAGTAGTGCTTGTCGAAGTGCCACGGCACGATGTTCGACGGCTCACCGGAGATCGGCGGTTTGTAGATCAGAGTGGACTGGAAGATCCGGATCTCGTCGGCCTGCGCCAGCCGGGCGGCGACCGCGCCGAGCAGCGGTTTGCGCAGGATCAGGCCGAGCCCGTCGTGCTCGTGGTGCACGTAGTCGTTGTGCCGCTGCACCGGGCCCTTCGACGGGTCCCAGTAGGCCAGCTTCGGCGGCCGGACCGGCAGCGTCCGGTCCCGCTCCCCGGCGTAGTAGCGGTCGGCCGCGGCGGTCAGCGCGTCGATCTCGTCGTCGGTGAAGAGCTTCTCCGACAGGTACCAGCCGTGCTCGGCGTAGTGCCGCACGTCGGCCGCGGAGGGCAGCAGGGCCTCCTCCTCGGCGGTCAGGGCGGGTTCGGTCGTGGTCATGCCGCCACCTCTCGGCTCGTCGCCGCCACGGCGGGTCGCGCCGCGACGGGGGGTGTGGTGGTGCCCGCCGCGACGCGGGAGGTCGTCCCCGTCGCGGTCAGCTCGCGTTCCTTGGCCTCGTAGAGCGCCTTGATGTTGCCGTTGCCGAAGCTGCGCGCCCCGCGCCGCTCGATGAGTTCGAGGAAGAGGGTGCGGCGCACGTGCATCGACTCGGTGAAGATCTGCAGCAGCTGCCCGCCGTGGTCGGAGTCGACCAGGACGCCCAGCTCCCGCAGCCGGGCGAGCGGCGCGTCGACCGGCCCGACCCGCTGCTCCAGGTCGTCGTAGTAGCTGCCCGGGGTGCCGGCGAAGCGGACGCCCCGGGCGGCGAGCGCGCCGACGGCGGTGATGATGTCGTCGGTGCGCAGCGCCAGGTGCTGCACCCCGGCCCCGGCGTGCCACCGCAGGAAGTCCTCGATGTGGCCGGGCTGCCGGCTGGTGTCCGGCTCCAGCAGCACCAGGGTGACCCGCCCCGACGGGCTCTGCACCGCCGTGGACGTCATCGCCTGCCCGGCCACCTCGATGTGCTCGGTGAAGATCTGCGCGAAGCCGAAGACCCGTTCGTAGTGCGCGACCGTCCCGGCCAGCTGCCCGGGTGGCACGCAGACCGCGAGGTGGTCGATCTCGGCGAGCAGGCCGTCGTCCGGCCCGGCCGGCAGCGTCTCGATCGCCCCGGGCAGGAAGTCGGCCCGGTCACCGTGCCGCTCGACGAGCCGGTGCCGCACGTCGCCGACGCCGCCGACCTCGGCGGTCACCACCTCGGCGTCCGCACCGGTCCAGGTGCGCGGCGGGCTCAGCGCGGTCGCGCCCCGGGCGACGAGCTCGGCGTACGCCCCGGCGGCGTCGTCGACCTCCAGCGCCACCACCGCGATGCCGTCGCCGTGCCGTTGCACGTACGTCGACGCCGGGTGGTCGGCGGTCAGCCCGGAGGTGAGCAGCATCCGGATGTCGGCCCGGGCCAGCAGCAGCGACCGCTGGTCGGCCAGCCCGGTCTCGGGTCCCCCCTGGCCGCGCAGCGGGAAACCGACGGCGGTGCCGAAGTAGAAGGCCGCCTGCCGGGCGTCCCCCACGTGCAGTTCGAGGTGGTCTATACCGGTGATCTCCATTGATCCAGCCCTTCCCGTTCCCCCCGTGATCGATGTCCGGGCGCGCGGCGCCCGGGTGGAATCACTCCGGCTGCCCGGTGGCCGGTCGGCGCGGTGACGACCGCTCCGGCTCGGCGCGTCCGTCGCCGCGCCGCGACCCGGGGCGGTCGCCGGCGACCCGGCGCAGCAGCAGGCTGACGTTCTGGCCGCCGAAGCCGAACGAGTTGCTCAGCGCGTGCTCGGCGGCGGTGACCCGGGGCGTCGTCCGGACGTGGTCGGCCGGGCAGTCCGGGTCGGGGTCGTCGAGGTGGTACGTCGGCGGCAGCACCCCCCGGCCGAGCGCGAGCGCGGTGACGGCGGCCTCCAGCACCCCCGACGCGCCCAGCAGGTGCCCGGTGAGCGCCTTGGTCGAGCTGACCGGCACCCCGCCCACCCCGAAGACCTGCCCGAGGGCGGTGGTCTCGGCGATGTCGCCGAGCCGGGTGCCGGTGCCGTGCGCGTTGACGTAGCCGACGTCCCCCGCCGTCACTCCCCCGCCCGCCAGGGCCCGGCGCATGCTCTCGGCCGCTCCCGTCCCGTCCGGCCGGGGCGCCGTCGGGTGGTACGCGTCGGTGGTCACCCCGTAGCCGGCGACCTCGGCGTAGCCGGTGACCCCCCGGGCGGCGGCGTGCCCGGCCCGCTCCAGCACCAGCAGCGCCGCCCCCTCGGCGAGCACGAAACCGTTGCGCCGCTTGTCGAACGGGCGGCTCGCCTGCGTCGGGTCGGCCCAGCCCCGGGCGAGCGCGCGGGCGTTGCCGAACGTGTCGGCGAAGGTCGGGAAGAGCGGCGCCTCGCTCGCCCCGCAGACCACCACGTCGGCCTCGCCGGTCCGGATCAGGCGTACCGCGTCGGCGACCGACTGCGCGCCGGACGCGCACGCCGTGCCCACCGCCGAGCTGTAGCCACGGATGCCGTGGGCGATCGCGATCCGCGCCGACGGCATGTTCGGCAGGATCCCGGTGAGCAGGTAGGGGCTGACCGCGGCGCGTCCCCGGGCGGCCCGGGCAAGCACCTGCGTCTCCAGGGTGGACATGCCGCCGACCCCGCCGACGATCACCCCGATCCGGCCGGGGTCGACGTCCCGCCCCACCTCGATGCCCGCGTCGGCGAGCGCCTCGGCGGCGGTGAGCAGGGCCAGCAGCACCACCCGGTCGAGCACCTTCGTCTCCGGGCCGGACGCGACCTGGCGCGGGTCGATCTCCGGCAGCACCCCGGCCACCTCCAGCGCCTCCCGCGCGGGGTGCCCCTCCGGTGGCCGGGCCAGCCCGGACCGGCCACCGGTCAGCGCGGCGAAGGTCGCCTCCACCCCCCGTCCCGCCGGGGTGAACAGGCCCATCCCGGTGATGACGGCGGTCACGACGACCGCTCGCTCAGGTGGCGCTCGCGCAGCGCCACCTTGCGGACCTTGCCGGTCACGGTGACCGGGATGTCGTCCGCCCGGACCGGCACCACCCGGCGCAGGGTCGCCCCGACGTCCGGGCCGAGCGCGGCCCGGACCGGTTCGGTCCGGTCGACGGCCGGGTCCGCCCCGGCGGCGAGTTCCAGCAGCACGTCGGTGACCACCCCGGCGGCTTCCTTGACGATCACCACGGTGCAGTCGGTGACCTCGGGGCAGGCGGCCAGGATCCGCTCCTCGGACAGGGCGGTGAAGAAGCGTTTCCCGTCGCCCGCGTCGACGGAGTCCACCGCCCGGTCCAGGTGGTAGAAGCGGCCGTCGTCGTCGGTGCGGACCAGGTCGCCGGTGAGGTACCAGCCGCGCAGCCGGGACCGCCAGGTGGTCACCGAGTCGTTCCAGTAGCCCCGGAACAGCGACGGGGAGTCGACGCCGAGCCAGCCGACCCGGCCGGGCGGCAGCTCGTCGCCGTGCTCGTCGAGCACCGCCACCTTCGCGAACCGGTAGGGGCGGCCGACGCAGCGGCCGTACCGGTCGGTGTCGACGGTGTGGGTGAGGTGGAACATCGAGTGCCCCATCTCGCTGGACCCCAGCCCGTCGATGAAGACCGAGCCGGGCACCCGGGTCACCCCGTCGCGGGTCACCACGTCGCGGGAGCCGACCCGCACCAGGCGGCGGATGTGCGGCTCGTGCGAGGCGTCCCCGGTGTTGAACCACAGCCGCACCGACCCCAGGTCGTACGCGGACAGGTCGAACCGGGCCAGTTCCGCCCAGGTCACCGAGAAGCCGAACACCCCGTCGGGCCGCCAGCGCTGGATCGCGTCGAGCACCCGCTCGCCGCCCTGGTCGGACAGGAGGAACATCTCGGCCCGGTTGCCCAGCGCCTGGTTGACCATCAGCACGGTGGCGGTGTGCGGGGCGGGCAGCGCGTTGAGGATCCGGTGGGTGCCCTGCGCCTGCGGCATGGTGAGCAGGTGCCGGGTGGCGGCGAAGAGGCTGGCGTGCGAGTGCAGCACCGCCTTCGGCACCCCGGTGGTGCCGGAGGTGTGGGTGATGACGATCGGGTCCTCGTCGTGGTGCCGGTGGTGGGCGGGGGCGGCGGCCGGGTCCCCGGTGCCCGCGTCGGCGGGCCGGCCCAGCAGCGGGGCGCCCAGGTCATGCCCGGCCAGCAGCTCGGTGTGCGCGGCGTCGGCGAGCACCCCGGCGGGGCGCAGCCGACGGATGTACTCGGCGGCGATCTCCGGACGCAGCCTGCCGTTCATCAGCGCCGGGATCGCGCCCAGCCGGGCCAGCGCCAGGAAGGACAGCACCATGTCGGCGGCGGCGGTGGCCCAGACCGCCACCGGGTCGCGCGGCCGTACGCCCCGGTCGTGCAGCCAGGCGGCCCGGGCGGCGACCCGCTCGTCGAGCTGCCCCAGGGTCAGTGGCTGCTCGGCCGGGTGGCCGTCGACCGCCGTGTCGAAGGTGAGCCCCGGTCCGTCCGGGTCGGCGCCGTGCGCCAGCACCCGGGCCAGCACGTTGCCGGCGCCCAGTTCGGTGTCGGCGGCGAGCGCGCCGCGCAGTCCCTTCGTCCTCATTGACGGGTTCCTCCCCCCAGCAGCACCGCGACCGCCCCGGTGGGCGTGCCGTCGGGTGCCTCCTCGACGTGCACCAGCAACACCTCGTCGGCGTCGCCGTCGTAGCGCAGCAGTTCCGCCTCGGCCACGCCGTCGGCCCACGGGTCGCCCGTCGGGCTGAGGCAGACCACCGGACCGTCCAGTCCCCAGCGCGCCGCGACGTGCCCGGCCACGCTGTTCGGCACCGACTGGAAGAAGAACAGCGGCCCGACCCGCCCCCCGGCGGCCACCGTGGACCGGACGTGCGCCGCGCTGACCCGGTCCCCGCCGGCGCTGACCAGCACCACCGCCGTCCGGGCCGGTTCCCCGTGGCGCTGCCCCAGGCAGCGATCGGCGACCGCCACGACCAGGGGCGCGAACGCCGAGTGCACGAAGCCCGGCACCCCCGGCGGTACGCCGTCGCCCTCCTGCGGCCACCGCGCCTCGGCGAGCACCCGCAGCCCGACCGCCGTCCGGCCGGGGTCGGCGGTCATCGGGCACCGACCAGCAGCGCGGTGTTCGCGCCACCGAAGGCGGCGTTCAGGCTGAGGGCGTACGGGGTGGCGGCGGGGCGGGGCGCGTCGGTGATCACGTCGAGCCGGCAGGTCTCGTCGGGGCCCAGGAAGCCGGCGTTGACGGGCAGTTTCCCGTGCCGCAGCGCCTGCACGGTGACCACCAGTTCGAGCAGGCCGGAGGCCTCCAGCGCATGCCCGTGCAGCGCCTTGGTGGAGCTGACCGGGACGCGGTCGGCGAGGTCGCCGAGGGCCAGCCGCAGGGCTGCCGCCTCCGACGCGTCGCTGAACGGCGTACCGGTGGCGTTGGCGTTGACGTAGCCGACCGCCTCGCCCGGCAGGCCGGCCCGGCCCAGCGCGGCCCGCACCGCCCGGGCCAGCCCCCGCCCCTGCGGGTCGGGCTGACACGGGTGGTACGCGTCCCCGGCCCGCCCCCAGCCGTGCACCGCGGCCAGGGGCTCGGCACCCCGGCGACGGGCCGCGTCGGCGGACTCCAGCACCACCGCGGCCACCCCGTCGCCGAGCAGCAGGCCCCGCCGTCCGACGCTGAACGGGCGGACCGCGCCGTCGGTGGCGAGCGCCCGCCCGGCGTCGAAGAGCGCGTACTGGTCCGGCTCGACCAGGTAGCCGGCGGCCACCACGACCCGGGTGAGGTCGCCGCGCCCGATCAGGGCGGCCGCGTCGGCCACCGCCGTGCTCGCCGAGACGCAGGCGGTGGTGTAGACCCGGGTCGGTCCGCCGATCCCGCAGCGGCGGGCCAGGTGACCGGCGAGCGCCGGCACCTCCGGCCCACCGTCGCAGGTGGGACCGCCGTGGGCGGCCAGCAGCAGCGCCGACTCCGCCCGCCGGGCCGGGTCCAGACCGGCCGCCCGGCAGACCCGGTCGACCGCGTCGGTCAGCTCGTCGGCGAGGGTGCCGACCGCCGGCAGGGTGGCCGCCACCGTCACCCGGCGGCCGGTGGTGTCGAAGCGCCGTACCGGCCCGAACGCCGGGGTGCCGGCGAGCACCCCGGCGAGCTGCGCGTCGGCGCCCCTGCCGAGGGCGCTGAGCGCGTGGATGCCGGTGACCGGTACGGGCTGCCCCCGCTCAACCATCTGCGGGGGCGGTCAGCGCCGCGTGGAACACCGCGAGCGCGTCGTCGACGGTGCGGATGCCGGCCAGCTGGTCGTCGGTGAGGTCCAGCTGCCGGTCGTGGCGTTGCTCGACCAGGTGCACCAGCCAGGCCAGCTCCATCGAGCCGATCCGGTCGGGCACCTGGTCGACGGGTTTCGCGGTCAGTTCGGCGAGCATGCTCACCAGGTCAGCTCGCCCCAGGCCGGGCCGACCGTCCATCAGGGCTGGTCGCTCGTGGCCCCGGTGACCCGGTCGGCCACCATGGTGGTGAACTCGCCGACCGTCATCAGCGCCAGCTTCTCCGACTCGTCGTCGGCGAACTTCAGGCCGTACCGGTCCTCGACGCGGACCGAGAGGTCGGCGAGGGCGAGTGACTCCAGGTCGACGCCGGAGGGGCCGAGGGTGGTGTCGTCGTCGATGTCGTCGACGTCGTAGTTCATGTCGGCGAGTTGCGCTATGACGAAGGTGCGGACCTCGTCTCGCATGGCGTTAACCTCTTTCCGTGGTCCAGCTGGCGGTGCCCGGTCGGGACACCGTGTACGTGTGGGTGGGCCGTACCGCCGGTGACCAGCGGGTGCTGGTGGGGCGGCTGCTGCAGCGCGCGGGTGGCACCCTGCTCGGCCGGACGGAAACGCGGATCGACGTGAGCCGGGAGCCCGGCGGGCGCCCGGTGGTGCGGGCCGACGACGGCCGGGCACTGCCGGTCAGCGTCAGCCATGTCGACGGGGTGGTCGTGGTGGCCGCCCGGACGGGCGGCCCGGTCGGGGTGGACGTCGAGCCGCGTCGGTCGCTGCCCGCGTTGGCGCTGGCCCGCCGCTGGTACCACCCGGACGAGGTGGCCTGGCTGGGCGACCGCCCGCCGCGCGGGCGGGACGAGGACTTCCTGCGGCTGTGGACCGCCAAGGAGGCGGTCGGGAAGGCGCTCGGGTCGGGGCTGCGCGGGCAGGGGCTGCGCCGCCCGATGCCCCGGCCGGAGGTCGGGCCGCTGCGCCCGGTGCCCGGCTGCCCCGGTGTGCGGGTCGGCCATCCACCGCTCGGCGGCGAGCTGGATCCCGGGCGCGGGCTGGTGCTGGCGGTGGCGGTCGTCGGGGCGGCCGGACCGGTCCGGGTCGTCCTCGCCTAGCGGGCCGGTCGCCGTCGGTACGGCGTGCCGCAGCGGGCCGGTCACGACGCCGCGTCCCGCAGCGCCGTGGCGGAGCGGACCAGCTTGCCGGTGGTGGTGCGCGGCAGCCGGTCGAGCAGGCGCAGCGTACGCGGCCGCTTGTAGCCGGCCAGCCGCTCGGCGAGCAGGGCGTCCAGCGCCTCCTCGGTGAGCGGCCCGTCGGGCTGCACGTACGCGGTGATGCCGTCGTCCCAGACCACCACCGCGGCGCCCACCCCGGGCAGCTCGGCGACGGTGGTCTCCACCTCGGTCAGGTCGACCTTCAGGCCGCCCACCGACACCTGCGAGTCGAGCCGGCCGGCGACGGTGACCAGGCCGGTCTCCGGGTCGACGGAGCCGGCGTCGCGGGTGTGCAGCCAGCCGTCGGCCCAGCGGGTCGGGTCGCTGAGCCCGACGTACGGCGACGCGGGACAGCTCACGAGCAGCTCGCCGCCGGACGCCCGGACCTCGATGCCGGGGGCCGGGGCGATGGCCGGGCGGTGCCGCCCCGACAGGTCGGTGCCGATGACGCCGACCTCGGTCATCCCGTACATGTTGCCGAGCGGGACGCCGTAGCGGTCGGTGAAGGCGCGGGCCACCGCGGCCGGAACCAGCTCGCCGCCGGTCGTCATCCGGCGCAGCTGCGGCAGCGGGCCGGCGGGGCGGGTGGAGGTGAGCAGACCGATGTGGAACGGCACGCCGAGCACGGTGGCCGGGGTGTCCTGGGCGGCGATCGCGGCGAGGATCGCGTCGCCGCCGAGCCGCTGCGGCGGCACCAGCTCGACGCCGGCGTGCAGGCCGTAGAGCAGGCCGCCGACCAGGCCGAGCACGTGCACCATCGACGGCAGCAGGATGATCCGCTCGCCGGGTCGGGCCACCCCGTCGATGCGGGTGTAGCGGTGCACCTCGGCGACCAGGTCCGCGGCGGTCCGACCGATCACCTTGGACGGGCCGGTGGAGCCGGAGCTGAGCTGGATCACCGCGTGTCCGCTGACGGCGGGCCGGTCGGCGTACGGGGTGACGCCGTCGGTGACGTCCACGAAGATCCGGAGCGCGCCACCGCCGGTGCGGACCGGGGCGACCACCACCTGCGGGGTCAGCCGACGCAGCGCCCGGTCCACCTCGTGGTCGGTGAGCCGGTGGTCGAGCAGGATCGCCTGCGCCCCGATCCGCCAGGTGGCGAGCAGGTTCACCACGTACGCCAGCGACGGCGGCAGCCGCAGCGCGGCGGCTCCCCCGGGCCGCAGCCCGGCCGCGGCGAGCCGGTCCTGCGCCGCGTCGACGAGCCGGCGCAGGGTGCCCCGGTCGACCGGTTCGGGCAGCCGCAGACACACGTCGGCCGGTCGGCCGGCCAGCAGGATGTCGTTCACCCAGCCCACGTCTGTCGCCGCAGGATCTTCCGTCGTTGGTTGACTGCTCACCACGCCCACCGCCCAGGCTGAAAGTGGGCGAAATACGCCCAACAGGTGCGCTCTCCGGGGTGCTGCGGGAACAGTACGACAGCCCTTCCAGCCATTGCTAGATGCAAATGGCTAGATCAAAAAGAGCGCCCGGACGGATTGCCGACCCTCGATCGGCCAGGCAGTATCAGACCCGCGTACGCCCGCCGCCCGCCACCCCGCCCGTGCTGCGCACTTTCACGGAAAGAGTGGCCATTCCGCGGGGAATGGCCACTCTTTCCGTGAAACAGGGCGCTTTTCTGGGGTCGGCGGCGGGCGGGGTCAGGGGGTGGGTGGGGGGGCGGCGCCGCGCAGGACGAGGGCGCTGTTGAAGCCGTCGAAACCGCGGGCGCCGATGAGGACGACGCGGGTGCGGGGGCGGCGGGGTTCGCGCAGGAAGTCCAGTTCGCAGCCCTCGGCGGGCTGCTCCGGGCCGGCCGAGGCGGGCAGCAGGTCGTGCCGGAAGGCGAGCAGCGCCGTCGCCACGTCCACCGCCGAGCCGCCCTGGTGCGCACGCCCGGTCAGCGGCTTCTGCGTGGTCACCGGCGGCGGCCGGTGACCGAACACCGACCGCAGCGCCGCCGCTTCGGCGCGGTCGTGCGCCGGCACCCCCAGCGCGTCGGGGAAGACCACGTCCACGTCGTGCGGTCGCACGCCCGCCCGGTCCAGGGCCAGCCGCAGCGCCCGCGCGTAGTGCGTCGGGTCCGGCTCCACGTCCGGCTCGGTGGGTGCGGCGTCGTGGGTGGCCGCCCAACCGGTCACCTCGCCGTAGATGCGCGCCCCCCGGGCCAGCGCGTGCCCCAACTCCTCCACCACGAAGACCGCGCCGCCCTCCGCCGGGACGTACCCGGCGGCCGCGACATCGAACGGCCGGTAGGCCCGCTCCGGGTCGGCCACGTCACTGAGCAGCCCGGAGCGGAGCTGACAGGCCAACGCGTACGGGCTGAGCGGGCACTCGGTCGCGCCGGCGATCACCACCGGGGTGCCCCGGCGGATCGTCCGTACCGCGTGCGCCAGGCTGTCCAGCCCACCGGCCGACTCGGCGTCCAGCACCCCGCACGGCCCCTTGAACTGGTGGCGGATGGAGAGCTGCCCGACGCTGGCCGCATAGAACCAGGCGATCGACTGGTACGCCCCGACGGTCCGGGTCGCCCCGCCCCAGAGCCGTTGCAGCTCCCGCTGCCCGAACAGGTTCCCCCCCGACGAGCTGGCCAGGGTGACCGCCCAGTCGTACGGGTCGGGGGCCTGCTCGGGCAGGCCGGCGTCGGCCAGCGCCATCCGGGTGGCGGCGAAGCCGAGGTGCGTCCACCGGTCGGTCTGCACGAGCTGCCGGGAGTCGGCGTACCGGGTGGGGTCGAAGTCCGGGACCTCGCCGCCGATCCGGGTCGGGTAGCCGGCCGGGTCGAACAGGGTGATCGGCCCGGTGCGCCGGGTGCCGGCGAGGACCGTCGCCCAGTGCGCGTCGGCGCCGACGCCGCTCGGCGCCACCACCCCCACCCCGGTCACCACCGCCCGCGCGGTCATGCGACAGCCGCCAGTCGACGGAAGATCATCGCGGACTGGAAACCGCCGAAGCCGCTGCCCACCGAGAGGGCCACGTCCACCGGCACCTCGCGCGCCTCGTTGGGCACGTAGTCCAGGTCGCACTCGGGGTCGCGGGTGCTCCAGTTGGCGGTCGGCGGGACCACGCCGTACTCGATGGCGAGCGCGCAGGCGGCCATCTCGATCGACCCGATGGCGCCCAGCGAGTGGCCGACCATCGACTTGATCGAGCTGATCGGCACCCGGTACGCGGCCGGCCCGAGCGCCCGCTTGAACGCCGCCGTCTCGTGCCGGTCGTTCTGCCGGGTGCCGGAGCCGTGCGCGCTGATGTACGACACGTCGCCCGGCGCGATCCGCGCCTGCCGCATCGCGTCGGAGATGGCCAGCGCCATCTCCACCCCGTCGGGGCGCAGCCCGGTCATGTGGAACCCGTTGCTGCGGCTGGCGTAGCCGGCCAGCTCGCAGTAGACGTGGGCGCCGCGCCGGCGGGCGTGCTCGGCCTCCTCCAGCACCAGCACCGCCGCCCCCTCGGCGAGGACGAACCCGTGCCGGTCGGCGTCGAACGGCCGGGAGGCGTGCTCCGGGTCGTCGTTGTCCGGGCTGGTCGCCTGGATCGCGTCGAAGGAGGCGACGGTGACCGGCGAGATCGGCGAGTCGGCGGCCCCGGCGAGCAGCACGTCCGCCTCGCCGTCGGCGATGAGCTGGTGGGCGTACCCGATGGCGTCGATGCCGGAGGTGCAGCCGGTGGAGACCACCTGGGCCGGGCCGTGCAGGCCGTGCCGGCGGGCCACCTCCGCGGCCAGGCTGCTCGGCACGAGCGCCTGGTACAGGAACGGCCCACCGCGGGTGTGGTCGACCAGCCAGCGGCTGCCCGCGTCGCTGACCCGCACGTACTCCTGCTCCAGGGCCATGGTGCCGCCGACGGCGGTGCCGAGCACCACCCCGGCGCGGTCCCGCGCGGCGTCGGTGAGGGTCAGTCCACTGTCGGCGAGCGCCTCGGTCGAGCAGGCGAGGGCGAACTGCACGTACCGGTCGGCGCGCTGCCGTTCCGCGAGGGTGATGCCGGCGGCGTCCGGGTCGAAGTCGCACTCGGCGGCGATCCGGGACCGGAACGGCGACGGGTCGAAGAAGCTGATCCGCCGGGTGGCCGTCCGCCCCTCGGTGATGGTCTTCCAGAACCGGTCCCGGGTGGCGCCGCCGGGCGCGACGACGCCGATGCCGGTGACCACGGTCCGTCGGCCGGTCACGACGGTCCCCGCTGCTGCGCCACCTCGGTGTCGACGTGGCCGAGTTCCGGGCGGGGCGCGAGCGGACCCAGGTGGAACACCACCTCGGCCGGCTCGTCGCCGGTGTTGCGCAGCCGGTGCCGGACGTCCTTCGGCACGAAGAGCGCCTGGCCGGCGG
This sequence comes from Micromonospora sp. CCTCC AA 2012012, assembly GCF_040499845.1. Taxonomy (NCBI): domain Bacteria; kingdom Bacillati; phylum Actinomycetota; class Actinomycetes; order Micromonosporales; family Micromonosporaceae; genus Micromonospora; species Micromonospora mangrovi. Next base: position 2,489,129 of record NZ_CP159342.1, read on the forward strand.
CCAGCGGCACCGGCTCGTCGTCGAGGTCCACGGTGATCGCGCCCCGGGCGACGTAGAGGAACTCCTCGCTGTACGGGTGGTAGTGCTCGGCGATCCGCTCCCCGGGCGCCAGCGCGGCCACCCCCATGAAGCCGGAGGTGCTGCCGACGGTGCGGGGGCCGAGCAGCACCCGCAGCTCGCCGCCGCGCCGCCGGTCGGCGGGTACGTCCCGGACGGCCACCGGCGCGGTGGTGGTCTCGCTCATTCCTGGCCTCCGGTGGGCTCGTCGGCGGACCGGCGCGGGGTGGGCGCGGCCGACGCGGTGGGGGTCGACGTGGTGGCGGCCGGTTCGCCGGCCTCGCGGGCGCGCCGTTCGACGCGTTCCTTGATCACGGCGAGCTGCACCTTGCTGTTGGTGTTGATCCGCGCGGTCATCCCGGCGTTGTCGACCGGGGCGTCGGGCTTCATCGCGAAGTCCTGCACCCAGCTCATCCGGGTCCCGCCGGGCACCTCGTCGTAGCGCCAGTAGATCTTCATGTACGCGAACGGCCCGGTCTCCACCCGGTGCGCGCGCACCTCGCGGGTGGCGGGGTCGGCGGTGCGTTCGCTGACCCAGCTCCAGGCCGTCCCGTTCTCGTCGGGGTGCATGGTGAGCCGGAACCGCACGGTGTCGCCGGTGCGCTCCAGGATCTCCACGACGGCGTACTCGGTGAACAGGTCGGGCCACCGGGCGACGTCGTTGGTGACGTCCCAGACGAACGCCAGCGGGGCGTCGATGACGATCTCGTTCTCGGTGTGCCCGGGCGGGTCGGCGCGGCGGGCCACCAGGTCGGCGACGCCGGCGATGCTGAGCTGCCCGGACTGCTCGGGGATCGTGACCCGCCACCGGTCGGCGACCACCGCGGAGAGTTCCAGCAGAGCCAGCGAGTCCATGCCCAGCTCCTCCAGGCTGGCGGCCGGGGTGCGGGCGGCGGCGTCGGGGTCCAGGCCGCAGTGCGCCACCAGGATGTCGGTGATCTCCGCGGTGAGCGGTCGGTCGTGCGTGACGGTCATCGGGTCCTCCTTGCGGGTGGGCCGGGCGGGTCGGCGGTGACGGGTTCCTGGTCGGTCGCGCCGCGCGCCGCGGGCACCCCGTCGACGGAGGCCGGGCCGTCGGCGCCGGCCGGGCCGTCGACGGACGTCGGGGTACGGGCGGCGAGCAGCCGGTCGACCAGGGCGGTGGTGTGGCGGGCCTTGCGGAAGGCGGGGTCGTCGAGCACCCGCCGGACGAACGGGATGGTGGTCCGCATGCCGGGGCCGGCGATCTCGAACTCGCCGAGCGCCCGGTCCAGCCGGTGCAGGGCCGAGTCCCGGTCCGGCGCCCAGACCGCCACCTTGGCCAGCAGCGAGTCGTAGTGCGGGCTGACCAGGTAGCCGGGGTGGCCGTGGGTGTCCACCCGGGTGAAGGGGCCGCCGGGCGGCCGGAACCGCTCCAGCCGACCGGGGGTGGGGACGAAGTCCCGCTCCGGGTCCTCGACGTTGACCCGGCACTCCACCGACACCCCGCGCGGTCGGATCTCCTCCTGCCGCATCCGCAGCGGCACCCCGGCGGCGACGTGCAGCTGCTCGTGCACCAGGTCGATCCCGGTGATCATCTCGGTGACCGGGTGCTCCACCTGGATCCGGCAGTTGATCTCCAGGAAGTGGCAGCGTTCCGCCTCGTCGACCAGGAACTCCACCGTGCCGGCGCCGGTGAAGCCGACCGACAGGGCGCCGCGCAGCGCGGACTGCGCCAGGTTGTCCAGGGTGGCCGCGGAGAGGCCGGGCGCCGGCGCCTCCTCGATCAGCTTCTGGTGGCGGCGCTGCACCGAACAGTCCCGGGTGCCCAGGTGCACCCCGTTGCCGTGGTTGTCGCAGAGCACCTGCACCTCGACGTGCCGGGCGTCGGTCAGGTAGCGCTCCACGTACACCCGGTCGTCGCCGAAGGCGATCTGGGCGGCGGCCCGGGTCCGGGTGTACGCCCGCGGCAGCTCCGCGGCGGAGCGGACCACGGTCATCCCGCGCCCGCCCCCACCCGCGGCGGCCTTCACGATCACCGGGTAGCCGACCTCGGTGGCGACCGCCAGCGCCTCGGCGACCGTCGGCAGGGTCCGTACGCTGCCCGGCGGCAGCGGCAGCCCGGCCCGGCTCAGCAGCGCCCGGGCGGTGGACTTGTCGGCCAGCGCCGACATCACCTGCGGCGGCGGCCCGACGAAGACCAGCCCGTTCTCCGCGCAGATCTCCGCGAAGTCGGCGTCCTCGGAGAGGAAGCCGTAGCCGGGGTGGACCGCCTCCGCCCCGGTCTGCCGGGCCGCCTCGACGATCGCCGCCGCGTTGAGGTAGCTCTGTCGGCTGGCCGCCGGTCCGATCCGGACGGTCTCGTCCGCCAGCCGCACCGGCAGCGAGTTCGCGTCGGCGCTGGAGTGCACCACCACCGTACGGATGCCCAGCTCCCGGCAGGCCCGCAGCACGCGCAGCGCGATCTCGCCCCGGTTGGCGATGAGCAGCTTGCCGAACATCGGCTCACCGCCCGCCGTCGGTGGCCGGCGCCAGGGCCAGCAGCGGCTGGTCGTACTCGACGGGCTTGCCGTCCTCGACCAGGATCTCCAGCACCCGGCCGGCCCGGTCGGCGATCACCTCGTTCATCAGCTTCATCGCCTCGACGATGCCGATCACCTGACCGGCGCGGACCAGGTCACCGACGGCGACGAACGGCGTCGCGCCCGGCTCCGGGCAGCGGTAGAAGGTGCCGACCACCGGCGACCGCACCGCCAGCCGGTCCGCCTCGACGGTCGGCTCCTCGACCGCCACCGGCTCCGGGTCGGTCAGCGGCGCCGGGGCGGGAGCGGTCTGCTCCGGACCGTGCCACTCCACCTCCAGGACGGTCTCGCCACTGCGCAACCGGACCCGGCGGACCGGGCCGGCCAGCTCGTCGACCAGCTTGCGGGCCTGCCGGCGCAGCCCCTCCAGAACCGCTTCGGGCCCCTGCGCGGCGCTCATCGGGAGACCACCTGAGCCGGTCGGGCCGCACCGTAGCGGCGGAACCGTTGCCGGCGACGGCGGACCAGGGTGGCCGGCGGCACGTCCAGCAGCGGAGCCAGGTTCGCGCTCAGCGCGGCGCGCAGCAGGTCGGCCGCGGTCGACGGGTCGTGGTGCGCGGCGGGCGCCGGTTCCGGCACCACCTCGTCGACCACCCCCAGCCGGCACAGGTCCGGCGCGGTGAGCCGCAACGCGCGGGCCGCCTGCGGCGCGGCCGAGCTGTCCGGCCAGAGGATCGCCGCGCACCCCTCCGGGCTGATCACCGAATAGACGGCGTGCTCCAGCATCAGCACCCGGTCGGCGACGGCCATGGCCAGCGCGCCGCCGCTGCCGCCCTCGCCGGTGACCACCGCGACGACCGGCGTGGGCAGCACGCTCAGCGCGAGGATGTTCTCCGCGATGGCCGCCGCCTGCCCCTGCTCCTCGGCGTCCACCCCCGGGTCCGCCCCCGGCGTGTCCACCAGGGTCACCACCGGCAGGCCCAGCCGGGCGGCCAGCCGCATCAGCCGCAGCGCCTTGCGGTGCCCGGCCGGACTGGCCATGCCGAAGTTGCGGGCCACCAGCTCGGCGGTGGTGTGCCCCTTCTGGTGGCCGATCACCATGACCGGCCGGCCGTCGAGGCGGGCCACGCCGCCGACCACCGCCGGGCAGTCCGCGCCCAGCCGGTCGCCGTGCAGCTCCACGAAGCCGTCGAAGGCGGTGTCCAGGTAGTCCAGGGTGGTCGGCCGGCCCGGGTGCCGGGCCGTGCGTACCGTCTGCCAGGCGTCCCGGTCGGGCGCGGCCTGCGCCGCGGGCGGCGTGGCGCGCGGCGGCTCCGGCCGCGGTGGCGGCTCCTGCCGGGGTACGGGTGCCCGCCGGGCCACCGGACGACCGGCCCCGGCGGCGGCCAGCAGCGCCGTCAACCGGCCGCGCAGGGCGTGCCGGGGCACCACCAGGTCGACCTGCCCGTGCCGCAGCAGGAACTCGGCGGTCTGGAAGCCCTCCGGCAACGTGGCGCCGGTGACCTGCCGGATCACCCGGGGGCCGGCGAAGCCCAGCCGGGCGCCGCTCTCGGCGAGCACCACGTCGGTGTTGGTGGCGAAGGACGCGGCCACCCCGCCGTACGTCGGGTCGGTGATCACGCTGACCGTGAGCAGGCCCGCCTCGCGCAGCCCGGCGACGGCCTGGCTCACCGTGGCCATCTGCATCAGCGACAGCGCCCCCTCCTGCATCCGGGCGCCGCCGGAGGCGGTGACCAGCACCAGCGGGATCTCCTCGGCGAGGGCCCGCTCCGCGGTACGGGTGATCAGCTCACCGACCACCGAGCCGAGGCTGCCGCCGAGGAAGCGGAAGTCCATCACCGCCAGCGCGACCGGGTGCCCGCCGATCCGGGCGGTGCCGCAGAGCACCGCCTCCGCCAGACCGGTCGCCGCCCGCGCCGCGGTGAGCCGCCGCGGGTACGGCAGGGCGTCCACGAAGCCGATCGGGTCCACCTCGACCGGATGGTCCGGCAGGGCGGTGAACGAGTCCGGGTCGACCAGCTGCGCCACCCGTTCCGGCGCGTCGAGCCGGGCGTGCGAGCCGCACTCGGGGCAGACGTCCAGGTTGCGCCGCAGGCGCTTGCGGTACAGCAGCGACGCGCAGCCGGCGCACCGCGACCAGAGTTGCTCCTCGCGGGGCGCGGTGGTGGTCACGACCGCCGCCCGGGCGCGTCGAAGCGGTAGAAGCAGTGCGCCATCGCGTCCCGCGGGGAGCGCCACTCCGGCAGGTACGGCGTGATGTACGGCCGCAGCCGCGCGCTGACCCGCTCGAACTCGGGATGCCGGCGGACGTTCTCCACCGCGCCCTCCCCCGGCAGCTCCGTCTCCAACAGGTGGACGTACAGATCCCCGAGCCGGTAGAGCGAGCGGTGCCGGACGCCGGCGAGGCGCGGCAGTTCCGTCGCGTCGGACTCGGCGAAGATCTCGGCCACCTGGTCCTCGGCGGTCGGCACCACCTTCGCGACGATGAGCGAACGGTCCATGAACGAGCCTCCCCTGTGACGGCGGTGTGCACCCGGTCCGGCCGGACGACTGGGCACACGGTGCTCGCGCGGGCGTCACCGGGGCGTCACCCGGGACCGCCGAACCCGACCGGAATCTGGTGACGGTGTGTTGACGCAACCTGTGCCGCAGCTATGCGGCACCTGTCCGCGACCGTCGCTTGTCGACACTTTCTCGCAGTTCAGCGCGCTGATCGGTGAGCACTGCGGAAGGTCACAATGTCGACGCGGCCGTTGACTGAGCGTAACCGGGATTGATAATCTCGGCCCACTGAGCCCGGTGGCCGGGCCGGACGACGGCACCGCGGCGGAACGACCGGAGACACTGGCGTCACGGGCAGTCGCGCCGGGCAACGAGGGACAGTCGGGACGAGGGTTCCGGCGCAGGGGGTGCGCCCGTGACCGGTCATTCGAGGACACCGACGGCGGGGCGGCCGTCCGCACCGCAGGTGTCGCTGCACCTGCTGGGCGGTTTCCGGCTGACGCACGACGAGACCCCGGTGGTGGTGCCCCGGGGACTGCAACGCGTCATCGCGCTGATCGGCCTGCGGCCGGGCGCCACCCGCAGCCACCTGGCCGGCCTGCTCTGGCCCGAGACCTCCGAGGACCGGGCGCTGTCGTCGCTGCGGACCGCGCTGTGGCGGCTGCGCCAGGACCCGTACTGCCCGCTGGTCACCGACGGCGACACCGTACGGCTGGGCCCCCGCGTCACGGTCGACGTCGACGAGCTGGTGCACACCGCCGCCCGGGTGCGCACCGGAGACGTCCCCGACACCGCCGGTGTCGCCCTCGCCGCCGGCCGCCACGACCTCCTCCCCGGCTGGTACGACGACTGGGTGCTGCTGGAACGCGAACGGCTGCGGCAGCTGCGGCTGCACATGCTGGAACAGCTCGCCGGCAACCACCTCGCCGCCGGCCGGCACGGGGAGGCCCTGGAGGCGGCGCTGGAGGCGATGGCCGCCGAACCGCTGCGCGAGACCCCGCACCGGCTGGTGGTGCGGATCCACCTCGCCGAGGGCAACGCCTTCGAGGCCGTGCACGCCTTCTACGTCTATCGGGACCTGCTGCTGCGGGAGCTACGCCTGGAGCCCTCCCCGGCGATGTGCGCGCTGCTCGACGAGACCCTCGCCCCGATCCGGCACGCCACCCGACCGACCGCGGCCCCCCGACGGCCGGCGCAGACGCCTCCGGCGGCGTCACGGGCCCGACCGCAGGCGTGACGGGGAGATGACAGCGCCGCCCGCATCGTGGTCCCACACGGTGTCCGACACCCCTCGGTGGGTCCCGCGGCACCACCGGCGAGAGGGGTCCCGATGAGTCGTCTGTTGATCGTCAGCCGGATCGTGCCAGGCGCGGAGGGGCGGGTGGCGCAGATCTTCGCCGAGTCCGACGCCACCGAGCTGCCCGGTCTGACCGGCATCCGGCACCGGTCGCTGTACTGCCTGCACGACCTGTGCGTCCACCTGATGGAGACCACGGACGTCGACCCCGACGCGGTGGCCGGGGCACGCAACCACCCGCTGTACCGCCAGGTCAACGAACGCCTCTCGGCGCACACCTCGCCGTACCTGCCGACCTGGCACTCCCCCCGGGACGCCGTCGCCGGCTGCTTCTACACGTGGGACGCGGCGAACGTGTCCTCGCCCGGCGCGATCCGCTGACGGCGGCGGCCGGCAACCCGACCGGCGTCCCGGGCCCCGGCGGCACCGGGCCCGGGACGCCCCCTTCGTCCGGTACGGACACCCGGCCGCCCGCCGTCGTCGCACGCTCGGTCATCCCACCACCACCCCCCGGCACCGGCCCGTCCCAGCAGCGGCGCGAGCTGCCGACCTCCCTGTCGTCCCCGGCGTACGTGTGGCAAGCTGCGGCGAGTTTTCTCGCGACTTCTGTTCACGTACATACAAGGGAGGTTTGCCGTGCCGTCGACTTTCGGACAATGGCTGATCGTGATCCTGGCCCTGCTGGTGGGTCTGCTGGGCGGGTGGCTGCTGGCCTCCCGCCGGCCGGCCGCCCGCCCCGAGCCCATCGTGGAGGGTGACCCCGTCGCCGGCGTCGAGGACCTGCCCACGCCGGCCACCGCCGTCGTCGACCAGGCGCACCCGGTCGCCGTCGTGGACGAGACGCCCGCGCCGGCCGCCGTCACCGACGAGTCGACCCCCGTCGGGTACGACGCTCCCCCGGCCGCCGCCACCCTCGCCGCCAACGCCACCCCGCTCCCCACCGCCGACGAGCCGGCCGCCGCCGAGCCGGTCCACGCCGCCGAGCCCGTCGCCGCCGAGCCCGTCCACGCCGAGGAGCCCGTCGCCGCCGAGCCCGTCCACGTCGACCAGCCGGTCGCCGCCGAGCCCGTTCACGCCGCCGAGCCGGCCGCCGCCGAACCGGTCCACGTCGAGGAGCCGGCCGCGCCCGTCCACGTCGAGGAGCCCGTCGCCGCCGAGCCGGTCCACGCCGCCGAGCCGGCCGCCGCCGAGCCCCTCCACGTCGAGGAGCCGGTCGTGGCGGCCGCGTCGGAGGTCGAGGAGACCGGCACGCCGGCCGTCGTCCCGGCACCCCGGGCCGCCGTGGAGGACACCCTCACGCCGGTCGCGCCGGAGCCCACCGCTCCCGCCGCGCCCAACGGCGCGGTCACCGTGAACGGCAGCGAGGCCGCCGACGACTTCCGGCGCATCCAGGGCATCGGGCCGAAGCTGGCCGCCGCGCTCCAGGCCGCCGGCATCCGCACGTACCGCCAGCTCGGCGACCTGGACGAGGGGGCGCTGCGGGAGACCGTCCGCGCCGCCGGCCTGCGCGCCGCCGCCAGCCTCGCCACCTGGCCGCAGCAGGCCCGGGTGCTCGCCGGCGCCCGCGCCGAGGCCGACCAGATCCTCCCGGCCGGGGTCAGCGAGGACGCCTGAGTCGGTGCCGCCACGACGTGGCGGCACCGACTCGCACGATCATGCTCGATCAGTGACGTAGTGGCCTCCCGAATGCGGGGAGGCCACTACTTCCTGGATCGAGCGTGATCGTGCCCCCAGCGGGCGCACGCGGCGGACCGGCGGCGGGGATTTGGACTTATAGTCCGGAACCGGACACGAGGCCCGACGGTGATCGCTACCGTCGGTGAGGGGCCGCACGGGCCCGCCGCGTCGATCCGCCACCGCAGGAGCAGCTCGTGCCCTTCGCAACGCCGGAGCCGCCCGCCGGTCGGCCACCCGTGCGTGACCCGGAGTCACCCCGGCGGGTGACCCTGCTCGAGCTCTTCTTCGACCTGGTCTACGTGGTCGCGCTCGCCCTCATCTCCCGGGGGCTGGTCACCGAGGTGACCTGGGACCGGGCCTTCCAGTCGCTGCTCATGCTGATGGCGATCTGGTGGACCTGGGCGATCACCACCGTGGTCACCGACATGTACGACCCGCAGCGCCCCGAGATCAAGCTGCTGATCGCCCTGGTGATGTTCGGCGCGCTGCTGATGACCACCGCCATCCCGGAGGCGTTCGGCAACCGGGGGCTGGTCTTCGCCGGCACGTACGTGGCGATCCACCTGGGGCGTGGCCTGTTCCTCATCCCGACGGTGCGCCACCACCCGCAGGCCCAGCGGCGCGCGGCGCGGGTCTTCGCCTGGTTCGCGGTCTCGGCGGTGCCCTGGCTGGTCGGCGGGGTCGTGCACGGTTCCGCCCGGGAGTGGCTCTGGGCGTCGGCGCTGGCCATCGACTACCTCGGCTTCCGGCTCGCCTATCCGGTGCCCGGCCTCGGCGTGGTGCCGGCGCAGCAGCGGGACGTGACCGCCGAGCACCTCTCCGAGCGCTACCAGCAGTTCTTCATCATCGCCCTGGGCGACGCCATCCTGGTCACCGGCACCATGTTCAGCCTCAGCCACTCGGAGCTGGAGAACATCGTCGCCTTCGCCACCGCGTTCGTCAGCACCCTGCTGCTGTGGCGCATCTACGTGCACAAGTCCGGGGAGCTGCTGCCGCACGCCATCTCCCGGTCGCGGCAGCCGAGCCGGTTCCTGCTCACCGCCCCGTACACCCATCTGCTGATGGTGGCCGGGGTGGTCACCACCGCCGCCGGCTTCGACCTGGTGCTGCACGAGCCGGCCGGGCGGACCCCGCCGGCCTGGGCGGCGGTCATCCTGGGTGGGCCGGCACTCTTCCTGGTCGGCCGGTGCTGCTTCGAGTACGAGGTGTTCAGCCGGGTCTCGGTGTCCCGCCCCGGCGGCCTGCTGGCCCTGCTCACCATCGCTCCCGGCGCACTCTTCCTGCCGCCGCTGTTCGCGGCGCTCGGGACGATGCTGGTGCTGGCGGGCGTGGCGGTCGCGGATCATCTGCGCAGCCGGGGCCGGCCGCCGGAGGACCCGTCCCCGCCGCACTGAGCCAGTCGTGCCGGGAAGGGTCCGACTGACCGGTACCGATCATCGTTAGCCGTTCATCGCGATTGGGTACATGGCCTCCACCTCGATCCACCACGACCCCCGGAGGCACATCATGCGCGGCACCTCGATTCTCGGCGTCATCGTCGTCATCTGGCTGATCATCGGCGCCATCGCCGCCGGCCAGCGGGGCTACTACGGCAACGACCAGACCAACTGCGCCGAGGCCGGCACGATTCTGGTCACGATCGTCGCCGGACCGCTGAACTACATCGGCGCCAACCCGAAGATCGACTGCAAGCTCCCGGAGCCCTCGAAGTAGGACCGGTTCTGCTCCGCCCGGCCCGCGCCCCGCTCCCCCGCGGCGCGGGCCTTCTGCTGTCCTCGCGACCCCCCTCACCACCTGCAGGCCGTCCTAGGAGGCTGGGTTACAGGGAACGGCCCACGGGCCGCACGATCGTGCTCGATCCAGGAAGTAGTGGGGTCGGAGGGCGTCCGAGGCCACTCGATCCGGGATCGAGCACGATCATGGCGGTCGGCGGACAGCGAGGGGGACCGTCAGCCGCCGACGTGGATGCCGGGGCGGCGGGAGGGGTCGGGCTCGGACTTGCGGATGATCTCGCGGACCACCGGCGGGGTGTCGCCCCGGCCGAGGATCAGATAGCGCAGCAGGTGGGCGATCGGGTTGCCCTCGGACCACTCGAAGTGGGCGTGCGGGCGTACCCCGGTGGCGTCGCGGAGGGCGAGCAGGATCGCGGCGATGGCGTTCGGGGCGGCCGGGCTGCTGGCCCGCAGGATGCGGTAGCCGCCCACCTCCACGCCGTGCACCCGCAGCACCTGGCTGAACTGCGACGGGTCCGTCACGTCGATCTCCAGGAAGAGCACGTCGGCGGCGCCCGGCACCGGGTTCATCCCCCGCTGCGCCCGCTCCTTGACCCGGTACTCCTTGACCGAGCCGCTCTGCCGCTTGTTGGCGATCAGGTGCAGCCGGCCGTCGTGGGCCAGCGAGTCGGCGATGAAGCGCCGGGCCGCCTCGTCGAACTCGATCCGCTCGGCCCGCAGCTCGGTGGTCCGGGTGACCCGGGAGATCAGCGAGACGGCGATGATGCCGGCGATGAAGAGCGCGGAGATGGCGATGCCGTCCGGCTTCTCGATCACGTTCTCGGCGAGGGCGTAGAGCAGCACGGCGGTCAGCACCGTGAAGCCGATCCCGGCGAACACGTGCTGGGCCCGGTACGCCGCGATGGTCACCGCGATCGCCCCGGAGACCATCATCGCCAGGATCCCGGTGGCGTACGCGCCGGCCTGGGCGTTGACGTCGGCGCGGAAGGCCACGGTGATGGCGATGCTGATCACCGTGTAGACGAGGACCACCGGGCGGACCGCCCGGCCCCACTCCGGCGCCATGCCGTACGACGGCAGGTAGCGGGGCACGATGTTGATCAGGCCGGCCATCGCCGAGGCACCGGCGAACCAGAGGATCAGCACGCTGCTGATGTCGTAGACGGTGCCGAACGCCTCGCCCAGGTGCTCGTGCGCCAGCCAGGCCAACGCCCGCCCGCTGGCCGCGCCGCCCGGCGCGAACTCCTTCGGCGGGATCAGCACGGTGGTGACGAAGGTCGTGGCGATCAGGTACACCGACATGATCAGCGCGGCGGCGGTCAGCAGCCGGCGGGTGTTGCGGATCCGGGCGTCCAGCCGGGCCTGCGGGTCGGCGCCCTCCCCCTTGACCAGCGGCATCATGCTCACCCCGGTCTCGAAGCCGGAGAGCCCCAGGACCAGCAGCGGGAACGCCAGCACGGCCGGACCGGCCAGGTCGGTGAAGCCCGTCCCCGACGCGGTCAGCCGGGACGTCCAGTCCGCCAGCACGCCCGGGTCGGCGGCGATCTCGGCCAGCCCGACGACCACGATGACCGCGTTGAGCAGGAGGAAGACCACCACCAGCGGGATGGCGACCTGGACCGCCTCGCTGAACCCCAGCAGGAAGACGCCACCGAGGATGAGCAGCAGCACCACCGTCACGACCACCGCCGCCGTGGTGCCGTGCGGGAACGAGGACGGCAGGTAGGGGTTCTCCAGCAGGTGGACGGTGGCGTCGGCGGCGGAGAGGGTGATCGTGATGATCCACGAGGTGGCCACGAAGCCGAGCAGGACCAGCACGAAGAGCTTGCCGCGCCAGAACGGCAGCAGCCGCTCCAGCATCGCCACCGAGCCCTGCCCGTGCGGGCTCTCCCGGGCCACCCGCCGGTACATGGGCAGCATGCCGAAGAGCGTCAGCGCCACGATGAGCAGGGTGGCCAGCGGCGAGAGTGCCCCGGCCGCGACCGCCGCGATGGCCGGCAGGTAGGACAGCGTGGAGAAGTAGTCCACCCCGGTCAGGCACATCACCTGCCACCAGGGGTGGGACCTGGCCTCGGTCTCGCGGGTCTCCGGGCCGACCGGCTGCACCCGGTGCTGGAACAGCCACCGGGTCAGCCCGCTGGCGGGCTCGGGCGGCCGGACCGGGCTCTCCACGCACTCGGGGACGCCGGCCGGGCCGCCCCGGGAGCGCCCGGCCCGTTCCGGGTCCCGCGCCGCCCGCAGTGCCCGACCGGGACCGGACGGGGCGTGGTTGCGCCGCCCCTGGGTCCGTCGCGGTGGTGTCCCGTCCTGCCCGTCCGCCATCTGCATCCTTCCGGTTCTGCCCCGACCGTAGGCGGTACCCACGGCGTCGCCCGTCGGAACCGGTCAAGCCGGAAAGATCATCGGAGCGCGTGGGGAGCGTAACTCCGCGGGCCGCGACCGGGGTCAGCCGGCCGGCGGGAGGCGCAGCGCCCGGAGCAGACCGTCCGGGTCGGCGACGGTCACCGTGGCCGCGGGGTGGCGCAGCCACCGCCCGGGGGCCAGGGCGGGCACCGGGTCGGCGAAGCGCAGGCAGACGCCGGCCGTGGTGCCGGTGCCGAAGGTGACCCCGCCGTCGGCCAGGGAGAGGTGCGGACCGACCGCACGCCACCAGCGGTACGGTCCACCGGCCTGCGCCCCGATGAGGTTGTCGCGTGCGGTGCGCAGCCGCCACGGGCCGAACCGGATGGTCAGCGTGTCGGCGTCCAACTCGACCCCGGTCGTCTCCGGTCGGACCCCGAGCAGCGCCAGCGGCAGCCGGAACGGCGGGTCGAAGCGGAAGCCGAACCGGCCCGACGGGTGGGCCGGCACCCGGCCCGCAGCGCTGCTCGCCATGCCGGGGCGTACCCGGTGGGGGCCGGCCGACACACCGCTGAGGCGCTCCGACCGGTCGGGCCGGTCGGGCCGGAGGTGCCGGACGACGACGTCCCCGCGTCCCGCCGGGTCGGCGGAACGCGGGGACCCCCCGTCCCGGCTACTGCAGGAAGGCCCCGAGGGGCGAGAGCAGCAGCCGACCGAGCCGCGCGGCGTTCTCGTCCAGCCGCGTCCGCTCACACTCGCGGGCCTCCGGGTCGTGCCGGCAGCGCCAGATCTTCTGCGCGTTGCGCCAGGCCACGTTCCGGGTGTACTCGACCAGTTCGCCCTGGTACCAGTCGTCGATGTCGCCGTTCACCATGTCGATCATGAGCTGCCAGTGATCCAGGTAGCCCCGGCGCAGCTCGGGGATCCGCTCGGCGAAGATCTTGTTGATCTCCAGGTAGTCGCGGTGCTGGTCGCTGTCGTCGACCGGCTCGGACTCCAGGCTGTCGAACGTGGTGACCAGCGCGAACGGCAGGTCGAAGTTGATGTGCGCGTTGACCCCGGCGGCGGCCGAGGGCAGCGGCCGGGCGTCCGGGCCACGCAGCCGGTGGAAGAGGCAGGACCACGCCTTCGGGGTGCTCGGGCTCGACTCGGTCCAGAACCGCATCGCGTCGAAGTAGCGGGCGGCGAACTCCACGTCGAGCCGGGCCAGGAAGACCGGGTCGGCGAACCGGTCGTCGTACAGGCCGTCCAGGACGGTGCTGGTGATGACCAGATAGAGCTTGTTGAAGTCCGCGAGGGGACAGCTCGCCTCCAGCGGAGGGATCCGGACCAGCAGGTCCTGGAGCTTGGTGAGGTGGTCCACCACCGCCGGCACGTCCGCCGGGTGGTCGGCGAGCAGCCCGACGATGTCCTGGTGCACGGGACCCCAGACAGGTTCGGTCATCGCTCCTCCACTGTGTCCGGGGTGGACGGCACACCACCGGTGACGCAGGAGAGCCTGCCATCCAGCCACCGGCCGCCGGATCAGTAGAACGACGTATTCGGAACCGTCCGACGTACGTCTAGTCCGGCCGGTTGCGCAGGAAGATCGCGCTGGCCTGCACCCGGGTGCGGACCTGGAGCTTGTCGAAGATGTGCGACACGTGCACGCCGATGGTCCGTTCGCTGATGAACAGCCGCTGACCGATCTCCTTGTTGGTCAGCCCCTCGGCCACCGCGGCGAGCACCTCCCGTTCCCGGGCGGTGAGCACGGCCAGCTCGTCGACGGTCGGCTCCACCACCGCCGCCGCGGCCCGCGTCCGCACCGGCGCCGGGTCGCCCGGCCGCTCCTGCAACGCCACCCGGGCCCGGCCCGCCAGGGTACGGATCTCGCTGCTCAGGGGCGCCGCGCCCAGCCCCTGCGCCATCTCGTGCGCCTGCCGCAGCAGCTTTCCCGCCGTCGCCACCCGGCTGCGCCGGGCCAGCAGCGCCTCGGCCTGCCGCAGCCGCGAGTACGCCGCCGGGTACGGGTGCTGACGCCGGTCCCACTCCGCCGCCGAACGGGCCCACAGCTCCGGGTCACCCCGACCGTCGAGCCGGCTCACCTCGGCCTCGCAGAGCACCAGGAAGCCGTCCACGATGTACCGCACCGGCCGGGCCGCGTGCTCACTCTTGCGGCGCACCCGGTCGACCACCTCGCGCAGTCGGCGTACCGCCTGCTCGTCCACGGCGACGGTGCGGCTGGCGTGCGCCTCCGCCTCGGCGCGCAGCCCGTGCCAGGCCAGGGTGGCCAGCACGATGACGTCGTCGGAGCGGCTCTCGGTAAGCCCCCGCTGGACGGCCTGCCGGGCCACGTCGTGCCGCCCCTCCCACATGGCCAGGCCGGCCCGCAGGATCAGCATCGGCAGCACGTGCCGGGCACCCCCGCCGGCCAGCATCGTGGCCACCGCCTCCAGGTCCCGGTCGGAGGCCTCGATGTCGCCGTACCCGACGGAGAGCCGGCAGCGGGCCAGCAGCAGCTCCACCGCGTCCGCCCCGGACGGGCGGTGCCGCAGCGCCGCCGCGACCACCTTCTCCGCCTCGGCCCACTGCCCCACCCGGAACAGCCCGTTGGTGGCGATCGCCAGCAGCCGGGTCTCCCAGGTGCGGCCCAGCCCCAGCTCGGCGACCCGCTCCGCGCCCCGGCGGGCGACCACCACCCCCTCCTCCAGGATGTTCAGCGGCCCGGTCAGCAGCTCCGCCAGGTGCAGGTACGCGCACGCCACGTCCTCCGGCCGGCCGGAGCGCTCGGCGGTCTCCAGGGCCTGCCGCATCACCGCCAGCCCGGCCTCCGGATCCTCCAGGTACGCCTCGCTGAACCCGAGCGCGGCGCTGGCCAGCACCACCTCCGAGGTGGAGCCCTCGACCTCGGCGGCCAGCTCCAGCGCCTCCCGGGCACGCCGGCCGGCGTCGGCGTACCGGCCGAGGTGCAGCAGCAGTTCGGCCAGGTGCGCGGCGGCGGTGGCCCGCTCCCGGGGCGTGCAGTCGGCGGCCTCCAGCGCGCGCCGGTACTCCGCCTCGGCGGGGGCTGACCGGCCGGCGGCGGCGAGATAGCGGGCCCGCCGGATGTGCAGGGCGCAGGGCGGCGGACCGGCCGCGTCCCCGGCCAGCTCCTCCAGCAGGGCCAGCGCCCGGGCGTGCTCACCGCAGTGGTGTGCCGCCTCGGCGGCGTGCTCCAGCAACTCGGCACGGTCCACCGCACGGTCGGGCCGGTCGGCGTCCGGCGGGCCGCCCGTCGGCGCGGCGACCAGCTGCAACGCGGCCGACCAGTGCCGGTGCGCCTCGGCGTACCCGTGCAGTCGCTCGGCCTCGCGCGCGGCGGCCATGGCGGCCGGCAGCGCCCGGGCCGGCTCCCCCGCCAACCGCCAGTGGTGGGCCAGCCGGGCCTGGTGCAGCTCCGCCGGGGCCGTGGTCAGCGCCTCGGCGTAGCGCCGGTGCAGGGCCGCGCGCTCGGCCGGCAGCAGCTCGTACGGGAGCACCTCGGCGACCAGCCGGTGCCGCAGCCGGTAACCGTCGTCGGCGCCGACCAGCAGGCGGTGCGCCACCGCCGCCCGGACCGCCTCGATCAGCTCGTCCTCGGGCAGCCGGACCACCTGCCCGAGCAGCCAGTGCCCGACCGGCTCGACGCCGGCCGCGACGGCGTGCACCACGGCGTGCGCGTGCTCCGGCAGCGCGTCCACCCGGGCCAGGAAGATCTCCCGCAGCGTGTCGGAGAGGCCGTCGCGCCCGTCGCGCAGGTCCCGGGCCAGCTCCTCCACCACGAACGGGTTGCCGCCGCTGCGCTGCCACACCTGGTCCGCCGCCTCCGCCGACAGCGGCGCGCCGACGATCGCGGCGGCGAGCCGGTCGGTGCCGGCGCGGTCCAGCGGCGTCAGGTCGAGCACCTGGACCGACCGCAGCCGGCGCAGCTCGGTGAGCACCCGGCGCAGCGGGTGGGCGCCCTGCAACGACTCGGCGCGGATCGCCGCCAGCACGGAGACGTGCAGGTCGCCCAGGCCCGCCAGGAGATAGAGCAGCAGTTGGCGGGTGCTCCGGTCGACCCACTGCAGGTCGTCCAGGACGAGCACCAGGGGCCGCCCGCCGGCGATCACGTGCAGCCCGCGGGAGACCCGTTCCAGCAGCGCGCCCGCGCCGTCCGGGCCGGGGGTCCCCTCGGTGAACACCTGCAACAGACCGCGGACCGCCGAGGAGGTGCGGGCCTGCGCGGCGGTCAGCTCGGCGTCGAAGCGGCGCAGCGCCTGCAGCAGCGGGTGCAGCGGGGAGGCGTCGCCGATGTCGAGGCAGGAACCGGTGAGCACCAGGGCGCCCGCGCCGCGCAGCTCGACGGCGACCTCCCGCAGCAGCCGGGTCTTGCCCACGCCGCTCTCGCCGGTGAGGAAGACCGCCGCGGTGTGCCCGGGCCCGAGGTCGTCCAGCAGCGCCGAACGGAGCTTCGTGAGCTGGTCGGCGCGGCCGACGAGCGGCGTGCTGTCCACATCGCTGGCCATGGCACGCAGCCTAATCACAGGTTCCCCGGGTGTTCTACGGGCTCAGGGCCCCTGTGGTACTCCTCGCGTCGACTTTGCGACTAAAGGTTGCGGCTGCTCGACATACGTCGTCCTACCGATCCCCCGACGACCCGGTGGTGAAAGTCTCCGGAGGTCGTCAGGCGTACGGGGGAAAGGGGCGGGGCCAATGTCCACGATCGTCACCGGGGCGGAACTCGTCACCTCGGCCCACTGGCCGGTACCGGAGGAGCGGCGCACCGTCACCGTGCTCTTCGCCGACATCGTCGGCTCCACCGGACTGGTGGAGCGGCTCGACCCCGAGGACGTCCGGGCGTTGCAGCGGGCGTACTTCGGCGCGGTGGCGGGGGTGCTGCGCCGGTGGAACGGGGTGGTGGAGAAGTACATCGGCGACGCGGTGGTGGCCCTGTTCGGGGCGGGCGGCTCGGACGGCTTCGACGCGTACCGGGCGGTGCGGGCGGGGCTGGAGATCCAGCGGGCCGTCGACCGGCGGATGCCCACCGGCACCCGGCTGCGGGTGCGGGTCGGCGTCGCCACCGGAGAGGCGCTGGTGGACGTCGCCGGCATCCGCGACGGTGGGCACGGCGCGGCCAGCGGCGCGGTGCTCACCACCGCCGCCCGCCTCCAGGAGTACGCCCCGCCCGGCGCCGTGGTGGTCTGCCCGGCCACCCGCCGGGCCACCGCCGGCCTGGTGGAACAGCGCCCCCTCGCCTCGATGACGCTGACCGGCAAGGCCCAGCCGCTGGACGTCTGGCGGGTCACCGGCGCGGCCCGGCCACGCCCCGCCCGGCACCACGGCCCGCTGGTCGGCCGCCGCCGCGAGCTCTCCACCGCCGGCGACGAGATCCTCCGGGCCGTGCGCGAGCGGCTGCCCCGCTGGGTGTCGCTGGTCGGGCCGGCCGGCAGCGGCCGCAGCCGCCTGCTGCACGAACTGGTCCGGGCGGTGCCGACGGTGGACGGCAGTCCGGTCCGCTGGTGCGTCACGCACTGCCCGCCGTACCCGGAGGGGCAGCTGGCGCCGCTGGCGGAGATGGTCCGCGGTTTCGCCGGCCTGCGCGCCACCGACCCGGCCGCGACCGTCCGCGGGCGGCTCGCCGCGGCGCTGGACGGGCTGGTCCCGGCGCAGCGGGCGGCGGCGGTGTCGGCGCTGGCCAACCTGCTCGCCGCCCCGGACGACGACACCGCCGCCCGGCTCGGCGCGCAGGTGTGGCGCCGGGTCCTGCTGGAGCTGGCCGCCACGCAGCCGGTGGTGGTCGCGGTGGACGACCTGGACCGGGCGACGCCCGCGCTGAACCGCTTCCTGCACGGTCTCTTCGCGGCGGCCGGCGAGCGACGGTTGCCGCTGGCGGTCGTCGCCACCCACGGACCGGGTCGGGCGGACGTGCTGCCCGGCGCCGCCGGCCGGTCCCGGCGGGTGCCGCTGCCGCCGCTGCGGGCCGTCGACACCGGACGGCTGCTGCGCCACCTGCTGGAGCGGGCCGGTCGCCCCGCCGCGCTGGCCGCGACGCTGCTGCCGCTGGTCGGCGGGAACCCCGGCGTGGCGGCGGCGTACGTCGCCGCCCGGGACGGGCACCGCCCGACCGACGCGGTGCCCGAGCCGGTACGCCGGGCCGTCGACGCCCGGTTGGACCGGCTCGACGGGGTGTCGCGGGCGGTGCTGATGGCTGCCGCCAGCCTCGACGGGGACGTCACCGCCGCGACGGTCGAGCGGCTGCTCGGGTGGGCTCCCGGCCGGGCCGGCGCGGTCCTGCGCGGGCTGGTCGCCGAGGGGCTGCTGCGGCCCACCCCGGCCGGTGGTCACCGGATCGCCGAGCCGACGGTGGCCCGGGTGGCCCGCGACCGGCTCCCCCGCGCGGTGCGCGACGAGTACGCCCGCCGATCCGCGTCGACCGACACCCGTCCGGGCGTCGCGGGCGGGGAGATCGGGCCCGGCCCGGCGACGGGACCGATGCCGCGCGGCGTCGACACCACCGGCTCGGCTGTTCCGGGCGGGCCGGTGTCCGGACCCGTCGGTCGGGGTGCGGCGCGACCGGCGACGGTCACCACACCGACCGGCCGGACGACCCACCACCGCCGGCCGGCGCGGCACGTCGCCGTACCCGGCGGCGGCATCCGGGCGCGTTCACTGACCGGCCCGGTCGGTGCGGGACGAACAGGTACCGCCACCGGCCACGACGACAGCCGCCGACCGGACGGCTCCGACGACACGCTCCGCGTCGTCGGCCCCGGCGACCTCCCGCGCACCCCGCCCGCACCCGGATTCGTCCTGTCACCCGTGCCGACCGACCCGGGCGGCAGCCTCCGACCGCTCCCGGCGACCCGCTCCGCCGGCCCGCGGGGACGGCCGCCGGCACCACCCGGGCCACCCGGTCGGGACCGGTCACGGCCACCGGCAGGTTCCCGGCGGCGTCCGGGTCCGGGTCAGGTGACGGCACTCCACACCGGACGGCGGACGCCCTCCGGCCGGTGACCACCGGGACGGGGTCCACCCACCGGTCGACCTCGCGAACAGCCGGCGGCCCCACCGACCGGTGGGGAGGCGGGCACACCGCCGCCGACGACCGCCGGTCCGGCCTGCTGCGCGCCGCCGCCTGAACCCGGGAGCCGGGCGGGCCCGAGGTCGGCGACGACCCGCCGGGTGCGCCGGACGGCCGGCCGGACCTCAGCGGCCGGCGAGGAAGGCCCGCACCCGTTCCCAGGCCAGCTCGGCGGACGCCCGGTCGTGGTCGGGCAGATCGGGATCGGTGAAGAGGTGACCGGGCCCCGGATAGCGGAACACCGACAGCTCGGCGCCGGCCCCGGACATCGCCCGCTGCCACTCGTCGACCTCGTGCGGCGGCTCGTACTCGTCGGGGTCGGCGAGGTGCAGCTGCACCGGCAGCCCCGGCCGCACCGCCTCCGGCGCGCCACCGGTGCCGTGCAGGAGCAGCAGCGCCGCCGCCTCGGGCCGCTCGGCGAGCAGCGCCCCGGCCACCCCGGCGCCGAGCGAGAACCCGGCCAGGACGGTGTCGGCCGGCAGGTCCCGCACCGCGGTCCGGGCCCGGTCGAGGACGGCGTCCCGGCCCACCTCGGCGAGCAGGGAGAAACCCTCCTCGACGGTGTCGACCGGCGGCAGCCCGTACAGGTCGGGGGTGACCACCTGGTGGCCGGCGGCCCGCAGCCGGTCGGCGGCGGCCCACACGGCGGGACGCAGCCCGTAGACCGAGTGGAAGAGCACGATCTGTCCCATCGGGACATCGTGCCGCAGACCGGCCGCGGACCGGGGCCGCCGGGCCGCAGCGGTTCAGTCGGCGCGGGACGCCAGGGTCCGGCTGCGGCCCCGGAACTCGGCGACCACCTCGTCGTCCCGCCACACCGTGACGTCGTAGATGCCGCTGCGGCCGTAGCGGGTGCGTTCGGTGGCGCGGGCCTCCAGCAGGTCACCCTCGCGTACCGGGCGGAGGAAGCTGATCTCGCCGCCGGCGGCCACCGTCGCCGGGCCGTGGCTGTTGCAGGCCAGCGCGAAGGCGGTGTCGGCCAGCAGGAAGACGAACCCGCCGTGCCCGATGGCGTGGCCGTTGAGCATCGCCGGGGTGACCCGCATCCGGGCCACCGCCGCCCCGTCGCCGGCCGAGACCAGCTCGATGCCGAGGCCCTTCGACGCCACGTCGGCGTCGAACATGTCGTACGCCGCGTTGCGGCCGCCCTGCTGCGTCATGTCAGCGGCCCCGCCGCTGGTCGACGATCCGGCGCATCTTGCCCATCGACCGCTCCACCCCGTCCGGCTCGATCACCCGCACCGCGACACTGACGCCGATGGTGTTCTTCACCTGCTCCACCAGCGTCGCGCCGGCCCGCTCGGCCTCGTCGGCGGCCACCCCGGCGCGGCGCTCCACGTTGACCGTGAGGGTGTCCAGCCGGCCCTGCCGGTCCAGTACGCACTGGAAGTGCGGCGACAGCGCGGGCAGCCGCAGGATCAGCTCCTCGATCTGGGTCGGGAAGACGTTCACCCCCCGTACGATCATCATGTCGTCGGTCCGGCCGGTGATCTTCTCGATCCGGCGCATCGGGCGGGCGGTGCCCGGCAGCAGCCGGGTCAGGTCCCGGGTGCGGTAGCGGACCACCGGCATCGCCTCCCGGGTCAGCGAGGTCAGCACCAGCTCGCCCCGCTCGCCGTCCGGCAGCACCGCGCCGGTGACCGGGTCGATGATCTCCGGGAAGAAGTGGTCCTCCCACAGGTGCGGACCGTCCTTGGTCTCGACGCACTCGACGGCCACCCCGGGACCCATCAGCTCCGACAGGCCGTAGATGTCCACCGCGTGGATGTCGAGGCGCTGCTCGATCTCGCGGCGCATGTCCTCGGTCCACGGCTCGGCGCCGAAGATGCCCACCTTCAGGCTGGTGCGCCGCGGGTCGACGCCCTGGCGTTCCAGCTCGTCCACGATGGCCAGCAGATAGCTCGGGGTCACCATGACGACGTCCGGCTCGAAGTCGCGGATCAGCAGCGCCTGCCGTTCGGTCATGCCACCGGAGACCGGGATGACCGTGCAGCCCAGCTCCTCGGCGCCGTAGTGCGCGCCGAGCCCGCCGGTGAAGAGACCGTAGCCGTACGCCACGTGCACCCGGTCGCCCGGACGACCACCGGCGGCACGGATCGACCGGGCCATCAGCCGCGCCCAGGTGTCCAGGTCGTTCCGGGTGTAGCCGACCACGGTGGGCCGGCCGGTGGTGCCGGACGAGGCGTGCAGCCGGGCGACCCGCTCCCGCGGCACGGCGAGCATGCCGAACGGGTAGTTCTCGCGCAGGTCGGCCTTGCCGGTGAACGGGAAGCGGGCCAGGTCGGCCAGCTCCCGACAGTCGTCCGGGTGCACCCCGGCGGCGGCGAAGGCCTGCCGGTAGTGCGGCACGTTGTCGTACGCGTGCCGCAGCGACCGGCGCAGCCGGTCCAGTTGCAGCGCCCGCAGCTCGTCGACGCCGGCCCGTTCGACGGGTTCCAGCTCCTCCGGACGAGGGGTGCGGTCCTGCACGGTGACCTCCTGCGTGACGCGTCCGGCGACGCGGCCACGGCGCCGGGAGATGCTGCGTACCGTACGCGCTGCACCGGTCGTCCGGCCAGGTCACGGGCCTGGGCAGAGGCCGCCGTCGATGCTCACGCAGCGGCACGGCAGAATGCCGGAGAGTTGCCGAGGCACGGGAGGCTGCGGAGCATGACGCGTACCGGGACCACGCGGACGGTGCCGGCCGACGGGCGGGCGGAACGGGCGGCGGTGCCCCCGGCGAGCCGGCGGGACGACCTGATCGCCGTGCTGCTGGGAGCCTGCCTGATCGGTGGCGCCCTCTCCGACGGCTGGGCGCACACCAACATCCTGGACACCATCGAGGGCTTCTTCACCCCGTGGCACGGGCTGCTCTACGCCGGCTTCACCGCCACCGCGGCCTGGACATTCTGGCTGGCGTACCAGCGCCGGGACAGGGCACCGCACTGGTGGCGGGACGGCTGGCCGGCCGGCTACCGGGTGGGTGCGCTCGGCGTCGTGGTCTTCTTCGCCGGCGGGCTGGCGGACCTGGTCTGGCACGAGACGCTCGGCGTCGAGGTGGGGCTGAACGCCGGATTCAGCCCCAGCCACCTGCTGATCGACACCGGCGCGGTGCTCCTGCTGACCAGCCCGCTGCGCTCCTGGTGGGCCAGCGGCGAGGGCGGGCTCCGGTCGGTGACCGGGGTGGCGTCGATGACGCTCGGGGCGATGGCGACGACGATCCTGCTCAGCCACTCGACGGCGTTCCTGACCGCCGCGCCGACCCACCCGATCGGCGCCGCCGGCGCCCAGCAGCCGGCGATCCTCGGCGTCGACGCGTACCTCGTCACCACGGTGGCCCTCGGCGCGCCGTTCCTGCTGCTGCACCGGCGGCGGGCGACCCTCGGCGCCGCCGCCGCGATCGTCGCCGGGCCCGCGCTGTTCATCATGGTGATGTACGAGTTCCCCGGCGCGCAGCCGGTCGCCGCGCTGACCGCCGTCCTCGGCGCGTTCGTCGCGGACCTGGTGCTGACCCGGCTCGACGCGGTACGCGGCGCCGACGCCCCACTGCGGCTGCCGCTGGCCGGCGCGGTCTTCGCCGCCTGCGTCTGGGGCGGTCACCTGCTCGGCCTGGCGCTGACCGACGGGATCCGGTGGACGCCGGAGGTGTGGACCGGGATCATCACGCTCACCGCGTTCGAGGGCGCGCTGCTCGGCGGCCTGGCCGCCCGCCCGACCCCGACCGCCGGCTAGGCCCCCGCCGGTGCCCGCCGACCGAGGTCAACGGCCGGCGGGCAGGCGGTGCAGGGCGTCCACCAGCGGTGCCAGCTCGGGGGTGCGTTCGGCCTCGGCGAGCGCGTCGGCGAGCACCCTGTCGTGGGTCGGCCGGGCCCGGGCCAACAGCTCGGAGCCGGCTGGGGTGAGCTCGGTGTAGATGCCGCGCCGGTCGTCCGCGCAGAGGATCCGGGTGAGCAGTCCGCGTTCCTCCAGCCGGGTGACGAGCCGGGTGGTGGCGCTGCCGGAGAGCGCGGCGGCGCGGGCCAGCTGGCGCATCCGCATGTGCCAGCCGTCCTGCCGGGACAGGGCGTCGAGCACCGTGTATTCCACGACGGAGAGCTGGTGCTCGGCCTGAAGGGCACGCTCCAGGGACGTCTCGATCAGCCCGTGCATCGCGGCGAGCGTGCGCCAACCCTGGGCGCGGATCTCCACCGCGTCGTCCCCGATGCCCATCTCCGCCCGCCTTCCGCTGTGACCTGCGTCCCCCAGGCTAGCACGCTTGCGCCGATAGAAAGCGCGTGCAACTATTTTGGTTGTCTACGCGGGTAGTTGCACACGCCTCTCATCGCCGCACCTCTCCCGACCCCACGAAGGAAACGTCATGTCCCAGCGCACCAGCGCCCTGCCCGGCGGCCTGCTCGCCCTCGCGATCGGGGCGTTCGGCATCGGCCTCACCGAATTCGTGATCATGGGACTGCTCCCCCAGGTCGCGGCGGACTTCGCGGTCAGCGAGCCGGTCGCCGGGTGGCTCATCTCCGGCTATGCGCTCAGCGTCGCCGTCGGCGGGGTCGCACTCACCGCCGCGGTGACCCGGCTGCGCCGCAAACACGTCCTGCTGGCCCTGATGGTGCTCTTCGTCATCGGCAACCTCCTCTCCGCCGTCGCCGGGACGTACGCGGTGATGCTGGCCGGACGGATCGTCGCCGCCCTCTGCCACGGGGCCTTCTTCGGCATCGGCGCGGTGGTGGCCGCCGGTCTGGTCGCTCCCGCCCGACGGGCCGGCGCGATCGCGATGATGTTCGCCGGCCTGACCACCGCCAACGTGCTCGGCGTGCCCTTCGGCACCTTCCTCGGCCAGCACTTCGGCTGGCGCTCCACCTTCTGGGCGATCACCGGCATCGGCGTGCTCGCCCTGGCCGGCCTGGCCCTGCTGGTGCCCGGCCGTGGACCGGCCACCGACGTCCCGCCGGCCGGCGGACTCCGCCGGGAGCTGCGCGCCTTCACCCACCCGCAGGTCTGGTTCTCCCTGCTCGTGACGGTCCTCGGCTTCGGCGGCATGTTCGGCGCGTTCACCTACATCGCGTACACCCTCACCGAGGTGAGCGGCTTCGCGACCGCGACCGTGCCGTGGCTGCTGGTCCTCTTCGGGGTGGGGCTCTTCGTCGGCAACCTGGCCGGCGGACGGGCCGCCGACGCCGCGCTGTCGCGCACGCTGGTCACCGTGCTCGCGGTGCTCACCATGGTCCTGGTCGGCTTCGCGCTGACCGCCGGGAATCCGGCCCTGACCGTCGGGTCGCTGCTGCTGATGGGGGCCTTCGGCTTCGCCACCGTGCCGCCGCTGCAGATGCGGATCATGAAGTACGCCCACGAGGCGCCCACCCTGGCCTCCGGCGCCAACATCGCCGCCTTCAACCTGGGCAACGCCCTGGGCGCCTGGATCGGTGGGCTCACCATCAGCGCGGGTCTCGGCTTCACCGCACCCATCTGGGCCGGGGCCGCCCTCACCCTGGCCGGCCTCGGTGTGCTCCTGGTGGCCGAGCGGCGGGCGAGGCGGGCCGTTCCCCGCCGCCCGCTGGCCACCGCCGACCTGGTCGACGCCGCGGCCTGAGGCCCCGGCCGGTCAGCCGGCCCGGGCGTCACCGCGTTCCGGCGTCGTCCGGCCCCGGAGATATGATCGTCCGGAAACCGGCGGTGGGGCCCGCCGTCCCGGCCCACGCCGGGAGAACCGCGACAGCGTCGCCAACGGTCCCTGCCAGTGATGCCCGTCCTGGTGGGAGGCACCGTGTCCCCAGAGCCCCGGATCGACCCCGACGTCGACCTGCGGGTACCCGCCGACCGGGGTGAGCTGACCGCCCACCCCGCGGCGGTGCTCGGCGCGATCGCCGCCGGCGGGGTGCTCGGCGCGCTGGCCCGGGCCGGCGCGCAGACCGCGTACCCGCACCCGCCGGGCGGCTTCGCCTGGGCCACCTTCGGGGTCAACCTCACCGGCTGTCTGCTGATCGGCGTGCTGATGGCGGTGATCAGCGCCCGGCCCACCGGCCCGCTGGTCCGGCCCTTCCTCGGCGTCGGGGTGCTGGGCGGCTTCACCACCTTCTCCACGTACGTGGTGGACGTGCAGAAGGCGGTGGCGGCCGGGGCGGCGGGCACCGCGCTGGCCTACCTGGCGGCCACCCTGGTCGGCGCGCTGGTCGCGGTCTGGGTCGGCGACGCCGCGACGACCCGGCTGCTGGCCCGGCGCAGCGGTGGGCAGGCCCGGTGACCGTCCTGCTGGTCGCGCTCGGGGCGGCGCTCGGCGCGCCGCTGCGCTACCTCACCGACCGGGCCGTCCAGGCCCGGCACGACTCGCCCTTCCCGTGGGGCACGCTCACCGTCAACGTGGTCGGGTCGATGCTGCTCGGCGCGGTCGTCGCGCTTCCGGCCGCCCCCGCGGTGACCGCGCTGGTCGGCACCGGCTTCTGCGGGGCGCTGACCACCTGGTCCACGCTCAGCTACGAGACGCTGCGGCTGACCCGGCAGGGCGCCCGCTTCCACGCCCTGGCCAACGCGCTGGCCAGCGTGGTGGCCGGGCTGGGCGCGGCCTCGCTCGGTTTCGCCGTCGCCCACGCCCTGACCGGCTGATTCACCCGGCGGGGGCGCGCAGCGCCACCACCGGCCCGAGCACGAAGACGGCCGGTGGGCGTACCCGCTCCCGGGCGGTCAGCGCGCCGACCTCGTCGAGCCGACCGGTCAGGGTCCGCTGACCGGCGTGGCCGGCGTCCTGCACCACCAGCACCGGGGACCCCGGGTCACGGCCGTGCGCGACCAGCACCGCCGCGATCTGGTCGATGGTGTCGACCGCCATCAGCAGCACCACGGTCCCCCGGGCGCGGGCCAGCGCCGGCCAGTCCACCAGCGAGTCGGGGTGGTCCGGCGGCAGGTGACCGGAGACCACCGTGACGTCGTGGGCGACGCCCCGGTGGGTGACCGGCACGCCGGCCATCCCCGGCGCGGCGACCGCGCTGCTCACCCCGGGCACCAGCACCGTCGGCACCCCGGCCGCCGCGCAGGCCTGCACCTCCTCGTGGCCACGACCGAAGACGTACGGGTCGCCGCCCTTGAGCCGGACCACCCGGCGGCCGGCGCGGGCGTGGGTCACCAGGGCGTCGTTGATGGTGTCCTGCCCGACCGACGGGCCGCGCGGCACCTTCGCCGCGTCCACCACCAGCACGTCGGGGCGCAGCCCGGCGAGCAGGCCGGCCGGGGCGAGCCGGTCGGCCACCACCACGTCCGCGGCGTCCAGCAGCGCCTTCCCGCGTACGGTGATCAGGTCGTCGGGGCCGGGCCCGCCGCCGACGATGGCGACCTGACCGGGACGCAGCGCCGGCTCGTGGTGATGGTCGTGATGGTGATGGCCGTGGCCGTGCGCGGGGTCGTCGGGGTGGTGGTGCGGGGTCTGCGGCCGCCCCACCTTGTCGGCGAACCCGGGCAGCGCCACCCGGTAGGCGCAGGTGTCGCAGTTCATCCGGATGTCCCCGCGCAGCGCCTCGGCGTGCCGCTGGAGCACCAGGTCGGCGAGGGCGTCGCAGTCGCCGATCAGGTCGGCCACCCGCACGTCCAGCTCCGGGTGCTCCCCCGCGTACGTCGTGGTCTGCGCGACGATCCGGTCCGGCAGCACCCCGGCGAAGAGGAAGTACGGGGCGACGACGATCCGGCGGGCGCCGAGCCGGCGCAGCCGCTCCAGCACGGCCGGCACGGACGGCTCGGCGAGGGAGATGAACCCGGGCTCGACGCCCGCGTAGCCGCGTCCCTCCCACAGCAGCCGGGCCACCTTCGCCACCTCGGCGTTGGCGTCCGGGTCGGTGGAGCCCCGACCGATCAGCGCGACCCAGGTGCCGGCCCGGTCGTCACCGTCGAGGACCGTGTCGATCCGTGCGGCGAGGACGTCGTGCAGCAGCGGGTGCGGACCGAGCGGCCGGCCGTAGGCGTAGCGCAGGCCCGGGTGGCGCTGCTTCTCCCGGGCGAGGGCGGCCGGGATGTCGCCCTTGCCGTGCCCGGCCGCGGCGAGCACCAGCGGCAGCGCGACCAGGTTCCGGCTGCCCCGCCCGACCAACGCGCCGACCGCGTCGGTCAGCGGCGGGCGGGACAACTCGATGAAGCCACCCTCGACGTCGTCGACGACGTTCCGGCGGCGGATCCGGTCGACCAGGGCGGCGAACTGGGCCACGCCGGGTGCGCTGCGGGTGCCGTGCCCGACGATCAGCAGCGGGGTGCGGTCCGGGGTCATGGCGTCTCCTCCAGATAGAGCAGGGCGTTGAGGGCGGCGGCGGCGACCGCGGAGCCGCCCTTCTCGCCCACGTTGGACACCGCGGGCAGGCCGGCGGCCCGCAGCGCGGCCTTGGACTCGGCAGCGCCGACGAAGCCGACCGGCAGTCCGACGACCAGCGCGGGCGCGACGTCGAGGGTGATCAGTTCGACCAGCGCGGTCGGCGCGCAGCCGACCACCCAGACCGCGCCGGGGCCGACCCGCTCGTACGCGATCCGTACCGCCGCCGCCGAGCGGGTCAGCCCGGCCGCCCGGGCCAGCTCGGCGGCGGCCGGCTCGGCGACCGGGCAGACGGCCTCCCGGCCGGTGATGCCGGCGGCCACCATCCAGACGTCGGTGACGACCGGGGCGCCGGCGCGCAGCGCAGCCAGCCCACCGGCCAGGGCGGTCTCGTCGCAGACCAGGTCGGCGACGTAGTCGAGGTCGGCGCTGGCGTGCACCACCCGCTCGGTGACCGCCCGGGTCAGCGGCGGCAGGTGCGACAGGTCGACCCGGGAGCGCAGGATCCGGTAGGACTCGACCTCGATCGGATGCACCGCCCGGCTCATCCGTCCACCCGCCCGTGGCGGCGGTCGAGGCCGGCCAGCCGCCAGGTCAGCACCGCACCGGCCCAGGCCAGCACGAAGAGCGCCACCACGGCGTAGCCGAGCTGCTCGAAGTGGTCGGCGATCGAGGCGTACCCGGCCAGGGCGGTGACGCCGAACCGGTCGGTGAGCAGCCCGGCCAGGTAGACGCTGGCCACCAGGCCACCCACCAGCACGGTCATCCCGGTGGTGGCCAGGTTGTACCAGAGCCGCCGGGCCGGCTGCCGGTACGCCCACGAGTAGGCGCGGCTCATCAGCAGGCTGTCGGCGGTGTCCATGGCGGACATCCCGGCGGCGAAGAGCAGCGGCAGGGTGAGCAGGGCCAGCACGGGCAGGCCGCCGGCCGCGGCGGTGCTGGCCGACAGGGCCAGCAGGGTCACCTCGCTGGCCGTCTCCAGGCCGAGGCCGAAGAGGAACCCGACCGGGGCCATGTGCCACGAGGAGCGGACCAGCGTACGGGCGCGGGCGCCCAGCACCCGGTGCAGCAGGCCCCGGTTGAGCAGCAGCAGGTCCAGCTCGGACTCGTCGAGCACGCCGGCCCGCAGCCGCCGCCACAGCCGGGCCAGCCCGGTCAGCACCACCGCGTTGAGGACGGCGACCAGCGCCAGAAAGAGCGTCGCGGTGACCGCGGCGACGGTGGCGCCGACCTCGCGGACCCGGGCCATGCCGGTGCCGCTGAAGTGGGCGGAGGCCAGACCGATCACCAGGGCCAGCAGCAGCACCACCGCGCTGTGCCCGAGGGCGAAGAAGAAGCCGACGCCGACCGGTCGCCGGCCGCGCAGCAGCATCAGCCGGGTGGTGTCGTCGATGGCGGCGATGTGGTCGGCGTCGAAGGCGTGCCGCACCCCCAGCAGGTACGCGAGGGTGCCCGCCCCGGCGAGGCCGCCGGCCGCCACCGGCTGGTCGTTCCAGTACAGGTAGAGGCTGACACCGGCGACGTGCAGGGCGGCGACGGCGCAGATGATGCCGCCGAGGCGTACCCGCTCGGCGCGGCTCCACCGGCCGGTGGGTGGGCCGGCGGTGGTGGGGGTGGTGGCGGTCATCGCTCTCCTCGGGCTTCTCCGGTGGCGCGGATGGCGTCCACGGGGCAGATCTCCAGGCATTCCAGGCAGCCGGTGCACCGGTCGATGACCCGTAGGCCGCCGGGGGTGGGGCGGATCGCGTGCACCGGGCAGGTGAGCAGGCAGGCGCCGCAGCCCTGGCAGGCGTCGATGGTCACCGCCGCCACGTGTAGCCCCGGGGCGTCACCATCCGGCCGGCGACCACGCGGGTCTGCGAGCTGCCGACGACGACCACGCTGTACATGTCGACCAGCGCCGGGTCGAGGGTGGCGAGGGTGGCCAGGTGCACCCGCTCGCCGGGGCGGCTGGCGTTGCGGACCACGCCGACCGGGGTCTCCGGCGGCCGGTGCGCGGCGAAGCTGGCCAGCGCCGCGCCGAGCTGCCAGTCCCGGGCCCGGCTGCGCGGGTTGTACAGCAGCGCCACGAAGTCGCCCTCGGCGGCGGCGGCCACCCGCCGGGCGATCACCTCCCACGGGGTGTGCAGGTCCGACAGGCTCAGGTAGGCGTGGTCGTGCCCGAGCGGCGCGCCGAGCAGCGCGGACGCGGCGAGGGCGGCGGTCACCCCGGGCACGCCGACCACGTCGATCCGGTCGTCGGCGTGGTCGAGGGCGGGGCTGGCCATCGCGTACACCCCGGCGTCGCCGGAGCCGACCAGCGCCACGGCGTGCCCGGCGGTGGCCTCGGCGACGGCGGCGCGGGCCCGTTCCTCCTCGGCGCCGAGCCCGCTGGCGAGGATCCGGGTGCCGGGCCGCAGCAGGTCGCGCACCTGGTCGACGTACTGGTCGAGGCCGACGACCACGGCGGCCCGGCGCAGCTCGGCGACCGCGCGCGGGGTGCGCAGGTCGGCCGCGCCGGGGCCGAGCCCGACGATCGCCAGCCGGCCGCGCGGGGCGTGCCGGGCGACCGCGACGGTCGCCATCGCCGAGGCGGTCTTCGGCACCAGCAGGGTGCCGCCGCCGCGCAGCGCGGCGGCCTCGGCGACGCTGGGCGTGCCGACTGCCGCCCGGACCACCTCGCTGGGGTGCGGCACGTCGACCCCCGCCAGCTCCGCGACGGTCGCCGTCTCCAGGGGTACGCCGAGCGCGTCGGCGGTCGCCACGATGCCCGCCTCGTCGGCCTTGAGGTCGACGCTGGCCAGGCAGCGCAGGCTGGCCGCGCTCAGGCCGGCCTCGGCGAGCGCCCGGTGCAGCAGGCCGGTCACCTCGGCGGCGGTCACGCCACGGCTGGAGCCGACGCCGGCGACCAGGGACGGCGGCCGCAGCACGACGGTCCAGTCGTCGACCGGTACGACCCGGTCGGTGACCAGGATCCGGTGGCCGTGCTCGCGGCCCGTTCCGCTGCCGGTCGGCGGCGGACCGTCGGGGGCGGGCGCGGGCCGCACGTTCGGCGGCAGCGCGGGCAGCGGCCAGGTCGCGTCGGCGATCAGCGCGACCGGCTCGCCGTCGAGGATCGCCCGGGTCACGGCGGCCACCGCGCCCTCGACCGGCCAGCCGAGGGTGTCCAGCCCGGGCAGCCCGGCGGCGTCGGTGGCGGTGCTGACCACGGGTCGGGCGTCCAGCAGCGCGCCGACCTCGACGGCGAGCGCGTTGGCCCCACCGGCGTGACCGCCGAGCAGCGCGATCGCGTGCCGGGCCACCTCGTCGACCACCACCACGGCCGGGTCGGTGCGCTTGTCGGCGAGCAGCGGCCCGAGGATGCGGACCACCGCCCCGGTGGCCAGGAAGGCGACCACCGCGTCGCAGTCGGCCCAGGCGGCGCGCAGCGCGTCGGCCACGCTCTCCCCGTCGACGAGTCGGGCGTGCGGCCAGGCGGCGGCGAGGACCCGCGCGTGCCGCCGGCCGGCGGCGGTGGCGGCGACGAGTCCGATGGTGGGACCACCGCTCGGGGCGATCCCGGTCGGTGGCGGGGTGGCGGGCAGGACGGCGGGCGGCGGGGCGGCGGGCGGCGCGCTCACGGCGCTGCCCCGGTCGGCATCGGGTCGGGGGGTCGGGGCGGTCACGGGCGCTCTCCGGTGAGGACGACGACGGGGTTGGTGGCGGCGAGCCGGAGCGACCCGCCGGGCAGGTCGGCCAGGCGCGCGGCGGCCAGTTGGCTCCCCTCGACCGGATAGCCGGCCGAGCGGAGCAGGTGCACGGCCGGCGCGACCCGGTCCAGCGCGGCGAGGGCCACCACCACCCGCTGCGGGCGGCGGGCCACCACGGCGGCGAGCACGTCGACGCCGCCTCCGCCGACGAAGACGGCGTCCGGGTCGGGCAGTCCGGCCAGCGCCGCCGGGGCGCTGCCGACCACCAGCCGGACGTCGACGCCGTGCCGGGCCGCGTTGGCCCGGACCGGTGCGGTGGGGTCCCGCTCGACGGCGATCACCGCCGCGCCGAGCAGGGCGCACTCGATGCCGACCGACCCGCTGCCGGCCCCGACGTCCCAGACGAGACGGCCGAGGCGGGGCCGGAGCCGGGCGACGACGAGGGCGCGCACCTCGGCCTTGGTGATCATGGAGTCGCGGTGCGCGTACGCGGACTCGGGCAGCGCCCAGCCACCGGGCGGGGCCGCGGCGGGTTGGTTGTCCGCCCGCATCGGGCCGACCCCGGGCCGGTCGCACCCCGGTCCGGGGTCGGGCCCGGTGCCCTCCGGCACAGCGACGCGGGCCGGGTCGGCCGGAGCCGGGTCGGCGGGGGACGCGGTCGGTGCGAGGCTGAGCAGCACGTGCGGGTCGTCCCACTGCCGGCCGGCGGCCTCCTCGGGCGTCGTCCAGGTGACCCGTTCGGCGTCGGTGCCGAGGTGTTCGGCGACCAGCAGGCGGCGGGGCCAACCCACCAGGCCCGCCCCCAGTTCGGCGGCGCCGGCACCGGGCGCGGTGAGGACGGCGACGGCGGGCAGCGCCCGGCAGGCGTTGAGCGCCGGACGCGGGTCGCGGCCGTGCGCGGTGACCACGGCGGCGCCGTCCCAGGGCAGGCCGGCGCGGGCGAAGGCGGCGGCGACGCTGGACACCGCCGGCAGCACCCGCACCGGCAGGCCGGCCGCCCGCAGCCGCCGGACGATGCCGAAGCACCCGGGGTCCCCGCTGGCCAGCACGACGGCCGGGACACCGGCGGCGACGGCAGCGCGGAGGCGGTCCAGCGCCGGGGCGAGCGGGCCGAGGGTGACGGTGGCGCAGCCGATCGGCATCGGTGAGGCGGCGAGGTGCCGAGCCGCACCCACCACCAGGCCGGCGTCGGCGAGCGCGGGGCCCAGCCCGGGGTGCGCCGGCCGCCCGGCGGCGTCCACGCCGACCACCGTGACCAGCGCGCCTGCCACCGGCCCCGCAGCAGCCGACGGGACAGCAGCGGCCGAGCGGGTGGCGGACGAGCGGGTAGCGGACGCGGCAGGGGCTGGAGCGTCGGGCGCGGGGCGGGCAGTCGCACCAGAAGGCATGTGCCCGGGTAGCGATATGCCTGTGTGGCATGAATATGCCGGAGAGTCATATCGGTCGCGGCGGATCCGCGGGGAGCCGCCGTCACGCACAGTGAAAGAAGTGTCGGGAACAGCGCAGCCCGGAACCGGATCCGCCAGGGAGACCGGTCCGCTGGCCGGGACGCCTGAAGGGACCGGACCGGCGGACGAGACGGGAGCGGCGGGGGCGCCGACGTCGGGCGGCGGGGCGGTCACGCGGCCCACCGGCCGGAGGAGGCGACAACCCGGTCGCCGGCGAAGTCCACCATGGCCACGTCGACCGTGACGGCGTGCGCGGCGAAGCGGAGCAGCACCTGGCGTACCCGGCGGCAGAGCAGGTCCCCGGCGGGGCCGAGCAGACCGGCGGCGGCCCACAGCTCGTACGCGTGCCGTCCGGTGTTGGCGGCGGTGACGGCCGCGACCAGCTCGGGGTCGCCGCCGGCCTCGGCGGTCACCGCGCCGAGCAGCGACAGGTCCACCTTCGACCGGGTGTAGTGGGTCATCAGGATGCCGGCGGCGAGCTTCGCCAGCTTGCCGGCCATGCCGACGAAGACCACCCCGGTCATGCCGTCGTCGACGGCGGCGGTGACCGCCGCGCCGGTGAAGTCGCCGACCTCGACGAAGCAGACCTCGGGCAGCTCCGGCAGGAGCGCCCGGGCGGCCCGCTCGGTACGCCCCCCGGTGCACAGCACGACGGTCCGCTCCCCCTGGGCGGCCATCACGTGCACCGCCTGCACCACGCTGGCCCGCCAGGAGGCGGTCGAGAAGGGCCGGACGATCCCGGTGGTGCCGAGGATGGAGATGCCGCCGAGGATGCCGAGCCGCCGGTTGGTGGTCTTGCGCGCCATCCGCTCCCCGTCCGGCACGCTGACCACCACCCGGACGCCCACCTCGGTCAGGTCGACCACCTCGGCCACCGCCTGCCCGATCATGCGGCGCGGCGTCTCGTTGATGGCCGGTCCGCCGACGGGCAGGCCGAGGCCGGGCTTCGTCACCGTGCCGACCCCGGGACCACCGTCGAGGTCCAGCCCGGTCGTCGTACGCCAGCCGACGGTGGCGGTGAGGCGGGCGCCGTGGGTGACGTCCGGGTCGTCCCCGGCGTCCTTCACCACGACCGCCTCGGCGTGGGGGTCGGGCGGGGCGGTGACGTCGCACCGGTCGACCGGGAAGCGCACCCGCCGGCCGTCGGGCAGGCCGATCTCCACCTCCCGCTGCGGCACCCCGGTGACCAGGGCGGTGACGGCCGCCTTGGCCGCGGCGGTGGCGCAGGCGCCGGTGGTCCAGCCGGTACGCAGTGCGGTGGGCCGGACCTTCGCCGTACGCGGCAGGTCCGGTTCGCGCAGCGGCGGCTCGGCGTACGTCATCGGGGTGGCCCGTCCCCGGCGGCGTCGGCGGCCCGGGTGGCGCGGGTCCGGCGCAGCTCGGCGCGGGCAGTGGGCTCGGCCCGGCGGAAGGTGTGGAAGTGCCCGGGGTGATAGAGGTGCGAGCGGGTGCCGCTGGCGGCGAGCGCCGGGCCGACCAGGAAGAGGGTGTGCTTCCAGAGCCGGTGTTCCTTGACGGTGGCCGCCAGCTCGCCGAGCGTGCAGCGGACCACCAGTTCGTCGGGCCAGGTCGCCTGGTACGCCACCACGACCGGGGTGTCGGGCGGGTAGCCACCGGCGAGCAGCTCGGCCTGCGCCTGCCCGGAGCGGGCGGCGGAGAGGAAGAGCGCCATGGTGGTGCCGTGCCGGGCGAACTCACGGACCCGCTCCCCCGGCGGCATCGGCGTCTTCCCGCCCTCCAGGCGGGTGAGGATCACCGACTGAGCCACCTCGGGAATGGTCAGTTCCCGGCCGACGATGGCGGCGACGGCGGTGAACGACGACACCCCGGGCACGATCTCCACCGCCAGGCCGAGGGCCCGGCACAGGTCGAGCTGCTCCTGCACCGCACCCCAGAGCGCCGGGTCGCCGGAGTGGATCCGGGCCACGGTCAGCCCCTGCGCGGCGGCCCGCCGGTAGAGCGGCAGCACCCCCTCGACGGGCAGTTGGGAGGAGTCGACGATCTCGGCGTCCGGGCGGGCGTGGGCGAGCACGTCGGCGTGGACCAGGCTGGCCGCCCAGATCACCACGTCGGCGTCCGCGATCACCCGGGCGGCGCGCAGGGTGAGCAGGTCGGCGGCGCCGGGTCCCGCCCCGACGAACCAGACCTTTCCGGTGGTGGTCACAGTTTTCCTCCCCGGCGGTCCCGGTGGGCCGGGACCAGCAGCGTCGACAGGTACGGCAGGTCGTCGGCGGCGGCGTCGACCGGCCCGATCCGCTCGTCGGGCAGGCCGAGGGCCCGGCCGAGCACGGCGTCGTCGAGCCGGCCGCGTCGGCGCAGCTCGTCGACCAGCGCCGGGTGGCGGCGCCAGCCCTTGTAGATCACGACCGTGCCGGGTCCGGCGAGGGCGTCGGCGACCGGCGCGAGTCCGGCCGTCGCCGGCAGCAGGGTCAGCGGCTCGCGTCCCTCACAGAGCGGGACGCCGCTGCGGGCGGCCAGTTCCTGCATGGCGGTCACCCCGGGGACGGTGCGCACCTCGACCGCCGGGCGGCGGGCGCGCACGCCGTGCGCCAGGTAGCCGAAGGTGGAGTAGACGTTGGGGTCGCCGATGGTGGCGAAGGCGACCGCGCGGGCGCCCGCGTCGAGCGCGTCGACCACCGCGTCGGCGGCGGCGTCCCAGGCCCGTCGGCGGCGGGCGGTCACCCCGCCGGTGTCGTCGAGGGCGAACGGCAGCCGGCGGAGCCGGTCCGCGGCGACGTACGCGGACACGGTGGCCTCGGCGCGGCCGGGGGGCGCGGCACCGTCGGCGGTCGGCCGCTCCATCACCGGTACGAAGACCACCTCCGCCTCGCCCAGCACCCGGACCGCCTTGAGGGTCAGCAGTTCCGGGTCGCCGGGGCCGACCCCGACCCCGGTCAGGGTGGCCGGGTGGGAGCCGCCACAGGGCCGGCCCGGGTCCGGCGCGGTCACCGGCTCGCCGCCTCGACCAGCCGACGGGCCGCGAGGGGCTGGCCCGCCCAGTGGGTGTGCAGGTAGGAGGCGTGCACGTCGCCGGCGACGAAGCCGTGCGCGTCGCCGTCCCAGCGCCAGGCGGGTCGCTCGCCGTGGCCCGGGTCGGTGACGGTGCGGTGGAACTCGTGGCCGCGTACCGGGTCGCCGGCGGGGTGGACCGGGGAGGCGGTGGCGGCGACGGCGTCCCGGTAGCCGAGGGTGAGCCGACCGGTCATCCGGGCGGCGTGGTCGAGCCGCCCGCACATCGGCACCCCGTCCAGGGACCGGCCGAGATAGAGCAGGCCGGCGCACTCGGCGACGACCGGGCCGGCGAACCCGGCCAGGTCGGCGCGGAGCCCGGCGTTGGCGGCGAGCGCCTCGGCGTGCACCTCGGGGAAGCCGCCCCCGACGACCACGGCCCGGGTGCCGTCCGGCAGCGCCGGGTCGCGCAGCGGGTCGACCACGACGACCTCCGCGCCGGCCGCGGTGAGCAGTTCGGTGGTCTCCGCGTACGAGAAGGTGAAGGCCGGACCACCGGCGACCGCGACGACCGGGCGGGTCGTGCCGACGGGCCCACCGACGGCCGCGACCGGGTCCCAGGGCGCGACGGTCAACGGCGGCGCGGTCCGGGCCAGCTCCAGCACCCCGTCGAGGTCCACGGTGGACTCGACCAGCTCACCGAGGGCGGCGACGACGGCGAGCGACTCGGGGGCCCGCTCGGCGACCGGCACCAGCCCGAGGTGCCGGGCCGGCGCGGCGACCTCGGCGGCCCGGGTGACCGCCCCCAGCACCGGTACGCCCACCTCGGCGAGCGCGTCGCGCAGCAGGGTCTCGTGCCGAGGCGAGCCGACCCGGTTGAGGATCACCCCGCCGATCCGTACGCCCGGGTCGAAGACCTGCATGCCGAGCGCGAGGGCGGCGGCGGAGCGCCCCTGGGCGGTGGTGTCGAGCACCAGCAGCACGGGCGCGTCGATGAGCCGGGCGACGTGCGCGGTGGAGGCGTACCCGCGTCGGCCGACCGCGCCGTCGTGCAGCCCCATCACCCCTTCGACCACCGCGACGTCGGCGGGGGTGGGCACGCTCGCGCCGTGCCGCAGCAGCGGTGCGATCCGCTCCTCGCCGACCAGCCACGGGTCGAGGTTGCGGCCGGGCCGGCCCGCGGCGAGCGCGTGGTAGCCGGGGTCGATGTAGTCGGGGCCGACCTTGTGCGGGCTGACGGTGAGGCCACGGCGGCGCAGCGCGGCGAGCAGCCCGGTGGCGACGGTGGTCTTGCCGTGCCCGCTGGCCGGCGCCGCCACGACCACCCGGGGCAGCGCCCACGCACCGGCCGGTGCCGTCGTCGCCGGTCGGGTCCGGCTCACCACTCGATCCCCTTCTGGCCCTTCTGGCCGGCGTCCATCGGGTGCTTGATCTTGGTCAGCTCGGCGACCAGGTCGGCGGCGGCGACCAGGCGCGGGTCGGCGTCCCGGCCGGTGATGACGACGTGCTGGAAACCGGGGCGGCCGGCGAGGGTGTCGACCACCTCGTCCACGTCCACCCAGCCCCACTTCATCGGGTAGGTGAACTCGTCGAGCACGTAGAGGCCGTGGCGCTGTGCGGCCAGGTCGCGCTGGATCTGCCGCCAGCCCTCCAGGGCGTCGGCGGCGTGGTCGGCCTCGCCGCCGCGCTGGATCCAGGACCAGCCCTCGCCCATCTTGTGCCAGGCGACCGGGGCGCCCTCGCCGGTGCGCTCGTGCACCTCGCCGAGGGCCCGGAAGGCGTTCTCCTCCCCCACCCGCCACTTGGCGCTCTTGACGAACTGGAAGACGCCGATCGACAGCCCGGCCGTCCAGGCTCGCAGCGCCAACCCGAACGCGGCGGTCGACTTCCCCTTCATCTGACCGGTGTGGACGATGGTCAGCGGCCGGTTCCGCCGCTGCCGGGTGGTCAACCCGTCGACGGGCACGTGGCTGGGCTTCCCCTGCGGCATCAGACGGCACTCCTGTTCGGGACGGCGGCCGGGATCGGGGCGGACAGCGGCCCCGCGGGGGTCCGTGTCCTGCCGCTGCCTCCGGCGGTGGTGAGGGTGGTGAGCGGGCGGAGCGGGGCGGACAGTTGGGTGGCCAGGCGGTGGGCGAGGTGCAGGCGGACGGGGCCGGACTCGCAGTCGACGACCACGCAGGGCGCCCCGGTGGCGGCGAGCACCGCCGCCGCGCGGGCGGCCCGGTCGAGTGGGCGCGGGCCGGCGGTGGCCCGGCCGTCGGTGACGACCAGCACCAGCGGGCGGCGCTTCGGGTCGCGCAGCCGCTCCACCCGCAGCAGCTCGGCCGCCGCGAGGAGCCCTTCGGCGAGCGGGGTGCGGCCCCCGGTCGGCAGGTCGGCCAGCCGGGTGGCGGCGGCCAGGACCGAGGAGGTGGCCGGCAGCAGGGTCTGCGCGCCGCCGCCCCGGAAGGCCACCACCGCGACCTTGTCCCGGCGCTGGTAGGCGTCGGTGAGCAGGGCGAGCACGGCCCCCTTGACGGTGGCCATCCGGGACCGCGCGCCCATCGACCCGCTGGCGTCGACCACGAAGAGCACCAGGTTCCCCTCGCGTCCCTCCCGGACCGCCGCGCGCAGGTCGTGCGGGCGCAGCCGCAACGGTCCGGTGGTCCGGCCGCGCGCGGTCTGGTGCGGGGCGGCGGCGCGCAGGGTGGCCGGCAGGTGCAGCGCGCCGGGCCGGCCGGCCGGGACCCGCGCCCCGGTGGTCCGGCCCCGCCCGGTCCGCGCCCGGGACCGCCGCCCGGGCACGCCCTCGCCGACCCCGGGCGCGGTGAGCAGCCGTGCCGTCAACCCCGATTCGGGTACGGCCACCGCCCGCCCCCGCTCGTCCCCGGTCCCCCGGTGCGCCCCACCGCGACCGTCGCCGTCGGACGGTCGCGCGTCGATCGGGGTGTCGCCGTCGGACGGCCGCGCGTCGTCCGGGGTGTCGCCGCCGGTGGGCCGCGCGTCGTCCGGGGTGTCGCCGCCGGTGGGCCGCGCGTCGTCCGGGGTGTCGCCGCCGGTGGGCCGCGCGTCGTCCGGGGTGTCGCCGCCGGTGGGCTGCGGACCGGAGGCGCCGCCGGTGGGACCGCTGCCGGCCCGGCCGCCACCGGTCGGACCGCCGTCGGTCGGGTCGTCCGGTGTGCCACCGGCACCACCGGAGCCCGGTCCGTCGTCGTCCGGGTCGTCGTCGGCGGCCCGGTGCAGCGCCTCGTCGAGGCGCTGCTCGTCCAGTCCCGGGGTGTCGAACGGGTCGCGGCGGCGGCGGTGCGGCAGCGCCAGCCGGGCGGCGACCCGGACGTCCTCGGCGGTCA
The DNA here is from genome assembly GCF_040499845.1 of Micromonospora sp. CCTCC AA 2012012. Classification (NCBI taxonomy): domain Bacteria; kingdom Bacillati; phylum Actinomycetota; class Actinomycetes; order Micromonosporales; family Micromonosporaceae; genus Micromonospora; species Micromonospora mangrovi. The sequence continues at coordinate 2,527,929 of NZ_CP159342.1, forward strand.
CCTCGGTGCGCTCCTGCCAGGCGGCGTGCGCGAGCGCGGCCCGGGCGGTGACGATGTCGGCGCGCATCCCGTCCACGTCGAAGGCGGCGCAGACCTCGGCGATCTGCCGCAGCGCGCGGTCCGGCAGGGACACCCGGGGCAGTCGGGCCCGGGCGGCGGCCACCCGCCGGGCCACCCGGGCGTCGTCGTCGGCCCAGCGGGCGGCGAAACCGGCCGGGTCGGCGTCGGCGGCGAGCCGGCGCCGGACCACCTCGACCCGGACGGCGGGGTCGCGGCTGGCGGCGACCTCCACGGTGAGCCCGAACCGGTCGAGCAGCTGCGGGCGCAGCTCCCCCTCCTCCGGGTTCATGGTGCCGACCAGCAGGAACCGGGCGGCGTGCCGGACGGAGACGCCCTCCCGTTCGACGTGGCAGCGGCCCATCGCGGCGGCGTCCAGCAGCAGGTCGACCAGGTGGTCGTGGAGCAGGTTCACCTCGTCGACATAGAGCACGCCGCGGTGGGCGGCGGCGAGCAGGCCGGGTTCGAAGGCGCGTACCCCCTCGGTGAGGGCCTGTTCCAGGTCGAGCGCGCCGACCACCCGGTCCTCGGCGGCGCCCACCGGGAGTTCGACCAGCCGGGCCGGGCGGCGCTCGGCCACGGCGGCGGCCGGGTGGGGGCCGTCCGGGCAGTCCGGGTCGGGGGCGGCGGGGTCGCAGGCGAACCGGCAGCCGGCGATCCGGTCGACTGGCGGCAGCAGGGCGGCGAGGGCGCGGACGGCGGTGGACTTCGCGGTGCCCTTCTCACCTCGGACGAGGACCCCGCCGATCGCCGGGTTGACGGCGTTGAGCAGCAGCGCCAGCCGCATGTCGTCCATGCCGAGCACCGCCGAGAACGGGTACGTGGTCACTGGGCCTCCTTCGGTGGCGACTGCGGGGCTCGCAGACCCGGCTCACTCCTCGCGCTCACTGCCGGTCCTCCAGGTCGCCTTCGCTGGCCAGGTACGTCTCGCGGAGCCCGTCGAGGGTCGCCGGCTCGGGTGCGGCCCACAGGCCCCGGTCGGCGGCCTCCAGCAGCCGTTCGGTGATGCCGCGCAGCGCCCACGGGTTGGACCGCTCCAGGAACTCCCGGGTCTCGGCGTCGAAGACGTACGCGGCGGCCAGGTGCTCGTACATCCAGTCGTCGACGACGCCGGCGGTGGCGTCGTAGCCGAAGAGGTAGTCCACGGTGGCGGCCAGCTCGAAGGCGCCCTTGTAGCCGTGCCGGCGCATCGCGGCGATCCACTTCGGGTTGACCACCCGGGCCCGGAACACCCGTCGGGTCTCCTCGCCGAGGGTGCGGGTGCGCACGTCGTGCGGCATCGCCGAGTCCCCCACGTACGCGGCCGGGGAGGTGCCGGTGAGGTGGCGGACCATCGCCACCATCCCGCCGTGGTACTGGAAGTAGTCGTCGGAGTCGACGATGTCGTGCTCGCGGGTGTCCTGGTTCTTGACGGCGATCGCGATCCGGGCGAAGGAGCGTTCCATGTCGGCGCGGGCGGCCCGCCCGTCGAGGTCGCGGCCGTACGCGTAGCCGCCCCAGACGGCGTACACCTCGGCCAGGTCGGCGTCGGTACGCCAGTTCCGGGCGTCGATCAGGGGCAGCAGCCCCGCCCCGTACGCCCCGGGTTTCGAGCCGAAGATCCGGGCGGTGGCCCGGCGTTCGTCGCCGTGCTCGGCGAGGTCGGCGGTGACGTGCGCGCGGACGTGGTTGTCGGCGGGCGGCTCGTCGAGGGCGGCGACCAGCCGGACCGCGTCGTCGAGGAGCGCCACCACGTGCGGGAAGGCGTCCCGGAAGAAGCCGGAGATGCGCACGGTGACGTCGATCCGGGGCCGGCCGAGTTCGGCCGCGGGGATCACCTCGATGCCGGTGACCCGGCGGGACCGGTCGTCCCAGGTGGGCCGGACCCCGAGCAGCGCCAGGACCTCGGCGATGTCGTCGCCCTGGGTGCGCATGGCGCTGGTGCCCCAGACGGTCAGCCCCACCGACGCCGGGTACGCCCCGGTGTCGGCGAGGTGCCGGGCCAGCAGCGAGTCGGCGAGCGCCACGCCGACGTCCCAGGCGTTGCGCGACGGGATGGCCTTCGGGTCGACGGAGTAGAAGTTCCGGCCGGTGGGCAGCACGTTGACCAGGCCCCGGGTGGGCGAGCCGGACGGGCCGGGCGGGACGAACCGGCCGTCGAGCGCGCCGAGCACCCGGTCGATCTCTTCGGTGGTGCGGTCCAGTCGGGGCACCACCTCGCGGGCGGCGAAGCGGAGCACCTCGGCGGCGTCGGGGACGGGCCGGCCGACGACCTCGGCGACGACGGCGTCCACCTTGGTGTCGTCCCAGCCGAGGGTCTCCATGCCGACGACGAGCCGGCGCGCGAGGGCCTCGATCAGGTCGACGGCGTCGGCGGCGGTCGCGGCGGGACCGTCCACCGCCTCGGTCAGCTCCGCCGGCACGGCGAGCCGTGCGCCGGGCGTGGCGAGCAGCGCCTGCTCGTCCAGGCCGTACCCGGCGGCGAGGGCCTGGCGCAGGCCGGGCAGGGCGCGGACGCCGCCCCAGACCTGCGGGGCGCGCAGCACGGCGAGGACCAGGTTGACCCGCGCCTCCCCGGTCGGCGCGGCGGCGAGGACGTGCAGCCCGTCGCGGATCTGCACGTCCTTGACCTCGCAGAGGTAGCCGTCGAGGTGCAGCACGAAGTCGTCGAAGTCGTCGGTACCGGGCATCTGCTCGGTGTGCAGGTCGTGGTGCAGCTCGGCGGCGCGGACGAGGTCCCAGATCTGCGCCCGGACGGTGGGCGCCTTGGCCGGGTCGAGGGCCTGCACGGTGGCGTACTCGTCGAGGAGCTGTTCGAGTTTCGCCAGGTCGCCGTACGTCTCGGCGCGGGCCATCGGCGGCACCAGGTGGTCCACGACGACGGCGTGCGCGCGACGCTTGGCCTGGGTGCCCTCGCCCGGGTCGTTGACGATGAACGGGTAGACCAGCGGCAGGTCGCCGAGGACGGCGTCGGGGGCGCAGTCGGCGGCCAGCCCGAGACCCTTGCCGGGCAGCCATTCCAGGGTGCCGTGCTTGCCGAGGTGGACGACCGCGTCGGCGCCGAAGCCGCCGTCGGCGACGGGCGCGGCCAGCCACCGGTACGCCGCCAGGTAGTGGTGGCTGGGCGGCAGGTCGGGGTCGTGGTAGATGGCGATCGGGTTCTCCCCGAAGCCGCGCGGCGGCTGGATGATCAGCACCACGTTGCCGAGGCGCAGCCCGGCGAGGACGACGTCACCGCCGTCGGTGTAGAGCCGGCCGGGCGGCTCGCCCCAGTGATCGCGGATCCGTTCCCGCAGGCCGACGGGCACGGCGTCGTACCAGCGGCGGTAGGTGTGCGCCGGCACGCGGGCCTCGGCGGCGGCGAGCTGTTCCGGGGTGAGCCACTCGACGTCGTGCCCACCGGCGGCGATGAGCGCGTGGATCAGCGCGTCGCCGTCGTCGGGGACCGGTCCGTCGCCGAGGTGCCAACCGGCGTCGGCGAGGGCGGCGAGCAGCCGGACCGCCGACGCCGGGGTGTCCAGGCCGACCGCGTTGCCGACCCGGGAGTGCTTGGTCGGATAGGAGCTGAGCACGATCGCGAGTCGCTTCTCGGCGTTCGGCACGTGCCGCAGTCGGGCCTGGCGGACCGCGATGCCGGCGATCCTGGCCGCCCGCTCCGGGTCGGGGGCATAGACCGAGAGCCCGTCGGCGTCGATCCGCTTGAACGAGAACGGGACGGTGACGATCCGCCCGTCGAACTCGGGGATGGCGACCTGCATCGCCGCGTCCAGCGGGGAGAGCCCGGCGTCGCTGCCGGCCCACTGCTCGCGGGTGCTGGTGAGGCAGAGCGCCTGGACGATCGGCACGTCCAGGGCGGCGAGCGCGCCGACGTCCCAGGCGTCCTCGTCGCCCCCGCCGGCCGCGTCGGCGGCGACGGTCCCGCCGGCGGCGAGCACCGTCACGACGAGGGTGTCGCAGCGGGCGAAGAGGTCGAGCGGTCCGGCGCCGGGGGTGAGTCCGCGCAGCGAGCCGCAGAAGATCGGCAGCGGGTGCCCGCCGGCCGTCCGTACCGCGTCGGCCAGGGCCTCGACGAAGGCGGTGTTCCCGGCCAGGGCGTGCGCCCGGTAGAAGACGATCCCGACGGTGGGCCGCCCGTCGGCGCCGGTCGCGGGCGGGTCGCCGAGGATGCCGTACGGCGGGGTGGGGGCGGGCGGGGCGAAGCCCTCACCGGTGAGCAGGACCGTGTCGGAGAGGAACCGGGCCAGCTGGGCAAGGTTGTCGGGGCCCCCCTCGACCAGGTACGCCAGCGCCTGGGTGGCCACCCCGGCGGGCACCGTGGAGGCGGCCATCAGCTCCGCGTCGGGCAGCGCCTCGCCGCCGAGCACCACCGTCGGCATCCCGGCGGCGAGCACCGCGGCGAGGCCGTCCGGCCACGCCTGTCGGCCGCCGAGCAGGCGTACGACGGCCAGGTCGACGCCGTCGAGCAGCGCGGGTACGGCGTCGGCGGCGACCCGGGCGGGGTTGGCGAGCCGGTAGTCGGCGCCGCTGGCGCGGGCGGCGAGCAGGTCGGTGTCGGCGGTGGAGAGCAGCAGTACGCGCACGGACAGCTCCGGAGAGTGACGCCCGGACCGTCGTGGAGGCCGGTCGGGCGGGGCGAGGGTGGGCGCGGTTCAGCCGGTACGGCGAATCGCCGGCCGGGACACCGGCGGCGGGCCGGTGGGTGCGGCGGCGGAACTAGCGGTGAACGGCGACGCCGCCCGAGGCGGCGGCGGAGGCGTCGAGCGCGGGCGACGCGGGGCGGCCGGGTCGCGGGGCGACCGGGGCGGCGGTACGGCTGAGCACGGGCACACTGCCGTGCGCGGTGCGGCGACGACGGATCTCGTCGACGGTGGAGACGCTGCGCGTCATCGGGTCCTCCTCGGGTGTCCACGCCCTGGGATCACTGCCCGACGGCCGAAGTATCCTGGCTCCCGGATCGACGCTCACCCCCGGCCTTCCAACCGCGCACGCACGGCCGTGACTCACGAGGGGGGATCGCTCCCCGGTGACAGTGGCGGGACCGCGCCGGAATCGCACCGGCTTCCTTCACTGCCGTCAGGCCGCGAATGCTGCCACACCCGCCCGCCGCCGGTCAACGGCCCCCAACCGCACCCACACCCGCCGCCGACATGATCGACGCGACTCGATGCGAAATCGCTGCCGACAACGGCGCTGGTGAATGAGATCAGCAGTTCCGGAAAGGTTCCTCCGACGGCATTCTCCGGGCCGGGAAACCCTCGCCGAGGCGGCCTGTCGGGGCTGCTCCGGCAGCCCGTCGTCGCGAACCGGAAACGCCGGTGCCGAGGATGCGGGGAATGCTCCCGCACGGGCGAGGCGGAGCGGCGACACGGGCCCGGGAATGGCGGCGCGTCGACGCGTCCGGAGTCGTCACCGGGGCTCGATCGGGCGGCGGGACGCGCCGGGGCGGGTGTGACGCAGGACCCAGCTCAGCGGGCGCGGCGCTCCGGATGGGCCCGGTTCCAGGCACGCATCCGCTCCGGATAGCCGGTGCGGGCCGCCTCGTAGAGCGGGATCGCGTGCTTCTGCGCGATCTTCGCGGCAGCCCGTGGCGTGCCGGTACGCCGCCGGATCCACTCGCCGTCGTGCGCGATCGCGACCACCGTGGTGTCGGTGGCCGTGGTCTCCGGCTCCAGATAGAACTCCACGCCCCGCCGACTGGTGGCGAACGCGGTCAGCGCGGCGAGGTCGTCGGCGGTCGCCTCCCGGTCCAGCTTCGTCGGCGTGGTCGGGTCGGCAGCCCGGCGGGTGAACCACCCCATGTCCGCCTCCTCGTCTCGGCTGCCCTCCAGTTCACCACCGGCACCTGACAACCGGCTGCGAGCGAGGTGGGAGAAGCCTGACCCGCCCGCCCGGTCACGCCCGGTGGGCGGGTGGGCGCAGGGCCGGCACCAGGGCCAGGGTGGGCAGCAGCAGGAGCGGGACGACGAGCAGGGCGTGGAGCGTACCGACGTGGTCGCCGAGCAGCCCGAGCAGCGGTGGGCCGCCCAGGAAGGCGGTGTAGCCGATCACGGCGACCACGCTGACCCGGGCCGGGGCCCGCTCCTCGTCGTCGGCGGCGGCGCTCATCCCGACCGGGAAGCCGAGCGACGCGCCGAGCCCCCAGAGCGCCACCCCGGCGATCGCGACGGGACCGGAGCCGGCCAGCACGGCGAGGGTGGCGCCGGTGGCCGCCAGGCCGAGGGTGCCGAAGAGCACCGGCACCCGCCCCCACCGGTCGATGGCGACGGTGCCGGCGGTGCGGCCGAGGGTCATGCCGACCACGAAGACCCCGAAGACGGCGGCGCCGGCGGCCTCGCTGACGCCGTACCCGTCGACGAAGGCGACCGCCAGCCAGTCGTTGGCGCTGCCCTCGGTGAACGCCATCGCCAGCACCAGGAGGCCGATCAGCAGGGTGCGCGGCTCCCGCCAGGCGGCCAGCAGCGCCCGCCGCCGGTCGCCCGCCGCGCTCGGGCCGGCGTCCCGGGCGGGTGCCGGCAGGAAGGACCGGGCCCCGAGCAGGGTGCCGCCGAGCACCACCGCCGCGACCACCCCCAGGTGTACGCCGATCGGCACCCCGACCCGGGCGGCACCCGCGCCGAGGCCCGCCCCGGCCACCGAGCCCAGGCTCCAGGCCGCGTGGAACCGGGGCAGGACGGTACGACCGAGCCGCTTCTCCACGGCCGCGCCCTCGATGTTCATCGCCACGTCGCAGGTGCCCGAGCCGAAGCCGACGCCGAAGAGGCCGACGGCCACCCCGACCGTCGACCCGGCGAGGCCGGCGCTGAGCCCGGCGACGGTGATGCCGAGCGCCAGCACCAGGGTCGACGCCAGCACCGTCCGGGCCGGGCCGAGCCGCTGGGCGACCAACCCGGCGGTCGGCATGGCCAGCAGCGCGCCGACGGACAGGGCGAGCAGCAGCAGCCCGAGCCGCCCGGCGCTGAGGTCGAGCGCCTCCCGGACCGCCGGCACCCGGGAGAACCAGGTCGCCACGGCGAGGCCGTTGAGGGTGAAGACGACGGCGACGCCGGTGCGGGCCGCCAGCACGGTGCGGGACGGGGACGGCTCGGCGACGGGGTCGGCGACCGGCGCGCCGGTGGGGTTCACGATGGGTCCTCTCGTCCTGCGGGTGTCCTGCGACGATCACACACCCGCGCCGGTACCGCCACAAGCCGGTTCCACCCCTTACCGGCGAGGTCTCCGCCACAGCGGGGTTGACCGACGCACCCCCGGGTAAGCGCCCGGACGTCCGCCGACGCAGAGGGGGCGACACCCGGTGACCGAGCCCGCGCCGCCGCACCGACGGCCCGAGGAGAACGCCCGGCACGGCCGGCTCGCGGCCCGGCCGGCCACCCCGACCGCCCCGGGCCCGACCGGCCTGGTGCCGGTGCCCGGCCCGGACCGGGAGCCACCGGCCCTGGTGTACGCCCCGGCGGGCGGGGACGGGCCGTACCGGCTGGTGGTGCTGCTGCACGGGGCCGGCGGGTCGGCCCGACAGGGGCTGGACCTGCTGCTGCCGCTCGCCGACGCGCACCGACTGCTGCTGCTCGCCCCGCAGGCCACCGCGAGCAGCTGGGACCTGATCGTCGAGGGGTTCGGCCGGGACGTGCGGCGGATCGACGGGCTCCTCGACACGCTCTTCGCGGCGTACCCGGTCGAGGGCGTGGCGCTGGGCGGTTTCTCCGACGGCGCGTCGTACGCCCTCTCCCTGGGCCTGACCAACGGCGACCTGGTGGACGCGGTGCTGGCCTTCTCCCCCGGCTTCGCCGCGCCGCTGGTCACCCACGGCCGGCCGCGGATCTTCGTGTCGCACGGCACCGACGACCGGGTGCTGCCGGTGGACCCGTGCAGCCGACGGCTGGTGCCCCGGCTGCGCTCCCTCGGCCACCCGGTGGAGTACGCCGAGTTCACCGGCGGCCACGAGGTGCCGACACCGGTCCGGCAGCGGGCGGTGGAGTGGCTGACCGGCCCGGTCAGGGGCCGCTGACCGCCGCGTCGACCCGGCCGAGCACCGTGGCGTCGTCGTCCACGCCGACCCCGCGCAGCAGGTCGATGGCGGTGGCCCGGACCTGCCCGATGATCATCGCGAGGGGCAGGGTCTGGCCGGGGGTGAAGAGCCGTCCCGCCGCGCGCACGGCCGCCAGCGCGGCGACGTCGGTCCGCTCGGCGTGCCGGTCGGCGACCTGCTCCTGGCCGGTCAGGTCGGCGGCGAGCGCGTCCCCGGCGGAGCGGACCGCGTCGGCCAGGGTGCGGATCGCCGCGCCCAGGTCGGCGGGGACCGGCGCGTCGCCCCGGGTGAGGGTGACCGCGGCCCGGGCGAGGACGCGGACGTTGCGTACCGCGTAGTCGATCTGCCGGATGGAGCCCGCCACCGACCGGAGTCGGCCGATGTGCCGGCGGCGGCGGACGTTGAGCCGTAGCGCCTCGCCGGCCGCGAGCACCGCGTCGCGCAGCCGCTCCACGGTGGTGTCGGCGTGCCGGGCCCGGTCCAGCGCGGCGAGCGCCGCCTCGTCGTCGCCCCGGTCCAGGGCGGTGGCGATCTCGTCGAGCAGCCCGGCCAGTTCCTCGAAGGTGTGCCGGAACTCGGCGACCAGCGGGGCGAGCGGCCGGCGCGCGTCGATCAGCTGGCTGGCGGCGAGCGCCACCCCGCCGCCGATCAGCGCGTCGACGAACCGGAACGGCACCAGCGACTCGGTGGGCGGCGAGACCACCACCAGATAGAGCGCGGAGACGGCGGCCTGCACCACCGACACGGTGCTGGCGCCGATCGCCACCGCCAGGGCGGTGGTGAGCAGGATGACGGTGAAGACGGTGCTGGTGGTGCGCGGTCCGAGGGCCTGGACGACCAGGTCGGCGACGAGCACCCCGGCGGCGACGCCGAGCACCACCTCGACGGCCCGGCGCATCCGCTGGCCGCGGGCCTGGCCGAGGACGATCAGCGCGGCGGCCGGGGCGAAGAACGGCTGCGGGTGCCCGACCAGCCGGGTGGCCAGCACCCAGGAGACGGTCGCCGCCAGGGTCGCCTCGACCACCGGCAGCCAGCCCCGCCACAGCCGCCCCGCGGCGTCCCGGAACCAGCTCCACCGCGCCATCGCCGCCTCCTCCACGCCCCGGACCGCCCCATCGTGCGCCGCCGCCCGGCGCGGCGCACCCGAGGGTGGTGGCGCTCACCCGCACGACGCGTTCTCCGGCGCCGGGCGCGTCAGCAGGCGCCGCCGGTCTCCCAGTTCAGCTCGCCGCCGCCGAACGGCACGACGCCCGGTCTGAGGGTCTGCGGGATGCCGGCGTTGCCGGCCACCACGTACCAGGAGTCGCCGCCGGAGCCGGGGAGGCCGAGCGTCATGGTCCACCTGGGCCGCGCGCGGTCCAACCAGCGGACCGGGGAGCGGTGGAGGGTGGCGCCGACCGGTGCGGGCGACCGGCGGATCGTCCCGCTGGGCGACCCGTCCCGGGCCCGTCGGCCGGGTCGCTGACCGGCTCAGGCGGCAGCCGTCAGACGGGCGTACTCCGGGGAGGCCAGGAAGCGGGCCAGGATCTCGGCGGTGCCCGGGGTGTAGGGGCGTCCGTCGAACAGCTCGTCGGCGGGGACGAAGACGATCGCCGCTCCCTCACCGAGCACCACGTCCTCCTGGCGGGCCCGGGTGACGCCCCAGAAGTGGTGCATCACCCGGTCGATCTCGGGGATCTCCCGGGTGGCGAAGTGCCGCAGCGCGTTGTCGGGGCGCAGCCCGGTCTCCTCCCACAGCTCACGCAGCGCGGTCTCCTCGATCGTCTCGCCCGGCTCCCAGTGCCCACCGGGCAGCCCCCAGACGTCCGGGTGGTACGGCGCGTGCGGGTCGCGGAGCTGGAGCAGCAGCCGTCCGGCGGGGTCGACCAGCAGGACGCAGGCGATGGGGTGCATCCGGCGAACCTAGCCCGTACCACCGACGGTCGGGGGTCGACGCTGCGGCACGGCGGGCGGGAGGTGGACCGGCGGGCGCCGCTGGCGGACTTCGCCCGGATCGCCGCCGACCTCCCGGTCTTCCGGATCACGGCCGAACCGCCGGCGGGCTGACCGGGGCGGTCAGGCGGAGACGGCCGGCGCCCGGCCGTACGCCCGGTCGCCGAGCGCGGCCAGCCGGGTCCGGGTGGCGTCGTCGCAGAGCGCCCCGGCCAGTCCGGCCGCCCAGGCGGCGGCGGGGTCGACGCCGAGCCGGCCCGCGAGGGCGTACTCGTCGGCGAGGGTGACGTCGAAGATCGCCGGGTCGTCGGTGGAGACCGAGCAGCGCACGCCGGCCTCGGCGAGCCGGGTCACCGGGTGCGGCCGGTCCGGCCGGGCCACCCCGAGCCGCAGGTTCGACGTCGGCGTCACGTCCAGCACCACGCCCCGGCCGACCAGCTCGGTGACCAGGTCCGGGTCGTCGACCGCGCGGACGCCGTGCCGGATCCGGGCCGCGCCCATGGCGAGGACCTCGCGGACCGCGTCGGGGCCGGCCGCCTCTCCGGCGTGCGGCACGAAGGGCAGGCCACCGCCGCGGGCGATGCCGACCGCCCGGGCGTACGGCTCGGTCGGGTGGCGCCCCTCGGCACCGGAGAGGCCGAAGCCGACCACGCCCCGACCGGCGAACCGGACCGCCACCCGGGCGGCCTCCTCGGCCACGTCGACGTCCTGTCCCCGGAACACCTGCGGGGTCAGTCCGATCTCGACGGCGTACCGCTCGCGGGCCTCGGCGGCGGCGTCGCAGCAGGCGGCGAGGACGTCCGCCCAGCCGTCCGGGCCGCCGAACCGCTCCTCCGCGTCGAGGATCGGCTCCAGATAGACCGCGCCGTGCCCGGCCGCCTCGGCGGCGTACGCGAGCAGCGCCCGCCGGTAGTCGGCCGGGGTGCGCAGGTAGCCGCTGACGGTGTTCCACCGGTCGATGAAGTCGTGGAGGTCGGTGAAGGAGTCCGGGGGCCGCCCGGCGGGCGGGGTCAGCCCGTGGTCGCGGGCGATCGCGGCGAGCAGCCCGGGGCGGACCGTCCCCTCCAGATGGACGTGCAGTTCGATCTTGGGCTGCTGGAGTTGGGCGGGGGTCACGGGGTCCTCCTCTTCGCCCGCGGCGGCGCGGCGGCGTGGACCGTTCCAGGGTGCCCGGCACGGGACCGGTCGCACCTCCCCCAGACGAGGGATGATCTCCGCCGGAAAATCCGGACTGGACAATCTTTCAGAATATCGATTTCCCGCGTTTTCCGGCCTCCGCCGAATGGGAGCAGGCGCCGGTAAGATCGGCGACAGGCATGTGACTGATCGCTGACTGCTGAACGTGATGGCGATCACACACACTGTGCCCATGAATACGAGACCCTGGCGTGGTCGGGCCCTCCGTCTCACGGCGTGTCTCGCCCTGGTGGCGGCACTCGCCGGGTGCATGCAACTCAACCTCGGCCTCACCGTCGCCGCCGACGACACGGTCAGCGGGCAACTCCTGCTCACCGCCGAGAAGTCCCTGCTCAGGTCGCGCAACGGCGACGTCTCGGCGGCGTTCACCGAACTGCGGCAGAACATTCCCACGCTGCCCGCCGGCACCGAGACCCGCTACGAGGACTCCCGTTACTACGGCATTCTGATCGCCTACCGGCAGAAACCGTTGCGCGAATTCACCAGCGAGAGCGTGAACCTGGTCCGCGACGGTGATCTCTACCGCTTCACCCTCCCGCTCGACCCGAAGAAATACGGCGGGAAGGTGGCCGAACAGGATCCGCGCAACCAGCAGGCGTTCATGACGTTGATGTCGTTCGAGATCTCGGTGACCTTTCCCGGCCGGGTCCTCGACACCAACGGCACGGTCACCGGCCGCTCGGTGAGCTGGAAGGTGGTCGCCAACCAGCCGAAGCCCGCGGAGCTGCGGGCGGTGGCCGAGGCGCCGCCGCAGCCGTCCACCTCCGGCCCGGGGGCCGCCGCCCCCACCGGCGACGACGGCGGTTCGTTCCCCTGGCTGCTGGTGGGCGCCGGCGTGGTCATCGCGCTGCTGGTCGCCGTGGTCGTCGTACTCCTGCTCCGTCGCCCGCGCGGCCCGGGACCCGCCGCCCCGGCCGCGCCCACGCCCGGCGTCACGCCCCCGGCGAACCAGCCGGGGCCGGTCTGACCGGCACCTCACCCCGGGCGGCCCCGGGCCGCCGCACCACCCACCCTCCCTCGCACCACCCGGCACCATCCGAAGGGAGATCGCCGTGAACGATCTCTTCACCTGGGCCGCCCTCGGCAGCCTGACCGGCGCGAGCGCCGCCACCCTGCTGGCCGCCAACGTCATCGGCGGACTGCTCGGCCCGAGCGGCGACAAGGCCCGCAAGTGGATCGCGCTGGGCATCGCCCTCGCGCTGTCCTACCTCACCGCGGCATTCGCCGCCGACGCCGGCACCCAGAAGTGGATCATCGCCTTCTTCAACGGGCTGGTCATCTTCTCCGCCGCGCTCGGCGTCAACCAGCTGCCGCCGGGCAACCGGCAGGCGACAAGTGCGTCGCCGACCCAGCTCGCGCAGGGTCGCGAGCCCCGCTACATCCGCTCCTGGGTCTGAGAGGTGACCCCATGGTCCTCGGAATCATCAGCGCCGTCGTCCACCTGGTCCTCGGCGCGCTGCTCGGCCAGGCCGCCGGCGGCACCCTCGGACTGCTGATCGGCGCCGTCGTCGGCGTGCTCGTCGGCGCGGCCTTCGGCTGGGCGGTCGCCTCCGCCGGCACGTACGCCGCCGACGCGAAGGGGATCTTCCTCTTCGTCGTCGACCACACCTGGAGCCTGCTCAACACCGTGGCCGGAGCCATCTACCTGATCGGTCACCTGATCGTCGGCCACCAGCTCGACCGGGCCGCCTCGGCGGGCAGCGGGCGGGTCAACGTGGTCGAGGGTGTCTCACCCCGGTACGCCACCACCATCGGCACGGTCTGCGCCGGCTCCAGCCCCGGCATCCAGCGGCACGAGGACGTGCACGTCTTCCAGGCCCGGCTGCTCGGGCCGCTCTACCTGCCCCTGGTGGCGCTGAACTACGCGCTGTTCACCATCGCCCCGGTCTGGCTGCTCTGGCACGACCACACCAACGCGCCGATCAACCGCTTCACCCGCTACTTCGAGATCGGCGTCTACCCGCACGTCTGGAACGAGGCCATCGCGTACCGGATCCAGGGGACGCCGCCGCGATGACCGGAGCGATCGAGGCGGCCACCGCCGACCTGGCGGCGTGGCTGACCGGGGCGGCGGGCGAACCCGTCCCGGTCGGCCCGCCCCGGGACGACCCGGACGGCGGGCTCACCGTCTGGCCGTTGGAGCTGCGGCCGGCCCGGCAGACCCGGGGCAGCGGCGGGGCGCGCGAGCCGTACCGGTTCGTGCTCCGGCTGCTGGTCTGCGGCACCGGGCCGGCCGCGCTGCCCCGGCTGGACCGGGTCCTGGCCGCCGCCGCGACGGCCGGCGAACCGGAGCTGGTCCTCGACGCCGGTGACCCGGCGCTGTGGCGGGCCTTCGGCGTGCCGCCCCGGCCGGCGCTGCTGGTCGACGTGCCCGCCCAGATCGCCCGGCCGGTCCCGCCCGCCCCGCCGGTGCTGCGGCCGCTGCGGCTGCGCCAGCTGGAGCTGCGCACCCTGGACGGCTGGGTGGTCGGCCCGCAGCAGCAGCCCCTCGCCGCGATGCGGGTCGAGCTGGTCGGCACCGGCACCGCCACGCACACCGACAGCGCCGGCCGCTTCCGGCTGGTCGGGGTGCCGCACGACCCCGACGCGCCGGGCCGGCCGCTGCACCTGCGGCTGGTCGGCCGGGGCCGTACGCACCTCGCCGAACTCGACCCGGCCGATCCCGACCCCGTGATCGTCTGCGCGCCGCCGGCCGACTGAGCCGGTCACCGACCGCACCCGCACAGGAGGACCGATGCCCACCTACTTCTCCCCCGGCATCTATGTCGAGGAGGTGCCCAGCGGCGCCCGCCCGATCGGACCGGTCGGCACCAGCACGGCCGCCTTCGTCGGCGTCGCCCCGGACCGCGGCGCGCTCGTCGACCGGGCCGTCGCGGTGAACAGCTGGTCGGAGTTCCTCCGGCTCTATGCCAGCGGGGAGCACCCGGAGAGCACCCCCCTCGCGCGGGCGGTCTTCGGCTTCCTCGACAACGGCGGCACCCGCTGCTGGGTGGTCAACGTCGGCGAGGGCGGCCAGCTCACCGGCACCGGCGGACGCCGGGGCGGGCTGCAACTGCTGGAGGCGGTCGACGAGATCTCCATCCTGGCCGCGCCCGGCTTCCACGACCCGGTCGCGCACGAGGCGCTGCTCAGCATGGCCGAGCGGCTGCGCACCATGGTGGCGATCTGCGACCCCGCGCCGGACATCGAGGACATCTCCGGCCTCACCCGGGTCGCCACGCCGCCGAGACCGAAGGCCGCCGCCGACGGCAAACCCGCAGAGGGTACGCCCAGACCCCCCGCCGACGACGGCGACGGACAGCCCGCGTACCGGCCCCGGCAGTCGGACTTCGGCACCTGCTACTTCCCGTGGATCCGGGTCCGGGACCCGCTCAGCGGCGAGTTGGTGCTCACCCCGCCCAGCGGGCACATCGCCGGCATCTGGGCCCGCACCGACGCGCTGCGCGGCGTGCACAAGGCCCCCGCCAACGAGCCGGTACGCGGCGCGGTCGACCTCGGCTACCTGGTCACCCGCCCCGAACACGACGTGCTCAACCCCAAGGGCGTCAACGTGATCCGCTACTTCGCCGGGGAGGGCATCCGGCTCTGGGGCGCCCGTACGCTCGCCGCCGAGGCCAGCGAGTGGCGCTACCTCAACGTCCGCCGGCTCTCCATCGCCATCGAGCAGGCCATCGCCGGCGGCACCCGGTGGATGGTGTTCGAGCCGAACGACTTCTCCCTGTGGCGGTCGATCCGCCGCGACATCGGCGCGTTCCTCACCCGGGTGTGGCGCGACGGCGCACTGCTCGGGCGCACGCCGGAGGAGGCGTTCTTCGTCAAGTGCGACGAGGAGACCAACCCGGCCGACGTGCGCGACGCCGGCATGGTGGTCGCCCACATCGGCATCGCGGTGGTGAAGCCCGCGGAGTTCGTGGTGTTCAAGCTGAGCCAGTGGGCCGGCGGCACCGAGACCGAGACGATCGGAGGCTGACATGGCGACCACGGCCACCCCGCAACCCGGCGCCCCCGTCGACCCGTACCGGGCGTACAACTTCAAGCTGCTCATCAACGGCATCACCAACGGGCACTTCACCGAGGTCAGCGGGCTGGAGGTGAACATCGCGCCGCTGGCGTACCGGGAGGCCGGCAACGACCGGGTGCGCTCGGTGCCGGGCCAGGTCGAGTACGCCCCGGTCACCCTCCACTTCGGCCTCACCTCCTCCCGCGAGCTGTGGGACTGGGTGAACGCGGCGGCCCGGGGCACGGTGAGCCGGCGCAACGTCTCCGTGGTGCTGCTCGACCCGGCCGGCACCAGCGAGGTGCTGCGCTGGAACATGATCAACGCATGGCCCACCCGGTGGCGGGGCGCCCACCTGAACACCCTGGCCCAGGAGATCGCCATCGAGGCGCTGACCCTGGCGTACGAGGGACTGGACCTGGAGGCCGGCGGTGCGACCGCCCCGACGCCCGCGTGACTGGCTGGCCCGGCGGCTGCGGGCCACCGCCGACGCCGCCGACCGCCTGGCCCACGCCCTCACCCCGACCACCGCGCTCCCCGACCCACCCACCACCCCCCACCCCACCCCCGCCCTCACCACGGACCCCACTCCCGCCGATCCCCCCGCACCCCGCCTCCCCGGCCAACCCCCCGACCACTGGCTCCGCCTGGTGGCCGCCCACGCCCCCACCCTCCTCACCGACCCCTCCCCCTTCCCCCCACCACCCACCCCGACCCCACCCACCACGCCCACCGCGCCCATCGCGCCCACCGCGCCCACCGCGCCGGTTGATCATGAAGTTCTGGTCGGATCGAGGGCTGATCCTGACGCAAACCTCATGATCAACGCGGCGGACCGCGAGGGTCGGTGGAGTGGTGGTTGGCGGGGAGGCGTGGGGGGTTGGGGTTGGTGGGTTGGGCGGGTCGGGGTGGGTGGCGGGCCGGGGGGTGGCGGGCCGGGGGGTGCGGGGCGTGGGGGTTCGGCGGAGGCGGGCGGTACGGGCCGGTCGGGCGGGGGCGAGGCGGCGAGGTCGCGCCGGGCGCCCGGGTCGCCGGGTGACGCGGCGGGCGACCAGGGGGTGCGGGGCCCCGGACTCGACGGGGCAGCGGAGGACGGGCCGGGCCCGCTCGACGCGCGCGGACGCGGTGTCCCACGGCTGCGCCGGGCGTCGACCCCGCCGCAGCCCGGCCCGGACCAGCGAACAGGCGGGTCGCGGTGGCGGCAGGGCCGCCAGTACCAGCCGCCGGGCGGGCCGGACCGGTTTCAGCGCGGCACGGACCCGCAGCTGGCCGGGTCCGACCCCCACCGGCGCGGCGCGGACCAGCAGCAGCTCGGCTCCGCTGAGCACGGAAGCAGCGCGGACCAGCAGCAGCGCGGCTCCGCTGAGCACGGAAGCAGCGCGGACCAGCGACGACAGCGGGTGGACCAGCGACGACGCGGGCCGGACGGGCAGCGACGCGGGTGGGACCGGCCGCCGGCCGGGGCACCTCGACCGGCTGCGGAGGCGATGCGGCCGGCGGCCGAGCCGGTGCGGAGAATGCCCGACGGGTTCCCCACGAGTGCCTGGTCGGAGCAGCCCGCGACAACCGAGTCGCGCTCGGCAGGACCGGGTCGGTGGCGGCACGAACAGCCTGGTCACACGGCACCGGTCCGCCCTGAGCGGGTGCCCGGCTCCGACCGTGGGAACGACCCGCACGGCGTCGACCACGACCGGCGGGTGACCGGCATCCCGGACCGGCACCGTCGGCACGTCGAGCCGGTCGGGGCGTACGCGGAACTCTGGCCGGCGCTGCCCGACGGCGGTGGCGCGACGGACGGGTCGGCGGCGCGCTGGGCCGGTGACCCGTGGCCGGCGCTGCCCGACGACCGGGAGGTGTGGACGCCGCCGGCACCCGCCCGCGACGCGGCCCACCTGCGCCGGCTGGCCCGGGAACAGGACGGTGGCTGATGGAACGGGTCGCCTTCCTGGTGGACGAGTCCGGCACCCGGGTCGACTGCCTGCTCAACCCGGAGACCGTCCGGGTCACCCGGTTGGCCGGGGTACGCCCCCGGCACGCCGCCGACGGCCGGCTCACCGGCGCCGGCCTCGCCGACGACCCGCTCGTCTTCACCGGCGGCGGGCGGACCGAACTGGTGCTGGACCTGCTCTTCGACGTCGACTTCGTGGAGGCCCAGGTACGCCCCGACGACGTCCGCACGTTGACCGCGCCGCTGTGGCTGCTGGCGGAGAACTCCGCCACCGAGCACGGCTGGCTCCGCCCGCCGCTGGTCCGGCTGGTCTGGGGCAAGACGTGGAACGTGCCCGGCGTGATCGTCGCGGTGGCGGAACGCTTCGACGCGTTCACCCTCACCGGCAGCCCGCGCCGGTCCTGGCTGCGGCTCAAGCTGGTCCGGGTCGCCGAGAACGCCGAGGCGGCCCAGGAGGGCTTCGCGGACGAGCTGGCCACGGCGAGCACGCCGACCGTGCCGCCCGGCTCGGCGGTGGTGGCGACCGCCGACGGCGCCGCGGAACCCGGCTGGTCCGGCGTCCGGTTCGACCTGCTGGCGCACGACGCGCTCGGTTCGCCGCTGCGCTGGCGGCTGCTGGCCGAGCACAACCGGATCAGCGACCCGCTGAGCGTGCCCGCCGGCACCGCCCTGGCCGTGCCTCCGGCCGTCGCACCGGCCCCGACGGGAGGTCAGCCCTCGTGACCGTGCCCCGCACCCCGACCGTCGCGGTCGACGGCGTCCCGCTGGCGGACGCGGTGACCCGCCGGCTGCGCGGCATCCGGGTGGCCGCCCGGCTGGGCCGACCCACCCAGTGCGAGCTGACCCTGGCCACCGCCCCGGGCACGGCCGCCCTCGACCCGGCGGTACGCCCCGGCGCCAGCCTCGACGTGCGCCTCGACGGCCACCCCGATCCGCTCTTCACCGGCGAGGTGACCTGCGTCGAGCTGGCGTACGCGGCGGACGGGCCGGCGCTGCTGCGGCTGCGGGCGTACGACCCGCTGCACCGGCTGCGCAAGCGCCAGGAGCTGCGGGTGTTCGAGTCGGTGACCGCCGCCGACCTGGCCCGGGAACTCTGCGCCGACCTGGGCCTGACGGTCGACGCGGAGACCGACGGGCCCCGCCTGGAGCGGCTGCTCCAGCACCGGCACACCGACCTGGAGCTGCTGACCGAGGTGACCGGCCGGGCCGGGCTGCACCCGGTGGTCGACGGCGACCGGCTGCGGCTGCTCACCCTCGACGGGTACGGCGAACCGGTCCCGCTGGCCCTCGGCCGCACCGTGCACGGCCTGCGGGTCGCGGAGAACCTGGACCGGGCCGGTGGGGAGAGCACCGCCCTCGGCTGGCACCCGCAGCGCGCCGAACCGCTGCGGCAGCAGGCCACCGAGGCGCGCTCCGGTCGGCGTACCGCGCTGCGGCCCGAGCCGGGTGACGTGGGGGCGGCCGGTGGCCGGACCGCGGTGGACCAGCCGGGCCGCAGCGACGACGAGCTGGCGGCGCTGGCCCAGGCCGCGCTGGACGCCCGGGTCGCCACCCTGGTCACCGCCGAGGGGGTGGCCGAGGGCGACCCGGCGCTGCGCCCCGGCCGGCGGATCGCCCTCACCGGTGTGCCGGAGCCCGTCGCGGGGGTGTACGTGCTCACCGAGGTGGTGCACACCGTCGACGCCGACGGCCACCTGACCGCGTTCTCCACCGTCCCGCCCGACCCGCCACCCGGCCCGGCGCCGGCCCCGGCGACGGTCACCCTCGGCACGGTCACCGACGTCGACGACCCCGACCGGCTCGGCCGGGTCCGGCTGACCCTGCCCGCGTACGGGGGGCTGGACGCCGGCTGGCTGGCGGTGGTCTGCCCGGGCGCGGGGCGGGGCAAGGGCATCGTCGCGCTGCCCGACCCGGAGGACACCGTGCTGGTGCTGCTGCCCGGCGGCGAGCCGACCGCCGGGATCGTGCTCGGTTCGCTCTTCGGCGCGGTCGAGCCGTACGACGCGGGGATCGTCGACGGGCGCGCCGGACGCTGGTCGATGCGGACCGGCACCGGCCAGTCGATCGTCATCGACGACGACGGGCGCACGCTGCGGCTGGCCACCGACGCGGGCAGCTTCGTGGAGCTGCGCCCGGAGCTGACCACCGTGCACGCCGCCGGTGACCTGGTGCTCTCCGCGCCCGGCCGGGCGCTGGTGGTGCGCGCCCGGACGGTCGACTTCCTGCGCGCCGAGTCCGGCGAGGACGCCGAGACCGCCGCCGCCCAGGCCCGTACCCTCGCCCGCGCCCACGGAGGTGGCTGATGCGCTGGATCCACCGGGACTCCCTGATCGCCTGCGACCACGACGGCCGGGTCACCAACCGCGCCTCGCAGCAGTGGGTGACCGTGCGGGGCGTGCCCGTGCTGGTCGACGCCGACCCGGAGGGGCGGGACATCACCGCCTGCCCGAACTACGGGCCGACCATCAAGCCGTGCGTGAAGACGCTGCGGGTGACCGTCGGCTACAGCACCTGGCTGCGGGTGGACGGGCACCGGGTGGTGCTGGACAACCTGGACGGGCTGACCGACGGCACCCCGCCGGGGCTGGTCCACCACAAGGTCCGCGCCGCGCGGCAGGACTTCCTGGGGGCGGACGGATGAGGGCGTTCCGCTTCGTCGGCGCCGGCTTCGACGCCGGGCGCACCGGCGGGCTGGCGTTGACCGCGGCCGGCGGGCTCGCGATGACCGACGGCGACGAGACCGTACGCCAGGCGTTGTTCCTGCTGCTGTCCACCACGCCCGGCGAGCGGCTGATGCGGCCCGGGTACGGCTCCCGGCTGCACCGGCTGGTCTTCGCGCCCAACGACGACACCACCGCCGGGCTGGCCATCCACTACGTCCGGCAGGCGATCCGGCGGTGGGAGCCGCGGGTCGAGGTGATCGACGTGGACGCCGGGGCCGACCCGGACGACCCGTGGCGGCTGGTGATCCGGCTCGACTACCGGGTCCGGGCCAGCCTGTCGCCCGGGCAGCTGGTCTTCTCCGTCGACCTGCACGGCGACGACGAACCCGAGGGGGACCCGACATGACGCTGCCGGTGCCGCACCTGGACGACCGCGCCTTCCTCGACCTGGTCACCGAGGCGCGGGAGCGGATCCGCCAGTCCTGCCCCGACTGGACGGACCTCTCCGCGCACGACCCGGGGATGGCGCTGCTGGAGGCGTTCGCGTACCTCACCGAGGTGATGATCTACCGGCTGAACCAGTTGCCGGAGAAGGCGTACGTCGCGTTCCTGAACCTGCTCGGGGTGACCCGGCACCCACCCTCGGCGGCCTGGGCGGACGTCCGGTTCACCCGGACCGGGCCGGACCGCGCCGCGGTCCGGATCCCGGCCGGCACCCGGGTCGCCGCGGCCCGCGGCGCCGACCCCCGGCCAGTCGTCTTCGTCACCACCGAGCCGGCGGTGCTGCCCGCCGGGGAGACCGAGGTGACGGTACGCCTGCACCACTGCGAGCCGGTCGAGGCGGAGCTGCTCGGGGTCGGCACCGGCCAGCCCGGTCAGGTGCTGCGGGCGGCGAAGGCCCCGCTGACCCGGACCGCCGAGGCGCTGGACCTGCTGCTCGGGGTGGAGGTGCCGGCCGGCTCGGTGGAGCTGGGCGCCGCCGCCCGGGAGCACGACGGGCGGACGTACGAGATCTGGCGGCCGGTGGACAGCTTCGCCGGCCTCGGCCCGGCCGACCGGGTCTATCTGGTCGACCGCGCGTCCGGGGTGGTCACCTTCGCCCCCGCCCTCGACCTGCGCCCCGCCGGGGACGACGCCGGAGCGCCCACCGCGCCGGTGACGGTGGCGGCGGTGCCGCCGGCGGGTCGGCAGGTGCGGCTCTGGTACCGCAGCGGCGGCGGACCGGCCGGCAACGTGGCCGCCGGGACGCTGACCAGCCTGCGCGACCCGCTGCCCGGGCTGCGGGTGGACAATCCCGAGCCGGCCGGCGGCGGCCGGGACCTGGAGCCGCTGGAGTCGGCGCTGACCCGGGGGCCGTACGAGTTCTTCGCCCAGCAGCGCGCGGTGACCGCCCGGGACTACGAGATCCTGGCCGCCGGCTCCGGCGCGGTGGCCCGGGCGCGGGCCTTCACCCGGGCCGCCGTCTACAGCTTCGCCCGCCCCGGCGAGGTCGAGGTGGTGCTGGTGCCGTACGTGCCGGAGCAGGCCCGTCCGGGTGGCCGGCTGCCGGTGGACGTGCTGCGCGAGCACGAGGTGCCGGAGGCCCGCCGCCGGGTGGAGGCGGACCTGGAGGGCCGCCGCGCCCTCGGCACCGCCGTCCGGGTCGGCTGGGCCCGCTACAAGGCGGTGTCGATCCGGGCCCGGGTGGTGGTCCGCCGCGAGGAGGACGTCGACGCGGTCCGTCGGCGCATCCACGACCGGCTGCACCAGACGCTCAGCCCGCTGCCCACCCCGCTCAACCCCACCGGTTGGGCGTTCGGCGAGCCGCTGCGGGCGTCCAATGTGTACCGGATGCTGGAGCACGCCGAGCCGGGCGTGCGGTACGTCGAGTCGGTCCGGTTCGTCGTCGACGAGGCGCCGGACGCGCAGGTGCGCACCCTCGCCGTCGACCAGTACCAGCCCGGCACCTGGTACGCCGGGCGTGGCCCGGTGCTGTTCCGCTCCACCAACGCCGGGGCGGGCTGGGAGCCGGCCGGCCGGTTCGACGGCGAGACCGTGGTCCGGGTCGCCCCCGCCCCCGCGCCGGTGCGCCCGGGGATCGTGCCCCGCGCCGGCTCGGTGGCCGTGGTCACCGCCCGCGACGCCGGGGGTTCCCGGGTGCACCTGAGCACCGACCTGGGCGAGACCTTCACGCTCCTGACCGACCTGGACTCCCGCATCCAGGACCTGGCCTGGATCGACCGGGACGGCACCGGGGCCCTGCTGCTGGCCACCGACACCGGCCTCTACGAGGTGTCCCTGCTGCCCGGCTCGGTGCCGTTGCAGATCCTCGTCGACGCGGGCGACGCCGACCGCGGCTTCTACGCCGTCCGGGCGTTCGTCTCCGAGCGCGGCGCGCCGGGGGTGGCGGTGGCCGCGCAGGCCGGCTTCGGGGTCTATCTCTCCACCGCCGCCGGTCGCCCCGGCAGCTTCGCCCACGTCGGGCTGGCCAACGTGGACAACCGCGTCCTCGCCGTGCAGTACGACGGCCCGGCCACCCTGCTGTGGAGCGGCGCCGGGGAACCGGACCCGAAGAAACCCGGCCAGGGCTGCCACCGCACCCGGCTCTTCGAGTCGGACGTGCAGTGGCAGGGCGTGCAGACCGGCTGGATCGGTGGCACCTGCCGCGACCTGGCGTTCAGCGGATCGCTCGCGGTCGCCGCCACGCAGAGCGGCGGAGTGGTCCGGCTCGACACCCTGGCCGCCCAGCCGCAGTGGCAGCCGGTGATGGTCAACTGCGGGCTGCCGCTGCGGGACCGGACCCGGTTCGTCCCGGTGGACGCGCTCGCCGCCACCTCCGGCGCCGGCGGTGGCCGGCTGGTGCTGGCCGGCGGCGAACGCGGGGTGTACCGCAGTGGCGACGCCGTCGACTGGACGGCCAGCGCCAACCAGGCCACCGCCGACGTGGTGACCGTCCCCGGTACCTGGCTGCTCTGCTCCGGCGAGCACGACATCGAGGTGGTGCGGCAGGATGCGCCGGACGGCGATTGAGCGGCTGCTGCCCGCGGCGTACCAGCGGGCGGCGGGGCCGGGCAGCGTGCTCGGCGCACTGCTGGACGTGATGGAGACACTGCACGCCCCGGACGAGGCGGTGCTCGCCGACGTCGACGCGCTCTTCGCGCCGTACCGGGCGCCGGACGGGTTCGTGGCGTACCTGACCCGGTGGGTGGCGCTGGACCACGTGGTGGCCGCCCCCGGGGGTGGCGCGCCGGTGCCGTTGCCGCCGGGCCGGCTGCGGGACCTGGTGGCGCACGGCGCGCTGCTGGCCCGCTGGCGGGGCACCCCGTACGGGATGCGCACCGCGTTGGAGCTGGCCACCGGGGTGACCGGGTTCGTCCTCGACGAACCGGCGGAGCGCCCCTTCCACGTGGTGGTCCGGGTGCCACCGGCCGCCGCCGACCAGCTCGCCGTGATCACCCGCGTCGTCGAGGGGGAGAAACCGGCCGCCGTCACCGTCGAGATCACCCTGCCCGACGACGCCGCTCCCCCGCCACCCACCGACCCGGGCCCGGCCGAGGCCGAGGCCGAGGACACCCCGGACCGCGCGGTCGGGCGGGCCCGCGTCGCGTACCCCGCATCAGCACCAGAGGAGCCGTCATGACCACCGAATGGGCCGTCGTCGCCGCCGCCGGGGCGTTCACGCTGACCGAGCGGAACACCGGCGAGCTGACCTTCACCGTCTCCAACCCCGGCGAGGCGCCGGACACCGTGGTGTTCGACGTGGCCCCGGGCGAGGGCACCCAGCGTTCCTGGTTCACGGTCGCCGAACCGCAGCGGGTGGTGCCCGGGCAGGGCTCGGTCTCCTTCCTGGTCCGGCTGGCCGTGCCGCCGGGTACGCCGCCGCGCCGCTACGACATGACCGGCTTCGCCTACTCGGCGAACACCGCGCCGGAGGAGAGTTCCCGCTCCAGCGGCCGGGTGACGTACGACGTGCGGGCGGTCGTACCCCCGAAGCGGGTGCCCTGGCCGTGGCTCGCGGCCGCCGCGGCGCTGGTGCTGGTCGTCGCCGGGGTGGTGGTGTGGCTGGTCGGCCGCGGCGAGGGCGACGCGCCGACGCCGGCCGCGCCGAAGGTGGTGACGCTGGAGGCGGAGAGCCTGGTGGACGGCGCGGTGGTCCGCTCGCCGTCGGGGGCGGGCGCGAAGGTGGTGGAGCAGAAGAACTGCTGCGGGGTGGTCTGGTCCGGTGACGCGCAGCTGTTCTTCCTCGGGCTGGCCGTCGGCGACCAGGTCACCGTCACCGTGGACCTGCCGGTCGACGGCACCTGGCGGCTGTCGACGGTCCGCACCACCTCGTTCGACTACGCCAACACCATCTTCACCGTGGACGGCCGGCAGGTCGGCGACACGTTCTTCGGCTTCAGCCCGACCGTGGTGCGGACCGACTTCGTCGACGTCGGCACGGTGCAGCTCAGCAAGGGCCCGCACCAGCTGACCCTGGTGGCGGTGAGCAAGACCCAGGGCTTCGACCGCTACTTCGCCGGGATCGACCAGATCCGCTTCACCCAGCTCGTCCAGCCGTGAGCGGCCGGCAGAAGGTGCTGCTGGCGGCCCTGGCGGTGCTGCTGGTGGTGCTCTACCTGGTGGCGGTGGGCGGGGGCCGGCACGACCGGGGCGACCCCGCCGCCCGGCCCGGCTGGCTGTCCCGGCTGGGCCGGTCGACCGCCACCGTCGACCCGGTGACCGTCACCGCCGACTGCGCGGCCGGACCGGCCACCGCCGACGGGGCGCGGGTGCTCACCTTCACCGGTTCCTGCCGGCTCGGGGTGCCCGCGCCGGACGGGCTGCGCAGCCTGATCCTGCGCAGCGCGGAACCGTTCACGGTCTCCGCCCCCGCACCCGGCGGCGCGGACGTCACCGTCTCCGACGAGGTGACCCCCGCCGACGGCGGGGACGCCGTCGCGAAGGTCGCCGTCGACCGGGCCACCACGGTCACCCTGGGCTGCCCGGGAGGTGTGGGGTGCGCGGTCACCGTCGCCCGGTCCTGACCCACGCCGAGGAGGCCCGTCATGGGTGAGCTGCGCAAACCGTTCCTGCTGCTGGCGCTGCTCGCGGTGGCGCTGGTGGTGGCGCTGGAGCTGGGCGCCGCGCTGCTCACCGGCGGCGGCGACGCGGGCGGTGCGCTGCGGGACAGCGCCGGCCAGCTCGGCGTGGACGTCGGTGACGTCGGCGGCGTCACCGAGCCCGCCGGGCGGGGCACCGGCGCGCTGGCGCTGATCGACGTGGTCGCCCTCTGGACGACCGGGCTGTTCTGCCTGAGCCTGGTGCTGCCGGACCGGGTCCAGGGCCGGATCCAGGGCGTCGCCACGCTGATCTTCTCGGTCCTGCTGCTGCTCGGGTCGGTGGTGCTGCTGGTGGTGGCCTTCGTGGAGCTGACCGTGATGGTGTCGCTCTTCCTGGCCGCCCCGTTCGGCACGCTCGCCTACCTCGCGGTGTGGGGGTTCTTCCCGGTCGGCGACGCGGCCGTGCTGCTCGGCCTGATCCTGCTGCTCAAGCTGGTCTGGGCCGGCCTGCTGATCCTCGCGCAGCCCCGCTTCCTGCAGAACAAGGGCCTGGTGCTGCTGATGCTCACCACGCTGCTCTGCACGGTGGTGCTGGAGTTCCTGCACCGCCTGGTCCCCACCATCCTGGTCAGCATCACCGACGACCTCGGCGCGGTGCTCTTCGCCGTCGTCGCGATCGTCTGGGGACTGATCCTCCTGATCGGCTCCATCCCCGCCATCGTCAAGGCCGTCCGGGCCACCGCCACCACCTCCCAGCCCTGACCATGCGTCCCGCCCCGTCGTCGACGTCGCGACCCGGCCGCCGACCGGGACCGGGCGGAAACCGTCGGTGCGGAGCCGGTCCGCCGCGAGAGCGTCGGCCCCGCCCCCGCCGCCCGACGCGCCGGCGCCGGGCTGGGCTTCCTGGCCGGCGTGCCTCAGCGCGGCCCGGTGTCCGCGGTGCGCCGCTCGCGGCGGGCGGCGCGCCGGGCCCGCCCGATCCGCACCAGGACCAGGAGCACCACCAGCGCCAGCAGCGCCTCCCCGCCCCAGCCGAGCCGCCGCTCCAGCAACCGGTAGGACGCGCCGGCGAGATAGCCGAGCAGCGCCACGGTGACCGCCCAGAGGGCGCCCCCCGTCACGTTCGCCAGGGTGAAGGTGCGCTGCGGGATGCCGCTCAGTCCGGCCAGCCCCGGCACCAGCGCCCGCAACGCCGCCGCCCACCGGCCGAGCACCACCGCCATCGCGCCGCGCCGACGGACCAGGTCGAGGGCGCGCTCCAGCTCGCCGGAGCGGACGAAGCGGCGCGGCGTACGGGCCAGCAGCCGCCGGCCGTGCCGCCGCCCCACCCGGTAGCCGACCTGGTCGCCGAGGGCCGCACCGGCCAGCGCGGCGACCATCACCGCCCAGAGCGGCAGCCGGCCCTCGTGCGCCACGACCCCACCCACCAGTACGGCGATCTCGCCGGGCACGAGCAGGCCGAGGAAGGTCGACGCCTCCAGCGCCGGCAGCAGGAAGACCAGCGCCAGGACCAGGGCGGGCGGCAGCGCCACCAGCAGGTTCAGCACCCGGTCCACCCGCTGATTGTCACCCCCCGGCACCGATCGCGCTCCCGCTGACCGCACCCCGCCCCGGTCGGGGACAATGGCACGGGACGAGGTCGGCATCGCGGCTGCTCAGCCCTGACAGCGGGGGGAAGGAGCCGGACGTGGGGGAGGAAACCGCCATCGGGGATCCAACGGCGCACCTCCGGGCGGCCGACGAGTTGTTCCCGGGCGACGACCTGACCAGCACCGCGCTGCGCGCGAAGGACTGGTCCGCGACGCCGCTCGGGCCGGTCGAGACCTGGTCGGCCGAGCTGCGCTCGGCGGTCCGTACGGTGCTGCCCTCCCGGATCCCGATGCTGCTGTGGTGGGGTCCTGAGCTGGTGCAGATCTTCAACCACGCGTACACCGGGATCATCGGCGAGAAGTTCCCCACCGCGGTCGGGCAGCGCGGCGCCGAGTGCTGGGCGGAGGCGTGGGACACCCTGGGCCCGCTCACCGAGCAGGTGCTCTCCGGCGCGGGAGCCACCTACGGCCAGAACCTGCTGCTCTTCCTGGAGCGCTACGGCTACTCGGAGGAGACCTACTGGACCTTCTCCTACAGCCCGGTGGAGGACCAGGACGGCCGGGTCATCGGGATCTTCGTCGCCACCAGCGACGTGACCGGCCGGGTGGTCGGCGACCGGCGGCTGGCCCTGCTGCGTGAACTCGGCGCGCTCTCCGTCGCCGAGGCGGACAGCGCCGGGGACGCGGCCCGGGCCGCCGCCCGGGTGCTCTCCGCCGGCCGTGCCGACCTGCCGCTGGGCATGATCTATCTGCGCGACGGCGAACTGCTGACCGACCCGGCGGCCGAGGGCGTGGCGGGGGCGGACCAGGTCAGCCTGGTGGCCTCCTTCGGAGTGGACGGCGACGCGGGGGCGTCGACCCCGCCGCCCGAGGTGGCGGAGATGCTGCGCACCGGGCGGCCCGCCCGGATCACCGGTCTGAGCCGCTACCACGCCCACCTGGCCCGCCCGGACGACACCGTCGCCGGGGCGCCGGTGAACGAGGCGATCGTGCTGCCGCTGCTGGCCACCGGGCGGGCCCGGCCGGTCGGGGTGCTGGTCCTGGGGATCAGCCCGTTCCGGCAGCTCGACGACCCGTACCGCGACTTCCTGCACCTGATCGCCAGCCAGGTCTCCACCGCGCTGACCGACGTGCTCGCCTACGAGGCGCAGCGTCGGCGGGCCGCCGCGCTCACCGAGCTGGACGCGGCCAAGACGGAGTTCTTCACCGACGTCAGCCACGAGCTGCGTACCCCGCTGACGCTGATCGCCGGCCCCGTCCAGGAGAGCCTCGCCGACGAGCGGGAGCCGTTGCCGCCGGCCCAGCGGGAGCGGCTGGAGCTGGTCCACCGCAACGCCGGCCGGCTGCGCAAACTGGTCAACGACATGCTCGACTTCGCGCGGATCGAGGGCGGCCGGCTGGAGGCGGAACGGCTGCCCACCGACCTGGCCGCCCTGACCCGGGGCGTCGCCGAGTCCTTCGCGTACGCCATGCAGCAGGGTGGGCTGGCCTTCGACGTCGACACCCGGCCGCTGGCCCGCACCGCGTACGTGGACCGCGACATGTGGGAGAAGGTCGTGGTCAACCTGCTCTCCAACGCCCTGAAGTACACGCTCACCGGCACAGTCCGGCTCGCGTTGCGCGGCGACGACGAGCACGTCACGCTCACGGTCAGCGACACCGGGGTGGGCGTACCGGCCGACCAGTTGCCGCTGCTGTTCCGCCGCTTCCACCGGGTGCGGGGCGGCGGCGGCCGGTCGAACGAGGGCACGGGCATCGGCCTGGCGCTCGTGCAGGAGCTGGTCAAGCTGCACGACGGCGAGGTCGGCGTCCGGTCGGTGGAGGGTGAGGGCACCACGTTCACCGTCCGGCTGCCGTACGGGCGGCCCAGCGACGGTGCCGGGTCCCGGCGGGCGGTGCCGCAGCTGGCCGGCTGGTCGTACCCGGACGAGGCGGCGCGGTGGCTCTCGACGGATCGGCCCGGCGGGGAGGTGACGGAGCCCGGCGCTGCCCCGCTGTCGGCCGGCGCGGCGACGGTGCTCGTCGTCGAGGACAACGCCGACCTGCGCACCTTCCTGAGTGGGCTGTTGGCGCCGCACTACCGGGTGGTCCTCGCCGTGGACGGGCAGGAGGCGCTGGAGCGGATCGCCGTGCAGCCGCCCGACCTGGTGCTCACCGACGTGATGATGCCCCGGCTCGACGGCTTCGGGCTGCTGCGGGCCCTGCGCGCCGACCCCCGTACGGCCGGGATGCCGGTCATCGTGCTCTCCGCCCGCGCCGGTGCGGAGGCCGCGGTGGAGGGCCTGCACGCCGGCGCGGACGACTACCTGCCCAAGCCGTTCTCCTCCCTCGAACTGCTCGCCCGGATCGGCGCGCACCTGGAGCTGGCCCGGCTGCGCAACCGGGAGGCCACCTGGCGCACCGCGCTGATCGACTCGCTCCAGGACGCCTTCGCCGTCTACGACGCCGGCACCACGCTGCTGGAGGCGAACCAGGCGTTCTGCCGGCTGGTCGGCATCGACCGGCTGGAGCTGCCGGCCGAGGCGCCGCACCCGTGGTGGCCGGACCCGGAGACCGAGCCGGTGGCGTGGGAGCGCCTCCAGGCGGCGCTGACCCAGATCCGGCAGACCGACAGCGGTCGGGTCACCATCCCGATGCGGCACGCCGACGGTCACCGGCTCTGGGTGGAGGCGGTCTACAACGCGCTGCGCGAGCCCCGGACCGACCAGCGGCTGCACGTGGCCACCCTGCGGGACGTCACCGAGGAGATGCGCGCGGCGGCCCGGCAGGCCGCGATGACCTCGCTGGCCACCCGGCTCGCGGGTGCCAGCGACATCACCGAGGTGCTCGACGTGGCCCTCGCCGAGCTGGGCGGGCTGCTGGGCGGGGCGCGGGGCGTCGCGGTCTGCCCGGACCCGGCCGGCGCGCCGGTGACGGTCGAGGCCGGCGGCACGCTGACCCCCGAGATCCGGCGGACCCTCGACGAGTTGACCGACGACCCCTGTCTGGTGCGGGACGAGGCGGGCCGGGTGACCGCCGTGGGGGCACGGATCGAGGCGGGGGTCGGCACCGGTGGCATCTGGCTGGAGCTGGACGAGGCCCGGCCGGCGACGGTGGTGGACCCGCCGCTGGTCCGGCAGCTCTGCGCCGCCCTGGCGCAGGCGCTGGTCCGGGCCCGGGCGTACGAGACGCAGCGGGCGGTGGCGCTGGCCATGCAGCGCGCGATGCTCGGCCCGACGCAGCTGCCGGTGGGCTTCGCGGTCCGCTACGAGCCGGCCGTACGCCCGCTGGAGGTGGGCGGCGACTGGTACGACGTGGTGCCGCTCCCCGGCGACCTGGTCGGCGTGGTCGTGGGCGACTGTGTGGGCCGGGGGCTGCCGGCGGCGACGGTGATGGGCCAGTTGCGCAGCGCCTGCCGGGCGTTGTTGTTGCAGGCCAAGAGCCCGGCCGAGGTGCTGGTCGCGCTGGACGGCTTCGCCCGGATGATCCCCGGCGGCAGCTGCACCACGGTGTTCTGCGCGATCATCGACGCGGCCCGGGGCGAGCTGCGCTATTCCTCGGCGGGGCATCCGCCGGGCGTCCTGATGCATCCGGACGGCGCGGTGGAGATGCTGGACCGGGCCGGTGCGGTGCCGCTGGCCAGCGTGCCGGTGCAGCGCCGCCCGGAGGCCGAGGCGCGGCTGCGGGTCGGCTCGACGCTGCTGCTCTACACCGACGGGCTGGTGGAGCGGCGGCGGGAACTGATCGACGCGGGCATCGCCCGGGCGGTGGCGGCGCTCACCGCCGGCCGGTCGCTGCCCGAGGGTGAGCTGGTCGACGGGCTGGTCCGCGACCTGCTGCCGCCGTCGGGCAGTGACGACGTCGCGGTGCTGGTCTATCGGCACCGGGTGCCGACGGTGCTGACCGTCTCGGTGCCGGCCGACCCGGCCCGGCTCGCCCCGATGCGGGAGCGGCTGCGTGGCTGGCTGGACGCGCTGGGGTTGGACGAGTGGGACGCGGAGGCGGTGCTGATCGCCACCGGCGAGGCGTGCGCCAACGCGATCGAGCACGGTTACCGGTTCGCGCCCGACGCGGTGACCACCCTGCGCGCCGAGCTGCACGACGGACGCCTGGAGATCGTGGTCCGCGACGGGGGCGGCTGGCGGGAGGGCGCCACGGGGGACGGCGGGGCCGACCGGGGCCGGGGTCGGATGATCATGGCGCGGGTGATGGACGAGGCGACCATCGTCGGTACGCCGGAGGGCACCACGGTCCGCCTGGTCAAGCGGCTCGGCGGGGGCTGAGCGGGCCGGGGTGGGCAGGGGCCGGCCGCTGTCGGTCATCCGACCCCGACCGCTCCCGGGGAGTCGAAGATCAGCTATAAGTGACGGATGGACTTCCCGCCGTACCTGGCCAGCATGCCGATGCACGCGATCACCGAGATCCACGGTGAGCCGGGGCTGCTGGAGCGGTTCCGGTTGGAGATCCGGGCGTTCGACGAGGCGGCGCGGGACCGGCTGACCGAGGCCCTGGACCTCGCCGCCGAGCTGCACCGCGACGACCGGCGGGTGCGCGAGCCGTACCTGAACCACCTGCTGCGGGTGGCGATCCGGATGATGCACCACTACCAGGTGCGCGACGTGGACGTGATCGTCGCGGGGCTGCTGCACGACGCGGTGGAGGACCACCCGGTCGAGCTGGCCGGCCCGGACACCGTCGGGGACCCGACCCGGGCCGCGCTCGCCGCGCTGGCCGCGCGCTTCGGACCGCGCGTCGCGCGCCTGGTCGGTGCGGTCACCAACCCGGCGTACGACCCGGCGCGCGACCGGCACACGCAGTACCGGGAGCACGTCGCGGCGAGCCTGGACGCCGAGCCCTGGGCCCGGGTGATCAAGATGTCCGACTTCACCGACAACGGGGTGGGCGTGATCCACACGGTGGGCCCGAAGGTGGCCCGGTCGGCGGCGAAGTACCGGCCGCTGGTGCCGCTCTTCCGGGACCTGATCGCCCGGCCCGACACGCCGCTCTCCGCCCCGGTGAAGCGGCACATCTTCGCTCAGCTCGACCTGGCCGAGGAGCGGTTCAGCGCGATCCTGGACCAGCCGAACTGACGTCCCCGCCGCCCGCGGTGCTCCCGTGCAGGGTGGCGGCGAGGCGGGCGCGCAGGGCGGGCAGCCGGGCCGGGGTGTCGTGCAGGACCACCCGCAGCGACCGGTGCGCGCCGGCCGCGACGCCGCCGAACACGTCGAGCAGGGTGCCGAACTGGGCGGGCGGCTCATCGGCCAGCAGCTCTCCGGCGTCGGCGACGACCAGCGTGAGCGGCCCGGCGTCGAGCCGGTCGGCGAGGACGTCGGCGAGGGCGTCCCAGTTGCGGCCGAAGTGCCCGGGCAGGTCCAGCGCGCGGTCCAGCGCGTCATAGAGCGCGGTGCGGGTGCGGGCGGTGGAGCCGCCGAGCACGACGCGCGCGGTCTCCGTCGGCTCCGGGGCGGGCGGCTCCAGCCGCAGCCAGCTCGGCAGGGGCGGGTACGCGTCGGCCATCGGGTCCTCGCGGGTTCGGGCGGGTCGGGCCGCCGGGCGGCCCGACCCGGCACGGGTCAGAGCAGGTAGAAGTTCCCGTAGTGGTCCGGCGAGAACCAGGTCGCGCCGGTGCTGCGGTTCACCACGATCCGGTACGCGTCGCGGGAGGCGCCGTAGGCGCGCGGATAGACGTCGTACTCGTAGTAGGTGGCGTTGGTGGGGAGCTGGCCCTCGTAGTTGTAGAACCGGCCGCCGGCGAAGTTGTAGAGCCCGCCGCTCCAGGAGTACCAGCCCCGGCTGGTCGGGAAGCCCTTCGCGGACCAGCCGGAGCGGGCGGCGCGGGCGTCCGTGCAGCGGGTCATCGTGCAGGAGCTGTAGACGGCGGCCTGGGCCGGTTCGGCGAGCCGCGGGGAGACCACCGACGGACCGACGAGCGCGGTGGCGACCATGGCGGTCAGCAGGGCGAGCGCGCCGAGGATGCGGCGCGGACGGAAGCCTCGGGTGCGGGGCTGGGTCGCGGGCGTGGTCAAGGGGATCCTCCCTCTCCGGAAGCGACAGATATCGACCCGGATCACTTTCCGGATCGCGCTCCAGTCTGCTGGTGATCGTCGCCGACGTACAGCCCCGGGGACGGAAACTGATCCACAATGCCCGGTGAACGCTCGATGATCACGCTGCGGGCCGGGCGGTCCCGCGGACCGCCCGGCCCGTTCGGGTCAGCAGCCGATCCGAGTGGCGCCCAGCGCGACGTCGTCGAACCAGAGGGTGTCGGTCGCCCCGCCGTAGCTCTCCCAGCCGAGCTTGAGGTCGGTGAGCCGGGGTCGCCAGGTGCGGTTGTACCACTGGCCGTCGATGTCGTGGGTGGGCACGCCGTCGGCGGTCAACCCGGCCACCGCGACCCCGTCCAGCCAGGTCCGCAGCTCGCCCCGGTCGCCGTCGACCAGGAACTCCACGCAGGCCCACCGGCCGGTGGGCAGCGGCACGCTCAGCGCCACCCCGGCGGGGCTCTGCTCGGGCAGCGTGGCGTCGTCGGAGGCCCGGTTCCACTGCACGGCCGCGTTCTGGCCGCCCATCCGCAGGTCCCGGCCGCCGTCGGCGGCGTCGGCCATGGCCAGCAGGGTCACATGGTCGGCGGGGAGGGCGCTGCGGTGCCGGACCCAGAACCGGCCGTACCGGACCGGGCCCACCGTGGACAGGTCGCGGTCGGCGCGGACGAAGACGTGGTTGCAGTAGCCGCCTCCCCCGTCGACCCGGATCGCGCGGGCGCCGGAGTGCGTGGTGGCGGTGTCCACCACGGCGGCCCCGGTGCCGGCGCAGTCCGGGTGGACCACGCTCCAGTCACCGGCGGGCGCCGGGCCGGCCTGCCCCTCGAAGCCGTCGCAGAGCACCGCACCCGCGCAGCCGGCCGGCGGTGCCGTCGGCGGC
Source organism: Micromonospora sp. CCTCC AA 2012012 (assembly GCF_040499845.1). NCBI lineage: Bacteria > Bacillati > Actinomycetota > Actinomycetes > Micromonosporales > Micromonosporaceae > Micromonospora > Micromonospora mangrovi. The sequence goes on from NZ_CP159342.1 coordinate 2,561,232, forward strand.
GCACTGGTCGGCGGCGGGCTGGTCGGGGTAACGGTCGGGCTGGCCGAGGTCGGCGGCGGGCTGCTCGGCGGCACCGGGGTGGACGACGTGGTCGGCGGGTCGCTGGTCGGGCTGGGCGCGGCGCCGTTGCACGGCACCCCGTTGAGCGCGAAGCCGGTCGGGGCGGGGGCGGTCGCGCCGACCGTGCCCTGGATGCCGAACTCGGTCGACCCACCGGCCGGCACCTGGCCGTTCCAAGCCGCGTTCCGGGCGGTGACGGTGGCACCGGACTGGCTGACCACCGCGTTCCAGCCACCGGTGATCCGCTGGTCACCGGGGAAGGTCCAGGTGACCGTCCAGGCGCTCAGCGCGGTGTCGCCCGGGGCCACCCGGACGGTGGCGGTGAACCCGCCGGGCCACTGGTTCGGTTGATAGTCGACCCGGCAGCCGGTGGCGGCGGCGGCCGGGGCGGTGAGCAGGGGCGTGACGGCGACGGCGGCGGCCAGGGTGGCGGCTGCCGCGACGATCGGGGCGAGACGGGCGCGGGTGATCCTCATCGAGGGTCCTCTCGGCGGACCGCCGGACGGCGGCGCGGGAGCTGCGGGGACCTCGCGTGCGTGCGCAGACACTGCCCGGCTCGGGCGGACCTTCAGCCGCCGGCCGGAGGACCGACGGCGCCCGACCGCCAATGTAGTGACGTTCGCCGATGTATGGCAAGCCCGGACGGCCGCCGGGGTGGCGTCGACACGCCACCGCGCCGGGGCCGCGCTGCCCGACAAATCGGACGAGGCCTGGATACGGTGAGGCACGGCCGGACCGCGTCGCCGACGAGGACCGGCCGGCCGCCGACACCGTCGACCCGGCCTGCCCAGGCGAGACAGGAGCGCCATGACCGATGCCGCCGATCCCCGACCCGGCGGGACGGAGCGCAGTCGAGCGCCGGGCAACCGGGCACCGGCGCTGCGTGACCGGGCGGACGCCTTCCGCCAACGGCTGGTCGGTTTCTGGGAACGCGCGGCCACCCCGTCGCCGCCGGACGGCACGTCCCCGTTCCCGGCCGTCCCGCTGACCGAGCAGCTGGACACCGCAGCGCCGATCCGGGTCTCCGGGCGGGGTCGGGCGTTCAACTTCCAGGTCCAGGCCCGCTGCGTCTGGTCCTCGTCCGAGCTGAGCCGGGAGGCGCTGCGCGGCCACGCGCACTACTGGATGCCGGAAGCCGTCCGGCGGCTCACCGCGCTCGCGGCGGTGCACGCCCGCCACGTACCGCCGCACCGGGTGGCGGAGCTGGAGGTGGAGTTGCAGCAGGCGCTCTCCGACGCGGACCCGTGGCGCTTCGAGACGGGCCGTGCCGTGGTCACCTGCCGGGCGCACGTCTGGGTGCACCTGGACGAGCGGGCCCGCCGGCTCGCCCTGCCGTACTGGGAGAAGCTGATCGCGCTCGACTGCGAGTGCGACGTGGACATGAAGCGCGCCGAGTACGCGGAGCGGCTCGGTCGGGAGTGGTCCCGGATCATCCGGAACCTCGCCGACGCGGCGGGCCCGGGCGGCACGGCCGGCGACGACCCGGCCACCGTGGCGCGGCAGGTGGTGGCGGAGCACCGCGCCGCCGTGCACCGGCTCGACGACCTGCTCGGTGAGGTGCTGCGCGAGGGTCGGCTCATCTGACGACGAGACCCCACCGCCGCCTCCCGGGCGGTCACCCGCCGCCGGTCCGGCGGGCGGCTCCGGCGTACGGCAGAATCGGCGGGCGATGCGGGCGGCAACCATCCTCGCCGCGCTCGCCGACCTGGCCCCGGCCGGCGCCGAGCGGGTCTTCGACGTGTCCGGAACCGGCCGGCCGCTGATCTGGCTGCCCGAACCGGAGCAGGCGCCGCGCGGCGCCAGACTCGACCGGCTGGCGGCGCTGGACGCGCTGCACCGGGACGAGCGGATCCTGCGCCGCGGCCTGGCCTTCCTGGTCGGCACCGCCGACGTGGACGGTGGCCGGCGCCGGATCCGGCTCCCCCTGCTCGCCCAGCCGGTACGCCTCGACCGCACCCGCCGCGGCTACCGGGTCGTCCCCGCCGGGGACCTGGAACTGACCGCGCTGATCGAGGACCGGCAGCTCGCCGCCCGGCTGGAGGCCGCCCCGGGGCTCGCCGGGCCGGGCTGGCTCGCCGCCGCCGGCAGTGCGGCGTGGATCAGCGCCGCCGCCGAGGCCGCCGGGCTGAAACCGGACCAGGTGGTGGCGGCCCCGCCCCGCAGCATCGACGACACCGCTCTCACCGCGGTGGCCGCCGCCGCACTCTTCGTGACCCGCGACGTGCTCGCCGGCCGGCTGCGCGACACGCTGTTGAGCTGGGCGAGCCGGCCCGGCCTGCCGACGACCGCCCTGGCCCGGCTCTACGCCGCCGACGCGTCCACCGACGAGGCCGGCCCGGCCGACGAGGAGGAGGTGCTGTCGCCGTTGCCGTTGAGCGCGGCGCAGCGGGACGTGGTCCGGCGTACCCGCACCGAGCCGGTCGTGGTGGTCTCCGGGGCACCCGGCAACGGCAAGAGCCACACCCTCGTCGCCGCCGCCCTGGACGCCGTGGACCGGGGCGGATCGGTGCTGGTGGCGACCCAGTCGGTGCACGCCGCGCAGGTGCTGGGTGAGCTGCTGCGCCGCCATCCGGGGCCGGCCCCGGTGCTCTTCGGGGACGCCGAGCGGCGGGAGGCGATCGCCGCCGACCTCGCCGGCGGCGCGGCGGCCGGCCCCGACGACCGGGTGCTGCGCGCCGACGCCGCCGCCGTGGACGCCGCCCGGGACCGGCTCGACGCCGTCCGGGCCGGGATCGTCGCCGCCCTCGACGCGGAGCGGCTGGCCGGCACGCTGCCCGAGTGGCAACCGCTGCTGCCCGCCCTCGGCCATGACGCGCCGGGCGTCTTCGCGCCGGACGCCGACCTGACCGCGGTGCACCGGGCACTGGCGGACGCCACCCGGGCCGGTGCCGGCTGGTGGCACCGGTGGCGCCGGGGCCGCGCCGAGGGACGCCTCCGCCGGCTGACGGGCGCCGGTGCGGACGTACCCGTGGCGGGGTTGCGGGCGGCCCTGACGGCGGCGGACGCGGTGCGGGCGGCGGCCCGGCTCGCCGCGACCGGTGGCACCGACCTGACGGCCGCCTGGCGGGCCCTGACCGAGGCGGACGACGCGCTCGCCGCCGCCGTCGGTACGGCGATGCGGCACCGGGCGACCAGCGCCCGCCGCTGGACCCCCGACGCGCGGCGCGCCGCCGGTGGGCTGGGCGCGGCGCTGCGGGCCGGTCGCAACCGGCGGCGGGAACTGCTCGCCGGCCTGGACGCCGGGGCGCTGGTCCGGGCGCTGCCGCTCTGGGTGGGCACGGTCGCCGACGTGGAGGACCTGCTGCCGCCGGTGGCCGGGATGTTCGACCTGGTGGTGCTGGACGAGGCGGCGCACATCGACCAGGTACGCGCCGCGCCGGTGCTGGCCCGGGCCCGGCACGCGCTGGTCGCCGGGGACCCCCGGCAGCTGCGGTTCGTCTCGTTCGTCGCCGACGTGGACGTGACCGCCACGCTGCGCCGGCACGGCCTGGAGCACTGCGCCGACCGGCTCGACGTGCGCCGCTCCAGCGCGTTCGACGTCGCGGCCGGCGCGGCACCGGTGAGCTGGCTCGGTGAGCACCACCGTTCGGTGCCGCACCTGATCGGTTTCTCCGCCCGCCGCTTCTATGACGACCGCCTGGAACTGGTGACCCGGCACCCCCGCAACGAACGCGCCGACGTCATCGACGTGGTGACCGTCGCCGACGCCGCGATCGTCGACGGCGTCAACACCGCCGAGGTGGCCGCCGCGCTCGACGTGGTCCGGGCGCTCGCCGCCGACGCCCCGCCGGGCGGGATCGCGGTGGTCAGCCCGTTCCGGGCCCAGGCCGACGCGCTGGAGGCGGCGCTGCTGGCCGCGTACGACGTGGACGAGATCGAGCGGCTGGGGCTGCGGTCCGGCACCGTGCACGCGTTCCAGGGCAGCGAGGCGGACGTGGTGGTGGCGTCACTGGGGCTGGTCGACGCCGACCCGCCGGCACGGCACCGGTTCGTCGCCGAGCCGGCCCTGTTCAACGTGCTGGTCACCCGGGCCCGGCGCCGGCTGACCGTGGTCACCTCGCTGCGGTCCGCCGGGGGTCTGGTCGGTGACTACCTCGCGTACGCGGGACAGCCGCCCACCGCGCCGGACCCGGCACCGGCCGACGGGTGGACCGCCGCGGTCGCCGAGGAGCTGCGCCGGCTGGGCGTCCCGGTCCGGCCGGGCTACCCGGTCGGGCGGTGGCGGATCGACCTCTGCGTCGGCGTCGGCGCGGACGCGGTCGGCGCGATCTGCGCGGTGCACCCCGAGGGGGTGGCCGCGCACCTGGAGCGGCAGCGGACGCTGCTGCGGGCCGGCTGGCGGCTGGTGGACGTCTTCGCCAGCCGCTGGTCGGACGACCCGATCCGGGCGGCCCTCGACCTCGCCGCCCGAATCGGCCGACCGTGAGGTGATCAGTGCGCCGGTACGCTCGGCGCGGAGGCGGCCACCCAGCTCGGGTGGGCCTGGACGAAGGACCCGACGGTGTCGGTCCGCACCGCGCGGAGCAGTTCCAGGCTGGTCGGGCTGAGGATCTCCGCGCTCCCGACCCCCGGGACGGATCGACTGTTGAAGGTGCCGTCGTTCGTCTTGATCGTGGTGATCGCGTCGGAGTCGATGCCGCGCAGCGCGAAGGCCCAGTCCTCCAGCGGGATGCCGCCGTCGTCCACGGTCATGGTCCGGCCGACCGCCGAGAGCAGCCCGGGCAGCTTGGTCGGCGAGTTCAGGCCCCCGGTCATCACCTGGTGCAGCACCGCCTTGAGGAACTGCTGCTGGTGGCGCTGCCGGCCGTAGTCGTAGTCGTGGTCGGCCAGCAGGTCCCGCTGCCGGACGAAGTCGAGCGCCTGCGCCGGGTCCAGGCAGTGGTTGCCCTTGGTGTAGACGTTCGGGGTGACCCCGGGGATGCGGTGGTTCACCGTGCCGTCGGGATTGATCTTGTACGGCGCGGCCGGCTTACCGGTCGAGTCGTCCCGCCCGACGTGGATCGAGGTGGTGGTCTCGTCGACGTACATGCAGACCTGACCGAGCACCTGGACGATCTTCTTGAACCCCTGGAAGTCGATGATCGCGCCCGCGTCCGGGGTGATCCCGGTGAGGTCGCGCACGGTGAGGGCGAGCAGCTCGAAGCCGTGCGACAGCGCGGGCGCGCCGGTGAGCCCCCGGCTGCCGAACGCGAAGGCAGCGTTGATCTTGTTCTGTCCGCCCGGGTACGACGTCGCGCCGTTGCGGTAGGCCGGGATGCTGACCAGCGAGTCCCGCGGCAACGACACCAGGTACGCCTGGGAGTGGTCGGCCGGGATGTGCACCAGGATGATCGAGTCCGAGCGGATGAGCTGACCCGGATCCTGGTGGGCACGGGTGTCGACCCCGACGAGCAGGATGTTCTTCGCGCCCGTGATCGTCCGGTGCTGCTGCTGCGGGGCCGCGGCGGCACCGAGCAGGTTCTGCTGGGTGACCTTGCTGGTCGCGGTGTGCAGCAGATACTGCGCGCCGCCCAGGGCCACCCCGCTGAGCACCATCAACGTCGCGCCGAGGGCGACGCTCCAGCGTGCCCAGCGTGGCCAGGGCCGGCGGCCGGGTCGGGCCGGGTCGGCCGATCGGCTGCGGCGCTCGGGGTGCGTGGTGACGGCGTGAGGCACGTGTCTTCCTGGGTCGGGGGCCGGGGGTCAAGCCGCTCCAGGCTATGCCGATGACCGGCAGCCGCCCAGGTCAGCGGGCTGTGAACTGACTGAGAGGCGGGGTGGTGGCGCTCCCCCGCGCGGGAGGTCTTCCCGCTCGGGGCGGGCCGGGAGCAGCGTCCCGGCCCGCCCCGCGTACGAAACGGGTCAGTCGACCCGTCGACGGCGCGAAACCGTCAGGGCGACCGCGCCCGCGACCACCAGCGCAAGCCCGGCGGCCGCGATGCCGACGGCGTCGGGGCCGGTGATCGGCAGACCGCCGCCACTGCCGCCCGGGGCGGCCTGGCCGCCACCGCTGCCGCCACCGCCGGAGGCCCCGCCGCCCGGGCTGTCGTCACCCTGGTCGTCGCCGCCGGTGAAGACCGAGCCGAGGCCGGCGACCCGGGCGTCCCGGGGGCCCAGCGGCGCCAGGTGGAACTTCTGCTCGATGGTGGCGAGCACCGAGGTGGTGTCGTGCGGGGTGCGGTCGACGCTGAACGGCTTCGCCAGGCGCGGGGAGATCACCAGCGCGGGGATCCGGGTGCCGGGACCCCAGACGTCGCCCTTCGGCGGCGAGACGTGGTCCCACTGCCCGCCGAACTCGTCGTAGGTCACGACGACCATGGTGTTTTTGGCCTGCTTGCCGCCCTCGATCGCCTTGAGCAGTTCGACCAGGTGGTCGCTGCCGGTGGCCTCGGAGGCGTAGCCGGGGTGCTCGTTCTCCTCGCCGACCGGCTTGACGAAGCTGACCGGCTTGAGCTTCCCCGCCTTCGCCGCCGCGATGAACTCCACCTCGTCGCGCAGGTGCTTGGCCCGGGCGTCGGTGCCGGGGGCGTACGCCGCGAAGTAGTTCAACGGCTGGTGGTGGAACTGGAAGGTGGCGTCCGGACAGTTCGGATAGACCGCCCCGGTCATGGTGCGCGGGTCGGCGCAGGTCCGGCCGTCGGTGCCGTTGGTCCAGCCGGCACCGCCGGCGTTCCCGCTGGCGTTGTCCCAGCCGCCGGCGTACCAGGCCCAGTCGACGTGCCGGGCGGACAGCCGGTCACCGATGGTGGGGTAGGTCAGCGCCGGCATCCGCTTGGCGTCGACCGTCCCCGGGCTGTACGGCTGGTACCAGGGCTGCACGGTGTTGATCGCGTAGTCGCCGCAGACCGCCACCTTGCAGGAGCCGTCCGCCTCGGGGGCCTGGGTGAGCGGACCGTCGGTCACCGGGCCGGTCGCCTGGTAGAGCGGGTAGGACCTCGGCATGCCGTTCGCGTCGACGATCGAGTTCTTGCCCGCCGCGGTGGTCTTGTCGGTCCACTCCGGCGTCCGGGCGGCGACCAGCCACTGGTGGTTGAGGAACGAGCCACCGAACGCGGCCTGGAAGAAGTTGTCGGCGATCGCGTAGCGGGGCGCACCGGCGCCGTGCAGGTAGCGGTAGATCGGCAGCGACCTGGTGTCGTAGTGGCCCATGGTCAGCCCGATGGCGTCGCTGCCGGTGACGTACCGGTTCTGCCGGCCGCCGTTGATCTGGTACTGCTCCTGGTAGAAGCGGTGTACCAGGTCCTCGGTGCAGCCACCGGGGGTGCCGGTGCCGTTGCGCCAGCCGTTCGGCTGGTACGGCCCGTTCAGCACCGGGCAGGTGGTGTCGGCGGGCTTGATGTGCTCCTCGATGCCGAACGGCGTGTTCGGGAAGACGCCGCCGGTGCAGTCGGTGGTGATCGGCGGCAGGTTCACGTCGTTCTGCGGCAGGCAGGCCAGCGGCGAGCCGTCCGCCCGCACCTGGGTGGTGTGCTCGGGCGCTGCCGAGCGCAGGCCGTCGACGCCCTCCCACCCGCCGAAGAGGTTGTCGAAGCTGTGGTTCTCCTCGTAGATGACCACGATGTTCGTGATGCCGCCGAGGGCGGATCGGTCACCGGCGGCGAGGGCCGCGGACGGGGCGGGCAGCGCGACGGCCGAGACGACGGCCAGCGCGGCGCAGCCGGCGAACACCCGGCGCGCGTGGGAACGGATGGACACGAAGCCTCCCATTGGCGGGGATCGACACCCGGAGCCTGGGGGCGCCTGCCGATCGGCAGGCGTCGACCGATCGAACTCTATCGACCGTCGCATCCGGACGGAACAGCGGCCTCGGCCCGCCCGCGCGGACCCGCTTCCGTCGCCCGGTCGCGTCCTACGGCTCCCGCATCCAGGTCTTCGGGTCGGTGACGAAGACACCCTTGCCCTGCTGCCGTCGGATCACCCGCAGCGCCTCCAGCCGCGCGTAGGCCATCTGGACCGTTCCGTGGCTGACTCCGTAGGTCTCACGCAGCTCGGCAATCGAGGGCAGCCTGTCCCCCGGCTTGAGCTTCGTGGACCTGACGTCGGCGATCACATCGTCGGCGATGCGCCAGTAATCCGGCACTTCTCGCATGGCACTCCTCGCGTGGCAACCCGATTCGATCACACCGCGACGCGCCTAACAAGCAGCGTTGACTCATCTGACATGTCTAGCTATGTTGATTCCGAGCCGGTCCTCGCGTGGCAACGAGTTCGGCTCATCCCCCTGGTCGGGGCGAGTGCGCGTGCCCGTCCCGACCCACCGGACTGCTCCGCTGACGTACCGCTGATGTGAGCTGCGGCGGCGGGGCGGGCGGGCCGCCCGCGGCCGGCATGCGGACGGCCCGCCCTTCCACCCACCGACCCTCCGCGCTCCCGCCTGCCCGAGGAAAGGACCGACGTGGCCCAGGTGTATCGATCCGGCCGGCTCTCCGGGAGCCCGGCCCGGATGACCCCGCACGAGGTGCGGACCCGTGCCTTCGACCCGCGCCGGTGCGGCGTCGACCCCGATCAGGTACGCGAGTTCCAGGAGCAGGTCGCCGACGAGCTGACCGACCTCCACCAGCGGGTACGCCTGCTCAGCGAGGAGAACGACCGGCTCAGGCGGGCGCTGCGCGACTGGCAGACCATGCACGCCCGCGAGTGCCGCCCGCCGAACGAGGGTCCCTGGTAGCGGTGCTACCGGCACCGGGCGACCTGCTCCGGATAGACGGCCGCGCGTCGGTGCAGTTCGCCGGCGACCGCGCCCTGACCTTCCGCGTCGTGGCCGTCAGTGACCGCCCGACCTATGCCGGCTGGGCCTGGCTCACCGGCTACGTCCTCAACCGCGCCGGCAACGCGACCGTCCGACGCGAGATCTACGTCCAGCTCGTCGGCCTGCGCGGCACCACCGTCCGCCCACCGAGGCAGCGCAACACCGCCGGAGCAGGTCAGCGGTCGGTCTGACCTCCACGTCGCCGGCCGTGTCCCGCCGTCATGTCGGCATCTCCTGCTACGGTCCGCTCGACCGTTCACCCGTCGCAGTCGCCCAGGAGGTTCGCGGTGTCGGACACCACCTGCCACATGTCGATCTCGCTGGACGGCTTCGTCGCCGGGCCGGACCAGAGCCGCGAGCACCCCCTGGGCAAGCGGGGGCAGGAGCTGCACGGCTGGCACATCGGCGACCCGCGCGCCACCGACGCCGACCGGGTCGCGAACGAGTGGCTGATGCGCCCGCGGGGCGCGTACGTGATGGGTCGGAACATGTTCGGCCCGATCCGCGGGGACTGGGACGAGGACTGGACCGGGTGGTGGGGCCCCGAACCGCCGTACCACGCGCCGGTGTTCGTACTGACCCATCACGCCCATGATCCGATCGAGCTGGACGGCGGGACGACCTTCCACTTCGTCACCGACGGCTTCGACGCGGCCTACTCCGCGGCGTGCCGGGCCGCCGGCGACAAGGGCGTGGACATCGCCGGCGGAGCCTCGACCGTCCGACAGGCGCTGGTCGCCGGCGTGATCGACGAGCTCACCCTCGACATCGCACCGGTCCTGCTCGGTTCGGGCGAGCGCCTCTTCGACGGGGTCGAGTCCTTCGACTTCGCACCCGTCGAGGTGCTGCACTCCCCGCTGACCACCCACATCCGCTACCGCCGCGTCAGCCAGCGCCCACCCGGGCCGTGATCGTCCACGGGCTGTCCTCGTCGACGTGCGGAAGAGCGTCCGGTCAGGTGTACGGGAGGGCACTCGCCCGGTGTGGGTCGGCGCCGGCCGTGGTGGAGCGGTCGTCGCCGTGGTCGCCGTGCCAGTCGAGGACGAGCAGGCAGGCGTCGTCGGGCAGGACGGGGCCGGCGAGGTCGAGGACGGCGTCGCCGAGGACGCGGACGACCTCCCTGGGGTGCAGCGCCGCGAGGCCCGGCAGCCGGGTGGACAGGTCGAGGCGGGCGGCACCGCGTTCCAGCATGCCGTCGGTGACCAGGATGAGCCGATCGCCGGGGCGCAGCGGGACGTCGGTCGTGCGGTAGCTGCCCTGCCGCAGCACGCCGAAGGGCGCATCGGCCGGCAGCGCGACGGGGTGGACGGCTCCCTCGCGGACCAGGATGGGGGTGGGGTGACCGGCGTTGATCATGGCCAGCACGCCGGTGCGCAGATCGAGCCGGCCGAGAAGTCCGGTGGCGAAGCTGAACCCGCCCGGCGCGTTCTCGATCAGGGCCGAGTTCGCGGCAAGGGCCTGGTCCAGCAACGTGTGACCGCGGCGACGGGTGTGCCGCAAGCTTCCGACGCAGAGGGTCGCGGTCAGTGCGCTGTGCACGCCGTGCCCCACGGCGTCGGTCAGGCTCAGATGCAGCAGGTTCCGCGCGAGGCTGTAGTCGAAGGTGTCCCCGCCGATGCTGGCCGCCGGCTCGAGCCACGCCGCGAGGGTGAACGAGCCGGCCTCGCAGGTGAACGACGAGGGCAGGAGCCGGCGCTGGATCTCGGCTGCCAGGTTGAACGGGGTGGTCCGCTGGCCCCACTCGAACAGGTCGGTGTGCCGGCGGGCGGCGATCACCACGAACGCCAGCGCGTGCGCGGCCTGAGAGATCTCGGCCAGCGCGGCGTCGTCCGGCTCGACCGGCAGGGAGATCTCCAGCAGCCCGATCGCCTCGCCTCGCTGGGTGACCGGCGCCAGCACGAGATGGTCATCGCTGCGCGGGCAGACCTGTACGCGCTGGGAGCGCAGTGCCTGTTCCTGTGGTCCGCCGTCGAAGGGCAGCACGGTGGCGACGTCCTCGTCCTGTCGGCGCCGTCCCCTCGCTCCGCCGAGGGGAACATGGGCCAGCCGAACGAGAGCCCGGCCGCTCATGTCCGCGATGAGGAACGACACCGACAGGGCATCGAGGTCGACGCCGATCCCTCGGGTGACCGCCTCGACCGCCTCGACGGGAGCGGCGTCCTCGACGGCACGCAACACCTTGCCCAGGTCCACGCCGCTCCGCCGCTTCTGATTCACGTGGCAGAGCATAGGCCCGGCGACCTGACCTGCCGTTGAGGATGGATCCGGTCGACCCGGCCGACGGTCGTGCTCAGCTCAGGGTGGGCTCCGGTCGGGGGTGCCGGGCGGCGAGGAACTGGGCCAGCCCCTGGCCGTCCTCGGCCGCGAGGAAGGCGCCCCGGGCGTTGAGCAGCGCCTCGTCGGCGTGGGCCATGCAGCCCCAGACCGTGTCGCCCCACGAGTCGGCGAGCTTCACCTCGGCCGGCTCGGGGCAGGTCTCGCCGCGCGGGCTGCCGATCTGACAGTGGGCGGGCGCACCGCCCCGCTGGCTGACCGCCTCGGCCGCCTGGCGGATCAGCGAGAAGCGCGCCTCGGCGCCGTCGGGCGCGACCCGGGCCTGTTCGGGCACGGCACGCCGCTGCCCGAACAGGACGACGTTGCCATCCGGGTCGGTGGTGCGGCACTCGCCGCCGGGTGCGTGCTCGGGATAGCCGGCCCGCTCGACCGCGTGGCCGGCTGCGGTGAGGCGGGCGATGGTGGCCTCGATGTCGTCGACGTACAGGTAGATCAGCAGCGGCAGCTCGACGGTGACCAGGCGCGGTTTCACCGCCGCCAGCAGCAGGGTCAGCTCCCTGCACTGCAGGTACGACCAGCGGGACTCGCCGTCGCCGCCGGTGCGCAGCTCGGAGTAGCCGAAGAGCGCGTAGAACCGTCGCGCGGCGTCGGCGTCCGCGACGTACAGCACCGGCACCTGAGCCTGCACTCCGTTATGCACCGCGTCACTCTACCCATGGTGGAGTCACGAATCACGTGATGCAGATCGGGTTTTCAGGCGGCGAGGGCCGCGTACCGGCCGGCGCGGCCGAGCAGGCTGCGGTGGGTGCCGGACTCGACGATCCGGCCGTGGTCGAGCACCGCGATCTGGTCGGCGTCCCGCACGGTGGAGAGCCGGTGCGCGATGGTCACCACGGTCCGGCCCTTCGACAGCTCGTCGAAGGCGCGCTGCACGGCGCGTTCGGTCTCGGTGTCCAGCGCGCTGGTCGCCTCGTCCAGCACCAGGATCCGCGGGTCGCGCAGCAGCGTACGCGCGATGGCCAGCCGCTGCTTCTCGCCGCCGGAGAAGCGGTGGCCGCGGGAGCCGACGACCGTGTCGTACCCGTCGGGGAGCGCGGCGATGAGGTCGTGGATCTGCGCGGCGCGCGCCGCGGCCTCGATCTCGGCGTCGGTGGCGTCCGGCCGCGCGTACCGCAGGTTTTCCCGCACGGTGGTGTGCAGCAGGTAGGTCTCCTGGCTGACCACGCCCACGACGGCGGCCAGGTCGGCCAGGCGCAGGTCACGCAGGTCGACGCCGTCGATGGTGACCCGGCCGGCGGCCGGGTCGTGGAAGCGGGTGATCAGGCCGGCGAGGGTGCTCTTGCCGGAGCCGGTCTCCCCCACCAGGGCCAGGCTGGTGCCGGCGGGCACGTCCAGGCTGACGCCGGCGACGGCGGCGGTGTCGCTGCCCGGATAGCTGAAGGTGACTTCCTCGAAGCGCAGGTGCCCGCGCACCCGGGCCGGGTCGACGACGACCGGGCGGGCCGGGTCGTCCACCTCGACGGGCAGGTCCAGGTATTCGAAGATCCGGGCGAAGAGCGCCAGCGAGGCGGTCAGCGAGACGCCCACGTTGAGCAGCCCCATCAGCGGCCGGAACAGGCCGCCCTGGAGGGCGGTGAAGGCGACCAGGGTGCCGATGCTGAGCGTGCCGGCGGTGGCCGGCAGGCCGGCGCTCAGATAGATCACCGCCGGGATGGCGGCGAAGATGACGCTCATCGAGGCCATCCGCCAGCGCCCGGCCAGCTCGGAGCGGAGTTCCAGGTCGACCAGGCGGGCCGAGGAGGCGGTGAACCGGTCGACCAGGGTCGGGCCGGCACCGAGGGTCTTGGCGAGCTGCACGCCGCTGATCGACAGCCCCTCCTCGATGGTGACGTTGAGGTCGGCCAGTTCGCGCTGCCGGCGGGCGGTGATCTCGCGGCGCATCCGGGCCACCCGGCGGGTCAGCCAGATCGCCGGGGGCAGCACCACCAGCGACACCAGGGAGAGCCGCCAGGACAGCGCCGCCATCGCGACGGCGGTGGCGACCACGGTGGTGAGGTTGGCCGCGATCGAGGTCGCGGTGGAGGTGACGACGGTCTGCATGCCGCCGATGTCGTTGGTGATCCGGGACTGCACCTCGCCGGTGCGGGTGCGGGTGAAGAAGGCGATCGACTGGCGTTGCAGGTGCGCGAAGACGTCGGTGCGCAGCCGGTGCATGACCTCCTGGCCGACCCGGGTGGAGATCCAGGTCTGCACCACGCCGAGCACGGAGGTCACGGCCGCGACCGCGACCATGCCGAGGACCAGCCAGACCAGCAGGGTCAGGTCACGCTCCGGGAGGGCCCGGTCGATCACGGTACGCAGGAGGAACGGCGACGCCATCGCGAGGACGGACGACGCCACGATGATCGCCACCACCACGGCGAGCTGCGCGCGGTGGGCGACGAAGAGCCGGCCGATGCGGCGCAGGGACACCTGTCGGGCCTGCGCCTTCTCGGTGGCGGTGACGGTACGGTGGCCGCCGCCGCGGCCTTCTCGGGGTGCTTCCAAGGGGACGCCCACTTCCTGTCGAGTTTTACTGAGGTTACCTCATCATGAGGCAACAACAGCAAGTGCTGCTACCGTATTCCCGTGACGGGAGACGACGAGGAGAGCCTGGCCGAGGTGTTCTGGGCGGTGGCCCGGCGACTGCGCCACCAGTCCCGCCGCACCCTCGAACCGTGGGAGATCAACCCCGGCCACGCGCGGGCGCTCGCCGTGCTGATGCGCCACGGCGCGCTGCGGCTCAGCGCCCTCGCCGACCACCTGCACATCGCCCCGCGCTCCACCACCGAGGTGGTGGACGGGCTCGAGGAACGCGGCCTGGTCGAACGCCGAGCCGACCCCGACGACCGACGGGCCACCCTCGTCGCGCCCACCGCCGAGGGGACCCGCGTCGGCACCGCCATCCGGGCCGCCCGGGACGCCGAGGCGGCCCGCGTCTTCGGCGACCTCAGCCCGGCCGACCGCGCCGACCTCGCGCGCATCCTGCGTACGCTGCGCGACTGACCGCTCAGGGAACGACAGCAGCGTCGACCCGGGCGCCTGGGCGCCGCCCGTTCAGGCAGCGCCGGCTCGACGCCCGCATCAGGTGGCACGGCGGCGGTCGGCGAGGATGGCGTGGATCTCCCGGCGCACCTCGGCGGTCTCGTGCACCAGGCGGCGGTGGGAGAAGCGGACCACCAGGATGCCGAGGGTGGCCAGCAGCGCGTCGCGTCGCAGGTCGACCTCGCGCTGCCGGGGATCGCCGTGCGTGGTGGCCCCGTCCAGCTCGAAGTCCACCCGCTCGCGTTCGGCGTATACGTCGAGGTAGACGCTGCGCCCCCGCGCTTGGACGCGGACCTGACGTTGGAATACCGGCATCTCCGGGCCGGCGAAGAGGTGATCGTGGCCCCAGATCTCCAGCGGGCTGCGGCAGCCGGCGGCGAGCCGGGCGAGCAGCGCCCGTAGGTCTGCTCGGCCGGCCAGCCTCGGCGCGTCGGCGAGCGCCAGCGACACCCGCTCGGGCGTGGTGAGTCGGCCGTTGACCGCCTTGATCAGCGAAGCCGGACGGTCCGCCGCGGGAAGCAGCGGCCACGCGTCGACCAGGGCACGTTCCAGACGTACGACGGGGAGGCCGGCGCGGATGATCACCTGGGGCGGCTCGACGGCGAAGCCCTCGCGGTGGTGCACCCGCAGGTGCGGGCGACTGCGGAGGCCGGTCCCGGCGGGCACGTCGAGGTGCACCGGTTCCTCGGGGTGCGGGGCGCGCAGGCCCCACACGTCGAGGGCCGTGACGCTGCCCAAGGCCGCTCGCCCGTCGGCATGGGCCAACGCGGCACGACGCGCCAATTCGGGGTCCAGACACCCGAGAAGCGGAAGCCAGCCGGCCGGTCCTGACCGGGTCGGGGCGGCCATCGTGTGCGGCGGCCTCGCCCGGCGGTCCACCCCGGACTCCACCACCCGGCGGTCCACCCCGATCGCCGTCGGGCGGGCTTCGGGCCCGGTCCGCACCAGTGTGGCGTCGACGTAGACCTCCGGGAGCACCCGGAGCAGGCGGCCGGAGTGGCGGGCGGCCCGTAACGCCGACTCCGGCACGACCTGCCCGGCCAACGCCCGGGTCACCAGCCCGCCACCCTGGTCCACCAACGCCTTCAGCACCCCGTTCACCCGACAGACGCTGCCTCGCCCCGGGCCCGTGGAGCAACCTCAGCCGCCGCTGCCTGTGGACAACCGACTCGCTGTGGACAGCCCCCGCCGACCAGCTCGATCTGCTAACAGCGGCCATGATCCTTTGACGGTGGCGGCACTTCGGCCCGGCGTGTCACGACCTTGAACTGCAAACGATCATGAGAACGGCGGGGTGGCAGGGGGGCCCGGGGGGGGTCAGTGGCGTTTGAGTTCGCGTTTGAGGAGTTTGCCGGTGGGGCCCTTGGGGAGTTCCTCGACGATGCGGATCTGGCGCGGGTACTTGTACGCGGCCAGCCGCTCCCGGCAGTAGGCGATCAGGTCGTCGGCGGTCACCTCGGCGCCCGGCCGGACGCTCAGCACCGCCACGACCTCCTCCCCCAGCTTGTCGTCGGGGCGGCCGATGACCGCCGCCTCGACCACCGCCGGGTGGGCGTACAGGACCTCCTCGACCTCGCGGGGATAGACGTTGAAGCCGCCCCGGATGATCATGTCCTTCTTCCGGTCGACGATGAACAGATAGCCGTCCTCGTCGGCGTACGCCAGGTCCCCGGTGTGGAACCAGCCGCCGCGGAACGACTCCGCCGTCGCCTCCGGGTTCTTGTAGTAGCCCTTCATCACGTTGTGGCCGCGCACCACGATCTCGCCGACGTGCTCCGGGCCGGGCGGCAGCGGCCGGTCGGCGTCGTCCACGATCCGGGTCTCCACGCCCCAGATCGGCTTGCCGATCGAGAGCACCTTGCGCTGCTCGGCACTGATGTTGAAGGTGGTCGTGCTGGCCGTCTCGGAGAGCCCGTAGCCCTCCAGGATCACCACCCCGGGGAACCTCTCCTCGAAGGCGCGGATCACCTCGCCGGGGATCGCCGCGCCGCCGGAGACACCGACCCGCAGACAGGACAGGTCCCGACCGGCGAGGTCGGCCTGGTTCAGCGCGAAGTACATGGTCGGCACGCCGGAGAAGATCGTGCAGCGGTGCCGCTCGATGGCGTCGAGCACCGGCCCCACCTCGAAGCGCGGCACCAGTACGACGCTGCCGCCGTAGCGGACCGCGACGTTGAGCACGCTGGAGAGCCCGAAGACGTGGAACAGCGGCAGCACCGCCAGCCCGATGTCGTCGCCCCGGAACCCGAACAGGTCACCGCCGACGGTGCAGTTCATGTAGAGCTGGAAGTGCGTCAGCTCGGCGCCCTTGGGCCGGCCGGTGGTGCCGCTGGTGTAGAGCAGCACGGCGGTGTCGTCGGCGTCGGTGGGCGCGATGTCGCCGCTGTCCGCCGCCGCGTACAGCTCGTCGAACGACCGGCTGCCCGCCGGCCGCCGGTCGCTGCCCGGCAGGTTCACCACGTACGTGGTGACGCCGTCGACCTGCGCGGCGCCCTGAACCGCCTCGTCGGCGAAGAGTTCGAAGGTGACGAAGACCTTAGTGTCGGAGTCCGCCAGGTGGTAGGCCACCTCGCCGGCCCGCAGCAGCGGGTTGAGCGGGACCATGACCAGGCCGGCCTTGAGGATGGCGAAGTAGCTGAACAGGAACTGCGGCAGGTTGGGCAGTTGCACCGCCACCTTGTCGCCGCGCCGCAGACCCAGCGCCAGCAGGGCTGCCGCGACCCGCCCGGAGAGTTCGTCCACCTGGGCGTAGCTGAACGCCAGGTCACCCAGGTGGCAGAGCGGCTTGTCCGGGTGCGCCCGGCGCGGCTCCCGGAGGATCGTGGCGAGGTTGAAGCTCATCGGTGCTCCTCCTGGGGACGGGTCCGGACAGCCGGTCGGTGGGTCAGGGCATGACGAGGCCGCCGTCGACCGGCACGGTCACCCCGGTCACGTACGACGAGGCGTCACTGGCCAGCCAGACGAGGGTGGCGGCGAGTTCCTCGTGCTCGCCGAGGCGGCCGGCCGGCGCCAGCGCCTTGATCATCTCGAAGGTGGCCGGCTCCAACTGGTCGCTCATCTCCGAGGCGAAGAAGCCGGGGGCGATGCAGTTGACCCGGATGCCCTTGCGCCCGGTCCACTGCGCGGCCAGGTCGCGGGTCAGCCCGATCACGCCGGCCTTGCTGGACGCGTACGCGGCCTGCGGGATGCCGCCGGGGCGCAGGCCGATCACGCTGGAGATATTGACGATGGCGCCACCGTTCTTCGCGGCGCGGGCGAAGGCCTGCGCCATCCAGTAGCTGCCCATCAGGTTGACGTCGACGACCGAGCGGAACTGCTCGGGGGTCTCCCGGGTGGCGGGGACGGCGGTGCCCACACCGGCGTTGTTGACCAGCACGTCGACCCGACCGAAGGTCTCGACCGCGGTGGCGATCAGCGCCTCGCAGTCCTCGGGCCGGCTGACGTCGGTCGCGCGGGCCGCGTACCGCCGGCCGGCCTTCTCGACCAGCGCGCCGGTCTCCGGCAGCCGCTCGACGCGGCGGGCGCCGAGCACCACGTCGGCGCCGGCCTCGGCGAGCGCGCGGGCGAACGAGACGCCCAGACCGGAGGAGGCGCCGGTCACCACGGCGACCTTTCCGTCGAGGCGGAACCGGTCCATCACGCTCACCCTGGTGCTCCTCACGCTCACTGTGCTCTGGACGCCATACCGACCAGCCGGTATGTTCGGCGTCCGGCGACGGTAGCGAGCCGCCGACTTGCCCGTCAATGGGAGGCAGCCATGGACTTCGAACCGACCGCCCGGGCCGCGGAGCACCTGAAGCGACTCCAGGAGTTCATGGACGAGCACGTCTACCCGGCCGAGCCGGTCTACGCCGCCCAGCGCGCCGAACTCGCGGCGGCCGGCACGCCGCACCACCTCCCCGCCGTGGTCGAGGACCTCAAGGCCGAGGCCCGCCGCCGGGGGCTGTGGAACCTCTTCCTGCCCGACGTCTCCGGCCTCACCAACGTCGAGTACGCCCCGCTCGCCGAGCTGACCGGCCGCTCCATCGAACTGGCCCCGGAGGCGATCAACTGCGCGGCGCCGGACACCGGCAACATGGAGATCCTGCACATGTTCGGCACCGCCGAGCAGAAGGAGCGCTGGCTGCGGCCGCTGCTCGACGGCGAGATCCGCTCGGCGTTCGCGATGACCGAGCCGGACGTGGCCTCCAGCGACGCCACCAACATCTCCACCCGGATCGAGCGCGACGGCGACTCGTACGTCATCAACGGCCGCAAGTGGTGGACCACCGGCATCGCCGACCCGCGCTGCCGGATCATGATCCTGATGGGCAAGACCGACCCGTCGGCCGACACCCACCGGCAGCAGTCGATGATCCTCGTGCCGGTGGACACCCCCGGCGTCGAGGTGGTCCGCTCGCTGCCCGTCTTCGGCTACCACGACCAGCACGGCCACGGCGAGGTCGTCTTCACCGACGTCCGGGTGCCGGTGGGCAACCTGCTCGGCGAGGCCGGCGGCGGCTTCGCCCTCGCCCAGGCCCGCCTCGGCCCCGGTCGCATCCACCACTGCATGCGCGCCATCGGCCTGGCCGAGCGGGCGCTGAGCCTGATGGTGCGGCGGGCCGCCAGCCGGGTCGCCTTCGGCCGGACCCTCGCCGAACAGGGTGTGGTGCAGCAGCAGATCGCCGAGTCCCGGATGGCGATCGAGCAGGCCCGACTGCTCACCCTCAAGGCGGCCTGGATGATCGACCGGTACGGCGCGAAGGCGGCCCGTACCGAGATCGCCGCCATCAAGGTGGTGGCGCCCCGGGTCGCCCTCGACGTGCTCGACCGGGCGATCCAGGTGCACGGCGGCGCCGGGGTCTCCGACGACCTCCCGCTCGCCTCGATGTACGCCGGCGCCCGTACCCTGCGCATCGCCGACGGCCCCGACGAGGTGCACGTCCGCGACGTGGCCCGGCGGGAGATCCGGCGGCAGCTGGAGTCGCGGTGACCGTGGCGGCGACCGAACCGCGGGTCGTGGCCGCCCGGCGGCGGGTCCCCCGCGGTTCGGCCCGGCGCCACATCATCGCCGCCGCCACCGAACTGTTCGCCCGGCGCGGCTACGAGGCCACCAGCGTCCAGGAGATCGTGGCGGCGGCGGAGGTCACCAAGGGCGCCCTGTACCACTGGTTCGGGTCGAAGTCCGAGCTGCTCACCAGCATCTACCGGGAGCTGCTCGCCGAGCAGACCGCCCGGCTGCGGGACATCGCCGAGGGCCCCGGGCCGGTGCAGGAGCGGCTGCGCGCCGCCGCGCTCGACGTGGTCGCGCACACCGCCGACCACGTCGACGAGCTGACCGTCTGGGCCCGGTCGGCGCACCTGCTCGACGACGAGCAGGCCGAGGCCACCCGCCGGGAGCGGCGCGCCTATCACGACCTGTTCCGGGACCTGGTCCGCGAGGGTCAGGACGCCGGGGTGGTCCGCACCGACGTCTCCGCCACGGTGATCACGCACATGTTCCTCAGCGCGTTGGGCAACACGCACACCTGGTTCCGGCCGGACGGCCCGCTGACCTTCGCGGAGGTCGGCGAGCAGCTCGTCGCGCTCTTCGTCGGCGGCCTGCGCCCCTGACGCCGGTCAGTCCCGGCCACCGCCGGTCCGGCACCCGTCCCGGGCGCGGCGCAGGAAGTCCCGTTCGGCGGCGTTCGCGGTGCGGGCGATCGCCGCGTCGTACGCCCCAACGGCCTCGGCGTGCCGGCCGAGCCGTCGCAGCAGGTCGGCCCGGACCACGTGGAACACGTGATAGCCGGCCAGGTCGAGGTCGTCGACGAGGGCGAGCGCGGCGGCCGGGCCGGTCACCTCGGCCACCGCGACCGCCCGGTTGAGGGCCACCACCGGGCTCGGGGCGTACGCCATGAGCTGGTCGTACAGGGCGAGGATCTGGGCCCAGTCGGTGTCGGCGGCGGTCCGCGCGTCGGCGTGCACGGCGTTGATCGCCGCCTGGATCTGGTACGGGCCGGGCCGGTCCCGCCGCAGGCAGCGCCGGACCAGCGCCTGCCCCTCAGCGACCAGCTCACGGTCCCAACGGTCCCGGTCCTGCTCGCCCAGCGGGACCAGCCCCCCGTCCGGGCCGGTACGCGCCGGTCGACGCGCCTCGGTGAGCAGCATCAGCGCGAGCAGCCCGAGCGCCTCCGGCTCGTCCGGCATCAGCTCGACGAGCAGCCGGCCGAGCCGGATCGCCTCGGCGCACAGCTCGGTGCGGACCAGCCGCTCCCCCGCGCTGGCGGTGTGCCCCTCGGTGAAGATCAGATAGAGCACCGCCAGCACCGCGCGGAGCCGGTCGGGCAGGTCCGCGTCACGGGGCACCCGGTACGGGATCCCGGCGTCCCGGATCTTCGCCTTGGCCCGGACCAGCCGCTGGGCCATCGTCGACTCCGGCACCAGGAAGGCGCGGGCGATCTCGGTGGTGCTCAGCCCGCCGAGCAGGCGCAGGGTCAGCGCGACCCGGGCGCCGGTGCCGAGTGCCGGATGACAGCAGGTGAAGATCAGGCGGAGCCGGTCGTCGCGCACGGGTCCCTCCTCGGCCGGTACGTCGGGGGCGTGCAGCAGGGCGGCCTGGGCGTGCCGGTCGGCGCGGGTGGCCTCGCGGCGCAGCCGGTCGACGGCCCGGTTGCGGGCGGTGGTGATGATCCAGCCGGCCGGGCTCGGCGGCAGGCCCCGGGTGGGCCAGTGGTCCACGGCGGTGGTGAAGGCGTCCTGGACCGCCTCCTCGGCGAGGTCGATGTCGCCGAGGAGGCGGACCAGGACGGCGACCGCGCGGCCGTACTCCGCGCGGAACACCCGTTCGACGTCGGTGGGTTCGGGTGGCACGGGTTCAGGCGTCGCCGCGGAACGGGCGGACCTCGATCGGCAGGGTGGTGGCGAGGGCGTAGCGGCGGCCCCACTCCAGGGCGGCGTCGAGGTCGGGGGCGGTGATGACGGTGACGCCGCCGA
This sequence comes from Micromonospora sp. CCTCC AA 2012012, assembly GCF_040499845.1. Classification (NCBI taxonomy): domain Bacteria; kingdom Bacillati; phylum Actinomycetota; class Actinomycetes; order Micromonosporales; family Micromonosporaceae; genus Micromonospora; species Micromonospora mangrovi. The sequence continues at coordinate 2,582,332 of NZ_CP159342.1, forward strand.
GATACTCCTTGCCCTCGGCGAAGGGCCCGTCGGTGACCAGCACCTCGTCGCCCTGCGGTCGCAGCACGGTCGCCGTCTCGGGGGCGTGCAGGCCGTTGCCGAAGACCCACGAGCCGGCCGCCACCAGGTCGTCGTGGATGACGCCGACCTTGCGCATCACCTCGGCCAGGAAGTCCGGGTCGGGCCGGTCCCGCCCGGCGGGCTGGTACATGCTGATCAGGTACTGCTTCATGCGGTCCTCCTCGAAGCCGGCGGGCTGCCGACCTTCCACCCTCCACACGAACGGGCCGGGCCCGGATCGACACGCCGCACGAGATCGGGTCGGCACGGACCGGAGGGCAAAGAAAATCTTCGATACATCTATTGAAGTTTATCTTCACCTTGTGACCTAATGTTGACAGTTCCTTTCGCCACTCCCGCCGCCCAGCGGCACCCCCCAGGGAGGAAAGATGCACCGTCCCCTGCGTCAGGCGTTGCGCACCGCCGCCGCCGCGCTCGTCGCCACGGTCACCGTGGCCGCCTCGGCCACCCTCGGCGCGACTCCCGCCAGCGCCGCGCCGGCCGGCCTGCCCGGCATGGACGTCTCCGGCTACCAGGGCAACGTCAACTGGTCCGCCGCGTGGAGCAACGGCGCCCGCTTCGCGTACGTCAAGGCCACCGAGGGCACCGGCTACACCAACCCGTACTTCGCCCAGCAGTACAACGGCTCCTACAACGTCGGCATGATCCGGGGCTCCTACCACTTCGCCCTGCCCGACCGCTCCAGCGGTGCCACCCAGGCGAACTACTTCGTCGACCACGGCGGCGGCTGGTCCCGGGACGGCAAGACGCTGCCCGGCGCGCTCGACATCGAGTACAACCCGTACGGCTCGACCTGCTACGGACTGAGCCAGTCCTCGATGCGCAGCTGGATCGCCTCGTTCGTCAACCAGTACTACTCGCGTACCGGGCGGTGGGCCACCATCTACACCACCACCGACTGGTGGAGCACCTGCACCGGCAACACCTCGCAGTTCTCCGCCAACAACCCGCTCTGGATCGCCCGGTACTCCAGCAGCGTGGGCACCCTGCCGGCCGGCTGGGGCACGTACTCCTTCTGGCAGTGGTCCTCCTCCGGTGTCTTCCCCGGCGACCAGAACGTCTGGAACGGCACCCTGGACCGGCTCCGGGTGCTGGCCTGCAACGGCACCTGCTGACCCGCGCCGGTGGCGGGCCGCCCGGCCCGCCACCGGCACCATCCCGTGAGGAGGTACCGATGTCCGCTCCCCTGCCCCGGCGGGCCGTGCTGCGCGGCGCCGTCCTGCTCGGCGCCGCCGCCGGCGTCACCGCCCTCGGTCAGCTCACCGGCGACCGGAGCGCGCGGGCCGTCACCACGCGGGTCGACCAGCCGACGATCGCCAACTGCGCCACCTGGGGCGCCCGGCCGCCGTCGTCGGCGGTGACCGTGCTGCAGAACCGCCCCAACAAGATCATCATCCACCACACCGCGTTCCCGAACTCGACCGACTACAGCCTGGCCCACGCCTACCAGAACTCCCGGGACATCCAGGACCTGCACATGGACACCAACGGCTGGCTCGACTCGGGGCAGCACTTCACCAACAGCCGTGGCGGCTTCCTCACCGAGGGGCGGCACGGCAGCCTCTACGGGCTGCTGCACGGGCAGACCATGGTGCAGGGCGCGCACTGCGTCGGGCAGAACAGCCAGGCCATCGGCATCGAGAACGAGGGCACCTATCTCGACGTGCAGCCCCCGCAGGCGCTCTGGGACAGCCTCGTGCTCTTCTGCGCGTTCACCTGCCAGCAGTACGCGATCCCGGCCACCGAGATCTACGGGCACAAGGACTTCAACTCCACGCAGTGCCCGGGCCTGCTGCACGACCGGCTGCCCGAACTGCGCAGCGCGGTGGCCGCCCGGATCGGCTGACCCGGCACCCACCCGCCCGCGATCGTGCCGACGGCCGCAGGTGCTCCTCAGGACGCCACGAACGTGATGGCAAGGATGAATCAGGCCACGACCGCGATTCATCGTTGCCGTCACGTTCGTGGCGCGTCCGGACCCCATCCGCTCCCGCCGGGCTCCACGGCGGCGAGACCGTCGCGGACGACCCGGACTCGGACGCGCCGGCCCGGCGTCGATGCTGCTTATATAAGCGCGGTCTGATATAAAAGGTCTCGTGCACGCCTTCGACGTCCTCGGGGATCCGGTCCGCCGCCGGATCCTCGAACTGCTGGCCGAAGGTGAGCAGACCGCCGGCGCCATCGGCGCGACGGTCCAGCAGGAGTTCGGCATCTCCCAGCCCGCCGTGTCGCAGCACCTCAAGGTGCTGCGGGACAACGGCTTCGCGACCGTACGCCCCGAGGGCACCCGCCGCCTCTACGCGGTGGACCCGGGGCCGCTGCACCAGATCGACGCCTGGCTGGAGCACTTCCGCCGGTTCTGGACGCCACCGTTGGAGGCGCTCGCCACCGAGCTGGCCCGGGGGCGACGGGAGCGACGGCTGCGGGGCGAGGGCACCGACGACACGAGGAGCAACCCATGATCAACGTGATCGGGCAGATCAGCGACGTGGACCGCACCGTCGGCAGCCGTACGCTGCCCGCCGGGCAGGCCCGGGTCAGCACCGTCAGCCAGACGTACGACACGTCCCTGGACGATCTCTGGGACGCCTGCACGAGCGCCGAGCGGATCCCGCGCTGGTTCCTGCCGATCTCCGGCGACCTGACGCTGCACGGCCGCTACCAGCTCGAAGGGAACGCGGGCGGCACGGTGGAACGCTGCGACCCGCCGCACAGCTTCACCGCCACCTGGGAGTACGGCGACGAGGTGAGCTGGATCGAGGTCCGGCTCACCCCGGCCGGCGACGGGCGCAGCCGGTTCACCCTGGACCACGTCGCGCACGTCGACGACCAGCGCTGGCTCGAGTTCGGGCCGGGCGCGGTCGGCGTCGGCTGGGACATGGGCCTGCTCGGCCTGGCCTCCCACCTGGCGGCGGACGGCAGCGGGGTCCTGCCGTCGCAGGCCGCGGCGTGGCTGGGCACCGACGAGGCCCGCCGGTTCATCACCCTCAGCAGCGAGCGGTGGGCCGAGGCGAGCATCGCGGCCGGCACGCCGGTCGACGAGGCGCGCGCGGCGCAGGCCCGCACCACCGCCGCGTACACCGGGGTGCCGGCCTCCTGACCACGGCCCGGGCGGCCGCTGCCCGATGGCCCGGGGGCACGGGGGCCCGGGGCATCGGGCGGCGGGGTCGCGCCCCGGGTGACCGGGGCGCGACCCGCCGTCTCAGCCGGCGGGCTCGAAGATCACCCGGGCCCGCACCTGCCGGAAGCCGGTCCGTTCCAGGTCCGCCAGCACCGCCACCCGGTGGCCGTCCACGTCGGCCACCACCTCCCGGGCACCGCCCTCGGCGAGCACCCGGACCGCCGCCACCAGCAGCTCGTCCCGGGCGTCCCCGTCGAGCAGCCCGAGGTAGGCCAGCAGCGGATAGCACGCGTCCCCGGCCGTGCCGGCCAGGCCGACCGGCCGCCCCGCGTCCAAGGCGATCCGCCAGTCCGTCGGCGGGCCGGTCAGCCAGGCCAGCGGATCCGTGGCGAGGTCCACCCCGGCCACCGCCCGCGCCGTCTCCCGGCCGGTCAGCACGTCCGGCTCGGCGATCCGGGCGACCAGGGCGTCGATCTCCTCCCGGTCGGCGGCCGGGCGGACGGCGTACCGACCGGAGGTCGCCGGCAGGGGCGCGCCGGCCCAGGTGCAGCGCAGTCGCTCGCCCCGCTCGACCAGCCCGGCCAGCCGCGCCGCGGCCATCGGCGCCTCGACCACGGCCAGCACCTCCGGCCGGCGACGCCAGTACGCGGGCAGTGCGGCGTAGTAGGCGCGGGGACCGCCGAACGCCTCGTGGGCGGCCCGCAGCAGCGCGGCGCCCACCGCCGGCTCGGCGGCCAGGTCGAACCGTTCCAGCCAGGGGTCACCGACGGCGCCCGGCAGGTGGAGCCAGGCGGCCCGGCCGACCACCCGACCGGCGCGCAGGGCGACCCAGGTGTTCTCGGGGCGGTAGCCGCGCCCGGCGACGCCGTCGGCATAGGCGACCTGGCGGAGCTGGGGCAGCGGATCGGGCATGGAGTCGAAGAGCGCTTCCTCGCCCGCGACGAGCGGGCGGATGACCACGTCGGTCACAGATTGATCCTCCGGAGAGCGGACGCCCCGGCTCAGACCCGCGTGGACGCCGGAACGCGGAGGGGGCGCAGAACATCGGACATCGTTCTGACCTCCTTCCGGCTCGACGGCGTCCCTCGAACCTAGTCGACGCACCCGCGGGCCGCAACGACGTGCCGGGCCGGTGGCGGCCGGTGGCCGGGCGGGTAACGTGCTTCGGCGTGACCGGCGCACCGTACTCGCACTGCTCGTACTGCGGCGCGGCCTATCCGGCGGAGGCCGGCTGGCCGCGGGTCTGCGCCGCCTGCGAGGAGACCGGCCTGCTGGCCGAGGCCGGGCAGGCGCGGCTCTTCGCGGTGCACGGCGCGCCGGCCGGCGGCACCATGATGGTCTTCGGGGTGCTGCCGGAACGGGCGGCCGAGGACCTGCCGCCCTCCGCGCCGACCGAGGAGGCGACCGAGTGGCTGGTCGTCACCGAGCCGGTCGAGCTGGCCTTCTCCACCCACACCCGGGTGCTGGCCGACTTCCTCGCCGGCCGGCCCCCGGTCTGATCCCGCTCACCCCCGTGCCGGGGCCGGCACCGCTGCCGGCTGCGGGGTGAACGGAATGCCGGTGGGCTCGTCCTGCGCCGGCTCGCCGGCCGGGTGCCGCCACCGGCCGCGGCGGCGCAGGATCGGCAGCACCTCCTCACCGAACCAGTACGCCTCCTCCCGGTGCGGATGCCCGGAGAGGATGAACTCGTCGATACCGAGCGCGTGGTGTTCCGCGATCCGGTCGGCGACCTCGGTGTGGCTGCCGACCAGTGCGGTGCCGGCGCCACCCCGGACCGGACCGACCCCGGCCCACAGGTTCGGCGACACCTCCAGCCCGTCGCGGGAGCCGCCGTGCAGCTCCCGCATCCGGCGCTGCCCCTCGGACTCGCTGCGCCGCAACCCCTCCTGCACCGCCTCGACGACGGTGGCCGGCGGGCGCCACCGGCGGCGCCGACCGGGACGCCGTGTCCGCCGCCGACGATGTCCCGACTGTCGCCGTAGGTGGGCAGGAACCAGTGGAAGGTGAGCGACATCGGGGGCGCCCGCCGGACGACGAGGGGTGGGACGCGCCTCCTGCTGGATGGGAAACGTCGACCCGGACCCTACCCATAAATCCTATCGGGTTGGTAGGTTGCTGTCGCTCGCCGATCCCCGCCGACGCCGTCGGGTCCCCCCTCCCTCCCGAGGAGCTGACATGCGTACCCCTCGATCGAGTGCACCCGCTCGCCCACGCCGGCTGCTGACCGCGTTGCTGACCGCCGTGGCGCTGTTGGCCACCGGCACCGTCGCGGCCTGCGCCGACGACCCGGCCGACGCCACCGGCCACGCCGGCCCGCTGCGCATCGGCTACCAGCGCTTCGGCGGCCTCAGCCTGGTCAAGGCGCGCGGCGCGGCCCCCGACGCCCAGTGGTCGCTCTTCGACAGCGGACCCGCGCTCACCGAGGCGCTCAAGGCCGGCTCCATCGACATCGGCCAGGTCGGCGAGGCCCCGCCGGTCTTCGCCGCCGCCGGGAAGATCCCGTTCTCGGTGATCGGCACCTCGCAGCCCATCCCGCAGGGCGAGGCGGTGCTGGTCAAGGCGGGCAGCCCCTACCGCACCTTCGCCGACCTCAAGGGACGCACCGTCGCGCTGAACAAGGGCTCCAACGTGCACTGGCTGCTGGTGAAGCTGCTGGAGGCCAACCGGATGACCCTCAAGGACCTGAACGTCAAGTACCTCAAACCCGCCGAGGGACGGCCCGCCTTCGACAACGGCCAGGTCGACGCCTGGATCATCTGGGACCCCTACTTCGCCCTCGCCGAGCGGCCCGACGTGCGCGTCCTCGCCGACGCCACCGGCCTGGCGAGCAACCGGGAGTACGTGCTCGCCTCGCCCGAGGTGGTGAAGAACCGGCCGGACGACGTCCGGGCGTTCCTGACGGCGTACCGGACCACCACCGACTGGGGCATCGCCCACCCGCAGGAACGGGCCGCCGTGCTGGCCCCGGAGCTGAAGATCCCGCTCGACGTCACCACCCGGGCGCTGGACCGCAGCGCCAAACCGCTCGCCCCGGTCACCCCGGCCATCGGCGCGGAACTCCAGGCCATCGCCGACAGCTTCACCAAGCTGGAGCTGGTGCCCGGGCCGGTGGACATCGCCTCCCGGGTGGACGGACGGTTCAGCGAGGTGTTCCAGTGAGCAGCTCCACGCTGGCCGAGGCGGCGGTGGCACCACCCCCGACCGCCGTCGCGCGCCCTCGGCGTACCCCCGGCGGCCGGCGCTGGCGGCGGGCGCTGAGCCCGCTCGTGCTCGTGCTCGGGTGGGAGGCCGCCGCCCGCGCCGGCCTGCTCTCCGCCGAGAAGCTGCCCGCGCCCAGCGCCGTGCTCGCCACCGGCGCCCGCCTGGCCCGCGACGGCACGCTCACCGCGCACCTGGTCGACTCGCTCACCCGGGCCGGCCTCGGGCTGCTGATCGGCGGGGCGCTCGCCCTGGTCCTCGGCGCCGCCGCCGGCCTGCTCCGGCTCGGCGACGACCTGGTCGACCCGCCGGTGCAAATGGCCCGGATGCTGCCCCACCTCGGGCTGGTGCCGCTGCTGATCATCTGGGTCGGCATCGGCGAGTCGCTGAAGGTGACCCTGGTCGCGCTCGGCGCCTTCTTCCCGATCTACTTCAACACCTACGCCGGCATCCGCGACATCGACGAACGCCTCGTCGAGGCGGCCCGCACCTGCGGGCTCGGCCCGGCCGCCCGGCTGTGGCACGTGGTGCTGCCCGGCGCGCTGCCCGCGCTCTTCCTCGGGCTGCGACTGGCCATCGGCGCGGCCTGGCTGAGCCTCGTCGTCGGCGAACAGGTCAACGCCCAGAGCGGCGTCGGCTTCCTGATGATGGAGGCCCGCGAGTTCAGCCAGACCGACGTGGTGCTGCTCGGCCTGCTGATCTACGCCCTGCTCGGTCTGGTTTCCGACCTCGCCCTGCGCATCGCGGAGAGGAGAATGCTGACATGGCGGCGCGGACTGCGAGCGACCTGAACCCGGTGCTCACCGCGCTGGGGATCCGCCGGTCCTTCGGGGACACCACCGTCCTGGCCGGCGTCACACTCACCGTCGCCGCCGGGGAGACCGTCGCGCTGCTCGGCGGCAGCGGCTCGGGCAAGAGCACCCTGCTGCGGATCCTCGCCGGACTCGACGACGAGGCCACCGGCGGCACCACCCTGCGCGGCACCGCAGCCGTCGTCTTCCAGGAACACCGGCTGCTGCCCTGGAAGCGGGTCGCCGCGAACGTCGGCCTCGGCCTCACCGGTCCGGACGTCGCCGGGCGCGTCGACCGGGCCCTGGCCGAGGTGGGGCTCGCCGACCGGGCAGCCGCCTGGCCCACCGAACTCTCCGGCGGGCAGGCGCAACGGGTCGCGGTGGCCCGGGCCCTGGTCCGCGAGCCCGACCTGCTGCTGCTCGACGAGCCGTTCGGCGCGCTGGACGCGCTGACCCGACTACGGATGCAGGGCCTGCTGCGCCGGCTACGCGCCGAGCACGGCTTCGCCGCCCTGCTGGTCACCCACGACGTGGAGGAGGCGCTGCTGCTGGCCGACCGCGTCCTGCTCCTCGACGGCGGGGTCATCGCCGAGGAGATCCCGGTCCACCTCGGACCCGCTCCCGCCGTCGACGACCCCGCGTTCGGTGCGCTGCGCCGACATCTGCTCGACCGCCTCGGCGTACCCGCGCCCTGACCCCCCGGAGACCCGATGAGCCGCTGGACCCCCGACCCGAGCTTTTATCCGTCGCCCCGCGAGGCGGCCACCGCGCCGGCCGAGAAGCTGGCGTACGTCGCCGCCTTCGACCGCACCGCGCAGCGCCCCGACGCCATCGCGGTGCTCGACACCGACCCCGACTCCGGCTCGTACGGGCAGGTGGTGGGCTGGACCGAGCTGCCCCACACCGGGGACGAGCTGCACCACTTCGGCTGGAACGCGTGCAGCAGCGCGCTCTGCCCGACCGCACCGCACCCGCACGTGGAGCGCCGCTACCTGATCGTCCCCGGGCTGCGCTCGTCCCGCGTCCACGTCATCGACACCCAGCCGGACCCGCGGCAGCCGCGGGTGGTCAAGGTCATCGCACCGGAGGAGCTGGCGAAGCGGGCCGGCTACTCCCGACCGCACACCGTCCACTGCGGGCCGGACGGGATCTATCTCTCGGCGCTGGGCGGCGTCGACGGCGAGGAGGGGCCGGGCGGCATCGCCGTGCTGGACCACGCCACCTTCGAGGTGCGCGGCGCGTGGGAGGCCGACCGGGGGCCGCAGTTCCTCGCGTACGACTTCTGGTGGCACTACAACCACGACGTGCTGGTCACCAGCGAGTGGGGCACCCCGTCGATGATCGAGGACGGCATCGTCGGCGAGCTGCTGCTCGGCCGTCGCTACGGTCACGCGATCCACTTCTGGGACCTGGCGAAGCGCCGGCACGTGCAGCGGGTCGACCTGGGCGACCAGTACCAGATGCCGCTGGAGCTGCGTCCCGCGCACGACCCGACGAAGACGTACGGCTTCGTCGGGGTGGTGATCAGCGTCGAGGACCTGTCGGCCTCGATCTGGCTCTGGCACCGCGACGGCGACGCCTGGGCGGTGACCAAGGTGATCGACATCCCCGCCGAGCCGGCCGACCCGGCCGACCTGCCCGACCTGCTCAAGCCGTTCGGCGCGGTGCCGCCGCTGGTCACCGACATCGACCTGTCGGTGGACGACCGCTTCCTCCACGTCTCCTGCTGGGGCACCGGCGAGCTGCTCCGGTACGACGTCACCGACCCGTTCCACCCGGTCAGGGTCGGCTCGGTGCGGCTCGGCGGCATCGTGGCGCGGACCCCCCACCCCGGGTTCCCCGACGAGCCGCTCTCCGGCGGCCCGCAGATGGTCGAGGTCAGCCGGGACGGCCGCCGGGTCTACGTCAGCAACTCGCTCTACGGCTCCTGGGACGACCAGTTCTATCCCGACGGGGTCGGCGCGTGGCTGGCCAAGCTGGACGTGGACCCGGAGACCGGCGGTCTCACCCCCGATCCGCGGTTCTTCCCGCGCGGGGAGGACTTCCGGGGGCTGCGGGTGCACCAGACCCGGTTGCAGGGCGGCGACGCCTCCTCCGACTCGTACTGCTTCCCGTGACCGGTGCGACCTGGGCGACGCTGGTCGCCCTCGGCGCGTTCCACGGCCTGAACCCGGCGATGGGCTGGCTCTTCGCGGTGGCCCGGGGGTTGCAGGAACGCGACCGGTGGGCGCTGCTGCGGGCGCTCCCACCGATCGCCGCCGGCCACCTCGCCTCGGTGGCGGTGGTCGCCGCACTGGTCAGCGCCACCCGGTCGGTGGCGACCGGCACCGCCGTCGCGGTCGGCGGCGGCGTGCTGCTGGTCGGTTTCGGGCTGTGGCGGCTGCTCTCCGAGCGGCACTTCCGCTGGGCCGGGATGCGACTGTCGGCGGCGCAGCTCACCGGCTGGTCGTTCCTGATGTCCTCGGCGCACGGCGCGGGACTGATGCTGCTGCCGGTGCTGCTGGCCGAGCCGGCGGTGACCGCCGGCCCGCACGCCGGGCACCTGGCCGCCGCGCCGGCCGGCGCGCTGACCGGCCTGGCCGCCGCCGGGGTGCACACGGTGGCCATGCTGGGCGTCGCGCTGGCCGTCGCGCTGGTGGTCTACGAGGTGCTCGGGGTGGGCGTGCTGCGCCGGGCCTGGTTCAACGTGGACCGGCTCTGGGCAGGGGTACTGGTGGCGGCGGGGCTGGTGACGCTGATCGGCGCGACCTGACCGGACTCCCCGGCCGCAAGTCCTACTGATTCAATAGGAAAGCAGCGTCGCCGAGCCGGAGGTCCGCCATGTCCCGTTCCCCGTCCCCCCAGGAAGCCGGGCACGACGACCGGCGGGCCCGGCAGTGGCTGGCCGGCCAGGCCCGCTGCACCGGCACCGACCGGGAGGAGCTGCTGCACCTCGGCGCGGCCATGGCGGCGCTGACCGCCGCGGCGCAGGAGCGCGAACCGGTCGCGGTGACCACCGCCCCGGTCGGCGTCGACCCCGGCCCGGCCGGGCCGGACGCCGACGCCCGGCCGATCGCGAAGCCGCTGCCCGCGGCGCTGTTCCGCCCGCTCGACAGCAACGCCGAGATGCGCTGGGAGGCGATGGCCGGTCAGGGGTACGTGGTCCCCACCGACCGCTTCTTCGTCCGCAACCACACCGTCACCCCGCACCTGGACGCCGAGACCTGGCGGCTGCGCCTCTTCGGCACCGGCCTGCGGGGCGCGCCGACCCGCGACGCCCCGGTCGAGTTCGGCTACCACGACCTGCGACGCCTGCCGGCCGAGGAGACCACCGCGCTGGTCGAGTGCGCCGGCAACGGCCGCCGGTTCTTCGCCGAACAGCAGGACGACCCGGCGCCCGGCGTCGCCTGGGGGCTCGGCGGGGTGGGCGTGGCGCGCTGGCGGGGCGTCCGCCTGGCGACCGTGCTCCGCCTCGCCGGCCTCACCGACGCCGCGGTCGACGTGCAGCCCGAGGGCCTCGACCCGGAGTACGTGACCGGGGGCGTGAACCTCGGCCGGGTACGCCGACCGCTGCCGGTCGCCAAGGCCCTCGACGACGTGCTGCTGGCGTACGAGATGAACGGCGAGCCGCTGAGCGCCGACCACGGCCACCCGGTCCGCCTGGTGGTGCCCGGCTGGATCGGCATCTCCTCGATCAAGTGGGTCGGCCCGGTCGAGGTCTCCGCCACCGCCCTGTTCTCGCCGTGGAACACCCGGTTCTACCGGCTCTTCGGCCCCGACCACCCGGCCGGCGGGGCGACGCTCGCCGCCCAGTCGGTGAAGAGCGCGTTCGAGCTGGCCTGGGACGCCCGGCTCCCGGCCGGCGGCGAGGTGCTGCTGCGCGGCCGGTCCTGGTCCGGCGCCGGGCCGATCGACCGGGTGGAGGTGAGCACCGGGGACGACGACTGGCGGCCGGCGGAGCTGGTCGCCGCCGACCGGGGCGGGCCCTGGCAGCGCTGGACGGCGCGCTGGCGACCCCCGGCGCCGGGCCGCTGGACGCTGCGCGCCCGGGCCACCGACGTCACCGGCGCCGGCCAACCCGACCGGGCCGTCCACAACGACCTCGGCTACCGCTTCGACGGCGTGGTCCGCCACCCGGTCACCGTGATCTGACGCCGGTCAGCCCCGCAGATAGGCGGCGGGCACGGCGTCGGCGAGCCAGACGCCGTTCGCGCTGCGGAAGAAGAGGTGGCCGTCGCGGGCCATCGCCGCCGCGTCCACCGTCAGGATCGCCACCGCGCCACCCCGGCGCGCGCCGACCCGCCGGGCCGTCTCCGTGTCCGCCGACAGGTGTACGTGGTGCCGGCCGCCCCGCCGGAGGCCCTCGGTCATGATGGCCGGCACCACGGCGGCGCTGGTGCCGTGATAGAGCCGGTCGGGCGGCGGGATGGGCGTCAGCCCCAGGTCGACCTCGATGGAGTGGCCCTGGTTGGCCCGGATCCGGTCGACGCCGTCCGGCCCCGGCTCGACCGCGAAGCGCTGCTTGTCGTTGTCGGCCACCACCTCGTCGAGCTGGGCCCGGTCGATCCGCAGCGCGGCCAGCAGCGCCGCGACCGGCACCCAGCCCGCCCGGTCCGGGGTCAGGCCGAACCGCTCCGGCCGGTGCCGCAGGGCCAGGGACATCTGCTTGCTCACCCTGACCAGGTTCCGATGATCCACCCGGACAGTGTCCCCGCTGGCGGTCCCCGACTCCACCGGTTACCGGTCCCGACGCACCGCCGGTCAGGACCGGCCGGTCGGGGCGCCCCGGCCGGCCGGTCCTGACGCCGCCGCCCGGTCGGCGAGCGGGCGGCGTCGGCGGGTCGGATCGGTGAGCGCCGGCGGTGACCAGACCCCGTCCGGCTGGTAGAGGTTGGTGCCGGGCGGCACGATCTCGTCGATCCGGTCGAGGACGGCGTCGTCGAGTTGCCGCGACGCCCCCTTGAGCAGCGCGTCCAGCTGCTCCATCGTGCGCGGACCGATGATCGCGGAGCTGACCGCCGGGTGCGCCACGGTGAACGCCACGGCCAGCTCGGGCAGGCTGCACCCCAGCTCGTCGGCGAGCGCGGCGAGCTCCTCGACCGCGGCGTACTTGGCGGCGTTGCCGGGGATCGCCGGGTCGAAACGGGCCGGCGTGTGCGCGGGCCGGCCGGTGGTGAGGTCGACGGGTCGGCCGTGCCGGTAGCGGCCGGAGAGGAAGCCGGAGGCGAGCGGGCTCCACACCAGCACCCCCATGCCGTACCGCTGGCAGACCGGCAGCACCGCGGCCTCGATCCCCCGGGCGATCATCGAGTACGGCGGCTGCTCGCTGCGGAACCGGCCGAGTGCCCGCCGCTCGGCGACGTGGTGCGACTCGACGATCTCCTCGGCCGGGAAGGTGGAGCAGCCGAACGCCCGGATCTTGCCGGCCCGGACCAGGTCGGTGAGCGCGCCCAGGGTCTCTTCGATGTCGGTGGTGTGGTCGGGGCGGTGCACCTGGTAGAGGTCGATCCAGTCGGTGTCCAGCCGGCGCAGGCTCTCGTCGACCGCCCGGACGATCCAGCGCCGGGAGTTGCCGCCGCGATGGGGGCCCGCACCCATCGGGAAGTGCACCTTCGTCGCCAGCACCACGTCGTCGCGCCGGCCTCGCAGCGCCTTGCCCACGATCACCTCGGACTCGCCGGCGGAGTACATGTCGGCGGTGTCCACGGTGGTGATGCCCGCGTCGAGGGCGGCGTGGACGATCCGCACGCAGTCGTCGTGGTCCGGGTTGCCGACCGCCCCGAACATCATGGTGCCGAGACTCTGGACGCTCACCTTGATGCCGGTGCCGCCGAGGACGCGGTGTCGCATGGTCACTCCCTGGGATGTTCCGCGCACGCCGACGGGGCGGCGGGCCGGTCCCCGGCAACCTAGGATTTCGAGTGGACTCGAGGTCAAGCCAGAGGGCGTACGCCCGGGAAGGACGGTCCGTGTCCACCTCTGCCACCGCCCGCCGGATCAGCGTCCTGCTGGCGCTCGCGCTCTCCGCGTTCGCCTTCAACACCACCGAGAACCTGCCCATCGGGCTGCTGCCGCTGCTCGCCCGCGACCTCGACGTCTCGCTGCCCGCGGCCGGTCACCTGGTCACCGGGTACGGGCTGGCCGTCGCGCTGGCCTCGCTGCCGCTGGCCCAGGTGACCCGTGGCGTGCCCCGCCGGTGGCTGCTCGCCGGGGTGCTGGCGGTGCTGGCGCTCGCCACCCTGGTCGCCGTCGGCACGACCAGCTACCCGGTGCTGCTCGCCGCCCGGATCGTGACCGCCTTCGCCCAGGCCGTCTTCTGGGCGGTCACCGCCCCGGTGGCGGTGAGTCTCTTCTCCCCCGCCGTCCGGGGCCGGGTCGTCGCGGTGATGTCCGTCGGTGGGTCGCTGGCCACCGTGCTGGGCGTACCGGCCGGCACCTGGCTCGGGCAGCGGGACGGCTGGCGGCTGCCGTTCCTGCTGGTCGCCCTCGCCGCCGGGGTCGCGCTGGTCGTGGTCGTCGCGCTGCTGCCGACCAGCCGACCCGACGCCGGCCACGGCGCGTACGCCGCCGAACCGCACCCGGGGCGGTTCGCCGTGGTGCTGGTCGTCACGGCGGTCTCGGTCACCGGCATGTTCGCCGGCTTCACGTACGTCGCCCGGTTCCTCACCGGGCCCGCCGGCTTCCCCGAGCCCTCGGTCGGCGGGCTGCTGCTCGCCTTCGGGGCGGCCGGGATCGCCGGGGTGGTCGTCGTCGGGCGGCTGCTGGACCGGTTCCCCCGGGGCACACTGGTGGCGACCGTCGGTGGGCAGGCGGTCGCCCTGCTCGGCCTGGGGCTGCTCGCGGCGCAGCCGGCTGCCGTGGTGGGGCTGCTGGCCCTGCTGGGCGCCACGGCGGCACCGGTCTTCACCGTCACCCAGGCGCGCATCCTCCAGGTCACGCCGGGGCGCACGGAGCTGGGTTTCGCGGCCAACTCGGTGGCCTTCAACGTCGGCATCGCGCTCGGCGCGCTGCTGGGCGGGTTGGCCCTGCCGGCGTACGGGGAGCGCGGGGCCTTCGTCCTGGGTGGCCTGGTGACGCTGGCGGCGCTGGCGGCCGCCCTCGCCGAACCCCTGCTGGCGCGGCGGCCCGCGCCCGTCCCCGCGACCGGTTGACCGGTCGGCCCGCCGCCGGTCAGGACCGGCTGGCCGCCCCGCCATGGTCGGGGTCCCGGGCCAGATAGCCGCTGGCCTGCAACTCGAACAGCTCCCGATAGAGCCCGTCGACCGCCATCAGCTCGTCGTGGCTGCCGTGCTGCACCAGCTGGCCGCGGTCCATCACGAAGATCTGGTCGGCGTGCCGCACGTTCGCCAGCCGGTGGGTGATCAGCACGACCGCCCGGTCGGGGCGGCGGCGCAGGTGCTGGAAGAGCGCGTGCTCCGCCCGGGCGTCCAGGGCCGCCGACGGTTCGTCGCAGATCAGCAGGCGGGCGTCCCGATAGAGGCCCCGGGCGGCGACCAGCCGCTGCCACTGGCCGCCGGAGAGGTCGTGGCCGTCCTTGAACTCCCGGTCCAGCAGCGTGTCGTACCCGAAGGGCAGGTCGACGATCATGTCGTGCGCGGCGGCGGCGCGGGCGGCGTCCTCGACGCCCGGGCCGGGCCCGCCCGGCGCCCGGTCGTGGCGGCCGATCCGGATGTTCTGCCCCGCCGTGAACGGGAACTTCCACCAGTCCTGCGTCATCACCGCTACCTGGGCGGCGGTCGCCGCCGGGTCCAGCTCGGCGGTGTCCACGCCGTCCCACCGGATCACCCCCGTGCTGGGTCGGTAGAGACCGGCGATCAGCTTCGCCAGGGTGGTCTTGCCGGAGCCGTTCTCGCCGACCAGGGCGATCACCTGGCCGCGCCGGACCGTCAGGCTGACCTCGTCGACCGCCGGGATGTCGGTGTCCGGATAGCGGAGGGTCACCCGGTCCAGCTCGATGGTGTCGAAGCCGGTGACGGGCCGGCCCTGCCCACCGGTGACCCGGTCCCGCGCCCGGTCCAGGAAGTCCCGGTAGTCCTGGTAGTAGAGGGCGTCCTCGTAGAGCGAGTTGGTGGCGAAGACCGCGACGCCGAGGCTGGAGCGGGCCGACTGGAGCGCCAGCAGCGCGGTCGCCGCGGCGGCGAGGGCCACCACGCCACTCAGCAGCAGACCGCCCAGGACCGCGTAGACCGCGAAGGCGGCGACGCCGGTGGCCGACATGCCGAGCCCCCGGGTGACGCTCTGCGCCCGGGCCAGCCGCAGCTGGGCGCCGGTCTCCACGGTCATCATCCGGCGGAACTCGGTGAGCAGGAAGTCGCGCATCTGGTAGGACCGGACCTCGGCGGCCGTGTGCCGGTCGGCCATCAGCCGGGCGAGCATCCACATCCGTCGCCGCCGGGTGATCCGGGCCAGCATGGCGAGGTACTGCCGGCGGGCCATCCGTACCGCCGTGGCCGCCTCGGGCACCGCCGCGAGCAGCAGGCAGGGCAGCAGCACCGGCTGGATCACGGTCACCGCGGCGGCGGTGGCCAGCACGCCGACCACGCCGGTGACCAGGTTGACGGTGTGGTCCACGATCGACGCCGCCTCGGCCATCCCCCGGTCCCGGGCCCGGTCCATCTCCTCGGCGAAGCCGGCGTCGTCGAAGGCGGCCAGCTCCACCGCCGTGGTGGTCTCGAAGAGCCGCAGCTCCACCTGGTAGTTGATCTGCGGGATGAGCCGCGCCTGCGCCCAGCCGGCGGCCACCGTCAACGCGCCCCGGACGGTCACCGCGAGCGCGGCGACGGCGAGGGCCGGCAGGGCGGCGCGGATCCGGTCCGGGGTGGGGCCGGCGGCGAAGAGCTGGCGCAGCACCCCGGTGGTGGCGAGCAGGCCGAGGGTGGTCATCACGCCGGCCGCCACGTTCAGCCCGATCGAGGCGACCGTGTCGCGGCGGCTGGTCGACCAGGCCAGCCCGACCGCCTCGCGGACCAGGGCGGGCAGCCGGCGGGCCACCGCGCCGAAGCTGGTGTGCGCGAACTCGGTCGCCCGGTGCATCCAGTGGCCGTCCTCCAGCTCCGGCAGGACCGGACCGTCGCCCTCCCCGGCCGGATCGTCCGCCTCGGACGGGTGACGTGGACCGATCACCGTCGCCATGGTTGCCTCCTCGCCTCGCCGCCCCTGCGGAGCGTACGGCGAGTGACCGGACGATGTCTCCCCGTGGTCGGCGTGTCGAACAGGTGTCCCAGGGACGTGTCGCGGCACACCGTCCACACCGTGGGCGATGTCGGGTCGCGTCGCGCCGGACCCGGCCGGGTGGCAGGCTGAGGGAGTCGCCGCCAGCGGGGCGACGACGGCCCGCTGACAGACCCCCGTCGTGAAGGAGAAGATCGACCCGATGGCTGTGGACGTCACCACCACCGACGAATGGCAGGCCCTGCGCAAGCACGCCGAGGCGGTGCGCGGCACCCACCTGCGGGAGCTGTTCGCCGCCGACGGGCAGCGGGGTGACCGGCTCACCGGCGAGGTCGCCGACCTGCACGTCGACTACAGCAAGAACCTGGTAACCGACGAGACCCTGCGGCTGCTCACCGCCCTCGCCGAGCGGGTCCGGCTGACCGACCGGATCGCCGCGATGTTCGCCGGTGAGCACATCAACTCCACCGAGGACCGGGCCGTCCTGCACACCGCACTGCGGCTGCCCCGCGACGCCGAACTGGTGGTCGACGGGCAGGACGTCGTCGCCGACGTGCACGCCGTGCTGGACCGGATGGCGGCCTTCGCCGAGCGGGTCCGGTCCGGGGCGTGGCGCGGCCACACCGGCGAGCGGATCACATGCGTGGTCAACATCGGCATCGGCGGGTCCGACCTCGGTCCGGTGATGGCGTACGAGGCGCTCAAGGCGTACCGGGACGCGGGGATCAGCTGCCGCTTCGTCTCCAACATCGACCCCACCGACATCCACGACAAGACCACCGACCTGGACCCGGCGACCACGCTCTTCGTCGTGGTGTCGAAGACCTTCTCCACCCAGGAGACCCTCGCCAACGCCGACCAGGCGCGGCGCTGGCTGCTCGCCGGGCTGGACGCCGACGACTCGGCGGTGGCCCGGCACTTCGTCGCGGTCAGCACCAACGCCCAGCGGGTCGCCGACTTCGGCATCGACCCGGAGAACATGTTCGGCTTCTGGGACTGGGTGGGCGGTCGCTACTCGCTCCCGTCCGCCGTGGGGTTGTCGGTGATGCTGGCGATCGGGCCGGAGCGGTTCCGCGAACTGCTGGCCGGCTACCACGCCGTCGACGAGCACTTCCGCACCACCCCGGTGGAGCGGAACGTGCCGGCGCTGCTGGGGCTGCTCAACGTCTGGTACACGGACTTCCTCGACGCCCAGACCCACGCGGTGCTGCCCTACTCGCAGTACCTGCACCGGTTCCCGGCCTACCTGCAGCAGCTCACCATGGAGAGCAACGGCAAGTCGGTGACCGTCGACGGCCGACCGGTGACGTACCCGACCGGAGAGATCTTCTGGGGCGAGCCCGGCACCAACGGCCAGCACGCCTTCTATCAGCTCATCCACCAGGGGACCCGGCTGATTCCGGCCGACTTCATCGCGTTCAGCCGGCCCAACCACGACCTGGGCGACATGCACGACCTGTTCATGTCGAACTTCTTCGCGCAGACCGCGGCGCTGGCCTTCGGCCGGACGAAGGAGCAGGTGGAGGCGGAGGGCACCCCGGCGAATGTGGTGCCGCACCGGGTGATGCCGGGCAACCACCCGACCACCTCGATCATCGCGCCGAAGCTCACCCCGTCGACGCTGGGCCAGCTGATCGCCCTCTACGAGCACATCGTCTTCACCGAGGGCACCGTCTGGGACATCAACCCGTTCGACCAGTGGGGCGTGGAGCTGGGCAAGGTGATGGCCAACCAGCTCGCGCCGAAGCTCACCGGCAGCAACCCGGACCTCGGTGACGTCGACTCCTCCACCGCCGCCCTGATCCGCCGCTACCGCAGCGAGCGCGGCCGGGACTGACCCGTACGCCGGTGGCGGCGACCCGGTCCCGGGCCGCCGCCACCGGTGCCCGGCCGCACCGGCGGCCCGGTCAGCGCGCCTCCAGGCGGCCGGAGCAGCGACTGTCCGGCGCCACCGGCCGGTGGCGGGGCATCATCCAGTCCAGGGCGGTCCGCTCCACCGGCCAGCCGCGCACGGTGACCGCGCTGACCGGCACCCGCTCCGCGCCGGGGCAGAGGAACTGGGCGCGGACCCGCTCGTTGGGCAGGAACCGGACCCGACCCCGCCGGTCCAGCACGATGGTCATCCGATCGGTGACGGTGATCGCCTGCCCCGGCACGACCTCCACCGCCGCCGCGGGCGGCGGCGGCCCCACCTCCACGGCCACCGACGGCAGCAGCGGCACCCGCAGGAAGACGCTCCCCATCACCAGCGGGGCCACCGCCGCCAGCAGGTAGGACAGCACCTGGGTGAGCAGCGGCGCCGCGCTGCGCGGCAGCGGCCCGGTGAGCACCACGGCGGCGGCCGGCGGCAGCCCCAGCAGCGCCGCGGTGGCCCACTCCCCGTGGGTCACCGCGGACCCGATCGCCGGGGCCAGCCAGCCGTACGCCACCAGCGCGGCCAGCAGCGGCAGCACGAGCCCCAAGGCGAGCAGCAGGTCAGGCCGGTCCGGGTAGCGGTGCCGCACCCGCAGGCCGATCAACCAGCCGACGAGCATCAGCAGCGCCGGCAGGAAGCGCATCTGCCAGGTCAGTGCCGCCAGCGCCGTCGCCGCCGCCTGCACCCAGCCGGGGGTACGCACGGTGGCGTACGCCAGCAGGGAGCGCTCCGGGTCGAACCGGTCCGGGGCGCTGACCCGCAGCACCAGGCCGAGCACGCAGGTCACCAGCACCACCAGCGGGAACGCCCACACCAGCGCGATGAGCAGCGCGCTGAGCAGGCCGAGCGGGCTGACGTACTGCACCAGCAGCAGCATGGTGGGCATGTCCTGCCGGCTGAGCTGCCACAGCCGCAGCACCAGCAGCAGGACCGGGAACGCCGGCAGCAGCGTCAGCAGCCACTGCTGCCCCTGCCGCGCCCCCTTCGGCCGCGCCGGGCCGACCGGCGGGCGGGCTCCGAAGGGGCCAGGACCATCGACTGCCACGGCCACTGCCGCACCTTCACCTTCCGACACTCCGGTTGCTGCCCCACCGCCACCTGCTGCGGCCCGTTGGCGGGCTGTTCCCGGGCGAGATTGGTCTCGAACGCCACGTCCCACCCGTCCCGGCCGGGACGGGTGGCCGCCTCGTAGAGGGCGTGGTCGACCAGGTCCCGCATCGCCGGGTTGGGGCCGGTGTTGATGCCCCACCTCTCCTCGAGATCCTCGCCGATGTCCCAGTGCCGCAGCGGCTTGACCCCGTGCAGCGGGTGCTTCGGTCGGGCGTCGGCGGCCGGCGGCGCGACGAAGCCGGCGAGGATCGCGGCGTCGGTGGTCACCGCGTCGACCCGGCCGTCGTAGAGGTCCTGGACGCACTCGCTGATCCGGTTCCGGCCGCTGGCCACCGCACCGTACGCGTGCAGCCGCTGCTCCGAGGTGGAGGTCGCCAGGGTGCAGACCCGGCGGCCCCGCAGGTCACCGAGGCCGTCGACCCGGCGCCGGTCGCTGCGCAGCGTCACCACCGACTGCTCGGTCCGCAGGTACGGCTCGGAGAAGACGACGCCCTGCTCCCGCCGCTGCGCGGTGATGCTGTAGGAGGCGACCACCAGGTCCACGGTGACGAACTTCGACCCGTCGTACGCCTGCCGCCGCGCCCGGTCCTCACTCTCGATGGGCAGGAACCGCACCTGCCGGCGCTTGAACCCGAGCTCCTCCGCGACCAGGTAGGCGATGTCGATGTCGAAGCCGCGGTAGCTGCCGTCCTCCATCACCTGGGAGATGCCCGGCTGGTCGTCCTTGACCCCGATCAGCAGCTCCTGCCGACCGTCCAGGCCGGCCTCGGCGCGCAGGTCGTCCAGCGTGGGCGGACCGGTGGCGGTGGCCACGCCGACGACCGCGAGGGCGAGCACCACCAGCACGACGAGCAGGACCGCCAGCCGCAGCTCGCGGAAGCGGGAGAAGCCGGTCGGGGCGATGTCGACGTCGTCCACGACCGGGACGGCCGGGTCCGCTTCGCTGACCTGACTCACGTCGACCCTCCCGCCCCCGTCGCCAATGGCGGCTCCATTGTGGCGGACCGTCAACAGGGCCCCCGACCCGAGCCGGCCGTCGGCCGGGACGGATCAGTCGCGGAGCAGGTCGGCGTGCGCGGCGCGGAGCCGGGCCAGTGCCGGGTCGCCGGCCGGCGACCGCCGGTCCAGCTCGGCCCAGACCTCGGCGAGGGCGTCGGTCACCGCGCGCAGCTCGGCCGCGTGCCGTCGGCTGCTCTGCCGGTGCAGCTCCTCCAGCCGCCGGGACCAGCCCGCGGTGACCGCGGCGACCCGTTCGGCGTCGGCGCGGGCCTGGGCGGCGGTGCGGGCGGCGGAGGCGGGCACGATCGCGGCGATCGGGCGGGGATCACCGTCGCGGGTGACCATGGTGACCGTGTCGGTCAGCTCGGCCAGCGCGACGAGCTGGGTGAGTCGGGTGCGGACCTCCCGCAGGGGCAGGGCGCGTGGCGGGTCGGTCCGGTGGGCCAGAGCGGGGACAGCCATGGACACATGTTGACGTCCGGGTGTGACAGAACCTCGCGTGTCGGGCCCGGACGGGCGTCAGACCGGCCACTCCGGGGCCAGCACCGACCAGACCGCGAGGTCGATCCGTCCGTCGGGTCCGGGGTACAGCGCGCGAAGGGTGCCGTCGTGGCGCATGCCGAGGCGACGCGCCACCGCGATGCTGCGGGCGTTGGCGGGGTTGGTGCGCCACTCCACGCGCTGGATGCCGCGCTCCCGGATCGCCCAGTCGACGATGCGGCGTACCGCGGCCGTCACCAGACCCCGGCCCTCGGCGGCCGGCTCCAGCCAGCAGCCGGCCTCGCAGACCCCGCGCGCGGCGTCGAAGGCGACCAGCATCACCCCACCGACCAGGGTGCCGTCGAGCCAGATCCCCCAGATGCCACCGGCGTCCCGCGCCCAGAGGTCGGCGTAGCGCTGGAGCACCGCGCGGGCCGACACCGGATCGGTGGCGACGAAGGACGGCGACACCCAGGGGACGATGTGCGCGCGGGCCCGGTCGAGATGGGCGAGGAACTCCTCGGCCCGCCAGGGCTCCAGCGGGCGCAGCTCGGCGTCGGGGGCCAGGGCGATCGCGAACATCCGAGCAACCTAGCAGCCGCCCCGCTCCCCCGACCCATGTCGACCCCGCCGGCCCCGCCCGCGCCGCCGGACCCGCCCGCGCCGCCGGACCCGCCTGCGCCGCTGGACTCGCTCGCGCCGCCGCCAGCTACCGGCCCCCGCCGGCCCGCAGGGTCGTGCCGCTGCGCCGCGCGGGCAGCCCACCGAACGCGATGATCGTGCCCGATCCAGGATCGAGTCGCATCGCCGCGCTTCGGAGGCCACTACATCCAGGATCGAGCACGATCATCCGAGTCCGCGGATGACAAAGCGGGCGGGGTGGCGGGGCGGGGCGGGGCGGGGGTGGGTCAGGGGCGCATCTCGTAGGTGCCGGCGAGGGCGGCGACGCGCGCCCAGATCCGGGCGGTCCGCTCGGGGTCCTGGACGGGGCGGCGGACGTGCGCGAGGGCCCAGGCGGCCTGCGCGTCGCTGGTGGCCGCCTTGCCGTGCAGTTCGGTGGCGTGCGCGGAGAAGTCCCGCACCAGCAGGTCGAAGATCTCGTCGAGCAGGTCGGCGTCCAGCCCGGTCAGCTCCGCCTGCTCCAGGATCAGGTGGCCGTAGACCACCAGCGCGAAGAGCTGCCCGAGGGCGAGCAGGAAGTCCAGGTCACGCTGCTGGGCCTCGTCGGGGGCGTGCGCGGCGAGCAGGGCGCAGAGCCCGTCGGCCTGCTCCCGGAACCGGGCCACGTTCGGCACCTGCGCGTGGGCGTCGTACGCGGCACGCCAGTCGTGGAAGCGGATCGCGCCGAGGCCCCGGGCCGGACCCTGCCGGAACAGGAACTCGTCGTCGGCGGCGTCGTGCCGGGTGGGCACCGGCGGGTGCTCGGCCGGCTGGAACAGGTAGTTGCCCATGAACTTCAGGATCAGCGCCAGGTTGACGTGCACCGTCCCCTCCAGCTTCGGCAGGCCCCGGATGTCCTTGGCGGCCTTGTCGAAGTAGGTGTCGGCCTCGAAGCCCTTGGCGGCGATGACGTCCCAGAGCAGGTCGACGACCTTCTCACCCTCGGTGGTGACCTTCATCTTCGTCATCGGGTTGAACAGCAGGTAGCGCCGGTCGTCCGGGCCGGCCGTGCGGAAGTAGTCGACCGCGCGGTCGCTGAACAGCTTCATGGCCACCAGCCGGGCGTACGCGTCGGTGAGCTCCCGGCGCACGTGCGGGAAGTCGGTGACCCGCTTGCCGTAGAGGATCCGCTGGTGGGCGTGGGTGACGGCCTCGTACATGGCGTGCTCGCAGATGCCGATGGAGGCGGTGCAGAGGTTGAACTTGCCGACGTTGACGGTGTTCAGCGCGGCGTCGAAGGCGGCCCGCCCGGTGTGCAGCACGTCCTCGGCGCGCACCGGGTAGTCCTCGAGGCGGAACTCGCTGACGTACATCTGCCCGTTCACCACGTTGCGGACCAGGTGGTACGCCGGGTGGCGGCTGTCGGCGGCGAAGAAGACGTACCCCTCGGGGCCCTCGACGTCGGCGCGGCGGCCGAAGACGGAGACCAGCCCGGCGACGTTGCCGTTGCCGATGTAGTACTTGCCGCCGGTGGCCCGGAAGCCGCCCTCGCCGTCGGGGGTGAGCAGCATGTCGGTGGAGTAGATGTCGGCGCCGTGCGGGCGCTCGGAGAGGCCGAACGCCATCACGTGGCCCTCGTCGAGCAGCGCGGCGGCGCGGGCCCGGGCGGCGGCGTTGTCGCTCTGCCAGACCGGGCCGAGGCCGAGCACGGTGACCTGCCAGGTGTACCAGTAGCCGAGGCCGTAGAAGCCGAGGATCTCGCTGAGCGCGGCGTTGCGCGCGGTGTCCCAACGCTTGTCCGGGTCGCCGTCGCCGTCGGCCGCCGGGGTGAGGAAGGTGGCGAAGAGCCCCTCCTTGGCGGCGAAGTCGAGGAAGTCGCCGTACCACTCGCGGCGGTTGTAGCTGTCGACCAGCGCCTGCTTGCCCCGGGACTCGAACCACTCGACGGTGGCGCGCAGCAGCCGGCGGGAGGTGTCGTCCAGGTGGGTGGGGTCGTAGTCGCGCGGGTTGAACAGCAGCGGGTCGGTCACGGCGTTGCCTTCCGGTCGGGGGTGGGGTCGAGGCCGCGGAGGGTGGCGAGCACGTCGTCGAGCCAGTCGAGCACCATCCGCTCGTACGCGATGCCGCCGCGCAGCACGACGTGCTGGAGCGACCCGCGGGCGTCGCGCGGGTCGGGGTCCGGGAAGTCCCGGCGCTCGCCGGCCAGGTAGCCGGCGAGGGTGGCCCGGTGGTCGTCGCGGTAGCGCTCCACCTCGGCGACCAGGGCGGCGCGGCCGACCTCGTCGTCGAACGCGGCACCGCGGATCTTGACGGCCAGCTCGTGCCGGACCGCCTCGGGCTGCACCGGGGCACGCAGCCAGCTGATCAGCGCGGCCCGGCCGGCGGGGGCGGCCGACCAGACCTTCTTGTCCGGCAGGCCGTCCTGGCCGACCTCCTGCGCGGTGATCCAGGCGTCGGTCTCCATCCGCTTGAGCACCCGGTAGATCTGCTGGTGGGTGGCGGTCCAGAAGCGGCCGATCGAGCGGTCGAAGCGCCGGGCCAGCTCGTAGCCGGACGCCGGCCGCTCCAGCAGCGAGACCAGAATGGCGTGCTCCAGCGACATGCCGAGCATCTTGCTATGCAACGAGTTGCATAGCAAGCCCCGCGCACACGACGGCGCCGCGACCGGACGGGTCGCGGCGCCGGATACGCGGTGGACGCGGACGGGTCAGCGGCGGTCCGCCGGCCGGCGGGTGAGCGCCAGGCCCAGCGCGATCATGCCGATGCCGAGCAGCAGGTGCAGCCAGTTGTCCGCCCCGTTGACCGGGATGAAGTTGGCCCCGCTGTTGTGGCCGACGATCAGGCCGTAGAGCCAGAGCACCAGGTAGATCGCCCCGCCGCCGACCAGGAACGTCCGCGCGCCGGACACCGTCCGGGCCATCAGCACCCCGGCGACGCCGAAGAGCAGGTGCACGATGTTGTGCAGGACCGACACCTGGAACAGGCCCAGCAGCTTCGCGTCCGAGGTGTGCCCGGCGAACTGCATGGTGCCGTAGTTGCTGGTGATGCCCGGGATGAAGCCGAGGACGCCGATCACCAGGAAGACGATGCCGACCGCCTGGGCGGCACGTCGTACGGGGGACGCGGCGCCCCCCGGCGCGCCAGGACGAGTTCTGTTCACCATGCGAGCCACCTCCGTCGGAAGACGTGCGTGGGTGGGACTCCCCCACCCCGGCGGCCTGAAACCCCGACGCCGGTGTTCAGCCCGCCGGCAGGTGCTCGCGCAGCGCGGCGAACTGCGCCACCGGCGCTCAGATGATGAAGTGCGTCCAGTAGGTCAGCCAGACCACGAAGAGCGCGCCCTGCAGCAGCGCCAGCCCCGCGGTCAGCCAACTGTCGAGGGCGGCCCGCCCGGCCCAGCGGGCCAGCACCAGACCGACCGGGAACGCCGCGAGCAGATAGCGCAGCAGGCTCTTGTGGACCGGCGGCCCCATCGACAGCGGCACCAGCACCACGATCACCGTGTAGACCAGGTAGGGCAGCTCGGCCCGGCGCAGGCCGACCAGGGCGACCAGCAGCACCGCGACCGCGCACCACACCCGCAGCGCGTTGGCGCTGTTCGGCCCGGTCAGCGCCCCCCACGCCACGCCGAGCGGGTTCTGCACGGTGATCCCCCAGCCCTTCTCCTGGGCGTGCTTGTAGGCGTACCAGTCGCCACTGCGCCAGCGACAGAACGCCATGAAGGTCCACCAGCCGGCCGGGACGAGCAGCAGCGGCCAGCCGGTACGCACACAGCGCAGCAGCGTCCGCGGGTCGAGCCGCCAGCCGTGCTGGCGCAGCAGCACCAGGGCGAGCGGGACGACCACCACGAAGCCGACCGAGCGACTCAACGCCAGGAAGTAGCCGACGATCCCGACCAGCAGCCAGCGGCGCTGCTCGGCGTACCAGAAGGCGGCCAGCGCCAGGCAGAGGAAGAGCGACTCGGTCAGCGCCGCCTGGAACAGGAACGCGGTCGGCAGCAGCACCAGGTAGCGGACGAACCGCCGACCCGCCACCGGGTCGTCACCCTGGCCCGCAGCCGGGTCGGCGCCGAGCAGCCGGGCGCCGAGCCGGTGGGCGTAGTAGAGCTGGAACAGGAACGCGACGTTGGCGACCACCAGCAGGGCCCACGCGGTGTGCCCGCCGAGCAGCAGCGCGACCGGCCGGGCCAGGAACGGGTAGAGCAGCGGGAAGCCGAAGTCCCGCCACGGCTGGTCCAGCGGCAGCCGGGCCAGGTGGTCGTAGAGGAACGAGTCCCAGGCGAACCAGAGCGAGACCCACCGGTGCGACGAGACGGCGTGCTGCTGGGTGCGCATCATCGCGTCGTCCGCCGGGGGCGCCCCGGGCACCTGGTCCCAGGCGCTCAACGCGAGCACCCCGACCAGGCTCAGCACCAGCTTCGTGCCGACGAAGACGGCCAGCACGAACCCCCACGGCTCGGGCACCCGGTCGGCCAGCCGGGACCACGCCCGCCGGCCCACGGCCGGCCACCCGCCCGGTCCGGTGCGCCGCGGTGCGGTGGCGGGGCCCGCCCGCCGCCCGTCCGTCATCCGATCCCCCACCGGTCGCCCCCGCGCGGCGCCGGGCCGCGAACCGGACCGGCATCCCCGTTGGTGCCGGGTTGACACCTCGGGACGGCGGGCGGTTCGGCGACCGGCGACAATCCCCCGGCACGGGTACGTGAGTTCGGGCGCAGGCCGGGTAAGGGCGCTGCCGCAACGAACAGCCGGCTGGCGGGGGGCTCGGGGAGCATGAGCGAGAAGAACGGCACCGTGGTCATCGGGGCGGGGCCGGCGGGCCTGACCGCTGCCTACGAACTGCTCCGGCACGGCGAGCCGGTCCGGGTGTTCGAGTCCGACGACGTGGTGGGCGGGATCAGCCGCACGGTGGTACGCGACGGCTGGCGGTTCGACATCGGCGGGCACCGGTTCTTCACCAAGGTGTCCCGGGTCGAGGCGTTCTGGCACGAGATCCTGCCCGACGAGGACTTCCTGCTGCGGCCCCGGATGAGCCGGATCTACTACCAGGGCGCGCTCTACGACTACCCGCTCAACGCCGGCAACGCGCTGCGCAACCTGGGCGTCGTGGAGGCGCTGCGCTGCGTCGGCTCGTACGGGCGGGCCCGGCTGCGCCCGCCGAAGGACCAGTCGCACTTCGAGGGCTGGGTGTCGGCCCGGTTCGGCTGGCGGCTGTACTCGAAGTTCTTCAAGACCTACACCGAGAAGGTCTGGGGGATGCCGGCCGACCAGTTGCAGGCCGACTGGGCCGCCCAGCGGATCAAGAACCTGTCGCTGTCGAAGGCGGTGCTCGGCGCCCTGCTCCCCCGCCGCAACCGCAAGGACGTGACCAGCCTGATCGAGGAGTTCCAGTACCCGAAGTTCGGTCCCGGGATGATGTGGGAGCGCTGCACCGAGCAGGTGGAGAAGCGCGGCGGGTCGGTGCGTACCGGCGCGTGGGTGACCGCCGTGCACCGGGACCCGGCGACGCGGCGGGCCACCGGCGTGACGGTGGTCGACGCGGACGGCGAGCGCACCGAGCCGGCCGACCACGTGATCTCCTCGATGCCGATCTCCGCCCTGGTCCACGCGATGCGCCCGGCCGCGCCGGAGCGGGTGCGGGCCGCCGCCGACGACCTGCGCTACCGGGACTTCCTCACCGTCGCGCTGGTCGTCCCCGAGGAGTTCTCCTTCCCCGACAACTGGATCTACGTGCACGACCCGGCGGCGAAGGTGGGGCGGATCCAGAACTTCGGCTCCTGGTCGCCGTACCTGGTCAAGGACGGGCGCACCTGCCTGGGGCTGGAGTACTTCGTCTTCGAGGACGACGAGATGTGGCGTACGCCGGACGCGGACCTGATCGCCCTCGGCACCGCGGAGCTGGAGCGGCTCGGCCTGGTCCGGCCCGGCTGCGTGGAGGCCGGCCACGTCGTGCGGATGCCCAAGGCCTACCCGGTGTACGACGAGCGCTACCAGCACAACGTGGACGTGATCCGGGACTGGCTGGCCCGTGAGGTACCGAACGTGCACCCGGTGGGGCGCAACGGCATGCACCGCTACAACAACCAGGACCACTCGATGCTCACCGCGATGCTGACCGCGGAGAACATCGCGCACGCCGCCGGGCACGACGTGTGGACGGTCAACGTCGAGCAGGACTACCACGAGCAGAAGTCGACCACCGGCGGACGGGCCGACGGGCGGCACGGCACCGGCCGGGACGCGCCGATCATGCCGGCCCGCCCCGACGGGCACCGCCCGGTACGCGAGCTGAGCGAGGCCACCCCGACGGCGGTCCGCCGGCCCTGAGCCGGGGCGGTAAGGGGCCGTACGTGAGGGTGGTCATAACGACTGGACGCCCCGGGCGGCCCTGCTGCTAGCCTTCTCGGCAGGTCATGAGCGCCAGCGCCAAGCCCCGGCTCGCTGGCCGGCAACCCTCCTCCGCGGTGGGGTGCCCCGGGTGAGGACCAGGCACCGACGGGACGTCGGTGCAAGCGTGGCCTGGAACCCAGGTCATCACCGACCCGAGGGAACCATGTCTGCTCACCATCGCACCCCGCCCGGCGACCACGTCGCGCACCCGACCGGCTTCGCGCTGGTCAAGCGCCGGCACGTCGACCTGATGCGGGTGTGCAGCGCCGGCTGTCGCCGCACCCGCTGAGCGCCGCACCACCCCTTCCTTCCTCGATCCACCCATCGGCACGCCCGGCGTTCGGGCGGTGCCGTCGGTGGCGTGTGCCCACGCCACCGCTCGACCCTGGAGAACCTCGTGCGATTCCTGCCTGCCCTGACCCGCGTCGCCGCGCTCGGCGCCGCCGCCGTACTCGCCGCGACCGGCCTCACCGCCTGCGGCGACGACGGCGCCACCAGCGAGGCCGCCAACCCGTACGGGCTGCTGCGGCCCGGCGTGCTGCGCGCCGGCACGCTCACCGACGCCCCGCCGAACGTGTACCTGAAGGACGGGAAGTTCACCGGCTTCGACAACGACCTGCTCGTCGCGGTCGCCGCCAAGGCGGGCCTGAAGGTCGAGTTCGTCGGCACCGACTTCTCCGCGCTGCTGTCCCAGGTCAACAACCACAAGTTCGACGTGGGCAGCTCCTCGATCACCATCACCGAGGCGCGGAAGAAGACCGTCGACTTCGGCAACGGCTACGACTTCGGCTACTTCGGCCTGGACGTGCCGGCCGGCTCGCCGATCACCGGCTTCGACCAGCTCGCCGGCAAGCGGGTGGTGGTCGTGCAGGGCACCGTGCAGGACGACTACGCCACCGGCAAGGGCCTCGACCCGGTGCGGGTGCCGGACTACAACGGCGCCCTGAACCAGCTCAAGGCCGGCACCGCCGACGCCTGGATCGCCCCCGCCGAGATCGGCGAGAAGTCCGCCGCGGACAGCGCCGGCAAGATCACCGTGGCGGCGAAGCAGCTCAGTCCCGCCCCGACCGCGTACGCGGTGGCCAAGGGGAACGACAAGCTGCGCGCGGCGCTCGACAAGGGCCTCGACGAGGTCATCGCCGACGGCACCTGGACGCGGCTGCAGGCGCAGTACTACCCCGGCCGGCCGATCCCGGCGGACTTCACGCCCGGCAGCGGCACGGTGACCACCCCGGCGCCGTCGGCGTCGGCCACCTCCTGACGGTACGGACACCACGAGCGGACGCAGGGCGGCGGGAGACGAGCGGATGGATCCACTGAGCACCCTCTGGGAGACCTTCTTCGACGGGGACTCCATGCGGCAGGCACTGCCGGAGATGCTGACGGTCGGCCTACCCAACACGCTGATCCTGGCGGTCTCCGCCGCCCTGCTCGGCTCCGTGGCGGGCCTGCTGCTGGCGGTCGCCGGCATCTCCCGTACCCGATGGTTGCGGTGGCCGGCCCGGGTCTACACCGACGTCTTCCGCGGCCTGCCGGCGGCGGCGACGATCCTGCTCATCGGGGTCGGTCTGGCGCCGCTCGGCATGCGGATCTGGGGACCGGACCCCTACCCGCTGGGCGTCCTGGCGCTCTCGCTGATCGCCGCCGCCTACCTCGGCGAGATCTTCCGCGCCGGTATCCAGAGCGTGGAGGCCACCCAGTTGGAGGCCGCCCGCGCCCTCGGCTTCTCCTGGGGACGGGCGATGCTGCTGGTCGTCGTCCCGCAGGGCGTACGCCGGGTCCTGCCGGCCTGGGTGAACCAGCTGATCGCCCTGATCAAGGACTCCAGCCTGGTCTACTTCCTCGGCCTGGTGGCCAGCCAGCGGGAGCTGTTCCGGATCGGCCAGGATCACGCCGCCACCACCGGCAACGAGTCGGCGCTGCTGCTGGCCGGGCTCTTCTATCTCGCGCTGACCATCCCGCTGACCCACCTGGTGAACGCGATCGACCGGCGGCTGCGCCAGGGCCGGGCCGTGGCGCCGCCGGACGACGACGACCTCGAACCGCTGCCGGTCACCGGACGGAAGGACACCCGATGAGCACCGTCACCGCCCCGGTCGGCCTGGCCGTCCGCGACGTGCACCTGGCCTTCGGCGCCCACCGGGTGCTGCGCGGCGTCGACCTCGACGTGCCCCGGGGCGGTACGACCTGCGTGATCGGTCCGTCCGGCTCCGGCAAGTCCACCCTGCTGCGCACGGTGAACCGGCTGATCGAACCCGACCGCGGGGACGTGCTGCTGGACGGTCGCAGCGTGCTGCGCGACGACCCGGACGCGCTGCGGCAGCGGATCGGCATGGTCTTCCAGCAGTTCAACCTCTTCCCGCACATGACCGTGCTGCGCAACGTCACCCTCGCCCTGCGCCGGCTGAGGAAGCTCCCCGAGGAGGAGGCCGTCCGCGTCGCACGGGAGCAGCTGGAGCTGGTCGGGCTGGCCGGCAAGGCCGACGCCCGGCCGGCGCAGCTCTCCGGCGGCCAGCAGCAGCGGGTGGCGATCGCCCGGGCGCTGGCGCTGCGCCCACAGGTGATGCTCTTCGACGAGCCCACCTCGGCGCTCGACCCGGAGCTGGTCAAGGGGGTCCTCGGGGTGCTGACCGAGCTGGCCGCCGGAGGCATGACGATGGTGGTGGTGACGCACGAGATGGGCTTCGCCCGCCAGGTCGCCGACACGGTGGCCTTCATGGACCACGGGGTGGTGCTGGAGGCGGGCGAGCCGGCGGCGGTCTTCGGGTCGCCCGAGCACCCGCGGCTGCGCCGCTTCCTCGACCAGGTGCTCTGACCCGCCCCCGCCCGGTGTGACCGCCGGCTCGCCAGCTACGCGAAGAGTCCGGTTACGGTGATCATCCCCGCGGGTAGGAACCGGTCCGGCCGGAAACGTCGGTCCGGTGGTGCGCCGGTCCGCCTGGGAGGGGTGCGGACAGTGCAGGGGTGGGTGAAGGCCGCCGTCGGGCGGCTGCGACAGGCGTGGGTGCCGGTCCTCGAGGCGGCCCTGGCGGCGACGGTCGCCTGGCTGGTGGCGGCGAAGCTGATCGGCCACCCCGATCCGTTCTTCGCGCCCAGCGCCGCGCTGATCGTCCTCGGGGAGTCCCGTGGGCGGCGACTGCGGCAGACCGTCGAGCTGATCCTCGGGGTGGCCGCCGGGGTGCTCACCGCGGAACTGATGATCGAGGCGCTCGGCCCGGGCGTCGGGACCATGCTGGTCGTGCTGCTGCTGACCCTCGGCGTCACGGTCGCGGCCGGGGCGAGCAGCACGCTGGTCATGCAGACCACCGTCTCCGCGCTCTATCTGGTGGTGGTCGCGCCGAAGGCCGAGTTCATGCCGTTCCGGTTCGTCGACGCGCTGATCGGCGGCGCGGTGGCGCTGGCCGCCAGCCAGCTCGTCACGGCCCGCGACCCGATCGCCCCGCTGGTCGCCGAGGCCCGGCAGACCTTCGCGGACCTCGCCGACCTGATCGACTGCGTGAACGACGCGCTCGGCCACTGCGACGAGAAGCAGGCCCGCGCCGCGTTGGACCGGGCCCGGCAGGTCGACGGCTGCGTGGAGCGGCTCCAGAAGGCCGTGCAGGCGTGCGGGGAGACGCTGCGGCTGCGGGTCCGCCGCCGGCGGCACCTCGGGCAGGTCGAGGACGTCGAGGCGACCGCCCGGCAGCTCGACTACGCGGCCCGCAACATCCGCGTCCTGGCCCGCAACGGGGTGACCCTGGCCCGGCTGCACACCGCCACCCCGCCGCAGCTCGACGACGCGCTGCGCGCCCTCGCCGAGGCGGTCCGGGCCGCCGGCGCGGCGCTGGCCACCGACCTGACCGGCCGGGACGACGCCGACCGGCACGTCGGCCGCGCCGACGAGGCCGCCCTGGCGGCGGTACGCATCGGCGCCGACCTGCTCGCCACCGACCCGCCGCTGCCGGTCGTCATGATCGTGGGGCAGATCCGGGCGACCGCCATCGACCTGCTGCGCGGCGTGGGCGGCGACGACGTCGCGGTACTGGACCGGGTCGACGCGGCGCTCGGCCTACCGGCCGTCTGACCGGCCCTACCCCGGCCCGTCCTCGTCGGGGCTGTCCCCGTCGCAGCGGTCGGAGAGGGCGTACCGGGTGAGCACGACGTCGGCGATCCGGCGCACCTCCAGCACCCGTGCCGGACGGGCCGGATGCCACGGGAACCGGCCGTCGACCACGAACCGGGGCGCCCGGCCGTCACCGACGAAGAACGGCGCGACCACCAGGTGCAGCTCGTCGGCGAGGCCGGCGGTGAGGAACTGGACGTGGACGGCGCCGCCGCCCTCCACCATCAGCCGGCGGACCCCCCGGGCGGCCAGGTCGGCCAGGACCGTCGCCGGGGTCACCGGCTCACCGCCGTCGACCACGGTGGCCGCGTCACCGAGGCGTTCCCGGGTCTTCTCCACCGCCCCGCTCGGGGAGTAGACGAGCTTCTCCCCGTCGCCCATGGTGAAGAACCGGGCGGTCGGGTCCAGGTCGCCGGTGCCGGTGACGGTCACCTTCACCGGGGACGGCGGCAGGCCCCGGGCCACCCGGTCGGCGCGGCGCCGCGCGGAGCGCACCAGCAGGCGGGGGTCGTCCCGGCGTACGGTGCCGGCGCCGACCAGGATCGCGTCGCAGCCGGCGCGGACCGCGTCGACCCGGTCCAGGTCGTCGTCGTTGGAGAGCAGCAGCCGCTCCGCCGAGGCGTCGTCGATGTAGCCGTCGATCGACATCGCGCAGCTCAGCAGCACGTACGGGCGGTCGGTCACGGAACGAAGGGCAGGTCGAGGGCGTGGTCGCCGCGGGTGGCCTTGGTCGCCAGGTAGCCGGCGTTGGCCGGGGAGAGGTGCACCCCGGTGGGCACCCGGTCGGCCACCGTCACCCCGAGCCGGCCCAACTGGGCGGCCTTGTCCGGGTTGTTGCTGAGCAGGGCCACCCGCGCGACGCCCAGGGCGGCCAGCATCTGCGCGGCCACCGTGTAGTCCCGCTCGTCGGCGCCCCGGCCCAGCGCCTGGTTCGCCGCGTAGGTGTCCAGCCCCGAGTCCTGCAGGGCGTACGCGTCGATCTTGGCGTACAGGCCGATGCCGCGGCCCTCCTGCCGCAGATAGAGCAGGAACCCGCCGGCCTCGGTGATCCGCTCCACCGCCTCCCGCAGCTGCGGCCCGCAGTCGCACCGCTGGCTGCCGAACACGTCACCGGTGAGGCACTCGCTGTGCGGGCGGACCAGCGGGGCGTCGGCGGCCTGCCGCTCGACCGTCCCGGCCCAGTCCCCGAGCCCCAACGCGAGGTGTTCGCGGCCGTCGGCGAGGCCCTCGAACGAGAACACCCGGGCGCTGGTGGCGTAGCCGTCGGGGAACCGCAGCGGGACCGTGACCTGGGTCCGGACCGTCGCCTCCGGCAGCGTGTCGTCCATCGTTCTCCTCTGTCCGGCGTCGCCCGGACCGGCCGGCGACGCACCCCCCACGACCCACCGTAGGCGGGCTCACGCCGTGGCGCTCGACCTCGCCGAACGCCTGCGCCCCAACAGCAGCACCACCGCGCCGGGCAGGCTGGAGACGAGCACCAGCGCGCCGTACACCATGGCGGCGGCGACGCCCTGCGCGGCGGTGAGGCCCGCCGCGGCGAACGACCACGCGGCCACCCCCTCGCGCGGACCGAAACCACCGACGTTGGCCGGCAGTCCCATCGCCAGCAGGGCCAGCAGCGTCAGCGGGACCAGCCGGTGCAGCGGCGCGTCCGCGCCGGCGGTGCGCGCCGCCACCACGAAGGTGGCCAGGTGCCCGGCCACCACCACCGCCGAGGCGACGACCACGCCGCACCAGGTGCGCCGGGCGAGCAGCCCGGCGCGCACGTCGGCCAGCGCGGTACGCGCCCCGCGCGCCCACCGGGACGCGCCCGAGGTGGGCACCACCCGGGCCAGCAGGACCAGCGCCACCCCGACGGCCACCAGCACCGCCACCACCGCCGGCAGGTACGGCCGGACCGGGGACGGCAGCGCGAGCAGGACGACCAGCGCGATGCCGAGCTGGACGACCTGACCGGCGGTACGCTCCCAGACCACCGCGCGGATGCCCCGGCTGACGTCACCGGCGTCCCGGCCGTGCCGCACCGCGCGGTGCACGTCGCCGAGCACCCCACCGGGGAGCGTCGAGTTGAGGAACACCGCCCGGTAGCAGTGCGCCACCGCGGTGCCCAGCGGCAGCCGCACGCCGAGACCGTCGGCCACCAGCGCCCAGCGCCAGGCACTGCAGACCGTGGTGACCAGGCCGATGCCGAGCGCGGCGGCCAGCGCGGGCCCGTCGATCAGCCGCAGCCCGGCCAGGAACGGGCCGGCCCCGACCCACCAGACGAGGGCGACGAGCACACCGAGCCCGCCGAGGGTGCGCAGCACCGCCCAGCCGGAGCGGGCCGCCGGTGCAACGGGTGCGGCGGGTGCGGCGGGTGCGGCGAGCGTCGCCTGTGCCACGCGGTCCTCCCTGGCTGTGGGTCCATCTGATCTCACGTGCCGCACCGCCGAGCGGTTCACCCGCCGGCGAGCAGGTCGGTGTGGTCCAGCACCACCCGCAGCCGTCCCCCGGTCGCCTCCGCCAGCCGGCGCCGACGGTACGCCCCGGCCGGCCCGACCAGCTCCGGCCGCTGCTCGCCGGCCGCGTCCAGCCAGCCGGTCAGCCACTCGGCGGTCAGCGCGGCCTGCTCCGGGCCGAGCCGCCACGGGCTGGACCGGAGCGTCACGTCCACCCCGCGCCGGCGGAACGCGGTGACCGTGGCGTCGACGGCGTCGGGGCCGAGCAGGCTCCGGCCGGCCACGGTACGGCGCTGGTGCGCGTTGAACGCCTCGGCCAGCTCGGCGTCGAGCGGGTCGGCGGGGTCGAACACCACCCGCCCGACGACGGTCAGCACGAAGAGCGTGGGCCGCCCGGCGCAGGCCGCCGCCACCCGGTCGACCTCCTCGGCGGTGAGCATGTCGAGCAGTGCCGACGCGGTGACCAGGTCGGCGTCGGCGAGGTCGGCGGCGGTCAGCCGGGTGATGTCCGAGCCCCGCGTCTGCACGGTCACCTTCCCGCCGTCGGCGTCGTGCGGCGGGTCGGCCAGCGCCCGGTCCAGCAGGTCGGTGGCCCGGTCGTGCAGCACCCAGCGCTGCGGGCCGGGCAGTCGGGGGGCCAGCCAGCGGGCCATCGAGCCGGTGCCGCTGCCCAGGTCGTGCACGACCAGCGGCCGGCCGGTGGGCAGCCGGCGCCGGACCGCCTCGACCAGCTCGGTGGAGCGGGCCGCCGCGTCGGCCGGCTCTCGCAGCGCCAGCCAGTCGGCGAAGTCGGGCGGGAGTTCGCTGCTCATGTCGCCGTGGTCTCCTTCACTGCGGCCGCCAGGCGGGTCGTGGTGACCGCCCAGTCGGTGAGGGTGTCCCGTCGGGCCCGGGCCGCCGCGCGCAGCCGGCTCCGCAGGTCGGGTTCGGTGAGCCAGCGGCGCAGCGCCCCGGCCAGCGCGGTCGGGTCGCCGGGCGGGACCAGCAGCCCGGGACGCCTGCCGTCCGGCGCGTGTCCGAGCGCCTCGGGCAGCCCACCCGCGTCGGTGCCGAGCACCGGTACGCCCCGGGCCAGCGCCTCCGTCACCACCATGCCGTACGTCTCGCCCCGGGACGGCAGGACCAGCAGGTCCGCCCCGGCGTAGGCGGCGTCGAGGGCGGCACCGGTCCGCGGCCCGCGCAGCCGGACCCGGGCGGCGAGTCCCGCGTCGGCGAGCTGCCGGCGGAGCCGGTCGACGTACGCCGGGTCCCGGGTGAGCGCGCCGACGAGGTCGCAGGTCCAGGGCAGCGCCGCCAGCTCCGCCAGGGCGGTGGCCAGCACGTCGTGCCCCTTGTGCGGGGTGAGCGCGGCGACGCAGAGCAGGCTCGTGCCGGTCGCCGAGCCGGCCGCCCGGGGTGCCGGATCCGTGCCGGGGGCGGCCACCCGGACCCGGTCGGCGGGGAGCGGGTAGCGCTCCAGCAGGCGACGCCGGGTCCATTCGCTGGTGGTCACCACGCCCGCGACGGCGGCCAGCGCCCGGGCCTCCGCCTCGGTCTCCAGCGGCAGGTGCACCAGCACCACCGGGCGCAGCCGGCCGGCCCGGGGCGCCAGCACCTCCGGCACGGCCGAGGCGACCAGGCCGTCCAGCAGCACCAACGCGGCGTCGGGCAGGGCGTCCAGCAGCGCGGCCAGCGCCGCCCGATCCCCGTGGCCGGGCGCCGGCCAGCCGCCGGGCACGGGATGCTCCCGGACGTCCCAGCCGGCCGCCCGGAGACCGTCGCAGACCCGGCGGTCGTAGCGGTTGCCCCCGCTGGGTGTGGCCGGGTCGTCGACGTCGCCGGGGAGCACCACGTGCAGCACGGTCATCCGCTACAGCGACCGCTCGTAGCTGGCCCAGGCGACGTGCGACTCGTGCAGGGTCACCGTGATCCCGGCCAGGCCCCGGGCCCCCTCGCCCAGCGCACCGGCGTGCACCCGGTCGGCCAGCCGGTCCGCGACCGTGCGGGCCAGCACCTCGGTGGTGGTGTTCGTCCCGGCGAAGGCCGGCTCGTCGTCGAGGTTGCGGTAGGTCAGCTCGCCGAGCACCTCCTTGAGCTGGGTGGTGGCCAGGCCGATGTCGACGACGATCCCGTCGGCGTCCAGGTCGAACCGGCGGAAGGTGGCGTCGACGACGAAGGTGGCGCCGTGCAGCCGCTGCGCGGGGCCGAAGACCTCGCCGGTGAAGCTGTGGGCGACCATCATGTGGTCCCGGACCGTCACGCTGAACACGGATCACTCCCCGTCGTAGGTGATGAGATGGCACAGCGCGGGCAGCCGGCCCGAGCTGAGTCGGTCGAGCACGTCCGGCAGCTCCGCGAAGCGGGACCGGCCGGTGATGAGGGCGTCGAACGCCGGGTCGGCGAGCAGCTCCAGGGCCAGCGCCAGCCGGTCGGCATAGCTGCGGTCGGCGCGGCGCGGCGAGACGGTGCCGACCTGGCTGCTGCGCACGGTCAGCCGGCGGGAGTGGAACGCCCCGCCCAGGGCGAGCGTCACCGGGCGGTCGCCGTACCAGCTCAGCTCCAGCACGGTGCCCTCCGGGCGGAGCAGCTCCAGCGACCGTTGCAGGCCGTCGCCGGTGGCGCTGGCGTGCACCACCAGGTCGCGGTCGCCGGTGGCGTCTGCCGGCAGGGCGAAGTCGACGCCGAGCGCGGCGGCCACCCCGGCGCGGGCCGGGTCGGCGTCGACGAGCTGCACCCGGACGCCCGGGAACCGGGCCAGCAGGGCGGCCACGCAGCAGCCGACCATGCCGCCGCCGACCACGGTCACCCGGTCGCCGACCAGGGGCGCGGCGTCCCAGAGCGCGTTCACCGCCGTCTCCACGGTGCCGGCCAGCACCGCCCGGGCCGCCGGCACGCAGTCGGGTACGGGGAGCACGGCATCGGCCGGGACGACGTACGCGCTCTGGTGCGGGTGCAGGCAGAACACGGTCCGCCCGCACAACTCGGCCGGTCCGGCCTCGACCTCGCCGACGGAGAGGTAGCCGTACTTGACCGGGGCCGGGAAGTCACCCTCCTGGAACGGGGCGCGCATCCCCGCGTACTGGTCGGTGGGGACCCGGCCGGTGAAGACCAGCGTCTCGGTGCCCCGGCTGACCCCGGAGTACCGGGCCCGGACCAGCACCTCGTCGGGGCCGGGCGCGGGCAGCCGCACCGGCCGGATCTCGCCCTCGCCGGGGGCGCGGAGCCAGAAGGCGCGGGCGTCGCGGGTCACGAATTCTCCTCTGTTCCGCATCCGGACCGAACCGGACGGCCGTATTTCCCGTGTTGAGTGGCAGGGTTGTCGATCATAGACACGGAGGCGGAGTGTTCAGGGTGCGAACGGGTCCGCTGCTCGGGCTGGCCGTACAGATCGTCCTTCTCGCCGGTCTCACCTGCACCGTCGGGCTCGGCGCCGCCGGGTGGTCGGCCGCGCTCGCGTACGCCGGGATGCTCTGCGCCCTGCTCCGGCGCGGCCTGCGCCGGGTCGGCGCGGACGCGCTCGGCCCGGCCGACCGGGTGACGCTGGCCCGGGCGCTGCTGGTCGGCGGCGTGCTGGCCCTGGTGGTGGACGCCGGCTCCGGTCCCGCGCCGCTCGGGGTGCTGGTGCCGCTCACCGCCGTGGCCCTGGCGCTCGACGCGGTCGACGGCCGGGTGGCCCGGCGCACCGGCACCGCCAGCGCGTTCGGTGCCCGCTTCGACATGGAGATCGACGCCTTCCTGATCCTGGTGCTCAGCGCCCACCTGGCCCCGGCGCTGGGCGGCTGGGTGCTGGCCATCGGCGCGATGCGGTACGCCTTCGTCGCGGCGAGCGCGGCCCTGCCCTGGCTGCGCGGCACGCTGCCGGCCCGGTACTGGCGCAAGGTCGTCGCCGCCGCCCAGGGTGTCGTGCTCGCGGTCGCCGCCGCCGGGGTGCTGCCGCCGACGGCGGCCACCGTGCTGGTGGCGGGGGCGCTGGCGCTGCTGGTCGAGTCCTTCGGCCACGACGTGGCCTGGCTGTGGCGGCACCGCCCGGCACCCGCCCGCACCCGCGACGTCCCGGTCGCCCACGCCGAACGGATCTCGGTCGTCCGCACCGGGTCGGTGGCCGTGGTCCGCGCCGAGGAGGTCGTGGTCGCCCGCACCGGGCCGGCGGCCGGCGGCGCCGAACCGCTGGTCCGGCTCGGGCCCGCTGCCCGGCTGGCCACCCACCAGCCGGTCTGACCCTCCACCCGCCCGGCACCGCAGGAAGGACCACCCGTGTCACCCGTCATCCGCTTCCGCCGGTCGGCCAGGGAAACGACGACCGAGCCGGTCCGGCGTCCGCCGTCCCGGGGGCGTCGGCTGCTGGCCGGTGCGCTGACCGGGCTCGCCGGGCTGCTGGTGCTCGCCGCGCTCGTCCTGCCCGACCAGCTCAGCCGGCTCACCCCGGCGGCGTTCCTGCGCATCCCGGTGGAGGGGCTGGTCGCCGCCGGGCTGCTGCTGGCCCTGCCCGGCCGGGCCCGCCGGCCCGTCGCGGTGCTGCTCGGCCTGCTGCTGGGGCTGCTGGCCGTGCTGAAGCTGCTGGACATGGGCTTCTTCGTGGCCCGGGACCGGCCGTTCGACGTGCTCCTGGACTGGGGGCTCCTCGACGACGGCTTCGGCTTCGCGCGCGACGCGATCGGCCGGGGCGGCGCGGTCGCCGCCGCGGTCGGCGTCGGGCTGCTGGTCGCCGCGCTGCCGGTGCTGGTCACCCTCGCGCTGCTGCGGCTGACCCGGCTCGCGGCGGCACACCACCGGGTCACCGTCCGCGCGGTCGCCGCGCTGGCGGTGCTCTGGCTGGGCTGCGCGGTCTTCGGCGTACGGGTCTCCCCGGGTCTCCCGGTCGCCGACCGGACCGCGTCCGCCCTGGTCGCCGACCACGCCCACCAGGTACGCGACGGACTGCGGGACCGGCGGTCGTTCGTCGGCGAACAGTCCACCGACGCGTTCCGCGACGTGCCGGGCGACCGGCTGCTGACCGGGCTGCGCGGCAAGGACGTGGTGGTCGCCTTCGTGGAGAGCTACGGCCGGGACGCCGTCGAGGACCCCGAGTTCGCCCCGCAGGTCGACGCGGTGCTCGACCGCGGCTACCGGCAGCTGCGGGACGCCGGCTTCGACGCCCGCAGCGGCTTCCTCACCTCCCCCACGTTCGGCGGGGGAAGCTGGCTGGCCCACGCCACCCTGCTCTCCGGGCTGTGGATCGACAACGACCAGCGCCACCACGACCTGCTCGCCGGCGACCGGATGACGCTCGGTGGCGCCTTCCACCGGGCCGGCTGGCAGACCGTCGGCGTGTTTCCCGCCGCCACCCAGCCGTGGCCGGAGGGGAAGTTCTTCGGCTACGACCGCTACTACGACGCGGAGAAGCTCGCCTACCGGGGGCCGAAGTTCAGCTACGCCCCGATGCCCGACCAGTACACGCTGGCCACCTTCCAGCGGCTGGAGCGGTCGAAGCCGCATCCGCCGCTGATGGCGGAGATCCCGCTGGTCTCCAGCCACTCCCCCTGGTCGGCCATCCCCGAGCCGGTCGACTGGAACGCGGTCGGCGACGGGTCGATCTTCAACCGGGCGTCCACCAGCACCGGTGGCGCACGGGACGTGGTGCAACGCAGCACCACCCAGGTACGCGCCGACTACCGCCGCTCGATCGAGTACACCCTCGACACCCTGGTCTCCTACGTCCGCACGTACGGCGGGGACGACTTGGTGCTGGTCTTCCTCGGCGACCACCAGCCGACGGCGGCGGTCACCGGGGAGGGGGCCAGCCGGGACGTGCCGATCACCGTCGTGGCGCACGACCCGGCGGTGTTCGACCGGATCGCCGACTGGGGCTGGCAGGACGGGCTGCGCCCCGGCCCGCAGGCCCCGGTGTGGCGGATGGACACCTTCCGGGACCGCTTCCTCACCGCGTTCGGCCCGACGCCGTCGCGCTGACCGGGACGGGTTGCACCGTCGACGGTCAGGCGGCGCGACGTCGGCGCTGAGGCTGGGCCGGGGCCGACGCCTCGCGGGCGGCGGAGCGGCGGGCGACCGGGGCACCGCCGCCGGCCAGGCGCATCGCCCGGCTGGCGGTGCGCAGCGGCTCGCACGGCGCGTTCTGCCCGGCGCAGAGCAGACTCGGGCAGTGGCCCCGCTCGTCCGGCCGGTGCGCGGCGGCCACGTCGTACGCCGCCCGCCACAGCAGTGGATCGGTCACGCCGTCCGGCAGGACGGCGTCGCGACTGGACCGGACGGATGTCTGCTCCGACACGGCGGTTCCCCTCTCGTCGTGGCTCCCCTTGGTGCTTGACCTGACGGCCCCTGGTCAAACCTCCCTCGCCCCGGCCGCCACCGCCACGAGGGAAGGATCACGTCCGGTGCGGAGGGTCGTCGACCGGCCCCGCCGGATAGGCGCGGGTCTCGGCGGCCTTGACGGCGGCCCAGACGCCTCGGCCGGGCACCAGGCGCAGCTGCGCGGCGGCGGCGGGGGTGACGTCGGCGGCGACCACGATCGGGCCGTCGAGCTGGACCCGCAGGTTGTCGCCGTGCCGCTGCACCATGGTCACGGTGGCCGGCCAGGTGTTGCGGGGGCTGCCGTGGGGACGGCCGGGGTGCAGCGCCACGGCGGCGGGCGGGAAGGCGACGAAGGCGTCCCCGTCGACCCGGTCGGCGGCGGTGAGGGCGAGGTCGCCGACCCGGACGGTGTGCCCGTCGGCGCGGCCCCGGTGCAGGTTGAGCCCGACCAGCCGGGCCACGTAGTCGGTGCGCGGCCGGGCGGTGACGCTCGCCGCGTCACCGGACTGCACCACGCGTCCCTCCTCGACGATGACCAGCCGGTCGGCCAGCACCAGGGCGTCCAGCGGGTCGTGGGTGACCAGCAGGGTCGCCCCGGGGTGGTCGGCGAGGTGCCGGTGCAGTTCGGCCCGGGTGTCCAGCCGGGTCCGCGCGTCGAGCGCCGCCAGGGGTTCGTCCAGCAGCAGCAGGGCCGGATCGACGGCCAGGGCGCGGGCCAGCGCGACCCGCTGCGCCTGCCCGCCGGAGAGCTGCCGGGGCCGGCGGCCGGCCTGCGCGGCCAGGCCGACCCGGTCCAGCCAGGACTCGGCCAGGGCCCGGGCGGCCCGCCGGTCGGCACCGTGCCGGCGCGGCCCGAAGGCGACGTTGTCCCGGGCGGTGAGGTGCGGGAAGAGCAGGTAGTCCTGGAACACCACGCCGACCGGTCGCCGCTCCGGTGGCACCCAGCGGCGTCGGGCGGGACGGTCCAGGTCGACGCCGTCGAGGGTGAGGTGCCCGGCGGTGAGCGGGTGCAGCCCGGCCAGGGCCCGCAGGGCGGTGGTCTTCCCCGCGCCGTTCGGGCCGAGCAGCGCCACCACCTCCCCCGCCGCGATCTCCAACCGGACGTCGAGGTGGAAGGCGCCCCGGTCGGCGACCAGGTGCGCGTCCAGCGACGGTCGGGCCGTCACGGCGTGCCGACCCAGCGGTCGCGCAGGCCGGCGAGGATGGCGACGGAGACGGTGAGCAGGACGAGGCTGAGCACGATCGCGGCCTGCACGTCGGTCTCCAGCGCCAGATAGACGGCGAGCGGCATGGTCTGGGTGCGGCCCGGATAGTTGCCGGCGAAGGTGATGGTGGCACCGAACTCGCCGAGCGCCCGCGCCCAGCCCAGCACCGCCCCGGCGGCGATGCCCGGGGCCACCAGGGGCAGCGTGACGTGGGTGAAGGTGACCCAGCGGCCGGCGCCGAGGGTGGCGGCGGCCTCCTCGTACCGGGGGTCGGCGGCGCGCAGCGCGCCCTCCACGGCGAGCACCAGGAACGGCATGGCGACGAACGCCTCGGCGAGCACCACCCCGGCGGTGGTGAACGGCAGGGTCACCCCGAAGGTGCTGTCCAGCCACGACCCGAGCAGTCCCCGGCGGCCGAAGACCAGCAGCAGGGCCACCCCGCCGACCACCGGCGGCAGCACCAGCGGCACGGTCACCAGCGCCCGGACGACCCGCCGGCCGGGGAACTCGACCCGGGCGAGCAGCCAGGCCAGCGGTACGCCGAGGGCGAGGC
Source organism: Micromonospora sp. CCTCC AA 2012012 (assembly GCF_040499845.1). Lineage (NCBI taxonomy): Bacteria > Bacillati > Actinomycetota > Actinomycetes > Micromonosporales > Micromonosporaceae > Micromonospora > Micromonospora mangrovi. The sequence goes on from NZ_CP159342.1 coordinate 2,624,728, forward strand.
AGAGCAGGGTGGCGGCGGTGGCGGTCTCCAGCGACAGCCGCAGCGCGGTGAGCACGCCGGGCTGGGCCAGCCGCTGCGGCAGGCTCGCCCAGGGCGTCCGGGCGAGCAGCCCCACCACGGGCAGGACGAGGAAGGCCAGCCCCAGCCCGGCGGGGAGGAAGAGGGCGGCGGGCATCCGGTGCGCCACCCGCCTGCGCCGGGCGGGGGCGGTGTCGGTGCCGCCCATCTAGGCCTGCGGGGCCTGGAAGCCGGCGGCGGTGAGCACCGCCCGACCGGCCTCAGAGCGGACGTGGTCGACGAAGGCGCGGGCGTCGGCCGGGTCGCCGGCCCGTCTCAGCACCACGATCGGGTAGTCGTTGACGGCGTCGGCCGACTCGGGGAACTCGACGGCGTCCACGGTGGTCGCGGCGGCGCGGGCGTCGGTGCGGTAGACCAGCGCGGCGTCCACCTCCCCGAGCTTCACCTTCGCCAGCGCCCCCTTGACGTCCTGTTCGAGGGTGACCGGGGTGAGCCGCACCCGCCCGGTGTCCAGGGCCGTCCGCGCCGCCGCCCCGCACGGGACCTGGGGGGCGCAGAGCGCCACCTTCAGCCCGGGGCGGGCCAGGTCGGCCAGGCCGGTGACGCGGCGCGGGTTCCCCTTCGGCACGGCGATGACGAGCTGGTTTCGGGCCAGGACGGTGGGCGGGCCGGCCGCGTCGCCCGCGTCGGTGACGGTCCGCATGGTGGTCGGGGAGGCGGCGGCGAAGACGTCGGCCGGCGCGCCCTGGGTGATCTGGGTGGCCAGTGCCGCGCTGCCGGCGAAGTTGAAGGTGACCGTCACGCCGGGGTGAGCGGCCTCGAAGTCCGCGCCGAGCCGGGTGAAGGTCTCGGTGAGCGACGCCGCGGCGAAGACGGTGATCCGTCGACCGTCGGACCCGTCGGCGGATCGGCCGCCGCCGCAGCCGGTGAGGGCGAGGGTCGCCACCGCCAGGCCGGCGAGGGCGACGCGGAGCCGGCGTACGGTCATGGGTTGGTCCTTCCCCGGGGCGCGGCGGCGGCCCGCTCCACCACGACGGTGGTCGACTTGATCACGGCGACGGCGACGGACCCGACCTGGAGATCGAGGTCGTCGACGGCCTCGCGGCTCATCAGCGACACGATCCGGAACGGCCCGGCCTGGATGTCGACCTGGGCCATCACGGTGTCCTTGACGACGGCGGTGACGATCCCGCGCAGTCGGTTACGTGCCGAGGAGAGCTCGGGGTGGCCGGGGGCGCGGACGAAGGCCGCCAGGTCGACGCCGTCGACCACCCGGTGGCCGTGCTCGTCGCGGGTCGCGGCGAGCCGGCCGGCGTCGATCCAGCGGCGGACGGTGTCCGCACTGACGCCGAGCAGTTCGGCGGCCTCGCCGATCCGGAACACGGTCACCGGGCCACCCTAGCGTCCCGCATGCGCGGGGGTGAAGAGGCGGTGGGGCTCGCAGATGAGAGGCGGGGTGTGGCCCGCGGGTCGATTCAGCGGTCGAAGGCCTGCCGGAGCCGGCGCGGCGGGGTGATCAGGTACAGGTCGAGGGCGGCGGGCGGGTCGGCCACGCCGGGGCCGCCGGCGCGTACCCAGGTGACCAGGTCGTCGGTGGCGCCCGGGTCGGTGACCAGGCCGAGCCAGACGGGCCGGGCGCCGGCGGCGCGGCCGGCGTCCGACGGGCTGACCACGACCACGTTGGCCTGGGCGCAGAGGTCCAGGCAGTCGCTCACCCGGACCACGGCCTCCCCCGCGAGCGCGGTGCGGAGGGTGGCGAGCTGCCCGGCGTGGTCGACGTCCGGGGCGAGCGCGGTGTTGCCGCAGCAGCAGCCCCGACAGACGGTCACCGTGCAGGGTGCCGGCGCGCGGCGGCGGCTCACCGCTGGGCTCCGGCCCGATGCCAGGCCCGCGAGCCGAGCAGTCGCAGGCCGTTGAGGCCGACGATGACGGTGGAGCCCTCGTGACCGGCGACGCCGAGCGGCAGCGGCAGGTGCCCCACCAGGTCCCAGGTGACCAGCACGGCGATGAAGCTGCCGGCGATCACCAGGTTCGCCACCACGAGCCGCCGGGCCCGCCGGGCCAGCGAGACCAGCGCCGGCAGGGCGGCCAGGTCGTCGCGGACCAGGACCGCGTCGGCGGTGCGCAGCGCCAGGTCGGAGCCGTGCCGCCCCATCGCCACCCCGGTGTCCGCGGCGGCCAGGGCGGGGGCGTCGTTGACGCCGTCGCCGACCAGCAGCACCCGGCGGCCGGCGTGCTGGTGGGCGCGGACCCGGTCGACCTTGTCGGCGGGGAGCAGGCCGGCGTGCGCCTCGCCGATGCCGGTCTCGGCGGCGAGCCGGCCGGCCGCCCCGGCGTTGTCGCCGGTGAGCAGCGCGGGCCGCGTCCCGGTCAGGGCGGTCAGGGCGGCGACGGCGGTCGCCGCGGCGGGCCGGGCCCGGTCCGCCAGGGCCAGGACCCCGGCTGTCCGGTCGTCCACCACGACCACCACCGCGGTACGCCCCTGCGCCTGCACCCGGTCCACCACGTCGCGTACGCCCGCCTCGTCGGCGGTGGGCCCGTCCAGCAGCGCCGGGCTGCCGACCCGCACCCGGTGGCCGGCCACGGTGGCCTCGACGCCCCGGCCCGGCGTGGCGACGAAGTCGTGTGCCGGGGGCAGGTCGAGCCCGCGTTCCTGGGCGGCGGCCAGCAGCGCCCCGGCGAGCGGGTGCTCGCTGGGGTGCTCGGCGGCGGCGGCGAGCCGCAGCAGGCTCCCGACGTCGTGCCGTCCGCCCGGCGTCGGGTGGATCTCGGCCACCCGTGGGGTGCCCTCGGTGAGGGTGCCGGTCTTGTCGAAGACCACCAGGTCGGTGTCGGCCAGCCGCTCCATGACGACGGCCGACTTGACCAGCACGCCGTGCCGGCCGGCGAGGGCGATGGCGGAGAGCAGCGGGGGCATGGTGGCGAGCACGACCGCGCACGGGGAGGCGACGATCATGAAGGTCATCGCACGCAGCAGGGTGGGCTGCAGCGCCGCGCCGAACGCCAGTGGCCCGGCGAAGAGCGCGAGGGTCGCGACCACCACGCCGACGGAGTAGCGCTGCTCGACCTTCTCGATGAGGAGCTGGGTGCGGGCCTTGGTCGCCGACGCCTCCTCGACGAGGGCGACGATCCGGGCGACGACCGATTCGGCAGCCGGCCGGCTCACCCGGGCCAGCAGGGTGCCCGCGCCGTTGACCGTGCCGGCGAAGACCTCGTCGCCGGGGTGCTTCGGGGCGGGCAGCGGCTCGCCGGTGATGCCGGCCTGGTCGACGTCGCTGGCCCCGTCGACGACCTCGGCGTCGGCGCCGATCCGCTCCCCCGGGCGTACCCGGATCACGTCGCCGACCAGCAGGTCGGCGGTGTCCACCACGTGTTCGGTGCCGTCGGCGCCGACCCGGCTGGCCCGCTCGGGGGCGAGGTCGAGCAGCGCGCGGACGGAGTCGGCCGTCCGGGCGGTGGCGAACGCCTCCAACGCGCCGCTGGTGGCGAAGATGACGATCAGCAGGGCGCCGTCGAAGACCTGCCCGATCCCGGCCGCGCCGAGAGCCGCCACGATCATCAGCAGGTCGACGTCGAGGGTGCGCTCGCGCAGGGCCCGCAGGCCGGCGAGCGCCGGTTCCCAGCCGCCGGTGACGTAGCAGGCGAGGTAGAGGGTCCACCAGACCGGGGCGGGGGCGTCGGCGAGCTGGGCGAGGCCGCCGAGGACGAAGAGCCCGGTGGCGACCGCCGCCCAGCGGACCTCGGCCAGCGCCCAGAGTCGGCGGGCGAGCCGGCGGCGTACGGCGGGACCGCCGGGCCGGGACAGGGGCGGACGATCGGTCGTCAGGGTCACGCCGACGAACACTACCTGCGTCTGTTCGCAGGTATTCAGTCAGCTGAGCAGTCGACCGGCCGGATACGGCTAGGCTGGGCCCGTGCACACCTCCCTGCCGGGCTTCCGGATGCCCGACGACGAGCAGGTCCACCTGGCCGCCGAAGGCTTCCGGATGCTCGCCGACCCGACCCGGATCAAGATCCTCTGGGCGCTGCTCCAGGGTGAGTCCTCCGTCGCGTGCCTGGCCGAGCTGGTCGGCGCCTCGCCCACCGCGGTGAGCCAGCACCTGGCGAAGCTGCGCCTGGCCGGCCTGGTCCGCGGTCGCCGGGAGGGCACCTTCGTCCACTACTCGGCGACCGACGTGCACGTGCGGGCACTGCTCGCCGAAGCGCTCTTCCACGCCGACCACACCGACCGGGACCTGCCCGACCACGCCAGCGGCGACCTGACCGCACACGTCCCGGCCGGCGGGGCAGCCGGCTCCTGAGGCGCCGGTCGGGACCTTCGTCCCCTGGTCAGGGGCCCTGCTGCCGTGGTCCGGCGGGTTCGGTCGGAGCAGCGTCGGTGGTGAGATCGCGGACCGGCCGCGGCGCGGGACAGGAGCAGCGATGCCGCCGACCATCAGCCGTCGGCGCCTGCTCGCCGGCATCGCCGGGACGGTCGGCCTGGCCGGCGCCGCCGGAGCCGCCGCCTGGGCGGGCGGGGCCTTCGATCCACGTCTCGTCGGACCGCACGACCCCCTGGTCGCGCGGACCGAGGCGGCCCGCCGCCGGCCCGGCGCGACCACCGTCACCGCCCGGCTGCACCCCCGGCCGGTCCGGCACGACCTCGGCGGCCCGGTCGTCACCACCTGGGGGTACGCCGACAGCGGTCCCGGTCCGCTGCTGCGCGCCCGCCCCGGCGACCTGCTGCGCGTCGAGGTGACCAACGACCTGCCCGTGTCGACCAGCGTGCACTGGCACGGCGTCGCCCTGCGCAACGACATGGACGGGGTGCCCGGGGTGACCCAGCGCCCGATCGCCGCCGGTGGTCGGTACACCTACGAGTTCACCGTCCCCGACCCGGGCACCTACTTCTATCACCCGCACTCCGGGGTCCAGCTCGACCGCGCCCTGTACGGGGTCCTCGTCGTCGACGACCCCGCCGAGGCCGGCGACCACGACCAGGAGTGGGTGGTGGTGCTCGACGACTGGGTGGACGGCACCGGCCGCACCCCGGACGACGTGCTCGCCGCGCTCACCTCGATGGGCGGGCACGGCAGCATGGGCGGGATGGCGGGGATGCCCGGCATGTCGGGCGGCATGGAGCTGATGACCTCGCCGCTGCTCGGCGGCGCCGGGGACGTGGCGTACCCGCACCAGCTGGTCAACGGGCGGGTGCCGGCCGCCCCGGTCACGCTGACCGGGCGTCCGGGCCAGCGGGTGCGGATCCGACTGGTCAACGCCGCCTCGGACACCGCCTACCGGGTGGCGCTCAGCGGTCACCGGCTCACCGTCACCCACACCGACGGCTTCCCGGTGGTGCCGACCGACACCGACTCGCTGCTGCTCGGCATGGGTGAGCGCGTCGACCTGCTGGTCCGCCTCGGCGACGGCGTCTTCGGGCTGGTCGCCGCCGCCGAGGGCAAGACCGGGCAGGGGCTGGCGGTGGTACGCACCGGCGCGGGCGATCCGCCCCCACCCGCCGTCCGCCCCGCCGAACTGGACCGCCAGGTGCGCAACACCGGCACGCTGCGCGCGGCGGCGCAGGTGGCGCTGCCGCGGCGGCGGCCGGACCGGACGCACCGGCTGGTGCTGGGTGGCGGCATGATGCCGTACCGCTGGACGGTCAACGGGGCGACCTGGGACGACGCCGATCCGCTGGTGGTCGGCCACGGCGAGCGGGTACGGCTGGAGTTCGTCAACACCACGACGATGTTCCACCCGATGCACGTGCACGGGCACACCTTCGCGGTGGCCGGCGGCGGCGCCCGCAAGGACACCGTCATCGTCACGCCGGGTCGGACCGTCGCCGTGGAGCTGGACGCCGTCAACCCCGGCCGGTGGATGACCCACTGCCACAACGTCTACCACGCCGAGACCGGCATGATGGTCGACCTCGCCTACCGGGCCTGAGCGCCGGCCGACGCCGCCGCGCACGGCTGAGCCCCGCCCCGGGCCGGCACACCCGGGGCGGGATGCGGCTCAGACCTGCGGGGAGCGGGCCGCGGTGGCGGAGGTGGACGCCCACCGGGACCGGGACGGGTCGACGAGGCGGGAGACCGCGAAGCCCAGCAGCGGCCGGTAGACGCGGGCCGAGTCGGCGAGCGAGCTGAAGTGCGACGAGGCGTTGCCCTGCACGTAGTGGGTGTCGATGGTGGTCTGCTCGATCCGCTGACCGACCCGGGTCGCCTCCAGCAGGACGGCCATCTCGTACTCGAAACGGTCGCCGGGGATGGTCAGCAGCCAGTCGAGCAGCGCCGCCGGGTAGGCCCGCAGCCCGGTCTGGGTGTCCCGCACCGGGCAGCCGGTGACGGCGCGGAACAGCAGCCGGGTGGCGGCGTTGCCGACCCGGCTGCGCAGCGGCACCTGCCCGTCCAGGCGGCGCACCCCGAGCACCATCGCGCCGGTCGCCGGGACCAGGTCGGCCACCCGCAGGATGTCGGTGACGGTGTGCTGGCCGTCGGCGTCGGCGCAGACCACGTCCTGCCCGGGATGCGTCTCGGCGACGTACCGGAAGCCGGTCCGCAACGCGACCCCCTTGCCGAGGTTGGTCCGGTGCCGCAGGACGGTGCAGCCGAGGTCGCGGGCCGCGTCGAGGGCCCGGTCCGGCCCCGGGCCGCTGCTGCCGTCGTCGACGACCACGACCCGGATCCCGGGCGCGGCGGCCCGGAGGTCGGAGACCAGCTCGGGCAGGCGGTCGCCTGGCTGGTACACCGGCGCGAGGAGGATCATCGGTTCCCTTCCTGTCCTGTTCGGACCTGGGCGAGGGCCGGGTCGGCGGCACGGCGGGTGGCCGCGTACCGGAAGCCGGCTCGACCGTGGTCGACGGGTGCCTTACGGGTGGCGCCCGCCTACATACCCCGTCGGGCACCTCGTCGCGCATCGGTGCGGGCACCGGGTCCCGTCGACGGCGTGCCGCGCCGCCGACCACGGCGCAGCCACCGTTCCGCCCGCCGCAGGGCGGCCACCATGGTCCGCTCGCGACGCAGCAGGACCCGCAGGTCACCGACGCCGAGGAAGGCCAGCCGGACCACCAGCCGGGCAGCCCGCTCGGCGCGTCCACGGTGGAGCGGTCCACTGTCGAGCGCCGGCACGTCGAGCAGGGCCGCGCCGGGCAGGCCGAGCACCTTCCCGGCGAGGAACCGGACCCGGGGCAGGTGCCAGGCGTGCGAGACGAGGCCCAACGGGCGACCCGCGGTGAAGTCCCGACCCGACAGCAGTCCGTCCTCGACGGCGTTGACCAGGTTCTCCAGGGTGCTCCGGGACCGGGTCTCGGCGCGCAGGTCCGCGTACCGGTCGAGGCCGGCCGCCCGGGCCGCGCGGAGCATCAGGTCGCCCTCGCGGCTGCCGACCGGCGGTGGCGGCGCGCCCTCGCACGCCTCGGCCCAGCCGCCGGTGAAGACGATCCGGGGCCGGCGGCCCCGGGCCGCCGCGCAGAGGAAGCCCGCCTCGTGGGCGCGGACGTAGTCGACGGCGGCCCGCACCCGGGCGAGGCTGGCCGGGGTGAGCGCATAGCTGCCGTCGACGCAGCGGACGCCGCGCCCGAAGACGACGAGCGCCTGGGCGGTCGGTGGTGTCATGCGCTCCCCCGGGCGGTTGCTGCCCCGAGCGTACCCAGCCGCCGGAGACGGACCCGCCGTGGTCCCGACCGGGTGGGCCCACCGCCCGGCCCGACACCGCCGGATCAGATCGCGGTGGCCTCGGCGACCTTCCACTCCCCGTCGACCGGGATCAGGGTGAGCACCACCCGGTTCTGGTCGACCTTCTCCCCCGCCGTGTTCACGTTGCGCCGGTACTGGTTGAGGTAGACCAGCAACTCGACCCGGTCGGCGGTCGCGCTCACCACGCCCGTCGCGGACACCTCCGCCGCCACGACCGCCTGCTGCGTGGTGGCGGTCGGCTTCAACGCCGCCGTGGTCTGCGCGTACTCCTTTCCGAAAGCGCCGGTGGCGAAGGTGCGGCCGTTGGCGACGCTGTCGTCGAAGGTGCGGTAGTCGTAGGAGAAGATGGCCTTGGCGGCGGCGGGCGCGGTGGCCAGCGCCTGTCGTACGGCGGCGTCCCGCCGCCCGGCCTGGTGGTCGCCCCACCAGGCGAGGCCGGCGACGACCGCCGCCAGCAGGATCGCGACGGCCAGCACCGGGACCGGCCCGCTGCGGGGCCGCGAGATTCCGACCAGGGTACGCACGGGTCCTCCCTCTCTCATCCGACGAACTGCAGGCGGGACACGAGCCAGCGGCCGGAATCCCCGTCGTGGACCAGGTCCAGCTGGATCCGGTAGTGCGACGGCCGCCCCTGCGGCGCCTTGACGTTCTTGACGGTCGCGTCGACGGCGACCAGCACCACCGCCCGGCGGCGGTCCCCGGAGACCAGGCCGGCCCGCAGCACCGTGCCGTGCGAGTCGACCTTGTTCTCGACGACGGCGGCGCGGACCTGGGACTGCCCCCGGGTGAACTCGTCGCGGAAGTCACCGGTCGCCTCGGCCGTGATCCGTTGGATGTCCCGGTCCACGCTGGCCGCGCTGATCGAGACGAAGTTGACGCTGGCCTGCTTGGCGGCGGCGAGAGCCGCCTGTCGCGCCTGGTCCGTCGCCCGGTCCACGTACCACCGGTGGCCGGTCACCCCGGCGGCCGCGACAGCGGCGACGAGCACGGCCACGAGCAGGACGACCAGCGACCGTCGGCGGCGCAGCGGCGCGGTGGTGGCCGACGTGGCGGGGGTCGGCTTGGCGGTGGTTGGCTTGGCGGTGGTCGACTTGGTGGCGGCCGACCTGGTGGCGGCCGGTGCGGCGGTGCGGGGGGTGGCCGCGGTGTCCTCCTCCGGCGGGCCGTCCGGGTCCGCCGGGTCGTCGTCGCCGGCCGGGTCCGCGAACTCCGCCGGATCCTCGACCGGTTCCTCGTCGAGCCGCTTCAGCAGCTCCTCGATCGGCTCCACGGGTCGGGGAAGCTGCCGGGGGACCATCCGGCGCTGGGCCGCCCGGCCGGCCACTCCGGGCTTGGCGCCCTTGATCACTTTCAGCGTGTGGTTCCTGCGGGCCTGCATCGCCACCTCCTTCTTCGCGCCGGTCACGGGGTCACTCCGGCGAGCAGCAACTGCTTCCACGACTGGGCCCCGGCCGTCCGGGACTGGCCGCCGGTGCCGCCGAACTGCAGCGGCCGGCCGTCGGGGCCGAGCACCAGGCCGGTCGCCGGGTCGTACCCGGCGGTTCCGGTCCCGCCGGGGGGCGGGGTCCCGGACCGGGCCGGGCCGCCGGCCGGCTCCCGGCCACCCGGCCGGGGCGCGTTGCCGGCGCCGCGCACGCTGGCGCCGGCCGCCCGCTCCCCCGCACCGCAGGTCGTCCCGCCGCCCCGGTACACGCAGGACGGTGGATCGGCGGCGTTGACGACCAGGCCGAGGTGGGCGGTGCCGTCGCCCGGGGTCACCGTGAACCCGCCGGCGACGGCGACCGGGTACACCACCAGCAACTGCTCGATGCCGGGCAGCCGCCGGGCGGCGATGCCGTTGACGGTCACCAGATTGCCGAGCAGGGTGCCGACCGTCGGATCCAACCCGCGCAGCAGCGCGACCAGTTCGCGCCCGGCGGGAGGACCGGCGGCGAGCAGCCGCCGCAGATCGGGGTCGGCGGCCCGGAGCGTGGCCGCCAGCTGGGCCAGACCGGCCGCCCAGCGGCGCAGCGCCGCCGCCGACTCCGCCTGGGTGGTGAGCACCGTACGTCCGTCGCGGATCAGGGTCAGCGTCTCCGGCAGCCGGGCGGTCGCCTCCGTCAGCAGCCCGTCGCCCGCGTCGAGGATCCGGGGCAACGCCTGCTCGTTGCCCTCGAACGCGGTGCCGAGTTCGGTGATCAGCACGCGGAGGTCGTCGGGGTCGAGGGAGCGCACCAGCGCGTCGAGGTTGGTCAGCAGCGTCTCCGGGGCGAGCGGGACACCGGTCCGGTCGGCCGGGATCACCGCCCCGTCGGCGAGGTACGGCCCGCTGTCGCGTTCCGGGCGCAGGTCGACGTACTGCTCGCCGACGGCGGAGCGCTGGGCCACCACGGCGCGCAGGTCGTCGGGCACCCGGACGTCGCGCCGCAGGCGCAGGTCGGCGCGGACCCCGTCGCCGCGCAGGGCGACCGCGGTGACCCGGCCGACGGGCACGCCACGGTAGGTGACCGGGGCGTTGGCGAAGATCCCGCCGGCCCGGGCGAGGTCCAGGTGCACGACGTAGCTGCCGCCGAAGAGCCGCTCACCGAGGCCGACGTAGCGGACGCCGACGTAGCCGATGCCGAGGACGCTCACCAGCACGAACGCCAGGACCTGAAGTTTCGCGGTACGTCCGGTCACGGCAGCAGGCCCCCTCCGAGGACGTCCGGCAGGTCGCCGATCTGTCCGGTCACCGCGCCGGTCACCGGCAGCACGCACTGCGCCGACAGGACGGTGCCGGCCGGCAGTTCGGTCCCGGCGGGAAAGGCGGTCCCCGGCGGTACGACGCCCTTCGGCAGGATCAGCCCGCCGACGGGCACCGCCGAACCGGGTCGGAGCAGCACGCAGCCCTGCGGCAGCAGGCAGTCCTTCGGCGGCGTCCAGGTCGTCGGGAAGTGCTTCGGGTCGGGCAGGCACGTCACCAGCGGCAGGCCGGGAACCGGAGCCGGGCCGGTGCCGGGCCGCGGGACGGTCGGGGACGCCCCGCCGGTCCGGGGTGGCCCGGCCGGGGCGGCGGGCGTCGGTGCCGTCCGGCGGGCCGGGGCGGGGGCCGCGGCGAGCAGGTTCGCCAGGATCGACGCCGAGTCGAGGTCGGCGGTGACGGAGAGATTGACGAAGTCGCCGACGATCGCGCCGGTGACGTTCGGCGGGAACGGGTACGACAGCATGAAGTCCAGCGACTTCGGCAGGTCGTCCCCGGCGCGCACCAGCTGCTCCAGGATGGGTTGCAGCGCCCGGACGTCGGCCAGGGTGTCCTCGCGACTGCGGTCGACGACCCGGGTGCCGACGGCGCCGAGCCGGTCGAGGGCGGTCAGCGCCCTGGTCAGTTGGGCCCGCTGGCCGGCCAGCACGGTCAGGCCGGGGCCGAGGGAGTCGACCGCGTCGCCGAGCACCTGTTTCTGCCGGTCGAGCCGGCCGGTCAGCCGGTCGAGCGCGTCGAGGGCGCGTACCAGGTCGGCCTTCTGCCGGTCCAGCCCGCCGATGAAGGTGTCGAGCTGGTGCAGTGCGTCCCGGACGGCGGGTTCCCGGCCGGCGAGGGCGTTGCCCAGCTCCTCGTTGATGGTCCGCAGTTGCGCCAGCCCGCCGCCGTTGAGCAGCAACCCGAGGGCGGCGAGGACCTCCTCGACCTCGGCGCCGCGGTTGGTGCGCGACAGCGGGATGACGTCGCCGGCGGCGAGGCGGCGGGTCGCCGCCCCGGTGGGTGGCGGCGCGACCGTCACGTACTTCTCGCCCAGCAGGCTGCTCTGCCGGACCGCGGCGGTGGCGTTGGCCGGCAGGCGGACGTCACGACCGAGCCGCAGGGTCACCCGGGCGGTCCAGCCGGCCAGGGAGATCTTCTCCACGGTGCCGACGGTCACGTCGTCGACCTTGACGGCGGCCTGCGGCACCAGGTCGAGCACGTCCGCGAACTCGGCGACGACCTGGTATCCGTCGCCCTTCGGCGCGCCGCCGGGCAGCGGCAGGGCGGTGACGTCGGGCAGGCCGCAGCCGGCCGGGAGCAGCGCCACCAGGACGGCCCAGGCCAGGGTCCGCAGCACCCGGGCGGTCATGCCGTCCCCCGCAGGATGCCGCCGAGGGTGGGGTCGCCGGTGCTGGTGGAGCCGCCCGGCGCCGGGCCGGGGGTGGGCGCACCCTGGGAGCTGCTTCCCGGTGCGGGCCCGCCGGTCGCCGGGGCGCCGGGCGGCAGCTTGAGCAGCTTGCGCAGCTGGTCGGTCATGGGCAGTCCGCGCGCGTGCAGGGTCTGCGCGAGGGCCAGGCACTTCGCGGGCACCTGGGCCACGGGGAGCTGGTCGGCCATGAGCGAGCAGGCGAAGCCGGCCGGGTCGTACGGACCCAGGGCGTTGTCCCGGGTGTCCAGGGTGCCGGAGCGCGGGTTGTAGGCGAGGTTGAGGTTGTCCAGCGCGAGCGGGGCGACGTCGAGGATCTGGATGACCGCCTGCTGCTGGCGGACCAGCACGCCGGTGATGTCGGTCAGCGCGGCGACGTTGGAGGTGAGCGCGGCCCGGTTCTGCCGGACGAAGGTGGTCACGTCGGTCAGCGCGGTGGCGAGGTTGCGCAGCGCGGCGGCGAGTTCGTCGCGTTCCCCGGCCAGCTGTCCGGCGACGTCGGCGAGCTGCTGGTTGAAGCCGCGTACCTGCTGGTCGCTGCGGGCCAGCGCGGTGGTGAAGCGTTGCAGGTTGGCGACGGAGCCGAAGAGGTCCTGCCGGCCGTCGGAGAGGGTGGTCAGGGCGCGGGACAGGCCGTCGAGGGTGTCGTGCAGGTTCTGTCCGTTGCCGGCCAGGTTGGCGCGGCCGGTGGCGACCAGGTCGGACAGGGCGCCGTCGCGGTTGGCGCCCTGCGGGCCGAGGGTGCGGTTGAACTCGTCGAGTGCCTGGTAGATGTCGTCGATCTCCATGGGCGCGACGGTGCGCGACAGCGGGATCTCGGTGCCGTCGCCGAGTGTGGGGCCACCGGCGTAGGCCGGGGTGAGCTGCACGTACCGGTCGCTGACCACGCTGGGCGGGACGATCAGCGCCTGCGCGTCGGCGGGGATCTCGACCTCGGGGTCGTACGTCATCGTCACCTTGACCGCGCGGCCCTGCGGTGTCACCGCGAACACCTCACCGACGCGGACGCCCAGCACCCGCACGTCCGAGCCGGGATAGACCCCGACGGCGCGGGTGAACCAGGCGACGACCCGCCGGTCGGGGGTGCCGCCGCGCAGCGCGACCGCACCGCCGGCGACGGCGACGAGCAGGGCGGTGGCGACGGCGAGCGGTCGTCGCCACCGCTGGAGGGAACCGGGCATCAGCGGCCTCCCGTCGTGGGTTGGTACGGCTGGAGCAGACCGGAGACGTACGAGTCGAACCAGCGGCCGTTGCCGACCACGTTGGCGAACGCGGTCACGAAGGGACCCATCCGCCGGATGGTCTGTTCCAGCTCGTCCCGGTTGCGTTGCAGGATGGCGACCACGTCACGCAGCTTGGCCAGCGCGGGACCGAGCCGGGCGCGGTTGTCGGTGACCAGGCCGGAGAGCTGGGTGGCGAGTTCGTCGGTGCCGACGAGGAGCTTGTGGATGGCGTCGCGACGCCGGCTCACCTCGGTCAGCAGCGCCTCGCCGTCGGTGACGAGTTTGCGGAACTCCTCGTCGCGGGTGGCGAGCACGGCGGTCACCTCGCGGGCCCGGCCGAGCAGGGTCCGCAGTTCCGCGTCGCGCCCGGCGACGGACCGGGACAGCCGGGAGAGCCCGACCAGGGAGGCGTTGACGCTGCCGGGGGTGTCGGCGAAGGTGCGCGACAGGGTGGTGAAGGCGGCGGCGAGCTGGTCGGTGTCGACCTTGTCGAGGGTGTCGGCGAGTCCGCTGACCGCCTGCACCACGTCGAACGGCGCGGCGGTGCGGGCGAGCGGGATCTGCCCGCCCTCGGGCAGTCGACCAGGGCCGGCCGGCGCGAGGGCCAGGTACTTCTGACCGAGCACGGTCTTGATCCTGATCGTGGCGCCGGTCCGGTCACCGAGCCGGACGCTGTCGTCGTCCACCCGGAACCGGACCCGGACGTAGGACGTCGTGTCGCGGGCCAGCTCCACCGCGGTCACCTTGCCCACCCGCACGCCGGCGACGCGGACCTCGTTGCCGACCGTGAGGCCGCTGGCGTCGTGGAACGCCGCCCGGTAGGCGCGTCCGGTGAGGTCGGCCAGCCGGTCGAGCTGGAAGGCGCCCAGCAGCGCGGCGACGATCAGTGTCAGCCCGACCGCGCCGACGACGACGGGGTTGCGGTCCCGGAACGGGGTCATCGGCTGCCTCCGGTGGCGCATCGGGCGGCCGGGGCGCTGAAGGTGGGCACGTCGAGCGGGGCCCGGCCGGCCACCGCCACGGTGCCGTCGAAGTCGCAGAGATAGAAGTTGAACCAGGAGCCGTACGAGGCGACCCGGGTCAGGGACTGGTAGCGCTCGGGCAGCCGGCCGAGGGTGCCGTCGATGACGGCGGCGTTGCGGTTGAGGTTGCCGCTGAGCTGGTCCAGGGCGCGGATGTCCGCGGCGAGCGGTGGCCGGGCCTGGCGCAACAGCGACGACGTGGTGGTGGTCAGTTCACCGATGCTGACCAGCGACTCACCGATCGCCTTGCGGTCGCCGGAGAGCCCGGAGACGAACTGCTGGAGCTGGCTGATGCTCTGGTCGAGGTTGCGGTCCCGGGCCGCGAGGGTGCCGAGGACGTTGTTGAGGTTGGTGATGACCCGGCCGATGACGGCGTCCCGGTCGGCGAGGGTGTTGGTCAGCGACGCGGTGCGGCGCAGCAGGCTGCCCACCGTGCCGCCCTCCCCCTGGAGCACCTGGATGATCTCGTAGGCGAGCTTGTTGACGTCGTCCGGGTCGAGGGCGGTGAACAGCGGCCGGAAGCCGTTGAACAGCACCGTGAGGTCCAGCGCCGGGGTGGTCTGCCCCAGCGGGATGAGACCGTCGGGCCGCAGCGGCCGACCCTCCCCCGGTCCTTCGCTCAACGCCACGTACCGCTGCCCGACCAGGTTGCGGTAGCGGATCCGGGCGCGGACGCTGGTCGCCAGCGGAACGTCGGCGGTGACGGTGAAGGCCACCTCGGCGACCGTGCTGTCGACCACGGTGATCCGGCTGACCCGGCCGACCTTGACCCCGGCGACCCGGACGTCGTCGCCCGGGAGGAGCCCGGTGACGTCGGTGAACCGGGCGCGGTAGGTGACGCCGCCCGGCGGGAACGCGCCCAGGGTCTGCGCCAGCAACGCGGTCAGCAGCAGGGTCACCGCGGCGAAGACCACCAGCTTCAGCAGCGGCGCGGCCGTCGTCCGGGCGCTCATCGGGCGTTCACCACCCCGCCGCGCAGCAGCGGCCCCCAGAGCAGGACCGCGATGTCGGGGACCTCCGCCGGTGGGGTGCCGGTGACGGCGCCGACGAGGGGCTTGACCAGCGCACGCTCCTCGCCGGTGCCGGCCCGGCCCATGTCCGGGGCGGCGCCGCCGGGCGCGCCGGCCGACAGGCCGACCGGCAGTGGCGTACGCGGGCGGGCGCCCCGGTGGTCGTACCCGTCGGCGACCGCCACCTCGGGCGCCGGTTGTGCCGGGTGGGGCAGGCCGCGGCAGTTCGGGCCGTCGTGCGCGGCGTAGACCGGCTCGTCCCGGCCCTGCTGGTACTTCCCGCCGTCCCGGGTGACCTCCAGGGTGATGTGCATCCGGCCGTCGGCGAAGACCTGTTCCACGCGGGGCTGCAGGGCGACCAGGCCGCTCATCAGGCAGGGGTACTCCGGTGAGTAGGTGGCGAGCAGTTCCAGCACGGGGCGGCTGACCCGGCCGAGGGAGATGAGCTGGTCGCCGTGCCGGTCGAGGAAGCCCCGGGTGGCGTCGGCGGTGTCGGTGGCGTCGACGAGGAACGCCGCGAGCTGGCTGCGCTGGTCGGTGACGGTGCGGGCGGTGACGGTGACGTCGCGCAGCAGGGCGAGCAGGTCGGGCAGTGCCGCGTCGTAGCCGTCCAGCACGACGGCGAGTTTCCGGACGTCCTCGGCGATGGTGGGCATCGCCGGGTTGAGCTGCCGCAGGTACGCGTCGAGCCGGACCACGTTCGCGCCGAGCCGGTCGCCGCGTCCTTCGAGGGCGGCGGCCAGCGCCCCCAGCGTCGCGGCGAGCTGGTCGGGCCGGATCGCCTGGAGCAGGGGGAGCGCCTGGTCGAGGACCCGTTCCAGCTCGACGGCGGTACGACTGCGGTCCTGGGTGATGACCGCGCCGTCCCGGATCGGCGCGGCGGTGCCGCCGGCCGGCGGGACGAGTTCGACGTACCGCTCGCCGAAGAGGGTCTTGGGCAGCAGCCGCGCGGTGACGTCGGCGGGGATCCGGGGCGTGGTGGCCGGGTCCAGGGCCAGCCGCAGGGTGGCGCCGGTGCCGTCGCTGCCGACCGAGCGGACCTCGCCGACGACGACCCCGCGTACCTTGACGTCGGCGCCCGGGGTGAGCTGCAGCCCGGACCGGCCGGCGTGCAGGGTGACCCAGGCGACCGGGGTGAAGGCCTTGCGGTACTGCAGCACCGAGGCGGTCAGCGCGGTGGCCAGCACGGCGATGAAGACGATGCCGAGGATGCGATGTCTCATGGTCACCCCGCGATCCGGACGGTGGTGGTCGCGCCCCAGATGGCCAGCGACAGGAAGAAGTCGACGATGTTGACCGCGACGATCGCGAGCCGCACGGCCCGACCGACCGCGACGCCGACGGCGGCCGGCCCGCCCTTGGCGGTGTAGCCGTAGTAGCAGTGCACCAGCACCACGATCACGCTGAAGACCAGCACCTTGCCGAACGACCAGAGCACGTCCTGGGGCGGCAGGAACAGGTGGAAGTAGTAGTCGTAGGTGCCCGCCGACTGCCCGAAGTAGAAGACTGCGATGGTGCGGGTGGCCAGGTAGCTGGCGAGCAGCCCCACCACGTACAGCGGGACGACCGCGACGAAGCCGGCGATCATGCGGGTGGTGACCAGGAACGGCAGCGACGGCACGCCCATCACCTCCAGGGCGTCCACCTCCTCGGCGATCCGCATCGCCCCGAGCTGCGCGGTGAACCCGCACCCGACGGTGGCCGACAGTGCCAGCGCGGCGACCAGCGGCGAGATCTCCCGGGTGTTGAAGTACGCCGAGACGAAGCCGGTGAAGGCGCTGCTGCCGATCTGGTTGAGCGCCTGGTAGCCCTGCAGGCCGACCTCGGTGCCGGTGAAGAAGGTCAGGAAGCAGATGACCCCGACCGTGCCGCCGAGCACGGCGAGCGCGCCGGAGCCGAAGCTCACCTCGGCCAGCAGCCGGACCACCTCGCGCTTGTAGCGGCGTACGGTGCGCGGCGTCCACGCGAACGCGCGCAGATAGAAGGCCAACTGCCCACCGAGGTCGTCGAGCTGTCGCAGCACCGGCATGTCAGCTTCCCTTCTGCGGTACGACCTGGAAGTACACGGCCGTGACGAGGAAGTTCAGCGCGAACAGCAGCATGAAGGTGATGACGACGCTCTGGTTGACCGCGTCGCCGACCCCCTTCGGGCCACCCTTGGCGGTCATCCCCCGGTAGGAGGCGACCAGCGCGGCGGCAGCGCCGAACAGCAGTGCCTTGAACTCACCCACCAGCAGGTCGGGCAGCTGGCCCAGGGCCTGGAAGCTGGCCAGGTAGGCGCCGGGCGTGCCGCCCTGCAGGACCACGTTGAACAGGTAGCCGCCGGTCACCCCGACCACGCTGACCAGGCCGTTGAGCAGCACGGCGACCAGCATCGAGGCGAGCACCCGGGGCACCACCAGACGGTGGATCGGGTCGATGCCGAGCACCTGCATGGCGTCGAGCTCCTCGCGGATCTTCCGGGAGCCGAGGTCGGCGCAGATCGCCGAGCCGCCCGCGCCGGCGATGACCAGCGCGGTGACGATCGGCCCGGCCTCGCGGACCACCGCGAGCACCGACGCGGCGCCGGTGAACGACTGCGCGCCGAGCTGCCGCACCAGCGAGCCGAGCTGCAACGCGATGACCGCGCCGAAGGGGATGGAGACCAGCGCGGCGGGCAGGATCGACACCGAGCTGATGAACCAGGCCTGCTGGACGAACTCGCGGACCTGGACCGGTCGCCGGCCGAGGCCGCGCAGGGTGTCCAGGCAGAACGCGAAGAACTCGCCGGTGTGGCGGACGGCGGCGACGGGCGCGCTCATCCGGCCACCTCCCGGTGGTGTCGCCCGTCGGCGGTCGGATCGAGTTCGACGGTGGGGTGCCCGCGGTCGGGGTGCCCGCCGTCGGGATGCCCCGCGAAGGAGCCGGGGGGTGGGGTGACGTTGTGCTCCCGGCACCACTGGCCCGGTGGCCGCTCGGCTGCCCGGGGCAGTCCGTCCGACGGCGGCAGTTGCGGCGGGATGGGCGGCAGTGGGGGCAGTTCGACGCCCGCGTCCGCCTCGGCCTGCAACTCCTCGGCGTCCTTCTCCTCGGCCATCCCGATCGGGCCGATCCGTTGGGCGTTGAGGAACTGCCGCACCACCGGCTCGGTGCTGGACAGCAGCATCTCCCGCGGCCCGAACATGGCCAGGTGCCCGTGGTAGATGAGCCCGATGTTGTCCGGCACCGTGCGGGCGGTGTTGATGTCGTGCGTGACGATCAGGAAGGTCGCCCCGGTCCGCTGGTTGAGGTCGATGATGAGCTGGTTCAGATAGGCGGTGCGGACCGGGTCCAGGCCGGAGTCCGGCTCGTCGAAGAGGACGATGCGGGGTTCGAGCACGAGCGCCCGGGCCAGGCCGGCCCGTTTGCGCATGCCGCCGGAGATCTCGCCGGGCAGCTTCTTCTCGGCGCCGACCAGACCGACCATGTCGAGCTTCTCGGTGACCACGTCGCGGATCTGCGCCTCGGACTTGCGGGTGTGCTCCCGCAGCGGGAAGGCCACGTTGTCGTAGATGGTCATCGAGCCGAAGAGCGCGCCGTCCTGGAACAGCACGCCGAACAGCTTGCGCACCTCGTACAGCGCCCGCTCGGAGAGCCGGGGCAGGTCCTTGCCCTCGATCCAGATCGAGCCGGCGTCGGGCCGCAGCAGCCCCACCAGGGTCTTGAGGAACACCGACTTGCCGGTGCCGGACGGACCCAGCAGCACGGAGATCTCACCGGCCGGCAGGGTCAGGCTGATGTCCGACCAGACCGGCTGACCACCGAAGGACTTCGTCAGTCCCTGCACGGCCACTTCGACACCCATGCACCCTCCCCTCGTCGCTACCTGACACATCGCGCCGGCCGGACCGAACGCAACAACTTCTTTCCGATACCGAATGTTGACGGAGAGTGAACTAGGCAAAGTGGCCGGTGTCTCGATACGGTGCCGGTTGACCCGCCGGTAACGAAGGTGTCTCGCATCCCATGACCACAGCGATCGAGCCGGAGCTCGTCCGTCTGGCCGCCGACGGCGACCGGGCGGCGACTGCGGCCCTGCTCGCCGACGTGCGGCCCCGGCTCGTCCGCTACTGCCGGGCCCGGCTGGGCCGGATCGGCGGGGCGTACACCACCGCCGACGACGTCGCCCAGGAGGTCTGCCTGGCGGTGCTGAAGGCGCTCCCCCGCTACCGTGACCAGGGCCGGCCGTTCGCGGCGTTCGTCTTCGCCGTCGCGGCGAACAAGGTCGCCGACGCGCAGCGGGCGGCCGTCCGGGACTCCGCCGTGGCGGTCACCGACACGCCGCTGGAACACCCGGACACCGCCCCCGGCCCGGAGCAGCAGGCCGTCGCCACGGACCTGGCCCGGCGACTGTCCGTGCTGCTGCACCGCCTGCCCGACGCGCAGCGGGAGATCATCACCCTGCGGGTGGCGGTGGGCCTCACCGCCGACGAGGTCGGCACCATTCTCGGCATGTCGGCCGCGGCCGTACGGGTGGCCCAGTCCCGCGCCCTGGCCCGCCTCCGTACGCTGGCCGGCGACGGACTCGACGAGGTGGCGGCATGAGTGAGCGTTGGCCGGACGGCGGTGGCGAGGAGCTGGATCCCGGCGTGATCGCCCACGACGACCTGCTCCTCGACGCCCTCGGCCGGGGCGGGCCGGTGGTCGAGCCGGACGACGTCACCGCGCTGCTGGCCGCCTGGCACGCCGACGTCACCGCCGGCGACGACACCGTCACCCCACTCTCCGACACCGTCACCCGGCCCTCCGACGGCGTGGACGACACCGCCACCTGGGTCGGCGCCGCAGCGCCGCACACACTCGATCCCGCGCCCCGGGCCCTCGGCGTGGACGCCCGTCCGGGGGTCGCCCACGTCCGGGCCGGCACCCCGGACAGACCCGCCCGTCTCAGGCCCGCCCGGGGCGGGGCGGGCCGTGGCGGGCCCGGCCGGCGACCGTTCGGACGGCGGGCCGCCCGGCTCGCCGCCACGGCGCTCGCCGCCCTCGTGCTGGTCGCGGGGCTGGGGGTCGGCACCCGCAACGCCGGACCGGCCAGTCCGCTCTGGGCACTGACCAAGGTGCTGCACCCGGAGCGGGCCGAGGTGCTCGCGATCGAACACACCATCGGCGAGGCGCGTGCCGCCGTCGCGGCGGGCCGGTTCGACGACGCCCGACAGCTCATCGACCGGGCGGCGCGGGATCTGGCCCGGGTCACCGACCCCACCGACGTCGCCCGGCTGCGCGCCGAGATCGACGGCGTACGGCGTGACCTGGCCGCGGTGGACGGCTGCCCCACCTGGCCCCGGTGCGCGTCCACCTCCCCCGTGCCGACGCGGCCGTCGCCCGCCACCTCGGCGGCCGGCACCCCGGCCGTCACCCACCCCCCGAGGCCCCGGACGACCGCGCCGAGACCCGTGCCGGCGGCACCGGCACCGGCGCCCTCACCCACCTCGTCGTCCGGCTCCGGTCCGCTGCCACCGTTGCCGCTGCCGTCCGTGCTGGGGCCGTCGGTGCTGCCGTCGCTGCCCGGGCTGCCGCTGCCCACCGGAGACCTGCTCGGCTGACCGGCCGCCGTCCCGACCGGTCCGTCCGCCACCCGGGACGCGCCCCGGGTCGCACCGACGCGCCGGGTACGCACCGGCGCGGGCGGTGGCCTCCGCCCGGCCCGCCGACGACACCCCGGCCCGCCCGGCACCCGCCCGACGCCCGTGGGCTGCCGTGACGTACGGCACTGGTTGTTGCGTTCCGGCGGCCACCCGCGATGCACCAACGTGGCCTTCACAAAGTTGACCTTGCACCGTTGCGATCGGCACCGGACGGTGGTTGACTGCTCCACCGTGCCAGAAGGGACGATTGACGATAGGTCGGTTAATTCGTGAAACACACTGAGTTGTCGCCACGACAGTCCGGCAGCAGACACCGTCCGACGTGGCGGCAGCGGGCGGCCCGCTGGCTGGACCCGACGGTGGCGCAGTGGGCCGTCACGTCGGACGGGAGCCCGGCCGCGCCGCCCCCGCCCGAGGACCGGGCCGACACCCTCTGGCCGGCCATCTGCGAGCAGTTCGCGCTGCGCATCCTCGCCTCGGCGTACCAGATGGGCAGCCACCTGGAGGCCGTCGAGACCGACGAGCAGGACCCGGAGCGGCTGGAGCGGCTCTACCGCATCGACCACGCGAACACCCGGATCCGCCGCCACGCGGAGAACCTGCAGGTGCTGCTCGGTCGCCGGGTCGAGGACGCCGACCCGCAGACCGTCACCCTCGTGGACGTGATCCGGGCGGCCACCTCCGCCGTCGAGCACTACCCCCGGGTCCAGGTCGGACACGTCGTGGACCTCGGGGTCGTGGACTTCGCCGCGGACGACGTCATCCGGGTGCTCACCGAACTGCTGGACAACGCGACCCGCTTCTCACCGCCCTCGTCGTCGGTGATCGTCTCCGCCTACGTCACCGAGGACGGTGCCGTCCTGATCCGCGTCGAGGACGCCGGTGTCGGCGTCCACCCCGACCAGGTGGCGGCGCTCAACGCCCGGTTGGCCGGCACCGCGCCGACGTCGACCACGGCGGATCCCGCAGCCCACCTGGGCCTCGTCGTCGTGGCACACCTGGCCCGCGCCAACCAGCTGCGGGTCAGGCTCACCAACCGGCCCTCCGGCGGCACGACCGCGACGGTGCTCGTACCCGGGTCGCTGCTGTGCGAGGTGATGCCCGGCGCTACGCCGGCACCCGCCGCCGCGCCGACGGCGCCGGCCGGCGGGCCGCCCGACCGGGTCGGCACCCGGCAGCGGGACACGCCGCCGGGCCCGCCCCCCGACGGCACCGAGAGCCCCACGCTGCGCCTCGCCACCCTCGGTGCCCCGCCGGCCGGGAACCACCCGCCGCAGAGCCGGCCCGGCGGCGGCGAGCTACCCCGCCGGGTCCGCGAGAGCATCCGCGCCGACGCCGTCCCCGGCGAGCTGTCCCGGCCCGGACCGGCACCGCGGCAGCATCTCCCGTCGTCCCCCGAGGCCTGGCCCGACGAGACGGCCGCCTTCGCGGCCGGCGTCACCCATGCCCGGTCCACCCCGCTTCCCGAAGGGCCCCTGCGATGACCCCGACCCCGCACGACGGCGGCACCCGGCCGGCGAACGGACCGGGCCGGCCGGACTGCGCCTGGCTGATCCGCCAGTTCGCCGACGACGTCCCCGGCGTCACCCACGCGGTGCTCGTCTCCCTCGACGGGCTGCAACTGGCCGCCTCCCGGCAGGTGCCCCGTGACCTGGGCGACCAGCTCGCCGCGCTGACCTCGGGACTGCTCAGCATGGCCGACCGCAGCGCCGACCTGCTCGACCTCGGCCCGTCGGAATACCTGACGGTCCGGCTGCCCCGCGGGCACCTGCTGTTCATGCGGGTCGGCGACTCCGCCGGCTTGGCCGTGGCCGCCGCGGCGGGCTGCGACCTGCGGATCGTGTCGTACCGGATGACGCAGTTCGTCGGCTCCGTCTGGCACGTACTGACCCCGCAGGTACGCAGCGAGTTGCACCGCCTCACCGCCAGCCAGTCGGCCCGTTGACGGCCGGAAGCCGAGGGAGCGTCTCCACCGTGCCCAACCCGTACTGGAAGGTGCGACCCTACGTCCTCACCGGAGGGCGGGCCCGCACCCGGCGCCACCTGCTGGTGCACACCCTGGTGTCGGTGCCCCACTACGACGCCGTGTTCGCCTCGGGCCTGCTGCCGGAGCCCCGGTCCCTCTACGAGCACGCCCGCTGGACCAGGTCGGTCGCGGAACTCTCGGCGGCCTGCGGCATGTCGCTGGGCGTGACCCGGGTGGTCGTCGACGACCTCGCGGCCACCGACCGGCTGCGCGTCCACGGCGACAGCTCCGCCTCCCCGTTCGACTACCGCCTCCTGGAGAGACTCCGCGATGGCCTCCGCCAGCTCGCCTGACCGCCTCCTGCCGACCTCCGCGAAGATCGTCGTCGCCGGTGGCTTCGGGGTCGGCAAGACGACGTGCGTCCGGTCCATCTCGGAGATCCCGCCGATCAACACCGAGGCGTGGATGACGGCGGCGAGCGAGACCGTGGACCGGCTCGACCCCGGCACCGACAAGACCACCACCACCGTGGCGATGGACTTCGGCCGGCTGACGATCGGCGCCGACCTGGTGCTGTACCTCTTCGGCACCCCCGGTCAGCCGCGGTTCTGGCCGATGTGGGACGACCTGTGCCGAGGGGCGGTCGGCGCGCTGGTGCTCGCCGACACCCGGCACCTGGCGGCCTCGTTCCCCGCGGTCAACTACTTCGAGCAGGACACCGACCTGCCGTTCGTGGTCTGCGTCAACCTCTTCGACGGGGTGCTGACCCACCGCCTGGACGCCGTCCGGGACGCCCTCGAACTGCCGGCCGAGGTCCCCGTGATCGCCTGCGACGTCCGGGACCGGGCGGCGGTCGCCCGGGCACTGCTGGCGGTCGTCGACCACACGATCGACCACACCACCGGCGCCTCCCCGAGCCGCCTCGTCCGACAGCCCACCTGACCCGGAGGTCTCCATGCGCAGAATCCTGATCGTCGGGGCCGGTCAGTCCGGCCTCCAGCTCGGGCTGAGCCTGCTCGCCGAGGGCTACGACGTGACCGTCATGTCGGCCCGTACGCCGGACGAGATCCGGCGCGGCTGGGTGATGAGCACCCAGGCCATGTTCGCCCCCGCCCTCGACACCGAGCGGCGGTACGGACTGGACCTCTGGTCGGCCGAGGCACCGCCCATCGGGGGGCTGCACGTGTCGCTCTCCGCGCCGCCCGGTGAGCGGGCGCTGCGCATCCCCTGTGTCCTGGAGGAGCCGGCGCAGAGCACCGACCAGCGGCTGAAGATGGCCGCCTGGCTGGACCTGTTCGAGCAGCGCGGCGGCACGGTGCACTACCAGGGCGTGACCACCGCCGACCTGGACGGACTGACCCGGCTCGGCCGTTACGACCTGACCGTCGTGGCCGCCGGAAAGAGCGAACTGGTGGGCGTCTTCGACCGCGACCCGCACCGGTCGGCGTACGCGGCACCGCAGCGGGGACTGGCCGTCGCATACGTGCACGGCATGGCGCCGGACCCGCTCTGGCCGGCGCCGCACGTCAGCTTCAACGCGGTGCCCGGGCTCGGCGAACTCTTCGTCATTCCCGCGCTGACCCTCTCCGGGCCGTGCGACATCCTGTTCTGGGAGGCGGTGCCGGACGGGCCGCTCGACCTGTGGCAGGAACGCCGTGATCCCGCCGAGCACCTCAAGCTCACCCTGGAGCTGGCCCGGCGGTACACGCCGTGGATCCACCAGCGGTGCGCCGCGGTCGAGCTGACCGACGGGCGGGCCACCCTCTCCGGCCGGTACACCCCGACGGTGCGCCGGCCGGTGGCGGAGCTTCCCTCGGGCGGGGTGGTCCTCGGCATGGCCGACGTGGTCGTCGCCAACGACCCGATCACCGGCCAGGGCAGCAACACGGCGGCGAAGTGCGCCTACTCGTACCTCGCGTCCATCGTGGAGCGGGGCGACCAGCCCTTCGACCGGGAGTGGATGGAGCGGACCTTCGAGCGGTTCTGGACGGACACCGGGCAGGCGGTCACCGAGTGGACCAACGCCATGCTCCAGCCGCTCCCGCCGCACGTCCAGCAGCTCCTCGGCGCCGCGTCGGCCAACCCGGTGATCGCCCGTCGCTTCGCCGGCGGCTTCTGCGACCCGAACGACCTCCAGCACTGGTTCCTGTCCCCGGACCGCGCGCAGGAGTACCTGGCCTCCGTCGCCGCCGACTGATCCGGCCCGTCCGGCCGGGGACGGCGGGTCGGGCCGCGCCGGGTCGACCGACCCGGCGCGGTGGGTGGTCAGGCCGGAGCGGGGGCCGGTCGGATGACGGTGAACACCGCGCCCGCCGGATCGGCGAGGGCGGCGACCCGGCCCGTCGGGACGTCGCGCGGCGGCACCAGCAGTCGCCCACCCCGCCCCTCGACCCGCTCGGCGGCGGCGTCCGGGTCGGCCACCGCGACGTAGACCATCCAGCCGGTGGGCAGCAGCCCGTGCAGCGGCGGGGGCAGCGTCAGCCGACCGGCGACCGGCCGACCGCCGGCCACCAGCAGGGCGTACGAGTCGTCGGGCGCGCCGGGCGGCACGGTGGCGTGCAGCCCCAGGACCTCGGCGTGGAACCGGTCGGCCTCCGCCGGGGCGGTCGTCATGTACTCGTACCAGCAGGGGCGCCCGGGGCCGGGAGCCACCACCTCCCCGCCGGTACGCACCCGGAAGGCGCC
This sequence comes from Micromonospora sp. CCTCC AA 2012012, assembly GCF_040499845.1. Classification (NCBI taxonomy): domain Bacteria; kingdom Bacillati; phylum Actinomycetota; class Actinomycetes; order Micromonosporales; family Micromonosporaceae; genus Micromonospora; species Micromonospora mangrovi. Next base: position 2,650,055 of record NZ_CP159342.1, read on the forward strand.
GCCGGCCGGGTCGTACACCTGCTCGCCGTCGCCGCGGGCGCCGGCCCGGCCCGCCGCGGCCCGGACCGCCTCGGCGTCCTCCGCCGCGAAGACGGTCCACCAGCGCGCGGGGGCGTCACCGGTGCGCAGGTGCGCGGCGGGCAACCCGTCGGCGAGCGCCGTGGTCCCGGCGGCCGACTCCGTGTACGTCCAGCCGAGCAGGTCGGTGTAGAAGGCGCGGGCGACGTCGAGGTCGGGAGTGACGAGCTCGACACCGCCGGGAACCGCCGGCGCGGGGGAAGCGTTCACCTGGGTCTCCAGAGGGGACGGCGGATCAGTGGTCAGGATGTCTTACCACGGTGTCGGCCGTCGCGCCGGAGCGCTCGTCGCGAACCCGACCGAGCAGGAAGTCCAGCGGGACCGGCCGGCCCAGGTGATAGCCCTGCCCGGCGTCGACGCCCAGCCGGCGCAGCGCCGGCACCAGCGCCTCCCGCTCGACCGACTCGGCGACCGTACGCATGCCCAAGCCGTGCGCGGCGCGGACCACCGCGTCGATGAGCACCGGGTCGGCACCCCGCCGGTCGGCCTGCCGGACGAAGTCCCCGGCGATCTTGACGGTGCTGAACGGCAGGTGCTTGAGATAGGCGAACGACCCGAAGCCGGCGCCGAAGTCGTCCAGGCTCAGCCGGCAGCCGGCGTCCCGCAGCGTGTCGGCCAGGTTGCGGACCGCCGCCACGTTGGTGATCGCCGCGGTCTCGGTGACCTCCAGACCGAGCCGGCTGGCGTCCACCCCGGCCCCGCGCAGCCGGTCGACCACCCAGTCGCCGAAGCCCGGCGACTCCATCGACCGCGCGGAGATGTTGACGTCGAACCGCATCCGGGCCGCCACGACCGACGGCTGCGCCAGGGCCGCCGTGGCGGTGGCCACCACCCACCGGTCGAGTTCGCCGATCAGGTCGTCGCGCTCCACGGTGGGCAGGAAGTCGCCCGGCGACAACGGGGGCTGCCGGCCGTCGCGCAGCCGGATGAGCAGCTCATGGCTGACCACCTCGCCGGTCAGCAGGTCGACGATCGGCTGGGCGTCCAGGTGCATCCGGTGCTCGTCCAGCGCGCTGCGGACCCGGGTCACCACGTTGACCCGCTGCACCGCGTGCCGGTACTGCTCGGGCAGGTAGAGCCGGGCCCGGTTGCGGCCGGCGTTCTTCGCCTCATAGAGCGCCAGGTCGGCGTGGGCCAGCACCACGTCCCGGGTGTCCCCGGGTTCCAGCGAGGCGGCCCCGATGCTCAGGCTGACCCGCAGCCCGGCGTCGGCCAGCGGCACCGGCGTGTGCACCGCGACGTTGCACAGGTTCTCGGCGACGGCGAGGGCGTCGGTCGCCGAGGCCCCCGGCAGCACCACCGCGAACTCGTCGCCGCCCAGCCGGCCCAGCACGGTGCCGGGTGGCAGGTGGCGGACGAGCAGCCGGGCCAGCAGCCGCAGCACGTCGTCCCCGACGGCGTGCCCGTGCACGTCGTTGATGTCCTTGAAGTTGTCGATGTCGATCAGCAGCAGCGCGCCGGTCCGCTGACCGTCGGGCGCGAGCAGGTCGTCCAGGCGGCCGAGCAGGGCACGCCGGTTCGGCAGGTCGGTCAGCGGGTCACGCTCGGCGAGCCGGGTCAGCTCCTCCTGGATCCGCCGGGCCGTGGTGATGTCGTGGGCGGTGCCCAGGACCCGCACCGGTGCGCCGGACGCGTCGGTGAAGACCTCGCCGTAGCACTCGAAGACCCGCATCGTGCTGCGGTCGGCGAGATACATGCGGTGGGTGTAGGAGAACGGCGCGGGTTTGCGCAGCGCCGCCTCCAGGGTCCGCTCGATCAGGCCGACGTCCTCGGGGTGCAGCAGCTCCCGGTACGCCGGGTAGTCCAGCGCGGTGCCCGGCGGGAGGCCGAACATCTCCAGCAGCACGTCCGACCAGATGACCGTGTCGGTGGAGATGTCCCACTCCCAGGTGCCCACCTTGGCCAGCTTCTCGATGTGGGCCAGGCGCCACCGGTAGTTGCGCCCCCACTCGCGCTCCCGGCGCTCGTCGGTGACGTCCCGCACCTCGTACAGGCGCAGGGTCCGGCCGTCGTGGTCGACCCCGTGGCAGCGCACCTCCAGCCAGCGGGCGGTGCCGTCGGGGCCGGGCCACCGCAGGTCGACGGCGGGTCCGTCGGGTTCGGCGCCGGTACGCGGCAGCTCCTCCGGCGGGACGCCCAGCCGGCGCGCCGCCGCGTTCGACCAGAGGCACCCGCCGTCGGGGGTGAGCACCGTCATCGCGGTGGCGGCGATGTCGGCCGCGGCCGCCGGCAGAGTCATCACCTGGCCACCCCACTCCTGTCGCCGGACACGGCAGCCCCGAACAGCCCCGACAGACGGTCATCCGGTGGCGACGCGGAGTCTACCCAGGACGGTGCCGGTGGCGCTCGTCGCGAGCGCCGGAAAGAGCGAGGTGTGCTGATCTTTCCAGTCCGTCCCCTCGGCGCCGGGCGCTCTTGACACCGACTGCCAACCTGATCGCGCCGGGCAGATCGCCTGGCGGAGACGAGGGAGTGTGCACCATGGCCACACGTCGTGTCGGACCGGCGGTGGGATTCCCGCCACGGCGCATCGTTCCGGTCGTCGGGTCCGTCCTGGCCGGGGCGATCGTGCTGATCGTCGCCCTCACCGCGGTCGTCGGCGGCTTCGACAAGACGGCCGGCGGTGAGGTCGGGGTGGTCCGCAACGGCGGCTGGCTCGACAACAACCGGGTACGTCAGGTGATCCCGCCGGCGTCCAGCCTGACCTGGACGGGCATGTACTCGACCATCCACCGCTACCCCGCACAGCAGCGCTTCTACACGATCACCTCCGACAACAGGCGCGGTGACCGGACCGGCGTCGACGTGGTGAACACGCCGTCCAGCGACGGCGTCGAGATGGGCATCGAGGGCACCATCTACTTCACCCTCAACCTCGACCCGAAGATCCTGAAGGCGTTCGACACGAAGTTCGGCACCCGGCAGTTCCGCGGCGTGGACGGCCAGCTGCGCTACGCCTACGAGGGGGACGAGGGCTGGAGCACCTTCCTCGACGCGATCGTCCGCCCGGTGATCGACAACGACCTGCGCATCCAGATCAACAGTTTCCGCTGCGCGGAGCTGGTCTCCAGTTGCGCGCTGGTCCAGAACGGCGCCCAGCGGACCGGGACGTCCGCGCCCGCCAACCCGGACGGCGGAGGTCAGACCAACAACACCAACATCGCCAAGGTGCAGGAGGCCGTGAACAGCAGCCTCCCCAAGGACCTGGCCGAGATGCTGGGCGGGAACTTCTTCGAGGGCATCAAGTTCAACCTGGCCCGGGTCACCCTGCCGCAGACGGTGCAGGACGCGGTCAGCAAGGCCCAGGCGGCGTACGCGCAGGTCAGTGAGGCCCAGGCGCGGGTGGCGCAGGCGAAGGCGGAGGCGGAGGCCAACAAGACCCGACAGCAGGGGTACGACGCCTGCTCCGCGTGCGCCCAGATCGACATCATCAAGGCGCTCCCGCCGGGCGTGACGACGTACGCCCCCGGGGCCGGCGCCACCGTCCCCCTCCAGTGAGGCGGAGCTCGTCGTGCGGGCCGTCGCCCTGCTGCTCGCCGTCGGTGTCACGGTCGTCGTCGCCCTCGGCTGCCACCTGCTGCTGACAGCCCTGGCCGGGCGGCGCGACCGACGGGCGGTCCGGGCGGCGCGCTGGCAGGTGCTGCACTACGGGCGGGACGGGCGGACGGTGGTCGCGGTGGGGCTGGTGCCGCCGCGGGGACCGGTCCTCGACGAACACGTCGTCGACCGCATCCCCGACACCGACCCCGGGTGGAACGACCGGTTCCTGCGGGCCCGGCTCAGTGCGGAGGAACGGGCGTACCACCTCAACGGCGGTGGCCCGCCGCTGCCCGGCTAGGGCCGGTCGGCGTGGGGGCGGTCGGGTCGACCGCCCCCACGCCGCGCCTCAGTCCTCGGCCTGCCAGCGGTAGAACTCCCGGGCCACCGCGTCGTCCGGGCCCCGCCAGCTCTCCGGGTCGTACGGGCTGACGAACGGGGTGAGCTCCGCCATGATCCGGGCGAAGGCCGGCTGCTCGTGGTCGCCGCCCAGGCCCTCGCTGAACGCCGCGTCGGTGCGTTCCAACAGGTGCACGAAGACGTCGTCGATCGAGTACAGCCACCGTCCGGTGACCCCCAACCGGGTCGGCAGCGGCCCGGCGTCGGACTCGGCGAAGATGCGGGCGATGTCGGCCTCGGCGCCGGGCTTCAGGCGCTGCACGATCACCGTGAGGTTCCGGCCGGCCTCCTCGGGCGGCGCGCCGGTCTCCGGCTCCCACCGGTAGAACTCCTTGGCGACCGAGTCGGACGGGTTCTGCCAGTTCCTCGGGTACGGCGTCACGTACGGGCCGATCTCCTCGGCGATCTTCTGGAACGCGGGCAGCCCACGCGTCTGCCCGGAGATCTTCGGGTCCTGCCGGCGCTCGATGACGTGGATGTAGAGGTCGTGCAGCGTCAGCAGGCGACGGCCGATGACGCCGAGGTCCTGCGGTCGGGTGGCCCGGTCGTAGTGGGCGAAGACGTCGCCCACGATGCCGTCACTGCCGGGGACCATGTGACAGACGATGACGTTTCGGAAGACCATGACTGCTCCTTGCGGGTGAGTGGTTGGCGAGGGCGGGTGGGCGTACGGGTCACGCCGCGAACCGGACCGGAAGCTCCAGCAGGCCGCGGAACGGCGACGCCGCCGGCAGCCGGCGCAGCTGCGCGACCGGCGTGCCGAGCCGCAGCCCCGGTAGCCGGCGCAGCAGCGCCCCGATGCCGAGCTGGGCCTCCATCCGGGCGAGCGAGACCCCCAGGCAGTAGTGGACGCCGTAGCCGAACCCGACGTGCGGGCCGCGTTCGCGGCACAGGTCCAGCCGGTCCGGCTCGGTGAAGTGCGCCGGGTCGTGGTTCGCCGCGTTGATCACCACGCCGACGATCGACCCGCTCGGGATGTGGACCCCCCGGTAGTCGACGTCCTCGGTGGCGATCCGGGGACTGGCCACCGGCAGCGGACCGTCGAACCGGAGCAGCTCCTCGATCGCCGAGGGCAGCAGCTCCGGCCGGGCGCGCAGCAGGTCGAGCTGGTCGGGGTGGGTCAGCAGGGCCACCACGGCGTTGCCGATGAAGTCCGCGGTGGTCTGGTGACCGGCGAAGAGCAGCAGGAACGAGGTGGTCACGAGTTCCGACTCGGAGAGCTTCCCGTCCTGGTCGCAGGCGGAGATCAGGGCGCTGATCAGGTCGTCGGCGGGGTCCGCGCGTTTGGCCTTCACCAGGTCGACGAAGTAGTGGTGCAGCCGCAACTGGGCGTCCTGCACCGCGGCCCGGTCCTCCTGCGGGGTACGCCCCGACGACCCGGACGTCCGGATCACCTGGGTCCAGTCGAGCACCGGGTCGTGGTCGGCCACCGGGATGCCGAGCAGCTCGCTGATCACCCGCATGGGCAGCGGGATGGCGAAGTCGTGCATCAGCTCGGCCTGCCCCTGCGGGACGATCTTGTCGAGCAGGTCGTCCACGATCTGCGCCACCCGGGGCCGCAGCGCCTCGATGCGGCGGGGCGCGAACGCCTGCGAGACGATCCGGCGCAGCCGGGTGTGCTCCGGCGGGTCCGAGTTGAGCATGTTCCGGTTCAGGCCCTCCGAGTTCGGCCCGAAGATCCGCAGGTAGTGCTGGCCCGGCCCGTACAGGTCCTTGGAGAGCCGGGGGTCGGTCAGCGCCGCCCGGGCGTCGTCCATCCTGGTGATCAGGTAGGAGTCGAACCGGGGCGAACCGACCGGGCAGACCGGGGCCTCGTCCCGCAGCCGGGCGAAGGTGGGATAGGGGTCGGCGGCGAACTCGTCGGTGTACAGCTCCGAAGCGGGCACCACGTGCTCGGTCATCTCGCCCCCTCCGACGCGCTGCGCACGCTGTGCAGCACCTGGTAGGTGTGCCGCTGCGCGGACTCGCGCAGCTCCCGGACCACGCGCAGCAGCTCGTCCCGCTGCTCGCTGCGGCCGAAGGCGTCCAGCCGGTCGCGGTCCGCCCAGTCGCTGATGATGAGATAGCTGCGCGGGTCGTCGGCGTCGCGGACGAGGTCCTGGTGCAGGCAGCCGTCCAGGGTGCGGATCTTCTCGGCCGCCGACAGCCACTCCGCCTCGAACTGCTCCTCGCAGCCGGGCCGGGTACGCATCGCCAGCACGGTCCGTACGGTCGTCATCGCGCACCCCGGAACACCAGCTGGAGGTTCTTGCCGAGCGCGTCGGCGTCGACGGGCTGGCTGCGGAACCCGACGTGCCCGTCGGGGCGGATCAGGTACAGGGCGCTCCCGGCGACGCCGTACGCGGCCCGGAACTCACCCCCGGCGTCCTGCACCACCGGCGGGTCGAGCGGCGCGGGCGCCGGGGCGTCCGGGTGCAGCAGCAGATAGACGTCGACCTGTCCGGCGGTCTGCCGGCGCACGTCGGCGCAGAGCGTCCGCACCCCGGCGAGGGTGGCGGCGTCGGCCGACGCGTCGGCGTAGAGCAGCAGGGTGTGCCGGGTGCCGCCGATCAGGTCGTACAGCCGCAGCGGGTGTCCGACGCCCCGGCGGCGCAGGCCACCGACGTCGGGGGCGCGGTCGCCGGGCGCGGGGCCGGACCGCAGCGCGTCCGGCGCGGCGAGCGACTCGCCGACGAGCGGGCTGTCCGCGTAGCTCAGCAGCATCGACATCTCCTGGAGGAACTGCCGCTTCAGGTCCTCGCGGTCCAGCTCGTCGGTGAACGCCATCCGCACCGCCCGGCCGACGATCTCCTCGCCCTCCGGGCGCCGCTCGGTCTCGTAGCTGTCCAGCAGCCCGGGCGCGGCGACCCCCCGGACCGCCAGGGCCAGCTTCCACGCCAGGTTCCAGGCGTCCTGGATGCCGGTGTTCATGCCCTGCCCACCGGCCGGCGGGTGCAGGTGCGCGGCGTCACCGGCCACGAAGACCCGGCGGTCGCCGTACCGGTCGACGATGCCGTGACTGATCCGGAACACCGACGACCAGCGCAGGTTCGACACGCGGGTGCCGGGCGGGGCCAGCCGGTCGACCGCGGCCTGGACGTCGTCGAGGGTGGGCTCGGCCAGCTCCTCGCTGAACCCGGGTGGGGCGTCCTGCCCGCCGGTCTGGGCGAAGAACCGGGGCGGCGCCAGGGTCGCGATCCGGTAGCGCGACTCGCCGCGCAGCGGGACGCAGACCAGCATGCCGTCCATCCGGCCGTCGGTCTCGTGCATGAACCGCAGCAGGTGCCCCGCCGGCATGTCCCAGTCCACGTCGACGTCGCCGAGCATGAACAGCTGCGGGAACCGGCCCAGCCCGCCGGAGAACGTCAACCCGAGCAGCTCCCGGACCCGGCTGTGCGCGCCGTCGCAGCCGACCAGGTACCGGGCGCGTACCGTCTCCTCGCCCGTCTGGGTGGCGAGGGTGGCCGTCACACCGTCGTCGTCCTGGGTGAACGCGACCAGCTCGGCCCCGCGCTGCGGGCGTACGCCGAGGGTGGCGAGTCGTTCGGTGAGGAGGCGCTCGGTCTCGTACTGCGGCAGGCCGAGGTGCGCGTAGGGCAGTTCCGGCAGCTCCCAGCTCATCCGGTGGGTCTCGTGCCCGTTGACGAACACCATGTTGCCGGTCAGCCAGATGCCGGCGTCCATGGCCTCCCGCACGATGCCCTGGCGCTCCCAGATCTCCATCGTGCGGCAGTGCACGCCGATCGCCTTGTCGGCCTGCCCGGGCGGGGTGGCCCGCTTCTCGACCAGCCGGCAGTCGACGCCGCGCCGGGCCAGCTCGACGGCGGTGGTCAGCCCGGTCGGTCCCGCTCCGACGATGAGTACGTCCGTTGTCGTGTGCACGTCGGTCTCCTTGCCCCTGCTCGGTTCTCGCCTGCTGTCGGGTTGGTCCACGCGCCCGCTGTCGGGATGGTCCACGCGGTGGAAGAGGCGGCGCCGGATGTCGAGGAGGAACGGCGCGATCGGGCCGGCCTCCTCCTGCGCGTGGGCCGGATTGCGGATCCAGTGGAAGAACTCGGCCTCCCCGCGCCACTCGGCGAAGATGTGGAAGAGATCCGAGCCGGGCTCACGCAGCAGGTCCTCGCGCAGGTAACCCGGCACCCGGCCCATCCGCGCGGTGACCTCGGGATAGCCCCGTTCGAACTCGGGCAGCCGGTCGGCCGGCACGGTGAGCTCGACGTCCACGAAGATCGTGGACCCGGCACCGGGGGTGTCCCGCATGACCAGGACGTCGTCCGCCCCGGACGGCTCGGTCAACGGCCGGAGCGCGGCGACGAGAGCCGCGGCGACCGGCCCGCGTTCGTGCTCGCGCCACGCGGACTCGTCGACCCACTCGGTGACGACGACGAACGCGCGGGTGTCGTGGGCGTCCCGCAGCAGGTCCCGCCCGAGGTTGCCGGGCACCGCGCCGAGCTGTCCGGCCACCGTCCGCCAGGCGGCCTCCACGTCGGGTTCGGCACCGGGGCGCGCACGGATCCGCAGCATCGTCCTGATCATGAAAATCTCCTCTGCCGGCCGGTCCCGGCCGGGGCGCCCGGACCACGACGACGTCGCCGTCCGACCCTGTCCGGCCGGGCGTCACCCGGCCGTCACCGGCGACCGGAGAGGAGTCCACGCCCGGTGACGCCCCGGGTACGGTGCTGTCCGTCGTGGAGGAGGATCGGGTGCGGTGTGACTGCTGTGGTGACGTGCTGGACGACCAGCGGCTCCGCTGGGAGTACGACCTCCCGGACGAGCTGGTGGACGCTCCGGAGGAGATCAGCTACCGCAGCCGCGCGGTCGTCCTCTCCGAGGTGGGCAGCTTCCTGCGGTGCATCGCGCCGATCCACCTCGACACCGGGGCGGTCGCCCGGATCGGCGCGTGGGTCGCGATCCTCGGCGACGCCCGCGCGGTGATGGCTGCCGGCCGCGCCGGCGGCGACGCCTGGGAGTCCCTGCGCTTCACCGGCGTCCTGGCCAACACGCTCGGTCCCTGGCCCGAGATCCACCGTCCGGTGGTGTCGGTCGCCGTCTCCGGGCCCGAGCTGGTGCCGCTGCTCGTCAGCAGCCGGGACCCTCGGATGCGCGACGTGCTGACCCGCAGCTGGCCCCACCCGGACGTGGTCCCGCCGCGCGGGCGGCACCGCTGAACCCGGGAGGGCGGGGGCCGCGCCCCGGGACACGTCGCCCCGGGGCGCGGCGGGAGATCACCAGGTCTTGAGGGTCCCGTCGAGGTGACGGGCGCGGGTGGCCCGGCGCTGCACCTTCCCGCTGGTCGTACGCGGCAGCCCGCCCGGCCGCAGCAGGACCACCGCGCCCACCGGGGCCTGGTGTTCCTCGGCCACGCCCCGGCGCACCGCGGCGACCATCTCCGCGCGGGCGCGCCGTTCCGTCTCGCTTCCCGCCGCGCCGCCGCGGGCCGTCTCCACCGCGATCCCCAGCACCGTCTCGCCGGAGCGCTCCAGCGCGAACGCCGCCGAGCGGCCCGCGGCCAGGCCGGGATGGCAGCCGTCCACCGTGCGCTCGACGTCCTGCGGGAAGATGTTCCGCCCGTCGATGATGATCAGGTCGTCGGCCCGGCCCAGCACGTACAGCTCACCGTCGCGGAAGAACCCCAGGTCGCCGGTGCGCAGGTGGGCCGCGTCGACACCGTGGCCGAAGCGGGCGGCGGTGGCCTCGGGCTGCTGCCAGTAGCCGGCCGCCACACTGGGGCCGGCGACGCGGATCTCGCCGATCTCGTCGGCGTCGAGGACGGCCCCGGTCTCCGGGTCGCAGACCACCACGTCGAGGTTCCGGGCGGGTGCGCCACACGAGACGATCCGCCGGGCGGGGGCGTCGCCGGCCGGGGTGAGCGTGCCGCGTTCCAGCGCCTCGGCGTCGAGGTCGACGTAGCGCAGCGGGCCCGGGTCCCGCCGGCCGCTCACGTACAGGGTCGCCTCGGCCAGGCCGTAGGACGGCATGAACCCCGCCGGGGAGAAGCCGGCCGGGGCGAACGCGGCGGCGAACCGGGTGAAGGTGTCGTGGCGCACCGGTTCGGCGCCGTTGAGCAACCACTTCCAGCTCGACAGGTCCAGCTCGGCGATCGTCGCCGCGGGCGTCCGGGCGGCGCACAGGTCGTACGCGAAGTTCGGCGCGCTGCTGACGTAGCCGCGGTACCGGCTGACCGCCTCGGGCCAGACCGCCGGGCGCATCAGGAACGCGGCGGGCGGGATGAGCACCACGGTGCCCGCCGCCCGGATCGCGGTGAGCACCTGGCCGAGGCCCATGTCGTGATAGAGCGGCAGCCAGCTCACCACGGTGAAGTCGACGTGGTGCGCGTCGAGGACGTCGGCGACCTCGGTGAAGTTCGCGACGACGTTGCCGTGGGTGATCACCGCGCCCTTCGGCGCGCTGGTCGAGCCCGAGGTGTACTGGAGGAACAGCGGGGTGTCCGGGCCGACCGGCACCGGTTCCCACCCCGGCGGCGCGGTGGCGGCGGGGTCCAGCACGGTGACCTCGCCCGGCAGGTCGTACCGCTGCGCGGCGAAGTCGGCGTCGGTGAGGATGAGCGCGGGGTCGGCGTCCTTGGCGATGCCGGCCAGCCGCTCCACCCCGCCGGTGGCGGCGTGCGGGTAGGGCACCGGCACCCCGATCAGACCGGCGTAGGCGCAGGCGAAGAAGCCGACGAAGAAGTCGACCCCGGTCGGGTGGACCAGCAGCGCCCGGCTCCCGGGCACGGTGCGCGCGGCGAGACCGGCCGCGGCGGCCCGGACCCGGGCCTCCAGTTCGGCGTACGTGACGGACTCGACCTCGGCCCCGGTGCGGTCCAGGACGATCAGGGCCCGGCTGTCGGGCCGGCGGCGTGCCGCGTCGCGGAGCATCGCGGCGGCGTCGGCGGGCGTCCCGGTCACGCCGACACCCCGGCCTGCTCGTGCCGTTGCCGCAGGCTGCGGGGGCGCATGTCGGTCCAGACCGCGCTGATGTGGTCGAGGCACTCCTGCTTCGTCCCGGCGACACCGGCGTCGGTCCAGCCGTCCGGGTTCTCCCGCCCGTCCGGCCAGATCGAGTACTGCTCCTCGTGGTTGAGTACCACCTTGTAGCGAAGGTCGTCCGACATGGTCATCCTCTCGTGGTCGATACGGCCGCGAGGACGCGGTCGCGGTGGTGCAGCAGGGCGAAGTGGTCCCCGGTCAGCTCGTGCGCGACGAACGCGCCGGTGGAGACCGCCCGCCAGCCCTGGAGGTCGGCGAGGTCCACGGTGGTGTCCCGGTCCCCGACGAAGGCGGTCAGCGGGCAGCCGAGCACCGGTGCGGCGGCCGGCCGACAGCTCTCGACCAGGGTCATGTCGGCCCGCAGCGGCGTGACGATGAACTGCGCGAACGCCGGGTCCGCGGCGAGGTCCACCGGGATGCCGCCGTGCCGGTCGTGGATCGCGGCGATCAGCGCTGCGTCGGGCAGCCCGGCGACCGGTGCCAGGTCGCGGCGGACGTCCGGCGGGGCGGCGGCCACCACCAGGTGCGCCGGCGCGGGGGCGTCGCGCCGAGCCAGCTCCCGGGCCAGCTCGGTGGCGACCAACGCGCCCAGGCTGTTGCCCACCAGCGCGTACGGCACGCAGAGGTGGGCGGCGAGGGCGTCGGCCAGCTCGTCGACCAGGGTGGCGAGGTCGGTGTGCGGGGTCTCCGCCAGCCGGTTCTCCCGGCCGGGCAGTTGCACGGGCAGGATCTCCACCCCGTCGGGCACGTCGCGCAGCCACCGCCGGTACGCCGACGCCGCGCCACCGGCGTGCGGGAAGCAGAACAGCCGCAGCCGCGGCAGGGCCGCACCGGCGCGGATCGGCAGGTACGGCCGCGTCAGCTCAGGCATGTGCGGCGGCCCCCGCGGCGAGCGCCCCGCGCAGGGGCATGTCGGGCGTGGCGGTGGCGGTGTCGAGCAGGTCGGTGATCCGCCCGGCGAGGGCGGCGACGGTGTCGTGGTCGAACAGGTCGGTGGCGTACTCCAGGCTGGCGTGGATGCCGGCGGCCGACCCGTCCGGGTGGTAGCGCTCGCGCAGGTGCAGGTTGAGGTCGAACTTGGCGGTGGTGGAGGTGTGCGGTTCCTCGGTGAGCACCAGTCCGGGCAGCTCGACCTCGACCTCCTCGCGGTCCTGAGCGACGATCATGACCTGGAAGACGGGGTGCCGGTTCAGCGCGCGGGGCGGGTTCACCACCCGCACCACGTCCTCGAAGGGCAGGTCCTGGTGGTCGTAGGCGGCCAGGTCGACGTCCCGCACCCGGGCCACGAGTTCCGTCAGGCTCGGGTCACCCGACAGGTCGGTACGCAGCACCACCGTGTTCACGAAGAACCCGACCAGCTCCTCCAGCACCTCGTCCGGGCGCCCCGCCACCGGCGTGCCCAGCACCACGTCGTCACCCGCGCCCCAGGCCGACAGGACCGCCGCGAAGACCGCCTGCACCACCATGAAGACACTGGCCCGACCGGTCCGGGCGACGTCCATCGCCCGCTGGTGCACCTCCGCGTCGATGTGGAACCCGACGGCCGCGCCGCGCTGGGTGGGCATCACCGGGCGCGGCCGGTCGAACGGCAGCGGCAGCTCGGCCGGCGCACCGGCCAGCGCCCGACGCCAGAACTCCTCCTGCCCGGCCGCCACCCGCTTCAGCAGGCTCTCCTGCCAGACCACGAAGTCCGCGTACTGCACCGGCAGCGGTGACCAGCCCGGCTCGGCACCGGCCAGTCGGGCCGCGTACGCCACCGACACGTCGCGGGCCAGCGACGCCATCGAGCCCGCGTCGCCGGCCACGTGGTGCACGACCACCGCCAGCAGCCAGGTGTCCCCGTCCCGCGCGATCCCCACCCGCAGCGGCAGCTCGGCGGCCAGGTCGAACCCGTCACCCACCAGGCCCGCCACCCAGCCGTCGGCGTCCACCCCGGCCGGCGCCACCCGGAAGTCGACCGTCACCTCGTCGACCGGCCGCACCTTCCCCACCGGCACGCCGCCGGACTCCACGACCACCGTCCGCAGCACCTCGTGCCGGCGTACCACGTCGTCGACGGCGGACCGCAGCGCCGCCGGCTCCACCGCGCCCGACACCCGCAGCACCATCGGGATGTTGTAGACCCCGGACACCCCGGACAGCCGGGTCAGGAACCACAGCCGACGCTGGGCGTACGACAATCCCACCTCGTCACCCGTGCGCGGCACCGCCACCACCCGGGACCCGCCACCGGCCACGGCGGCGGAGGCCAGGTAGCGCGCCACCTCGGCCACGGTCGGACGCTCGAACAGCACCCGGACCGGCAGCTCCAGACCGGACACCGCCCGCACCCGCGTGACCAGCCGCGCGGCCACCAGCGAGTGTCCACCGAGGGCGAAGAAGTCGTCGGCCACGCCGATCCCGGTCCGCCCCAACGCCTCGCTCCAGAGGCCCACCAACTGCTCCTCCAGCGCCGTCCGGGGCGCGACGTAGGACGACGCGGTGGGCCGCTCCAGCGGCCGGTCGGCGAGCGCCCGCCGATCGGTCTTCCCGTTGGCCAGTTGCGGCAGGGCGGGCAGGGCGACGAGCTGGCTCGGCACCAGGGCCGCGGGCAGCCGGTCGCGCAGCCGACGCCGCACCGCCGCCAGGTTCCGCGCGTCGGCACCGGTCAGGTACGCCACGAGCTGGTCGTCCCGGACCACAACCGCCGCGCCGGTGATCCCCGGCAACGCGCGCAGCGCCGCCTCGACCTCGCCGGGCTCGACCCGGACACCCCGGACCTTGAGCTGGTCGTCGCGGCGACGCAGGTACTCCAGGCGCCCGTCGGCGCTCCACCGGACCAGGTCACCGGTGGCGTACATCCGGGCCCCGCCGCCCGCGTACGGGTCGGGCAGGAACACCGCGGCGGTCGGGCCGGGCGCGCCCAGATAGCCCCGCGCGACGCCGGGACCCGACACGTACAGCTCCCCCGGCGTGCCGGGGGGCACCCGTCGCAGGTGCCGGTCGAGCACGTGCACGACGGTGTTCCAGATCGGCCGGCCGAGCGGCACGATCGCGGTGCCGCCGTCCGGGTCGGCCGGGCCGGCGGCGGTCTCGATGGCGGCCTCGGTCGGGCCGTAGAGGTTGTGCAGCGGCACGCCGAGCGTCGCGTGGCAGGCGGTGGCCAGGTCGGCGGGGAGCGGCTCGCCGCCGCAGAACACCTGGCGCAGCGCCGTCGCCTCGCGCAGCCGCGGCTGCGCGAGGACCTCCCGCAGGACCGTCGGCACGAACTTGGCGACGGTGACGCGCGCGGCGCCGAGCAGCCGGGCCAGGGCGGCCGGGTCGCGGTGCCCGTCGGGGTCGCCGATCACCAGGGTCGCCCCGTGGGCGAGGGTGCCGAAGAGCTCCACCATGGACGGGTCGAAGGTGAGCGGCGTGTTGAACAGCACCCGGTCCGCGTCGGTCAGCGCCGCCACGGACTGCCACCAGCACACCGTGTTGACCACCCCGCGGTGCGGCACGACGACGCCCTTCGGCTCGCCCGTCGAGCCGGAGGTGAACATGACGTACGCGGCGTCGTCGGCGGCCGGGCGGCGGTCCGCGACGGCGACGGGGGCGGTGACGTCGGCCGTGACGGGCACCGCGTCGACGTGCGCGGGGAGCGTCGGCGCGAGGTCCCCGGTGGTGGCGACCAGCCGTACGCCGGCCCGGTCGAGCAGCCGCTCGACGTGCCCGGCGGGGTGCTCGGGGTCCAGCGGCAGGAACGCCGCGCCGGTGCGGGTGACCGCCAGCACCGCGGCCACCTGCGCCGGGGTGCGCGGGACCAGCACACCGACCAGCACGCCCGGCCCGGCGCCCCGGTCGGCCAACCGCGCCGCGAGCGCCGCCGACCAGGCGTCCAGCTCGGCGTACGTCCAGGTGTCCGGGCCGGCGACGAGCGCGGTCGCCGCCGGGGTACGGGCGACCTGCGCGGCGATCAGCTCCGGCAGGGTCTCGACGGGCAGCGCGCACGCCTCGCCGCCCCAGCCCCGCATCGCCGCGCGCTCGGCCGGCCGGCGCAGGTCGTGCCGGGACAGCGGCGTGTCGGGCGTGCCGGTGGCGGCGTCGAGCAGGTCGGTGATCCGCCCGGCGAGGGCGACGACGGTGTCGTGGTCGAACAGGTCGGTGGCGTACTCCAGGCTGGCGTGGATGCCGGCGGCCGACCCGTCCGGGTGGTAGCGCTCGTGGAGCTGGAGGTTCAGGTCGAACTTCGCGGTCGTCACCGGCACCGGCTGCTCGGTGACGGTGTGCCCGGGCAGCTCGACGGCGACCCGTCCCCGATCCTGCACCGAGATCATCACCTGGAAGACGGGATGCCGACCGGTCACCCGGACCGGGTTGAGGATCTCGACGAGCTGCTCGAAGGGGAGGTCCTGGTGGTCGTACGCGGCCAGGGCGACGTCGCGCACCCGGCCGACCAGCTCGGTCAGGCTCGGGTCACCGGACAGGTCGGTGCGCAGCACCACCGTGTTCACGAAGAACCCGACCAGCTCCTCCAGCACCTCGTCCGGGCGCCCCGCCACCGGCGTGCCCAGCACCACGTCGTCACCCGCGCCGCAGGCCGACAGGACCGCCGCGAAGACCGCCTGCACCACCATGAACACACTGGCCCGACCGGCCCGGGCCACCTCGGTCACCCGCTGGTGCACCGCCGCGTCCACCTCGAACCGGACCGCCGCGCCCCGCTGCGACGGCACCGGCGGGCGGGGCCGGTCGAACGGCAGCGCCAGCTCCGCCGGGGCACCCGCGAGCCGCCCCCGCCAGAACTCCTCCTGCTCCGCCGCCACCTGGGCGAGCACCGTCTCCTGCCAGGCCACGAAGTCCGCGTACCGCACCGGCAGCGGCGACCAGTCCGGCTCGGCACCGGCCAGTCGGGCCGCGTACGCCACCGACACGTCCCGCGCCAGCGGCGCCATCGACCAGGCGTCCCCCGCCACGTGGTGCACCACCACCGCCACCAGCCACGAGTCCCCGTCCCGCACCAGGCCCACCCGCAGCGGCAGCTCCGCGGCCAGGTCGAACCCGTCGGCCACCAGGGCCGCCACCCAGCCGTCGGCGTCCACCCCCGCCGGGGCCACCCGGACGTCGAGCACCGCCGCGGCCGGCTCGACCACCCGGCCGACCACCGTCTCCCCGGACTCCACCAGCAGCGTCCGCAGCGCCTCGTGCCGACGCAGCACGTCACCGAACGCGAACCGCAGCGCCGCCGGGTCCACCTCGCCCGACACCCGCAGCAGCATCGGGATGTTGTAGACCCCCGACTCCCCCGACAGTCGGCTCAGGAACCACAGTCGGCGCTGCGCGTACGACACCCCCACCCGGTCGCCGTCCCGCGGCACCGGCACCACCCGGGACCGGCCCGAGGCGGACCCACCGGCCAGGAAGCGTGCGACCTGGGCCACCGTCGGCTGCTCGAAGAGCACCCGTACGGGCAGCTCTCGGCCCGTGGCCGCGCGCACCCGGGCGACCAGCCGCGCCGCCACCAGCGAGTGCCCGCCCAGCGCGAAGAAGTCGTCCTCGACCCCGACCGCCGGGACGCCGAGCACCTCGGCCCAGAGCGCCGCGAGCTGCGCCTCCGCCTCGTCGCGCGGCGCCACGTGACCGCTCGTGCTGGCGGCCGGCACCGGCAGGGCCCGCAGCGCGGCGGTGTCCACCTTGCCGTTCGGGGTCAGCGGCAGCGCGTCCACCGGCACGAACCCGTCCGGCACCAGGTAGTGCGGCAGGCGCCGACGCAGCTCCGCCCGCCAGCCGGTGACGTCCGGCGCGGCGGTGGTGGCGACGTAGGCGACGAGGCGTACCTCGCCGGCCTGGTCGACGGTGTCCAGCACGGTCACCTCCGCCGCGCCGGTCACCGCCCGGACGGCGGCCTCGACCTCGGCCGGCTCGACCCGGTAGCCGCGCACCTTCACCTGGCTGTCGACCCGCCCGAGCAGCTCGATCACCAGCTCGCCGTCGACCACGCGGTGCCGGGCCCGGTCCCCCGTGCGGTAGAGCCGCGCGCCGGGCGGCCCGTACGGGTCGGGCACGAAGGCCGCCGCGGTGCGGGCCGGCTGGCCCAGGTAGCCGAGGGCGACGCCCGCCCCGCCGACGTAGAGGCCGCCGGGGGTGCCCGGGGGCACCGGGCGCAGCGCGTCGTCGAGCAAGTGGACCACGCAGTTCGGGTACGGCACGCCGATCAGCGACCCGCCGCCGCTGCCCGGCCGGTGCCGCTGCCAGGTCGAGTCGATGGTCGCCTCGGTCACCCCGTACGAGTTGACCAGCTCGCCGCCGGCCAGCACCGCGTGCAGCTCGTCCAGCTCGGCGGTGCTGATCCGGTCCGAGCCGACGATCAGCAGGCGCAGCTGGCCCAGGTCCTCGCCGACCGCCCGGACGTGCCGGGCCAGCGCCGTGGCGACGACCGGCACGAACTCGGCGCAGTCGATGCCCTCGGCGCGGATCAGGGCGAGCAGGTCGGCCGGGGCGAGCAGCGCCTCCCGTGGGCAGAGCACCAGCTTCGCGCCGTTGGTCAGCGCGCGCACCACGTCGCCGACGAAGACGTCGAAGCCGAAGTTCGCCATCTGCAGCACGGCGCTCACCCGCTCCAGCCGGTACGCCGCCCGCCAGCCCGCCCCGATCGCGGCGAGGCCCCGGTGCCCGACCAGCACGCCCTTCGGCGTACCGGTGCTGCCGGAGGTGTAGATGACGTAGGCGAGGTCGTCCGGGGTGCTCCGCGACGCGAAGGCGGAACCCTCGGCCGGGACGTCCGGGTCCACCACGGTGACGGGCAGCCCGGCGAGTTCGGCGGCGGCCGGGCCGGCGCTCACCACGTGCCGGACGCCCGCGTCGGCGAGGATCGCGGCGCGGCGGGCCGGCGGGGCGCTCCGGTCGAGGGCGACGAACCCGGTCCCCGCCTTCCAGGCGGCGAGCACCGCGACGGGCAGGCGCTCGTCCCGGTCGAGCAGGATGCCGACGGGGGTGCCGGGCCGGGCGCCCGCGGCGTGCAGCCGGGCGGCGAGCCGGTCGGCCCGGCCGATCAGGTCGCGGTAGCTGAGCCGGACCGGACCGGCGACCACGGCCACCGCGTCGGGCGTGGCGGCGGCCTGCCGCTCGATCAGGTCGACGACGGTGACCTCCGGGTCGCCGGCCCGTGCGCCCCGGGCCGCGGTCAGCAGCGCCGCACGGTCGGCGGCCGGCAGCGGGTCGAGCGAGTCGAGGGGGGCGTCGCCGGCCACGAAGAGTTCCACGGCGCGCGCGAACACCGCCAGGAGGCGGTCGACGGTGGCCGGGTCGAAGAGGTCGGCGTCGTACTCGGCGAAGCCGCGCAGCGCGGTGCCGACCGAGATGAGGTCGACGAAGAGGTCCACCTTGGCGTTGGCGACCGGACCGCGGCCGACGTCCGTGGTCAGCCCCGTCGCGGTCGGCATCGCGGCGGCCCGTTGCAGGTTGAACAGGGTACGCAGCAACTCCGCGGCGTCGTCGTGGCCGAGCCGGTCGCGCAGCAGCTCCACCCCGAACCCCGGATGGGTGTACGCCTCGACCACCGCGTGCGCCACGCCCGCCACGTACCGGTCCAGCGTGTCGCCCGGGGTGAGCCGGCTGCGGATCGGCAGCACGGTGCTGCAGTGTCCGACCAGCAGGTCGGCACCCTCGTAGTCACGCCGGGCCACCGGCACGCCCACCACGAGGTCGTCCTGGCCGGTCAGCCGGTGCAGCGTCCAGCAGTAGGCGGCGAGCAGCAAGCCGAACGGGGTGACCCGCAGCGCCCGGCAGCGCGCCGCCAGCGCGGCGTCCGGCACGGCGATCTCCACCTCGGACAGGCGACCGGGGCGCGCCGACCCGGCCCGGCGGGGGCGGTCCGTCGGCAGGTCCAGCACGGGTACGCCGTCGGCGAACCGGGCCCGCCAGTAGGCCGCCGTCCGCTCCCCCTCCGGGCCGGCGGCGAGGGCGTGTTCGCGGGCCACGTGGTCGGCGTACCGGGGCGGGTCGGGCAGCACCGGCCGGTGACCGGCCCGGGCCTGCTCGTACGCGGTCATGACCTCCTGGAACAGCACCACGAAGGACCAGCCGTCGGTGACCAGGTGGTGGGCGAGCAGGTGCAGCTGGTGGTGCCGGGGGGTCAGGCGCAGCACCGCGCAGGTCACCAGCGGGCCGGTGGTCGGGTCGAACCGCCAGGTGGACCGCTCCCGCAGCCAGGCGTCCCGCGCGGCCGGGTCGGGCAGGTCGACCAGGGGCACCTCGACGGTGACCCGCGGGCCGACCACCTGCGCCGTGCCGTCGGCGGTGATCGTGCTGCGCAGCGCCTCGTGGCGGCCGAGTGCGGCGTCCACCGCGACCCGGAGGGCGGGCAGGTCCAGGTCACCGTGGAGGTCGAGCAGCGCGGTCTCGTTGAAGGCCCGGTCCGCGCCGAGCTGGTGCAGGAACCACACCTCCCGCTGGGCGTGGCTGAGCGGGTAGCTCGCCGCACCGGTGGCGGGGGTCGGCGCGGCGGTGTCGGGTCGGGCCGGGTCGACGGCGGTCGGGTGGGCGGTGGGCAGCAGCCCGGTCGAGGTCAGTTCGGCGACGGCGGCGGTGACGGCGGCGACGACCACGTCCACGTCGCGGTCGTCGTGCGCCACCGAGAGGAAGCAGTTGCGCCCCTCCCAGACGTACAGGCCGTGCAGGCCGAGCAGGAGGAAGAACAGCTCGACGACCTCGGACCGCGCGGGTCGGCCGGGGAAGGTGAAGCGGAACAGCGAGCCGAAGTGGACCACCTCGATCGGCACCCCGGCGGTGGCGAAGAGCGCGTTGCAGCGCTCCGCGAGCCGGCGTACCCGGGCGGTGAGCGCCTCCTGGAGCCCCGGTCCCCGGGCGAGCAGCTCGGCCAGCACCGCCCGGCTGGCGGCCAGCGCTAGGGGGTGCTTGCAGAACGTGCCGGTGTAGAAGGTACGGACCGTGGCGGGTGCGGGCCGGTCGAGCGTCCACGCGCCCCCGTCGACGGTGTCCAGGAAGCGGGCGTCTCCGGCGACCATGCCGATCGGCAGTCCCCCGCCGAGCACCTTGCCGTAGGTGGCGAGGTCCGCCTCGATGCCGAAGACCCCCTGCGCGCCGGCCGGGTGCATCCGGAAGCCGCAGATCACCTCGTCGAAGATCAGCGCCACGCCCGTGCTCAGGGTCAGCTCGCGCAGCTCCTTGAGGAACTGCACGGGTTGCAGGTCGGGCCGGCGGCTCTGCACCGGCTCGACCAGGACGGCGGCGAGTTCGCCGGCCCGTTCGCGCAGCACGGCGAGCGCGCTCTCGTCCCCGTACGGCAGCACGATCACGTCGTCGCTGATCCCGGTCGGCACGCCCGGGGCCATCGGCACCGAGGAGCCGTCGGCCGCGGCGACGTCCTGCTGGGCGAGGACCGGGTCGGCGATGCCGTGGTACGCCCCACCGAAGATCGCGATCTTGTCGCGGCCGGTGACCGCGCGGGCCATCCGGATCGCCAGCATCACCGCCTCGGAGCCGGTGTTGCAGAACGTCACCCGCTCCTTGCCGGTCAACCGGCGGGCCAGCTCGGCGACCTCGGCCGCCAGGTCGGGCTGCGGGCCGAGCTGCATGCCCCGGTCGAGCTGGGCGCGGACGGCGTCGGTGATGAACGGCTCGTTGTGGCCGAAGAGGTTCACACCGAAGCCCATGGTCACGTCGACGTACTCGTGGCCGTCGAGGTCCCACACCCGGGAGCCCGCCGACCGGTCGACGACCAGCGGATAGCGGACCGGCCGGAACAGCGGCTGCGGCTCGTTGACGTGCCGGATGTCGGCGTGCACCGGGCGCTCGCGGGCGGCCCGCTCCCCGGAGGCGGCGGTACGCGCCCGGTACCGCTCGACGATCGCCGCCGCGGCGGCCCGCTGCGCCGCGTCGAGCTGGCTGGCCAGCGCCGACTGGTCCGGACGGAACGGCTTGTAGACGTCCGCCGACACCCGGGCCACGGTGCGCGACGGCGCGGCCACGGCCACCGCCGGCGGGGCGGCCATGGGCGGCGGCGCGGGCGCGGTCCCGCCGCCGCGCAGCAGGTCGTACGCCTGACGCATGACCCGCTCGTGCACCTCCAGGTAGCGGGCGACGTCCCCGGCCGGCGCGGCGGCGACCACCGGCGGCGGACCGACCGGATCTGCCGGCTGCGGCTGCGGGATGAGGCCGGCCAGCACGGCCGGCGGCGCCTCGGCGGCGAGGTGGGCGGCCAGCCGGCGCGGCGTGGAGAGCTCCTCGAAGAGCCGGGCGATCGCCACCGGCACCTGGTAGGTCTTCTGCACCGACTGGAGGGTCTGGAACAGCACGATCGAGTCCGCGCCCAACTCCAGGAAGGACGCGTCCGGCTCGACCGGCGCGGGCGCGTCGAGGGCCCGGGTGACCAGGTCGGTGAGGGAGGCGAGGATCGCGTCCTCGGGGTCGGCGGTGGCCACGGCGACGGGCTCCTTCGCGGCGTCGGGCCCGGCGGCGGTCGCCCCCGGGGTGAACCAGTGCCGGGTGCGCTGGAACGGGTAGCCGGGCAGCGCGACGCGGCGGCCGGCGGTCCCGCCGCCCACCCGGTGCCCGGCCGCGACGAGCCGGGCGGTCGCGGTGGTCAGGGCGACCTCGTCGTCGACGTCGGGCCGCAGCGACGGCACCCACAGTCCGCCCCCGGCGGCCCGGCGGCCCAACCCGGTCAGCGTCGGGCGGGGCCCCGCCTCCACCACGGTCGTGCAGCCCAGCTCGACCAGCCGGGTGACCGCGTCGGCGAAGCGCACCGGCGCGACGCAGTGCCGCAGCCAGTGCTCGTCGTCGGGGGCGGCGTCGCACACCCCGCCGCCGAGGTCGTCGACCAGGGTGATCGTCGGGGCGTGGCGGGTCACCGTCCGCAGGGACGTGGCGAACGGTGCCTGCGCCGGCGCCATCATCGGCGAGTGGAACGCGTGGGCCGCCCGCATCGCGCGGGTCGGCACGCCCCGCGCGTCGAGGGTCGCGGCGAACGCGGTGACGGCCTCCGGCGGGCCGGAGACCACGGTGTGCGCGGGGCCGTTCACCGCCGCGACGGTCAGCCCGGTGCCGTCGAGCAGCGCCACCACCTCGGCCTCCGGCGCCAGCACCGCGAGCATCGCGCCGGGCGGGCAGTGCGCGGCCATCGCCTCGCCCCGCGCCGCCGCCAGCCGCAGCGCGTCGGCCAGGTCGAACACCCCGGCGACGCAGGCCGCGGCGAGCTGCCCGAGGCTGTGCCCCACCACCACGTCGGGGCGCAGGCCCCGGGCCGCCCACATCCGGGCCAGGGCCACCTCGACCGCGACCAGCGCGGGCTGCGCCCAGCGGGTGTCGTCGAGGTGGTCGGTGCCGCCCCACAGCAGGTCGGGCAGGGGTCGGGGCAGCGTGTCGCGGAGCAGGTCGGTGGCCTCGTCGAGGGCGGCGGCGAAGTCCGGCTCGGTGCGGTACGCGCCGGCCGCCATGCCGGCGTACTGGGCGCCCTGGCCGGTGAAGACCATCGCGACCCGTCCCGGTCCCGCCACGGGCACGCTCGCCCGGTGCACCGTCGGGTGTGGCGTACCGGCCGCCACCGCGTCGAGCGCGGCGAGCGCGGCGTCCCGGCCGTCGACCACGGCCACCGCCCGCTCGCGGTGCGCGGCCCGGCCGACCCGGCAGGTGTGCGCCAGGTCGGCGACCGACAGCTCCGGCCGGGCGCGCAGGTGGTCGGCGTACCGGCCGGCGAGGGCGCGCAGCGCGGCGGCGTCGACGGCGGTCAGCGGGAGCAGGTGGGCGGCGCGCGGCGGGGCGGGCGGGACGGCCCGGGGTGCGGGGGCCGCCTCCACGACCACGTGCGCGTTGGTGCCGCCGAAGCCGAACGAGCTGACCCCGGCCCGCGACGGCCGGTCCCGCCGCGGCCACGGCCCCCGCGCGGTGGGTACCCGGTAGGGGCCGGCGACCAGGCCCGGGTTGGGGCGCCGCAGGTGCAGGTGCGGCACCACCGTCTCGTGGTGCAGCATCAGCGCGACCTTGATCAGGCCGGCGATGCCGGCGGCGGCCTCGGCGTGCCCGATGTTCGTCTTCACCGAACCGACCAGGAACGCCTCGTCGGGCGCACGGCCGGCGCCGAGCACCTCGCAGAGCGCGGCGACCTCGATCGGGTCGCCGAGCGGGGTGCCGGTGCCGTGCGCCTCGACGTAGTCGACCTCGGTGGCGGGGACGCCCGCGTCGGCCAGCGCGGCGCGGACGACGGCGGCCTGGGCCGTACCGTTCGGCGCGGTCAGCCCGTTGCTGCGGCCGTCGGAGTTGATCGCGGTGCCGCGGATCACCGCGTACACCGTGTCGCCGTCCCGCAGCGCGGCGGTGAGCGGCTTGAGCAGCACCGCGCCGCAGCCCTCGGCGCGGACGTAGCCGTCGGCGGCGGCGTCGAAGGTTTTGCACCGGCCGTCGGCGGCCATCATCCCGGCGTCGGCGAGGACGTCGGTGACGGCGCCGTCGAGGATCAGGTTGACCCCGGCGGCGAGCGCCGCGTCCGC
The DNA here is from genome assembly GCF_040499845.1 of Micromonospora sp. CCTCC AA 2012012. Classification (NCBI taxonomy): domain Bacteria; kingdom Bacillati; phylum Actinomycetota; class Actinomycetes; order Micromonosporales; family Micromonosporaceae; genus Micromonospora; species Micromonospora mangrovi. The sequence continues at coordinate 2,673,501 of NZ_CP159342.1, forward strand.
GTCGCCCGCGCGCAGCGCCCGCACCGCCAGGTGTACGGCGACCAGCGACGACGAACAGGCCGTGTCGACCGCCACGCTCGGCCCGCGCAGGTCCAGGGCGTACGAGACGCGGTTCGCGGTGATCGACGGGGCGATGCCGGTGGCGGTGTGCGGCCCGGCGGGCGCGGCCGTGGCGGCCTGGAGCCGGGCGTAGTCACCGGCGCCGACGCCGACGAAGACGCCGGTCCGGGTGCCGGCGAGGGTACGCGGGTCGATGGCCGCGTGCTCCACCGCCGACCAGGCGGCCTCCAGCAGCAGCCGCTGCGCGGGGTCGAGGTGCGGCGCCTCCCGGGCGGACACCCCGAAGAACGGGGCGTCGAAGCCGTCGACCTGGTCGAGCAGCCCGTGCGGGCGGGGGCTGCCGATCCGGGCGGAACCACCCCGGGCGACCGCGTCGACGCCGCCGCTCAGCAACTCCCAGTACGCGTCGAGGTCGGCGGCGCCGGGCATCCGGGCGGCCATCCCCACCACGGCGATCGGCGCGGCCGTCCCCGGGTCGGTCGAGGGTTCGGCGGCGGCGGGCGGCGGCGGGGTCGACGTGCCCGCGTCGCCCGGCGCGGCGGCGCGGAGCGCGTGGACGTGGGCGGCCAGCGTCCGTGCCGTCGGGTGCTCCCAGAACACGGTCGGTTCGAGGTCGACGCCGTACTCCTCGGCGAGCCCACCGACCAGGGTCACCGCCTGCCGGGAGGAGAGCCCGAAGTCGGCCAGGGGCGCGTCCGGGTCCACCTCGACCCCCGGATCACCCAGCGCCTCGACGACCCGCGCCACGATCCATGCCTCGACCTCGGTCGCGCTCGACACGTCCGCACCCCCCGCTCGGTGACCAGCCCAAGGATTGGTGGATCCGGCTGGTGATTCCCCTACACGTGGGCGTGCTGCGGGCGGGTGCGGGGCAGGTGTAGGGAGATTGCCAGCGCCGGCGGTGTTCCATCGGACCCAAACGGGCGCTCCGCGTCCACCGGGGGTTCGGGGAGGCAGGCGGCGTGGACACCGGCTACTGGGAACGACTGCTCGACGGCGCGGAGCCGACCAGACTCGACGTGGTGCGCCCCGCGCCGCCCGGCGCGACGCCGGCTCCGGTGGCGGTGCCCGGGCCGCCCGGCGCGCCGGGTCCGGCGGAGCTGGTGGCCGCCGTGGCGCTGGTGCTCGCCGCGCACGCCGGCACCGAGGAGGTCTGCTGCGCGGTCCGACCGGCCGGCGGCTCCGCCGTACCGGTCCGGGTGCGTCCGGCGTACGCGCAGACCGTGATGGGGTTCGTCGCCGGGGTGCAGGCCCAGCTCGCCGCGGCCCAGGCGCAGGCGCCCGCGCTGGCCGGCGTCGACCTGTCGGCGTGGTGCGACGTGGTGGTGGACCTCGACGGCGGCCCGGTCGACGGCACGGCGGCCCTGGCGTGGGACGCCCACGGGACCCTGCGGTACGACCCGGCCCGGGTGGACGCCGACGCCGGTCACCGCCTCGACGGCGGCGTACGACGGATGCTGGAGCTGCTCGGCGACCTGCCCGGCCGGACGCCACTGTGGACCCTCGACGTGCTGACCGCCGAGGAACGCCGGCGGATCCTGCACGACTGGAACGACACGGCGACCGGGACGGGCCCGGCGGAGACCATCCACGGGCTGGTCGAACGGCAGGTCGCCGCGACGCCGGACGCGCTGGCCGTGGTGGCCGGCGCCACCCGGCTGAGCTACGCCGAGCTGGACCGCCGGGCCGGGCTCCTCGCGGCGAACCTGGCCGCCGCGGGGGCGGGACCGGGCCGCTCGGTGGCGCTGCACCTGGACCGGACCGCGCACCTGGTCGTCGCGATGCTCGGCGTGCTCAAGGCCGGCGCGGCCTACCTTCCGCTGGACCCGGGGCTGCCCCCGGCCCGCGCCCGCACCCTGCTGGACTCCCTCGACGTAGCGGTGGTCGTCACCGACGCGGCAGCCGTGCCGGTGGTGTGCGAGCTGGCCGCCGAAGCACCGTCGGTGCGGGACGTGGTCTACCTCGCCGACGAGGCCACCACCGCGCCACCGGTGGCCGGGCCGCGCCTGCGGTACGGGTACGCGGCCGTGCCACCCGGGTCGCCGCCGCCGGCCCCCGCCGCGCCGGACGACGTGGCGTACACCATCTTCACCTCCGGCTCGACGGGCACCCCGAAGGGCGTGACGCTGACCCACGCGCCGGTGGTCAACCTGATCCGCTGGGTGAACACCACCCACGGCGTGGGACCGGACGACCAGGTCCTCTTCGTCACCTCCCCCGGCTTCGACCTGTCGGTCTACGACGTCTTCGGCCTGCTCGCCGCGGGCGGCTCGGTCCGGGTCGCGGCGAGCGACGAGCTGCGCGACCCGCACCGCCTGCTGACCGTGCTCGACTCAGAGCCGATCACCTTCTGGGACTCGGCGCCCGCGGCGCTGCAACAGATCGAGCCGCTCCTCGCGGCCCGGGCGGCGGTGACCGGTTCGACGCTGCGGCTGGTCTTCCTCAGCGGCGACTGGGTGCCGCTGACCCTGCCCGGCGCGGTGCGGGCCGCGTTCCCCCGGGCGACGGTGGTGGCGCTGGGCGGTGCCACCGAGGCGGCGATCTGGTCGAACAGCTTCCCCGTCGACACCGTGCAGCCGGACTGGCCGTCGGTGCCGTACGGGCGGCCCATCGCCAACGCCCGCTACCACGTGCTGGACGGCTGGCTGCGCCCGGTGCCGGTCGGCGCGCCCGGCGACCTCTACATCGCCGGTGACTGCCTGGCGCTGGGCTACCACGGCGACGGGGCGCTGACCGCGGCGAAGTTCCTGCCCGACCCGTTCGGGCCGGTGCCCGGCGCGCGGATGTACGCCACCGGTGACCGGGCCCGCTACTGGCCGGACGGGGTGCTGGAGTTCCTGGGCCGCCGGGACCAGCAGGTCAAGGTGCGCGGCTACCGGATCGAGCTGGGCGAGATCTCGTCGGCGCTGGCGGAGCGGCCGGAGGTGAGCACCGCCGTCGCGGTGGTGCACGGCGCGGGCCCGGCCGCCCGGATCGTCGCGTACGCGGTGCCCCGGCCGGGCGCGGTGCTGGACCCGGCGGCGCTGCGCCGGGAGCTGGCCGCCCGGCTGCCCGAGTACATGGTGCCCGGCCAGGTGGTGCCCATCGACACCGTGCCGACGACCGCGAACGGCAAGCTGGACCGGGCGGCGCTGCCGGTGCCCGACCCGGCCGCCGAGCGCGCCGACTTCGCCGCCCCGGACAGCCCGGCGGAGAAGGCCGTCGCCGAGATCTGGAGCCAGGTCCTCGGGGTGGAGCGGATCGGTCTGCACGACAACTTCTTCGACCTGGGCGGGCACTCCCTGCTCATCGCCCAGCTCATCGCCACCGTGCAGAGCAGCCTGGACGTGACGGTGCCGATGACCGCGCTGCTGCAGCACCAGACGTTGGGCGCGTTCGCCGCCGCCGTGGAGCAGGCGGTCATCGACGACGAGCTGGGCGAGGAGGAGTCCGGTGGCCGGTGAGCCGGGCGGGCGACCGTCCGCCGACGTCCGGTCCCGGGTCGCCGACCGGTTCGCCCGGGTGGTCGCGGCGTCCGCCGCTCCCGCCGCCCGGGTGACCGCCGAGCCGGGTCCCGCCCCCGCCTCGTCGGCGCAGGCCCGGATGCTCTTCCTGGAGGAGTTCGCGCCGGGCACCACCACCTACCACATCCAGTTCACCCTGCGGCTCGACGGCCCGCTCGACCCGGACCTGCTGGTGGCGGCGCTGCAGGGAGTCCAGCAGCGGCACGAGATCCTGCGCACCCGCTACGAGCGCCGCGACGGCGTGGAGACCCAGGTGGTCACCGCGTCCGGCCTGCGGCTGCGCCGGCTCACCGCCCCGGACACCGCCGAGGCGCTGGCCGAGCTGCAACGCGCCGAGTACGCCCCGCCGTTCGACCTGCGCGGCGGCCAGGTGTGGCGGGCCGCGCTGGCCGCCGTCGCGCCGGACCGGCACCACCTGGTGCTCACCCTGCACCACATCGCCTTCGACGGCTGGTCGGCCGGGGTGCTGCGGCAGGAGCTGCGGGCCGGCTACGCGGCCCTGGTCGCCGGCCGGCCCGCGCCACGCCCCCCGGCGGTCCAGTACCGGGACTTCGCCCGGTGGCAGCGGCGGCACCTCGCCGACGGCGGGTACCGGGCCCAGGCGGCGTACTGGCGGGAGCGGCTGGCCGACCTGCCGGACCCGTTGGACCTGCCGACCGACGCGCCGCGCCGGCCGGGTCGACCGCCGCGCGGCGCGAAGGCGTACGCCAGCACGGGCGGCGCGCTCGCCGACGCGGTGACCGCGCTGGCCCGCCGGTCCGCGGCCACCCCGACGATGGTGCTGCTCGCCGCCTTCCACGCGCTCCTGCACCGGCACAGCGGGCAGCGGGACGTCGTGATCGGCATGCCGGTCGCCGCCCGTACGCCGGTCGAGGTGTCCCCGCTGATCGGGCTCTTCGTCAACACCGTCGCGGTCCGGGCGTCGGTGGCACCGACCGCCGGCTTCGGCGCGCTGCTCGCCGAGGTGCGCAACGCGACCACCGGCGCCCTGGACCATCAGGAGCTGCCGTTCGACCGGGTGGTGGCGGAGCTGCCCGTCGAGCCGGGCGGCGCGGCCACGCCGGTGTTCCGGGTGCTGTTCGACCACACCCGGTTCAGCGGGCGCACCGACACGCTCGGCGACGTGACCCTCACCTACCTGGACGGCGCGGCGACGGGGGCCGCGAAGTTCGACCTGAGCCTGTCGGTGACCGATCCGGGCGACACCGACGCCGGCACCGAGGGCTACGGCCTGGAGCTGGAGTACGACGCGGACCTGTGGCGGCCCGAGTCCGCACAACGGCTGCTGACGCACTACGTCACGCTGCTGGCCGCCGCGACGGCCGACCCGGAGCGGGCGCTGGGTGCGCTGCCGCTCGCCCCGGCGGCGGAACTCGCCCGGGTGCGCGGCTTCTCGTCCGGCCCGCGGCGCCCGTTGGCCGGCCCGGTCGACCTGGCCGGACTGGTCTTCGCCGCCGCCTCCGCGGCCCCGGACGCCGTCGCGCTGCAGGCCGGCGCGGTGACCGTCGACTATGCCGGGTTGTGCGCCCGCGCCGAGCGACTCGGTGCCGCGCTGCGCGCCGCCGGGGCCGGGCCGCAGCGGCCGGTGGCGGTGCTGCTGGACCGGAGTCCGGAGCTGATCGTGGCGGTCCTGGGCATCCTGCGGGCCGGTGCGGCGTACCTGCCGCTGGACCCGGAACACCCGGCCGAGCGGGTCGCCGCGGTGGCCGCCGACGCCGGTGCGGTGCTCGCCGTCACCGACGACCGGTACGCCGGCCGGCTGCCCGCCGGGCTGACCCCGGTGCCGGTGGCGACCGCCGACACCGGGCCGGTGCCGGCGCCGCCGCCCGCCCCGCACCCCGACGACCTCGCCTACGTGCTCTACACCAGCGGCTCCACCGGACGACCCAAGGGCGTCATGGTCAGCCACGCGGCGGCGCACAACCAGATCCGCTTCCAACTCGCCGCCGACGGCGTCGGCGCGGCCGACCGGGTGCTGCTCAAGACCAACATCACCTTCGACGTCTCGGTGCTGGAGGTCTTCGCCACCCTCGCCGCCGGGGCGCGGCTGGTCATCGCCCCGCCCGGTGCGCACCGCGACCCGGCGGCGCTGCGTACCCTGATGGCGTCGGCCGGGGTGACCATGGTCCGCTTCGTGCCGACGATGCTCGCCGCGGTGCTCGCCGAGCCGGGCCCGCCGGTGCCGACGCTGCGGCAGGTGGAATCCGGCGGCGAACCGCTCTCCACCGAGCTGCGCGACCGGTTCCTCGCCGGTGACCTGGGCCACGCGCGGCTGGTCAACCGGTACGGCCCGACCGAGACCACCGTCTTCACCCACTCCCGCGACGCGGCCGGCCCGGTCACCTCGGCCGTGGTGCCGATCGGGCCGCCCGATGTGAACGTCACCTGCCACGTGGTCGACGCCGAGCTGCGCGCGCAACCGGTCGGCGTGCCCGGCGAACTCGCCATCGGCGGCGTCCAGCTGGCCCGCGGCTACCTCGGCCGGCCGGACCTGACCGCCGAGCGCTTCCGCCCCGACCCGTACGGGCCGCCCGGCTCGCGGCTGTACCTCAGCGGCGACCGGTGCCGGTGGCTCGACGACGGCACGCTGGACTTCCTCGGCCGCGACGACGGCCAGGTCAAGGTGCGCGGCATCCGCCTCGAACTGGGCGAGGTGGAGGCGGTGCTGGCCGGCGCGCCCGGCGTCCGCGAGGCGGCCGTGGTGGTCCGCGACGACGTGCCGGGCGGCCCACGCCTGGTCGGTTACGTGACCGCCGCGCCCGACGCCGCACCCGACCCGGCGGCGCTGCGCGAGCACGCCGCCCGCCGGCTGCCGGCCGCCGCGGTGCCGGCGGCGGTGCTGGTCCTCGCCGAACTGCCGGTCACCACCAGCGGCAAGCTGGACCGCAGGCGGCTGCCGGTGCCGCCGGCCACGGTGGGCACGGGCGGCGGGGAGCCGCCCCGCACCCCGACCGAGGTCGCGCTGGCCACCGCCTGGGCCGGTCTGCTGGGCGTGGACCGGGTCAGCCGCGACGACGACTTCTTCGCCCTCGGCGGCCACTCGCTGCTGGCGATCGAGGCGTGCACCCGGGCCGCCGCCGCGCTCGGCCGCCCGGTGCCGGTACGCCTGCTCTTCGAGGCGGGCACCCTCGCCACGCTGGCCGACCGGCTGGACGACGCCGACCCGACCGCCGCCGAGCTGCCCGAGGTACGCCCGACCGGCCACCCGGTCAGCGAGGTGTCGGCGGCGGAGGCCCGCCTCTGGTTCGCCGACCAGCTCTGTCCCGGCGACCCGGCGTACACGGTGCCCGTGGTGTGCCGCATCCACGGACGGCTCGACGTGGCCGCCCTCCGCGCCGGACTGCACGAGCTGGTCGGCCGGCACGAGGCGTTGCGCACCACCTTCCCGGCACCGGACGGGATCCCCGTCCGGGTGGTCTCGACGGAGCCGGTGGTGCCGTGGGAGCACCACCGCACCGACGACCCCGGCATGGTCGCCGCTCTGGTCGACGCGGCCGCCGGGCGGGGCTTCGCCCTGGACTCCGGCCCGCTGCTGCACGCCACCCTGATCGCCTCCGCCCCGGACGACCACGTGCTGGTGCTCGCGTTCCACCACGCCGTGGTGGACGCCGGCTCGGTCCGGGTGCTCCTCGACGAGCTGCGCGACGCGTACGCCCGGGCGGTCGACGGGCGGGCGGCGCCGCCGGCGCCGGTGCTCCAGGCCGGGGACTACGCGCGCTGGCAGCGCGGCGTCGCCGACCGGGCGACCGCGAGCGGGCTGGCGCACTGGCGGGAGGTCCTCGCCGACCTGGCCGCCTGGGAACTGCCGCCGGACCGGGCCGACCCGACCGGCGGCAACGCGGGCGCCGTCCACGTCGAGCCGCTGCCCACCGCCCTGGTCGCCGGGATCGCCCGGCTCGCCGCCGCCGAGCAGGCCACCGGCTTCGAGGTGCTGCTCGCCGCGTACGGGTACGTGCTGGGCCGGCACGCGGGCACCGACGACCTGGTGGTCAGCGTCCCGGTCTCCGATCGGGAGCGACCCGAGCTGGCCGGGGTCGTCGGGCTGCTGCTCGGGACGGTGGCGGTACGGCTGCGGCCGGCCGGCGGTTTCCGGGCGACGCTGCGCCGGACCCGGGACGCGCTGCGCGACGCGTACGCGCACCGGCACGTGCCGTTCGACCGGGTGGTCGCCGCGTTGGGTCCGGGCGCCCCGGACCTCACCCGGTACACCGTCAACCACGACGCCGACGCGATCGTCCCGGTGACCCTGACCGACGGGACGACCGTCACGCCGGTGTCGCCGACGCCCGCGTACGCCAAGGCGGAGCTGGGGGTGCTCTTCGAGGAGCACGCCGACGGGCACGTGGCGTCGTTCCTCTACCGCACCGGCCGGTACACGCCGGAGCGGATCGCCGCGCTCGCCGCCGACCTGGTGGCGTTCCTGGAAGCCGTGGTCGCCGACCCGGACGCGCCCGCGCCGCCCGCGACCCGGCCCACCGGGGAGCCGGACGCACCGTCCGGCCCGGACGGTCGGCGCACGCTGAGCGGGCTGGTGGCGGCGTCGGCCGCCGCCACCCCGGACGCCCCCGCGGTGGCCGACGCCACCGGGCGGGTCCGGCTGACGTACCGGGAACTGGTCGAGGCCGCCGAGGAGCTGGCCGGGCGGCTCGCCGCGGCCGGGGTGGGCCGGGGCGACCGGGTCGCGGTGCGCGTCCCGCGCGGACCGGCGCTCGCGGTGGCGCTGCTCGGCGTGCTGCGCGCCGGCGCGGCGTACGTGGCGCTCGACCCGGACCAGCCGGCGGCCCGGCACGACGCCCTGCGGGCCGACAGCGGCTGCGTCGCGCTGCTCGCCGGCACCGACCTCGCGGTCACCACCGACCCTCGGCCGGCGCGGCCCCGGCACGACCCGACCCCGGACGACCTCGCCTACGTCGCCTACACCTCGGGCTCCACCGGCCGGCCGAAGGGGGTGCTCACCCCGCACCACGCCGCGGCGAGCTACCTGACGGACTACCTGCTCGCCGAAGGCGCCGTCGGCCCCGGCGACACCGTGCTGCAACTGGCCTCGGCGTCGTTCGACGCGTCGACCCGCGACCTGTTCGGCCCGCTCGCCGCTGGGGCCACCGTGGTCTTCCTCGACCCGGAGCACCGCGGCGACCCGGAGGCGATGCGCGACGCGGTGGACCGCGCCGGGGTCACCTGCGTGCTCGCCGCCGTCCCGACGGTGCTGCGGGCGCTCACCGCCGCCGCCCGCGCGCGGCCCGGGACCGGACGGACGCTGCGGCTCGTGCTGGTCTCCGGCGAGCCGCTGGACCTGGCCGACGCGGCGGCGGCCACCGCCGCGTTCGCCGGCCGCCCCCGGGTGGTCAACCAGTACGGCCCGACCGAGACCACCATGACCGCGACCCGCCACCGGATCGCGGAGACCGACCCGAGCGCCGGCCCGGCCCCGCTGGGCGCGCCGATCACCGGCACCCGGGTGTACGTCGTCGACGCGCACGGCGCAGCCGTGCCGCCCGGGGTGACCGGGGAGATCTGGCTGGGCGGTGACCGGCTGGCGTACGGCTACCACGGGCAGCCGGCCCTGACCGCGCAGCGCTTCGTGCCCGACCCGTGGTCGGACCGGCCCGGCGCCCGGCTCTACCGCACCGGTGACCTCGGTGTCCGGCACGCCGACGGCCGGCTGGAGTTCCGGGGCCGGCTCGACGACCAGGTGAAGATCCGTGGCCAGCGGGTCGAGCCGGGCGAGGTCGAACACGCCCTGCGGGCCCTGCCCGGCGTGACCGCCGCCGCCGTGGTGGCCGCCGGCACGGCCGGTGAGCTGCGGCTCGTCGGGTTCGTGACGCCGGCCGGCCTGGCCACCGACCCGCTGCTCGACGCGCTGCGCGGCCGACTGCCGGCGGCGCTGGTCCCGGCGGCGCTCGTCGCGCGGGACGCCCTGCCGGTCACCCCGAACGGCAAGGTGGACCGGCGGGCGCTCGTCGCGCTCGCCGACGTGCCGACGGCCGGGCGGCCCTGCCGTACCGAGGCCGAACGCCGGGTCGCCGCCGCCTTCGCCGAGGTGCTCGCCGACGACCTGGTCGGCACCGGGCCGGTCGGCGCGGACGACGACTTCTTCGCCCGGGGCGGGCACTCGCTGCTCGCCGCCCGGCTGGTCGCCCGGCTCGCCGCCGCGACGGGCCACCGCATTCCGCTGCGGGACCTGCTCGCCGCGCCCCGGGTCGCCGACATCGCGGCCTGGCTGGACCGGCAGGTGCCGTCGGCCCCGGCCCCGGCCGCCGTCCCCGTCGTCGTACCGGAGGAGACGCTGAGCCCGGTGGAGGGGCACCTGCTCGCCGAGGCCCGGCATCCGCGGGGGTACGCGTACCACCTGCCGATGACCGTCCACATCAGCGGGCCGCTCGACCCGGTGGCGGCGATCCGGGCGGTCGACGCGCTCGTCGCCCGGCACCCCGGGCTGCGCACCCGCTACCCCACCGTCGCGGGCCGCCCGGTCCGGGTGGTGGAGGAGCCGGGCGGCGGCACCCCGGTGCCCGTGGTGCGGCACACCTGCACCGGTCCCGACCCGCTCGCCGAGGCGGTGGCGCTGGCCGCGGCGGAGCTGCGCCGACCGTTCGACCCGGCGACCGGGCCGCTGCTGCGCTGCCTGCTGGTCTCCTGCGGGCCGCGGGAGCACCTGCTCAGCCTCGTCGTGCACCACCTGGTCGCCGACGGCTGGTCGCTGTCCGTGCTGCGCCGCGACCTCGCCGCGCTCTACGCCGCGATCGTCGCCGGCCGGCCGCCGGAGCTGCCCCGGGTCACCGGCTTCGCGGATTACGCCCGAGCCCGGGCGCGGACGGTCGCCGCCGACGGGTTCCGGGCCGGCCTGGCGTTCTGGGCGGACCGGCTGCGCGACGTCGACCCGCACCTCGACCTCGCCGCCGACCGACCCGACGACGGGTCGATGGCCGGCGCGCGGCTCGACTTCACGGTCACCGGCGCGACGGCGGCCGGGCTGCGCCGGCTGCGCGACGAGACCGGCGCCACCGACTTCATGGTGCTCTTCGCCGCCGTCCAGGCGTGGCTCGGCGCGGCGGGCGGCCAGCAGCGGTTCGTGGTGGCGGTGCCCGTCGGCAACCGCTCCGACCCGGCCGCCGAGGACGTCGTCGGCGACTTCGCCAACGTGCTGCCCGTCCCGGTGGACCTGACCGGTACGCCGTCGGCGCGGGAGCTGGTCGGCCGGGTCCGGGACACCGTGACAGCGGTGTGGGAGCACCAGGACGTCCCGTATCCGCTGCTGCCGGCGGCGGTACGGGCGCGGGCGATGTTCGCGGTGCAGAACCTGCCCGCCGCGCCGGACCGGGCCGGACCGTTGACGTTCCGCGAGGTGACCGTGGAACGTGGAACGAGCCGCTACGACCTGCACGTGCGGATGACCCCGACGGCCGACGGCTTCACCGGCTGGCTGGAGTACGCCACCGCCCGGTTCGACGCGGCGACCGCGGCGGCCCGGCTGGCGGCGCTGCGTGCCGTGCTGGACCGGGCCGCCACGGTCCCGGACACTCCCCTGCTGGAGGGCTGACGTGCGCGTCTTCACCATCATCTGGTCCGGGCAGGCGCTGTCCCTGCTCGGCTCCACCATGACCACCTTCGGCGTCGGCATCTACGTCTATCTCCAGACCGGGTCGGCGGCGTCGTTCACCACGCTGGTGCTGGCCGGCACGCTGCCGGGCATCGTCCTGCTGCCGGTCGCCGGCGCGCTCGTCGACCGGTGGGACCGCCGGTGGGCGATGATGGTCAGCGACGCCGGGAGCGCCCTCGCCCCGCTGATCGCGGTCCTCCTGCTGGCCACCGGTCACCTACGCCTGTGGCACCTGTACGCGCTCGCGGTGCTGCTGTCGGTCTTCAAGGCGGTGCAGTGGCCGGCGTTCTCCGCCCTGGTGCCGCAGATCGTCACCCGCGAGCAGCTCTCGGTGGCCAACGGTCGGATCGGCGTCGCCGAGGCGGTCGGCGCGGTCGGCGGCGCCCTGCTCGGTGGCGCGCTCTATCCGGTGCTCGGCCTGGTCGGGCTGCTCACCGTCGACGTGGTCACGTTCACCGTCGCGGTCCTCACCGTGCTCGTCACCACGCGGATGGTCCCGCCGGCCCCCGCGCGGGCCGGCACGTCGGTGTCGGCCGGGCTCACCGAGGGCTGGCGGTTCATCCGCGCCCGGCCCGGCCTGTTCGGGCTGCTGCTCTTCTTCGCGGCCAACAACTTCGGCATGCAGACCGTGATCGTGCTGGTGCCGCCGCTGGTGCTGACCCTCGCCTCGCCGGCCGTGTACGGCGTCGTCGAGGCGGTCGGCTGGGCCGGCATGGCGATCGGCAGCGTGGTGGTGAGTGCCGCCCGGGAGCCCCGGCGGAAGGTCGCCACCATCATGGTGGTGGGACTGGTGCACGCGGTGCTGGTGCTGGCGATGGGGCTGACGCACAGCGTCTGGGTGGTGATGACCGGCATGTTCGGCATCCTCGGCGGCTACTCGGTGATCAACGCGGTCACCGCCACGCTGTGGCAGCTCAAGACGCCGACGCAGGTGCAGGGTCGGGTCTTCGCGGTCCGCCGGATGATCTCCTGGTCGTCGCAGCCCTTCGCGTACGCCTGCGCGGGCCTGCTCGCCCAGTACGTGGCCGCGCCCCTGGTCACCGGGGACGGTCCGCTCACCGGCACGGTGGGGCGGGTGACCGGCGCCGGTCAGGTCGGCGGCATCGCCCTGGTGTTCCTGGTCTCGGCGGCGCTGCTGCTCGGCACGCAGCTGCTGTTGTGGCTGCGCCCGGCGGTACGGAACGTGGAGACCGACCTGCCGGACCTGGTGGTGACGGCGCCGGAGCCGGCCGCCGACCGCGACCCGGCGTTGCAGGCGGGTTAGGCGGCGTGCCCGAGCAGCAGATCCTCGGTGTGCTGGGCGGGATGGGGCCGCTGGCCTCGGCCGCGTTCGTGCAGACCGTCTACCGGCTCAACCCGGCGCCGTGCGAGCAGGACCTGCCCCGGGTGCTGCTCGACTCGACGCCGGCGTTCCCCGACCGGACCGAGGCGATCCGCACCGGGCGGGACGCCGAGCTGGTCCGGCGGCTGGACGTGCACCTGCGCCGGCTGGTGGACGCGGGCGCGGAGGCGGTGGTGGTGGCCTGCTTCACCGCCCACCACTTCCTGCCCCGCCTCACGCCGGAGCTGCTGCCCCGGGTCCGGTCGCTGATCGACCAGACGGTGCACGGGTTGGCCCACCGCGACGGCCGCTACCTGCTGCTCTGCACCGACGGCACCCGGCAGGCCCGGGTCTTCCCCCGCCACCCGTCCTGGCCGGACGTGGCCGGCCGGGTGGTGTGGCCGGACGAGGGGGACCAGCGGGGCGTGCACCGGACGCTGTACCGGATGAAGCGGGGCGGCGCGCTCGCCGAGGCGGCCGACCTGGTCTCGACGCTGCGCTCCCGCTACCGCTGCACCGGGGTGATCCTGGGCTGCACCGAGCTGCACCTGGTCGGCGACCGGCTGGTGGACCGGCTGGGCGGGCCGCAGGTGCTGGACCCGTTGCGCGAGATCGCGTTGTCGCTCTGGACGCGGGCTCCGCAGCCGCTGCTGCCGGTGTGACCGTCCGGCAGGACCAGCCGGCCGGGTCGGTGACCGGCCCGGACGGTCAGCCGGCGGATTCGGCGACCGGCACCGCGATCGCGGTGGCGACCAGGCCGTCCGCCACCCGCCACCGGCCGGGGAACCCGTCCGGGACGCCCGGTTCGGGTGTACGGAGCCGAGCCGAGAAGGTGCCGTCGGCACGCAGCTCGACCTCGGCCTCGTCGAAGTCCAGCAGCCGGCGGCCGAGCGGGAACCACGCCTTGTAGAACGCCTCCTTGGCGCTCCACAGCAGCCGGTCCGCGGCCACGTCGGGCCGGGCCACGAAGAGCGCGCCGAGCCGCGCCCGCTCGGCGGGCAGCGCGATGGCGGCGAGCACGCCGGCCGGGAGCCGCTCGTTCGGCTCGGCGTCGATGCCGACGGTACGCACCGTGGCGGCCGGGGCCAGCGCGGCGGCCCGGTACCCGGCGCAGTGCGTCATGCTGCCGACCACTCCCGCCGGCCAGCACGGCGCGCCCCGCTCGCCCGGCAGCACCGGCGCCGGGGCCACCCCGAGCGCCACCATCGCCGTACGCGCGCACCAGCGCACCGTGGTGAACTCCCGGCGGCGCCGCTCGACGGCCCGGGTGATGTGCGTGTCCTCCGGCGACAGCAGACTCGCCTCCGGCGGGTCGCCGTACGCGTGCGCGGTGACCACCGGCGCCGGCAGCAGGTCCCCGATCACCGCTGCACCAGCCGGTCCCCGGCGCCCAGCGGCACCTCGGTCACGTCGACGGGGCGACCCCGCCGCCGCCACTCGCGGGGATAGCCCACGGAGACCTCGACGAAGGGCACCCCGTCGACCGTCATGGTGCGCGGGATGTGCAGGTGGCCGTAGACGACGGCGTCGGCGCGGAACCGGCGGTGCCAGTCGGCGGTGCGGTCGGTGCCGCACCAGATCGCGAACTCCTGGTGCCACAGCGCCCGGGTCGGCTCCCGGACCAGCGGGAAGTGGTTCACCAGCACGGTGCGGCGGTCCGGCTCGATCGCCGCCAGCCGGGCCTCGGTCAGCTCCACCCGCGCCGCACACCACGCCGCCCGGTCCGGGTACGGGTCGGGGTGCAGCAGGAACTCGTCGGTGCAGACCACCCCGGCGGCGTACGCCCGCTCCAGCGCCGCCGCGGTGGTGGCCGCCCCGGCGGGCCGGAACGAGTAGTCGTAGAGCACGAACAGGGGCGCCACGGTGACCGGCCCGCCGGGCCCTTCCCACGTCGCGTACGGGTCCTCGGGGGTGAGCACGCCGTGCCGGCGGCACATCTCGACCAGCATCCGGTAGCGGGCCTCCCCGCGCAGCTGGACCGGGTCGGCGGTGGGCGTCCACAGCTCGTGGTTGCCGGGGGCCCAGATCACCCTGGCGAAGCGGCCGGCCAGCAGGCTCAACGCCCACTCGACCTCGGCGGCGACCTCCCCGACGTCCCCCGCGACGAGCAGCCAGTCGTCGTCGGACCGGGGCCGCAGCCGCGCCACGATCTCCCGGTTCTCCGCGTGGTGCACGTGCAGGTCGCTGATGGCCAGCAGCCGGCCGACGGAGGTCATGGCGACCACGATGGCACGGCCGGGCTGGGGCAAGACCTAGTCCTGCGGCCCTCCGTCGTGGAGCCGCTGCGGGGCCCCCGGGCCGGGATACAGTGACCGGGCGTGGCGGCGACCCGGGCTCTCGGCGGGCACCGCCCGCGGGGTGTGTGCGCCAGGTTGACGGTGAGGTGAAGGTGACGATGGCCAGCGGGAAGATCATCCGGTACAACGAGACCAAGGGTTACGGGTTCATCGCCCCGGACGACGGCGGCGAGGACCTTTTCATCCACGTCAACGACGTGGGTTTCCCGCTCACCGACCGCTGCGTCGGTCAGCGGGTGAGCTATGAGGTGATGGAGGGCCAGAAGGGCCTGAAGGCGGCCCGGATCCAGCTGCTGGACCCGCCTGCGGCGCCCCGGCGGGCCGCCCCGACGACCCGGCTCGACGACGAGGACGACGAGGACTGCGAGGTCCTCTCGGCCGAGGAGTACAGCAGCGAGATCACCGAGGCGCTGATGGAGACCGCGCCGAGCCTGACCGGCGCCCAGATCATGAAGATCCGGGAGCGGCTGATCGCCGCCGGGTACGCCCGCGGCTGGGTGGTCAAGGGCTGACCGCCGGTCGGCGGGCGCGGGCGGTGCGGCGTCGGCACGTACCGCCCGACGGCCGACCTCAGCGGCGGGCCCGCGCCTCGATGTAGTCGGCCGCCCGGGGTGGCCCGTCGGTCGACCGCAGCGCGTCCCGGATCGTGCCGACGGCGGCGCGCACCGCGTCGTCGGCGGCCACCGCGTCGACCGCGGCGCGCAGCCCGTCGGCGGTGACCGGCTGTCCCGACAGGTCCACGCCGAGGCCCAGCTCCGCCAGGCGCGCGGCGATGATCCGCTGCTCCGGCATGTGCGGCAGCGCGACCACCGGGGTCCCGAAGTACATGGCCTCCATCGCGCTGTTCATGCCGGCGTGCGAGACGAACACGTCGGCCCGCTCCAGCACGGCCAGCTGCGGCACCCAGGTCATCAGCTCCACGTTCTCCGGCACCGCGCCGAGGGCGTCGCGGTCGACGCCCTCGCCCACCGCGACCACCGCGTGCCAGCGGGTCCCGGCGAACGCGTCCACGCAGGTGCGCAGCAGGTCGCCGTGGTTGTCGTAGTTGAAGCTGCCCATCGAGACCAGCACCACCGGCCGGTCCGGGGCGGGTGGTGTCCACTGCTGGGCGGGCCGGTTGCCGATGCAGGCGCCGACGAAGGCGAACCGGTCGTCGAACGTCTCGTGCGCCGGCTGGAAGCGCCGGGGCAGGAAGACCAGGTTCGCGTCGTCGGCGGGCGCGGTGAACTCCTCCAGCGTCACGTCGGCCAGGCCGTGCTCGTGCAGCAGCGCGCCCATCTTGACGAAGAAGTCGATGATCGCCGGGTGGGTCCCGTCGATCTCACCGGCGAACATCGCGCCGATCTGCTGGGTCAGCGAGTAGTGCTCGTTGGAGGCGAAGGTCACGAACATCTCGATCGCCGGCCGCTTCCACTTGCGGGCCAGCACCCGCCCCGCCGCGAACGTGCTCACGTCGTAGAGCAGCACGTCCGGCACGTCGTCACCGAAGCCGGCCTCGTAGACCGGCACGGTGGCGATCGCCTCGTCGATCGAGCGGACCGGCTCGTGCGCCATGTACTCGGCGTCGATCCGGTGCAGCAGCTTGCGGGAGGCCAGCGGTGACTCGTACGGCAGCAGCGTCGCCCCGGCGGCGGTGACCAGCGGCGCGAAACGGCTGTTCGTCGCGTACGTCACCCGGTGCCCGCGGCGCACCAGTTCCGCGACGACGGGGAGCGTCGGATTGATGTGTCCGAACGCGGGCAACGGCAGGAACGCCACGTGCAACCTCGACATGACCGGGAGCCTCGCACTCCGGCGTCCCGCCGGACGCCGGGACGCCGGCAAGTCTGGGGAACTTCCCAGCCAATTCCTGCCGTGCTCTCCAGACTCGCGGGAAACCACTTGTCTTTGTGGAGAGCCGGGCCGTCGGCGTGCTGAGTTGATCCGACAACTCCCTCCGATGGAGAGCGAGACGCCGTGAGCCAATCAGCAGAACCGATCGCCGGACAGGAGTCCCGCAGACCACTGACGCCCGGTCTGGAGGTCTTCTCCCGGGGCTGGCCCGACCAGGCGCCCGACACGGTCTGCGGCTGGGGATCCAGCGAGCCGCACACCCAGCTCGTCCGCAAGGGGCTGAGCGGCATCCTGCAGACGTACGGGGTCCGCACGCTGACCGACGCCGGCTGCGGCGACCTCGCGTGGATGAGCACGCTCGACCTGACCGGCGTGGACTACGTCGGGCACGACGTGCACGAACGGGAGTCCTGGCCGGAGCTGCGCCGCCGCGGCTACCGGTTGCAGGTCCTCGACATCACCACCGAGGACGTCCGCCCGGCCGACCTGCTGATCTGCCGGGACGTCTTCATCCACCTGCCCAACGACATGGTGCTGGCCGCCCTGGAGCGGTTCCGCGCCTCGTGCCGGCTGCTGCTCACCACCAGCTACACCAGCGACGCGTCGCTGCCGGGCGGGGAGTTCTCCAACCTGGAGCGGATGGCGGCGCCCAGCCTGCGGCACGCGAAGCTCGACCTCACCCGCTTCCCGTTCGGCCTCGGTGAGCCGCTGGAGCGGATCCCCGAGGACTGCCCGAACAAGTACCTGTGCCTGTGGGACATGACCGCCGTCCCGTCGGGTGGGAGCGCCCGATGAGCGAGCGGCTGCGCCTGGCCCACTCCCCCTGCCCGAACGACACGTTCGTCTTCCACGCCTGGACGGCCGGTCTGCTGCCCGGCTCCACCCCGCCGGTGGTGACGCTGGCCGACATCGACGTCACCAACGGCATGGCCGAGCGGGGCGAGCTGGACGTACTGAAGATCTCCTACGCGGCCCTGCCGTACGTGCTGGACCGGTACGCGCTGCTGCCCACCGGGGGCGCGCTCGGGCACGGCTGCGGACCGCTGGTGCTCACCCGGCAGGAGTGCGCCCCGACCGACCTCGCCGGCCGGGTGGTGGCCATCCCGACCGAGCGCTCCACGGCGTACCTGCTGTTCCGGTTCTGGGCGCAGCAGGCGTGCCCGACGGCGGACATCCGGACGGTGGTGATGCCGTTCCACGAGATCATGCCCGCGGTCCGCGACGGGGTGGTCGACGCCGGTCTGGTCATTCACGAGGCCCGGTTCACCTATCCTTCGTACGGCCTGCACCGGCTGGTCGACCTCGGCCAGGCCTGGGAGGGGCGGACCGGACTGCCGATCCCGCTCGGCGCGATCGTCGCCCGGCGCAGCCTCGGGGCCCGGCGGCTGGCGGAGATCACCGCCGCGATCCGCGCCTCCGTCCGGTACGCCTGGGCCGACCCGGAGGCCTCTCGGGCGTACGTGCGTGAGCACGCCCAGGAGCTGGCGCCGGAGGTGCTGGAGGGGCACATCGGGCTCTACGTCAACCGGTACACCGAGGACCTGGGCGGGTGCGGTCTCGCCGCCGTCCGGACGATGCTCGACCTGGCCGCGACGGCCGGCCTGGTGCCGCCGGTGGCGGAGGACGCCCTCGACCTGCCGGCGCCGGCCGACCCGGTCCCGGCCTGAGCACGGTCCCGGGCAGCGACGGGGAATGTCACGGATAGGAGGCGTTGTGCCCCTCGATCTTCAGCATCCGACCGCGCGAGCCGCCCTGCGGGTGCTCGCCGTCGGGGCGCACCCCGACGACGTCGAGATCGGTGCGGCGGCGCTCGTCACGAAACTGCGCGACCAGGGCCACGAGGTGCACGTCCTCGTCCTCACCGACGATCCGGCGCAGTGCGGGACGCGACGCGCCGAGGCCACCAACGCGGCGGCGGAGATGGGTGTGCCGGCGGAGCGGGTCCACTTCGGCGGCATCGAGCAGGGCTACCTGCGGGGTGACATCGACGACGTGCGGCTGGTCCGGGAGCTGATGGGGCGGCTCGACCTGCGGCCGGACCTGGTGGTGACGCACACCGGGGCGGACAGCCACAACGACCACGGCGCGGCGAACCGGATCGCGCACGCCGCCTTCCGGGACTGCGTCTTCCTGCACTACTCCACCCACGTCTCGTCCGAGATCAGCCACTTCCGGCCGACCGTCTTCGTGGACGTGACCCCGGACCGGCTGCTGGTCAAGGACCGGGCGCTGAAGTGCTACCACTCCCAGGCGGCGCGGATCGGCCGGCACGACCTGACCGCGTACGAGGAGATGCTGGGCCGGCGCGCGCGGCTGGACCGGGCCGAGGCCTTCGAGGTCGGCCTCCAGTACGGGGCGACGGACGCCGCCCGGAAGACGCTGGCCCTCAGCGACTCCCCGTTCCACCGCTTCTGGCTGCCGACGGTGCGGGACGGCACCCTCACGCTCCTCTACCCGCCGCCCGGCCACGACGACACCCCGGCGGCGGTCCGGCACGGCAACGTCGCCCGGGACACGCTCCGGCAGGCCTTCGTCGACCTGTGGTCGCCCTTCCCGCTGCGGGAACGGTGCGCCGACGCGGACGAGGCGTCGGCCCTGGCCGGTGCGGGCGGCGTCGTCACCATCGGCGGCCCGGACACGAACCCGGTCGCGCGGGCGTGCCAGCGCCTCGACGCCCCGGTCTGGACGCTGGAGGGCGGTGCCGGCGGGCCGTCGCCGCGCCGGCTGCGGCACCGCGACTCCGGGGTCGCGCCGACCACCGCCGGCGCACCGGAGTTCGGGTACGTCATCCGCTCCGCGAACCCCTTCGCCGCCGACGCGTACCTGGTCGGAGTGGCCGGGGTCAGCGCCGCCGCGACCCGGGCCGGGGTGGAGTTCCTGGCGGATCCGGGCCGGTCGCCGGAGCTGGCCCGGGCCTTCGACGAGCACCCCGCGGCGCAGGTCGTCTACGCGGTGCGGGGCGGCGAGCTGAGTGTGGTGGAGGTGCAGCCGATGACGTCGGCAGCGGACGGAGGCGGGTACCGATGACGGAGCAGACCCGGCTGGCCCTGGTGACGACGCACGTCTTCGGGATCCGCGCGTACGAGGGGATCTTCGCCTCCGACGCGTACCTGGAGGGGCGGATCGAGGTGCCGCTGATGATCGGCATCCCGCCCGAGCGCGGCGCGTCCGCTGTCGGGTACGCCTCGGTCGCCGACCTGGCCCGCGAGCAGGGCACCGAGTGCGTGCTGACCGAGGACGGCAGTCTGACCTCCCTGGCGGACCGGCTGACCGACTGCCGTCCGCACTATCTGCTCGTGGTGGGCTGGTCCCGGCTCATCCACCCGGACGTGCTGGCGCTGCCGGCGACCGTCCACGGCGCGGCGGGCGAGCCGGCCGGCCGGTACGGCTGCATCGGCATGCACCCGACGAAGCTGCCGACGGGTCGCGGGCAGGCGCCCATCCCGTGGACGATCATCAAGGGGCTGCGCTCCACCGCGCTGAGCGTGTTCTTCCTGGAGCCGGAGGCGGACACCGGCCCGATCATCGCCCAGTACGACCTGCCGGTACGCCCTCGGGAGTCGGCCGCGTCCCTCTTCTACCGGATGGCCTCGACCCACTTCGACGCCGGTACGGAGCTGGCCGGCCACCTCGCCCGCCGTGCGGTGCCGGCGCGGGCGCAGCTGTCGGAGCAGGCGACGCGGTGGCCGAAGCGGCGCCCGGCCGACGGCCGGATCAGCCACGACATGACCTTCGCCGAGATCGAGGCACTGGTGCGGGGCCTGCTCGGCCCCTATCCGCGGGCGTTCGTGCCGATCGGCGGCGTCGACCACCCGGTGGACGACGCACGGCGCGCGGAGACGCCCGCGGCCACCGACCCGGCGACCCTGGAGGAGGTCACCGCCGACACCGTCCGCTTCGGGTGCCGCGACGGCGTCGCCGTCCTCCGCCGCCACCGCTGACCCCGCACCGCGCGGGGTCGCGCTCGACGCAGAGCCCGCTCGACGCGAGATCGCGCTCGAACATGGAAGTAGTGGCCTCCCCCGTCGGGTGAGGCCACTACTTCCTGGATCGAGCACGATCTTGCCCCGGCGGACGCGGCGACGCGGTCCGGCGACGCGGTGCGGGGGCGGGAGTGGGGTCAGCGGTTGGTGAGGGTACGTCCGAGGCCGATGCTGCCCACGCCGATGCCCAGGGCCAGGACGATGAGCGCCACCGTGTGCGCTCCCTCGGACAGGTCGCCGACCAGCAACGCGATGATCGCCACGGCGGCCAGGCCGAATCCGACGAGCACCTGGACGAGGGACCCCTTGCGCCGTGCCATGTTGTTCTCCTTCTGGGTGAGGGTGAAACCGGCCGGCGGGTCAGCCGACCGGAGTGATCGTGGCGCCGTCGGGCACCCGGTGCTCCGCCATGAGCCGCTCCAGCCGGTCCGCGACCGCGACGGCCCCACCGGCGTTCCGGACCGAGCGGCTCAGCTCCTGCGCCCGACGTCGGACGCCCGCGTCGCCGGCCACCGCCTCGACGGCGGTCCGCAGCGTGTCGGGGTCGAGCTCCTCCGGCCGGATGGCGCGGCCCACGCCCAGGTCGACGACCTGCCGGGCGGTCGGGTACTGGTCGGTCTGCTGGGGGACCACCACCACCGGCACGCCCTCCTCCAGCGCCTCCATCAGGCTGCCCGTCCCGCCCTGGCAGACGAACGCGGCGGCGTGCCGCAGCACGGCCAGGTGCGGCACCCACCGGTGCGCCTCCACGTTGGGCGGCAGCGGCCCCAGCTGCGCCGGGTCGGCCGAGCGGCCGAGGGTCATCACCACGTGCCAGGGCGTCCCGGCGAAGGTGTGGGCGCAGGTGCGGAAGAAGTCGGGCCGCTGGTTGACGGTGGTGCCGAGCGACACCAGCAGCACCGGCCCGGCACCCTCCGGCGGGGCCCAGTGACCGGCCCGGTCCACCGCCCGGAGGCAGGGGCCGGCGAAGAGGTAGTCGTCGCCGAAGGTGTCCCCGCGTATCTGGAACTCCCGGGTGACGAAGGAGATGTTCAGCGCCGCGTCGTCGCCGCTGGCCGGGGCGCCGTCGAACAGCTCGGTCGCGCCGGCCGCCGCGATCCGGGCGGTCAGCTCCGCGCCCAGCGCGGCCAGGCGTGGGTCGGTGGGGTCGACCGGTTCGGCCGGCGCCGGGTCCGGCTGGGTGCCGTTGAGCGGCACCTGGTCGTTGGTGCCGAAGCCGGCGTAGGTGCGCACGGTCGGCACGCCGTACCGGCGGCTCAGCGCGACGGCGACGTCCGAGGCGAGCGCGTCGTGCACGACCAGGTCGGGTGGGTCCGCCGCGGCGCAGGCCAGCGCGGCCTCCAGCGGCGCGAAGCTCTCCCGGAGGAACTCGACCAGCATCGTGGTCGGGCTCGGCGGCGGCGACATCGACTCGGGGAACACCGAGCGGTACGGCACGACCCGCGCGCCGGTCGGGGTGACCGCGTCGACGAGCCGGTCGGCGACCAGATAACTGACCCGGTGGCCACGCCGCAGCAGTTCCTCCACCATGGCCAGGGTGGCCCGCAGGTGGCTGAACGCCGGGAAGGTCAGCCAGAGCACGTGCCGGGAGTCCCCGGCGGGGTCAGGCGATGCCACGGTCACCTCCGGTCCGTCCCGCCCCGGCGGCGACCGACCGGCCTGGGTCGGCCTGCCGGACGATCGCCTCGAGCAGCGTCGCCTGGCCGACGACGGCACTGCGGTGGGCGGGCCGGCGGGTCGGGTCGGCGCACGCCTCGGCGAAGCCGGTCACCATCCGCTGGAACTGGTCGACGGCGGGCAGCCGGTGCTCGGTGACGGTGTCCGCCCGGTGCACCCGGACCACCGGGCGGGTGCCCGGCGGCGGGGTGAAGGCCCAGTCCACCTCGATCCGGCCGGTGCTGCCCCAGACCGCGTACGTGTTGCGGTAGGCGTGCGCGAGGCCGAAGTCGCACTGCGCGGTGACCCCGGCGGAGTCGGCCAGCAGCGCGGCCCCGGAGATGTCCACCCCGGTCTCCGGGTCCTCGTGCAGCCGGGCGCCGACCACCTCGACGTCCGGTCCGAGCAGCGCGGCGGCCAGGCGTACGGGATAGCAGCCGGTCTCCCGCAGGGCGCCACCGGCGAGTTCCCGGTTGTAGCGGATGAGCGTCGGGTCGGCCTGCGGCACGCCGAAGGAGGCGCTGACGTTCCGCACGTCGCCGATCGCGCCCTCGGCGATCCGGTCCCGCACCCAGGCGTGCTGGGGGTGGTCGAGGAAGGCGAAGTTCTCCACGAGCGCCAGGCCGGCGTCCCGGGCCGTGTCGGCCAGCCGGGCGGCGACGGTCGCGTCGACGGTCAGCGACTTCTCCACCAGCACGTGCTTGCCGGCCCGCAGCGCCGCGTCCGTCCACTCCTCGTGCAGCGCGTTCGGCAGCGCGACGTAGACCGCCTGGACGTCGTCGCGCGCCAGCAGCCGCTGGTAGCCGGTCACCGCCGCGCCGCCGAAGCGCTCGGCGAACGCGCCGGCCTTCTCCGGCGTACGACTGGCGACGGCGGCCAGGCGCAGCCGGTCGCAGGCCACGATCGCCGGCACGGTACGCCGCCAGGCGATGTCGGCGGCGCCGAGCACCCCGACGCCGATCGGCGTGACGTCAGCCATGGTGCCCGGTGACGAACTCGCGGATCGAGGCGACCATGTAGTCGGCCATCTCGATGGTGATGCCCGGGTACACGCCGATCCAGAAGGTGCGGTCGGTGATGATGTCGCTGTTGGTCAGGTCCCCGCTGATCCGGTAGTCCACGTCCCGGTAGGCGGGGTGCCGGACCAGGTTCCCGGCGAAGAGCAACCGGGTGCCGATCTTGCGGGCGTTGAGGAAGTCCACCAGTTCGGCGCGGCTGAAGCCGGCGTCCTCGGTGAGCGTGATGACGAACCCGAACCAGCTCGGGTCGCTGCCCGGCGTCGGCTCGGGCAGCAGCAGGCAGGGCAGGCCGTCGAGACCGTCGCGCAGCCGCCGCCAGTTGCGCTTGCGGGCGGCCACGAAGTCCTCGATCCGGGTGAGCTGGCTCAGCCCCAGCGCCGCCTGGATGTCGGTGGCCTTCAGGTTGTATCCGACGTGGCTGAAGATGTACTTGTGGTCGTAGCCGTACGGCAGGTCACCCAGCTGGTACGAGTAGCGCTTCAGGCACTTGTTGTCCTCCCCCGGCTCGCACCAGCAGTCCCGGCCCCAGTCCCGCATCGACTCGACGATGCGGGCCAGTTCCAGGCTGTTGGAGAGCACGCAGCCGCCCTCACCGGTGGTCAGGTGGTGCGCCGGATAGAAGCTCACCGTGGAGAAGTCGCCGAACGTGCCGGCGTTGCGCCCCTGGTAGGTGGAGAGCACCGCGTCGCAGGTGTCCTCGATGAGGAAGAGCCCGTGCGCGCGGGCCAGCTCCGCCACCTCGGCCACCGGGAACGGGTTGCCCAGCGTGTGCGCCATCATGATGGCCCGGGTCCGGGGCGACAGCGCCGCCTCGATCCGGTCCAGAGTGGTGTTGTAGGTGGTGAGGTCCACGTCGACGAAGACCGGCACCAGTCCGCACTGCACGATCGGGTTCACCGTGGTCGGGAAGCCCGCGGCCACGGTGATCACCTCGTCGCCCGGCCGCAGCCGGCGGTCGCCCAGCTCCGGCGCGGCCAGCGAGGCGAGCGCCAGTAGGTTCGCCGACGAGCCGGAGTTGGTCAGGTGGGCCTTGCGTACGCCCATCGTCCGGGCGAAGAGCCGCTCGAAGCGCAGCGCCGCCGCCCCGGAGGCGATCTTCAGCCGCAGCGCCTGCTCCACCAGCGCCACCCGGTCGTCCTCGTCGAGCACCGCGCCCGACGGCAGGATCGGTGTCACCCCCGGCACGAACTCCTGTTGCGTCGACTCCTGATCGCGGTGCAGTTTGCGCACCTGCTCCAGGATCGCGCGCACGTCCGTCTCAGCCATGGGTCTCTCCGTCCAGTACGAGGTTCGAGGTGGATGTGGCGCCGGCCGGACCGGGCAGCCGGGTGGCCAGGCCCTCCGGCGGCGCGGCGGTGTCCCAGACGGCGCGCAGCGCGTCGGTCAGGGTGCGCCGCGGCGACCAGCCGAGGGCCCGTCGGGCCAGTCCGATGTCCAGCGGCAGGTCCCCGCCGTCGCCGTGCCGGCGGCCCGGTGGCGGCGGGACCCGGACGACCGTGGCGGTCGACCCGGCGATGCGGATCAGCTCGTCCACCGCGTCGGTCAGCCGCACCCCGACGCCGCCGCCGACGTTGACCACCGGCGGCACGGTCGGCGCGTGCGCGGCGCGGAGCACCGCGTCGGCGACGTCCCGGACGTCGACGATGTCGCGGGTCCCGGCGACCGGGGGCAGGCGCAGCTGCGCGGGGTGGCCGGCGAGCTGGTGGGCCAGCCCGCCGAGCAGCCCGTGCCGGGGCGCGTAGGGGCCCAGCGCCAGGCTGAGCCGGAGCACGACCGCGTCGAGGCGGCCCTGCGCGACGGCCCGGGTCACCAGCCGGGTGCCGGCCAGCTTCGCCCGGCCGTACGGGCTGGTGGGGTGGGCCGGCAACTGCTCGGACAGGGTGCGGCGGCCGGGCTGGTCGCCGTACTCGTAGGCGGAGCCGAGGTGCACCAGGCGGGCCGGTCCGGGCAGCGCGGCGACCGCCGCGACGACCCGCCCGAGCAGCGTCACGTTGCCCACCACCAGGTCGTCGTCGGTGGCGGCCCAGAGCGCCCCGGCCGCGTTGACCACCAGGGTGGGGGCCGGCTCGGCCAGCGTGGCGAGGAGGTCGCCGCCGGTGGCGCCGACCAGGTCCAGGCGCCGGGTCGGCCACGGCGTGGCGTCGGCGGGCCGCCGGACCACGCCGGTCACGGACCAGCCGGCGGCGTGCAGCGTCGCGCAGACGGTACGGCCGATGAAGCCGCCCGCGCCGAGCACCACCGCGGTCGACGGCCCGGAGTGACCGGGACCTGCTGCGCGCATGGGGGCCCTTCCGGCTTCCGGGACGGGGGATCGTCGCAGGCGGGCACCGGGTCGTCGGCGGCCACGCCTGCCGCCACTATCCACGCCGGCCTCGCGGGCCGGACCGGTCGAGGGTGGAACTCTGGGGGTTTTCCCCGACTCCGGCGGCACCCGTCGGTGAACCCGGTCCGGGCCGACCACCCTGAACCCGGACCGGATCGCCCGCCCGTCAGGAGACCAACCGTGCGCGTGCTGTTCGCCACCGTTCCCGAGAAGTCCCACCTGTTCTGCCTGACCCCGGTCGCCTGGGCGATGCGGGCGGCCGGGCACGAGGTCCGGGTGGCCAGTTGCGTCGAGTTCGTCGACGTCATCGCCCGCACCGGGATGACGGCGGTGGCCGTCGGCAGCAACGACGGGATCAGCGCGGCGATGAGCGCCAACCGGGAGACCCAGCAGTGGGACACGGTGAACTGGAGCGACATCTCGCCGGAACGGCCCGACCACCGGCAGGAGGTCGACCGGGCGCAGCTCGGCGCGTACGGGTGCGCCATGTACAACGAGCCGATGTTCGCCGACCTGGTGGCGTTCGCCCGGTCGTGGCAGCCGGACCTGGTGGTCTGGGACCCGCTGACCTACGCCGGGCCGATCGCCGCCGGGGCGGTGGGTGCGGCGCACGTGCGGTCGCTCTGCTTCGCCGACGTGTGGGTGAAGAAGCGCCAGCTGCTGCGGGAGCTGAACGCGCAGCTGCCGCCCGAGCAGCGGGCCGACCCGCTGGCCTCCTGGCTGACCGCCCGGGCGGCGGAGCACGGCGGCACCTTCACCGAGGAGCTGACCACCGGCCAGCTCACCCTCGACCCGCTGCCGGCGAGCCTCGCCATCGACACCGGCGTACCGGCCACGCCGATCCGGTTCGTGCCGTACAACGGTCCCGCGGTGGTGCCGCAGTGGCTGCGCACGCCGGCCGACCGGCCCCGGGTCTGCCTGAGCCTCGGCGCCTCGAACACCGAGCGGTACGGCGGTGACTACGTCTCCAAGGCCGACATCCTGGAGTCGCTGGCCGAACTCGACGCCGAGGTGGTCGCCGCGCTGCTGCCCGCGCAGGTCGCCGAGCTGGGGCCGCTGCCGGGCAACGTGCGGGTGGTGGAGTCGGTGCCGCTGCACGCGCTGCTGCCCACCTGCGCGGCGCTGATCCACCACGGCGGCTTCGGCAGCTACGCCAACGCGCTGGTGTACGGCGTACCGCAGCTGACCGTGACCACCCCGGTGGCCGACCAGCTCTATCGCGGCGCCGGCCTGCGCGAGCAGGGCGCCGGGCTGCTGCTGGACAGCGGCAGCGCGGGCGCGGACGACGTCCGCCGGGCCACGGCGCGGCTGCTGGACGAGCCGGGCTTCGCGCAGCACGCCCGCCGGCTGCGGGCCGAGGCGGTGTCCCGACCGTCCCCGGCCGAGGTGGTGCCGGTGCTGGAGAAGCTGGTAGCGGAGCGCCGCACGGCACCCTGGCCGCACTGACCCGTCAGCGCTGCCCGACGCCCGCCTCGTGCGCGATCAGGCCGGCCTGGGTCCGGTTGGCACAGCCGAGCTTCTCCAGCACCCGCGACACGTACCCCTTGATGGTCGCCTCGGACAGGTGCAGCCGGGCCGCGATCCGCGCGTTGGACAACCCCTCACCGAGGCAGCCCAGCACCTCGACCTCCCGCTCGGTCAGCGTGCTGATCTGCTGCCGGGCCCGGTCCCGGGCGGAGCCGCTGTCGGTGGAGGCGGTGACCAGCCGGCGGGCGGCGGCCGGCGACAGCACGGTGTGCCCCTCGGCGGCGACCCGGACCAGCCCGATCAGGCTCTCCGGCGGGGTGGACTTGACCAGGAACCCGGCCGCGCCCAGGCGCAGCGCCCGCAGCACGTACTGGTCGGCGTCGAAGGTGGTCAGCACCACGATCGGCGGCGCGTCGGGGCGGGCGTTGATCCGCTCGATGGCGGTCAGCCCGTCCACGCCCGGCATCCGCAGGTCCATCAGGACCAGGTCGGGCCGGCTGCGGGCCACCGCCTCGACC
The DNA here is from genome assembly GCF_040499845.1 of Micromonospora sp. CCTCC AA 2012012. Lineage (NCBI taxonomy): Bacteria > Bacillati > Actinomycetota > Actinomycetes > Micromonosporales > Micromonosporaceae > Micromonospora > Micromonospora mangrovi. Next base: position 2,701,081 of record NZ_CP159342.1, read on the forward strand.
GCCGCCGCCCCGTCGTGCGCCTGGTCGACGACCTCGATGTCGTCCGCCGAGCCGAGGATCCGGCTGAGGAAGACGCAGACCATCGGCTCGTCGTCGACGACCAGCACCCGGATCACGCGCCCACCGCCGATTCGGCCGTCGGCACGTACGCGGGCAGGACCGCCTCCAGGCGGAACCCGCCGTCCGGCGCGGGCCCGGCGCGCAGCGTGCCGTGCACCAGCTCGATGCGTTGCCGCAGGGTGACGATGCCCAGGCCGGAACCGCTGCCCACCAGGGCCGCGCTGGGCCGGCCGGTGGGCGGGGTGTTGTGCACGTCGATCCGCAGGTGCGCCTCGGAGTAGCGCAGCCGCACGGTCACCCGCGCGCCCGGCGCGTGCTTGCGCACGTTGGTCAGCGCCTCCCGCACGATCCGGTACGCGGTGCGCCCCACCACCGGCGACGCCAGCGACCGGTCGCCGGACTCCACCAGGTCGACCGGTACGCCGACCGCGGTCGACTCGGCGACCAGCGTGGCGAGCCCGTCCGCCGTCGGGGTGGTGTCCTCCTCCGGGGCCCGGCGCAGGATGCCCACCAGGTCACGCAGCTCGTCGAGGGCCTGGCAGCCGGCGGCGCGCAGGTCCTCGGCGGCCTGCCGGGTCGCCTCGTCGGTCGCGGTCATCCGCAGCGCGCCGGCCTGGAGCACCATCAGGCTCACCCGGTGGGTGACCACGTCGTGCATCTCCCCCGCCAGCCGCGCCCGCTCCTCGTCGCGGGCCTGCTCGGCGAGGAGGTGCCGTTCCCGTTCGGCCCGTTCGGCCCGCTCGGTCAGCGCCAGCACCAGCCGGCGGCGGGCGTCGAGATAGAGCGCCAGCAGCGGCCCGACGGCGGTCCGCAGCACCGCCAGCGTGATGATCGTGGCCGACGGCTCCCACGGCCGGGCCACGACGAAGGTCAGCAGCCCCAACGCGACGTACGCGACCCGTCGGTCCCGGCTGTGGAACGGCGGCCCGTACGCCGCGACCACCGTCGCGAAGGGCGCCCACACGTTGCCCGCCGAGGCCGGGGTCAGCGCGTGCGCCGGCGCGATCAGCAGCGTGACCACGAGGGTGAAGAGGCCGAGCACGACGACCACGGTCAGCGGCGCCCGGCGGCGCAGCACCAGCGAGGAGCAGGCCAACGCCTGCACGCCGAGCAGCACCCAGGCCAGCGGGCCCGGCCGCTGCGGCCACCAGCTCCCGCCGGCCAGGGTGGTGCCGGTGTCCAGCAGCACGAAGACCACCGCGATGACCACGTCGAGGGCGACCCGGTGCCGGTGGTGCCACGGTGCCTCGGTCATGCCTAGACGGTAGGGCATGACCCGGGACGGCGACCCGGCCCGCACACCTGCGTCGGTGCCGCAACCGACGAAAGTCGTACGCCCGGGTCGGCGGCCCTACCTTCGTCGGGGCGGAACCCGACCGCACGCCCTGCCGCCGCACCGGCGCGCACGGTGCAATGGACGGCATGGAAACCAGCCCTGAGCGCACCACCACGATCCCCCAGTTGGGACGTTACGACGTCGACCCGGCCCGGTCGACGGTCCGGTTCCGCACCACCCACCTGTTCGGACTGGGGAAGGTGGACGGCACCTTCGCCGTCCGCTCCGGCACGGTGGAGGTCGCCGAGCCGCTCTCCGCGTCGCGGGTGCAGGCGGAGGTCGACGCCGCCAGCTTCCACACCGGCAGCGCCCAGCGCGACCGTACGGTCCGCTCCGCCACCTTCCTCGACACCGACCGCCACCCGGTGCTCGCCTTCGTCTCCGAGCGGATCGACGAGACCTCGGTCAGCGGTCAGCTGACCGTCAAGGGGGTGACCGGGCCGGTGACCCTGACCGTGCGGGAGTCGGCCGTCACCGCCGACGGTTTCCGGGTCGTCGCCACCACCCGGGTGGACCGGCTGGAGTTCGGGGTGACCGGGTCCCGCGGGATGACCGGCCGCTATCTCGACCTGACCGTGGAGGCCGTGTGCGTACGCCGCTGAGCCCGGCCGTGACCGAGGGGGTGACCGGTGACTGACGCGGTGATCGTGGAGGACCTGCGCCGCAGCTACGGCGCGGTGCAGGCGGTACGCGACGTGAGCTTCACCGTCGCGCACGGCGAGATCTTCGCGCTGCTGGGGCGCAACGGCGCCGGCAAGAGCACCACGCTGGAGATCCTGGAGGGCTTCCGGAGCCGGGACGGGGGCCGCGCCGAGGTGCTCGGCCTCGACCCCGGTGACCGGGCCACCGCCCGGAAGCTGCGGGAGCGGATCGGGGTGGTGCTCCAGGACATCGCGGTGGAGCCCTACCTGACGGTCCGCGAGACGATCGCCCGTAACGCCGGCTACTACCCGACGCCGCGCAACGTGGACGAGGTGGTCGAGCTGGTCGACCTCGGCGGGCAGGCACGGCGGAAGGTCCGCGACCTCTCCGGCGGCCAGAAGCGCCGACTGGACCTGGCGCTGGGCATCGTCGGCAACCCGGCGCTGCTCTTCCTGGACGAGCCCACCACGGGCTTCGACCCGAACGCCCGGCGCGGCGCGTGGCAGCTCGTCCGCGACCTGCGCGACGCCGGGATGACCATCGTGCTCACCACGCACTACATGGAGGAGGCGCAGGAGCTGGCCGACCGGGTGGCGGTGATGTCGGCCGGCACGATCGTGGCGGCCGGCCCCACGGCCAGCCTCGGCGGGCGGGACGCGGCGCTGACCCGGATCACCTTCGCGCTCCCCGACGGGTGCGCGGTGGCCGACCTGCCGGTGCCCGCCGCGCTGGTCGACGGGCGGGTCAGCGTCGAGTCGACGGAGCCGACCGCGACCCTGCACCAGCTCACCGGCTGGGCGCTGGAGCGCGGCACCGTCCTGGCCGGACTCACCGTCGACCGGCCGAGCCTGGAGGACGTCTATCTGCGCCTCACCGACCAGGCGACCCCGGCCCCCGTCCGGGACCTCGAAGGGAGCAGCCGATGAGCACCGTCACCGAGCCCCGGGCGTCCCGGGGCGGCGACCTGGCCCTGCTGTGGCACCAGATCCGCTACGAGCAGCTCAGCTTCTGGCGCAACCCGCAGAGCGCGTTCTTCACGTTCCTCTTCCCGGTCGTGGTGATCGCCATCTTCGGGGCCCTCTTCGGGGACGTCGGCAGCAGCGACTACTTCTACGGCCGGTCGGCGTTGCAGTACTACGTCTCCACCATCGCCGCGGTGTCCGTGCTGGGCGCCTGCTACAGCCAGCTGGCGATCGTGCTGTCGACCCGCCGGCAGAACGGGATCCTCAAACGGGTCCGCGCGACGCCGCTGCCGACGTACATGTACTTCCTCGGGCTGCTCGCCCACTGCGTGGTGGTGAGCGTGGTGGACGTCCTGCTCATCGTCCTCGTCGGCCGGCTGTACGGGGTGCGGTTCCCCGCCGTCGGCCAGTGGCCGGTGATCGCGGCGGCCCTGGTCCTCGGTGCGGCCAGCTTCTGCGCCCTGGGGGTGGCGGTGGCGTCCCTGATCCGCAACGCGGAGGCCGCCCCGTCGGTGGTGCAGCTGGTGCTCTTCCCGCTGGTCTTCATCTCCGGCACGTACATGCCGATCCACTCGGAGGTGTTGACCACGGTGACCGGCGCGTTGCCGGTGCAGCCGTTCAACGAGGCCCTGCTGGGGGCGTTCACCGCGCACTCCGGGGTGCCCTGGCGGGGTTTCGCGGTGCTGCTGGCCTGGGGCGCGCTCGGCGCGGTCGTCGCGATCCGCCGCTTCCGCTGGGATCCCCGGCCGGAGTGACGCCGGCCGGGACGTGGCGGGGCCCCCGTGGTGCGAACGGGGGCCCCGCCGCTGTCAGATCCGCCGCAGCCAGTCGTCGACCACCCCGGCGGTGGAGGCCGCCAGGTCTTCCATCATGGTGAAGTGGTTGCCGGGCACGTCGACGATCTCGTCGGCCTCGGTCCACCCGGTCTGCCACTGCTGCGGCGACAGCTCCTCGCCGCCCGGCATCGGCCGGCTCGCCCGCACCAGCAGCACCGGTGCGGTCAGCTTCGGCGGGGTCCAGTCGCCCAGCAGGTTGAAGTACCAGCTCATCGCCGACAGCCGCGCCGAGTCCATCCGGGCGAAGCTGGCCTCCCGGGCGAACATCCCGCCGAGCAGCTGGTCCTCGAACTGGCCGAGCGAGTCGTCGCCCGGCACGTACGTGTCGAGCAGCGCGACCCCGGTGACGCTGGGCCCGTCCCGGTCCAGCCGGGCCGCGGTGGCGTGCGCCAGCACCCCGCCGGAGGAGGAGCCGAGCAGGGCGAACGGCTCGTCGCCGACCTGTTCGCGGACCATCCGGGCGAGCAGGTCCACCAGGGCGTCGGGGGTGGCCGGCAGCGCCTCCCCCTCGGCGAAGCCGGGCACCGCCAGCGCGACGACGTCCCGCACGTCGCGGAACGCCGAGGCGAAGCGCGCGTACTGGTGCACGCCGGCCAGCGCGACCTGGGAGCTGAAGCAGACCAACCGGACCGGTTCGGGGCCCTTGGCGAGCCGGACGGCGGTCGGCAGCTCGCGTACCTCGGCCGCGTCGGCGAAGGTCGGCCGCAACCGGGCGACGCTCTGCAGCAGCTCGAATCCCTCCTTGAGGCGATGCTGCTCGCAGGCCTGCCGGAAGAGCACGCCGATGACGTCCTGGGCCGGCCGGGCGACGTCGGCGTCGGGTCCCGCCGGTGCGGCGGCGCCCAGCTCGGTGTCGAGGAAGGCGGCCACCGCGCGCGGTGAGGCGTGGTCGAAGGTCAGCGTGACCGGCAGGGTGAGACCGGTCGCGGCGGCCAGCGCGTTGCGCAGTTCCACGGCGGTCAGCGAGTCCAGGCCGAGTTCGAGGAAGGGCTGTTCCGGGGCGACCGCCTCGGGCGAGGGGTGCCCGAGCACGCCGGCGGTGGCGGCGCGGACCACGTCGAGCAGCGCGGCCTCCCGGGCCGCGCCGGCCAGCTCCCGCAGTCGCCCGGCCACCGACGGGCCGGTCCCCGCGCCGGCGGCGCGTCGCCGGGTGGGGCGGGCCAGTCCACGCAGCAGCGGGGCGGGCTCCGCGCCGAGGGCGGCGGTGTCGAGCCGGACCGGCACCAGCGCGGCGGCGTCGACGCGCAGCGCCGCCTCCAGCAGCGCCAGCCCCTGCTCGTCGGTGAGGGCGAGCACCCCGCCGCGCTGCATCCGCTCCCGGTCGACCTGACCGAGCCGGGCCGCCATGCCCTGTTCCCAGGCGCCCCAGGCCAGCGACGTGGCCGGCAGGCCGTCGGCCCGCCGCTGGTCGGCGAGGGCGTCGAGGACCGCGTTCGCGGCGGCGTAGTTGGCCTGCCCCGGGGTGCCGAAGGTGGCCGCCGACGAGGCGAAGAGCACGAAGTCGGCCAGCGGCGCGCCGCGGGTCAGCTCGTGCAGGTGCAGCGCCGGGTCCACCTTGGCCCGGAACACCGGGTCGAACCGGGCCGGGGTCAGCGCGGTGAGCACCCCGTCGTCGAGGACACCGGCCAGGTGGAACACCGCGGTCAGCGGGTGGCTCGGCGGCACCGCCGCGAGCAGGGCGGCCAGGGCGTCCCGGTCGGCCGCGTCGCAGGCCGCCACGGTGACCTCCGCGCCGAGCGCGGTCAGCTCCGCGTGCAGCGCCGCCGCGCCGGGGGCGTCCGGTCCGCGCCGACTGAGCAGCAGCAACCGGCGTACGCCCCGGGCGGTGACCAGGTGGCGCAGCAGCGGCCCGCCCAGGGCGCCCGTCGCGCCGGTGACCAGGACCGTGCCGTCCGGGTCCCAGGCGACCTCCGGTCGGTCGGGTCCGGTGACCCGGGCCAGCCGACCGGCGAGGATCCGTCCGGCGCGCACCGCGAGCTGTGGTTCGCCGGCTCCCACGGCCGCCGGCAGGGCGTGCACGCTCTCCGGGGCGGCGTCGACGTCGACCAGGACGAACCGGCCCGGGTTCTCCGACTGGGCGGTCCGCACCAGGCCCCACACGGCCGCGGCGGCCAGGTCGTCGGGCCGGTCGTTGCCGGTGCCGAGGGCGCCCCGGGTGACGACGGCCAGCCGGGCCCCGGCGAACCGGTCGTCGGCCAGCCAGGACCGCACGGTCTCCAGGGCGGCGGCGGTGACCTCCCGTACCGCCCGGGTCGGGTCGGGGTCGGTGCGGCCGGTGACGCAGACCAGGACCAGCTCCGGCAGGGTCATGCCGGTGGCGACGGCGCCGGTCAGCGCCGCCAGGTCGGCGAAGGACTCGACGGGGACGCCCGCGCCGGTGAGCGGCGCGGCGATCCCCAGCACGTCCGAGCCGACCAGCACGCACCGGCCGGGCACGCTCTCCTCGACCGGCACCGGCACCCAGTCCACCCGGTACAGCGAGTCGACGCCCGCGCGGCGGACCGGTGCGGCCGCGAGGGGCCGCAGGGTGAGCGCGTCGACCGAGGCCACCGGGCGGCCGGCCGGGTCGACGGCGCTGATCGCGACCTCGTCGGCGCCGGTGGCGGTGAGCCGGACCCGCAGCGCGGTGGCACCCTGGGCGGCCAGCTCGACGCCCCGGAACGCGAACGGCACGAGCCGCCCGGCCGCGTCGGGCAGCAGGTACGCCAGCCCGTGCAGCGCGGCGTCGGCGAGGGCCGGGTGCAGGGCGTACCGGTCGGCGTCGGCGCGACCGGCGTCGGGGAGGACGACCTCGGCGTACAGGTCGCCGTCGCGTCGCCAGGCCGCGCGCAGGCCGTGGAAGGCGGGGCCGTAGCCGATCCCGTCGCCGTCGGGCGCGTCGTAGGCGGCCTCGACGTCCACCTCGACGGCCCCCGGCGGCGGCCACGGTGTCGCGTCGAACGTCTCGGGCGCGTCCGCGCCGCTCAGGGCACCGGTGGCGTGCAGGGTCCACGGCTCGTCGGCGGCGGCGTCGACGGTCCGGGAGAAGATGCGTACCCGATGGCCGCCCGCCTCGTCGGCGGGGTCGGTGACCACCTGGAGCTGCCGGTCCCCGGCGGCGTCCAGCGGCAGCGGCGCGGCGAGGACGAGTTCGTCCACCCGGCCGAGGCCGGCGTGCTCCCCGGCGTGCAACGCCAGCTCCAGCAGCGCGGTGCCCGGCACCACCGGGGTCCCGGCCACCCGGTGGTCGGCCAGCCACGGCGCGGCGGTGGCGGTGAGCCGCCCGGTGCAGACGGCGCCGCCGTCGGGCAGCGGCACGCACGCGCCGAGCAACGGATGACCGGCGTCGGCGAGGCCCGCGGCGGCGAGGTCGGCGGGCGCCGCGCCGGCGTCCGCCCAGAACCGCTGCCGCTGGAACGGGTACGTGGGCAGGTCCACCCGGCGGGCACCGGTGCCGGTCCAGCACGCCGACCGGTCCGGCTCGCCGTCGGCGAGCAGACCGCCCAGCGCGGTGCCGAACGTCGCCAGCTCCGGGCGGCCCCGGCGCAGCGGGGCGGCGGTGGTCAGCTCCGGTTCCCGGTCGCGCAGCGCGTCCTGCACGGCGGTGGTCAGCACGGGGTCCGGGCCCAGCTCCACGAAGCGGGTGACGCCGGCGGCGTGCAGCCGGCCGACCGCGTCGTGGAAGCGGACCGCGTCCCGGACCTGCCGCACCCAGTAGTCCGGGTCGTCCATCCGCGCGTCGACGTCCACGGTGGAGGTCAGCGGAATCCGCGCCGGGTGGTACGTGACGGACCCGGCGACGGCCCGGAACCCGTCCAGCATCGGCGCCATCCGGGCCGAGTGGAACGCGTGGCTGACCCGCAGCCGCCTGCTCGGCCGGTCGGCGAAGTGACCGGCCACCGCGAGGACGGGGCCCTCCTCGCCGGAGAGCACGACCGCGTCGGGTCCGTTGACCGCCGCGACGCTCACCCCGTCGACCAGCAGGGGCAGCACCTCCGCCTCGGTCGCCCGGACCGCCACCATCGCGCCGCCGGGCGGCAGCGCCTGCATCAGCCGACCCCGGGCGGCGACCAGCCGGCACGCGTCGGCGAGGCTGAGCACCCCGGCGACGTGCGCGGCGGCGAGTTCACCGACGGAGTGGCCGACGAGGTGGTCGGGGCGCAGCCCGTACGACTCCAGCAGCCGGAACAGCGCCACCTGGAGGGCGAAGAGCGCGGGCTGGGCGTACCCGGTGCGGTCCAGCGGGCGGTCGTCGTCGGTCGGCTCGGTGTCGTCCCACAGCACGTCCCGCAGCGGCCGGTCGAGGTCGGTGTCCAGGTGGGCGCAGACCGCGTCGAACGCCTCGGCGAAGACCGGCGCGGCGGCGTACAGCTCGCGCCCCATGCCGGGGCGCTGGCTGCCCTGCCCGGTGAACAGGTACGCCACCGCCCGCGCGCCGGCGTGGCCCCGCCCGACGAGCGGGGCGGGCTCGTCGGCGGCGACGGCGGCCAGGCCGGCGAGCAGCTCGTCCCGGTCGGCGCCGAGCACGACGGCCCGGTGGTCGAAGACGGTCCGCGCGGTGGCCAGCGAGAACCCGACGTCGAGCGGGTCGAGGTCCGGGTGCCGGTCCAGGTGGCCCCGGAGGGCCGCCGCCTGGGCCCGCACCGCGTCCCCGGTACGCCCCGACACCAGCAGCGGGACCAGCGGGAGCCGGACGGCCGGCGGGGTCGCCGTGGCGGGAGCCGACGTGGGCTCCTCCAGGATGACGTGGGCGTTGGTGCCGCTGATGCCGAAGGACGAGACGCCGGCCCGGCGGGGTCGGCCGGTCGGCCGCCAGGGCTGCGCCTCGGTGAGCAGCCGCACCTGCCCGGCCGACCAGTCGACCTGCTCGCTGGGCGTGTCGACGTGCAGCGTCGGGGGCAGCACGCCGTGCCGCATCGCCTGCACCATCTTGATGACCCCGCCGACCCCGGCCGCGGCCTGGGCGTGCCCGATGTTCGACTTGATCGACCCCAACCAGAGCGGCTGGTCCGCCGGCCGGTCCTGCCCGTACGTGGCGAGCAGCGCCTGCGCCTCGATCGGGTCGCCGAGGACCGTGCCGGTGCCGTGGCCCTCGACGGCGTCCACCTCGGCGGTGCGCAGCCCGGCCCGCTCCAGGGCCTGCCGGATCACCCGCTGCTGGGCGGGGCCGTTCGGGGCGGTCAGCCCGTTGGAGGCGCCGTCCTGGTTCACCGCGCTGCCCCGGACCACCGCCAGCACCGGGTGGCCGTTGCGGCGGGCGTCACTGAGGCGCTCCACCAGCAGCATGCCGACGCCCTCGGCCCAGCCGGTGCCGTCGGCGGCCGACGCGTACGACTTGCACCGGCCGTCGGCGGCGAGACCGCGCTGCCGGCTGAAGTCGACGAAGGTGCCGGGGGTGGCCATCACGGTCACCCCGCCGGCCAGCGCCAGGTCGCACTCGTCGGCGCGCAGCGCCTGCGCGGCGAGGTGCAGCGCGACCAGCGACGAGGAGCAGGCGGTGTCCACGGTGACCGCCGGCCCCTCCAGTCCGAGCAGGTACGCGACCCGGCCGGTGGCGACGCTGCCGGCCGACCCGGTGCCGAGGAAGCCCTCCGCGCCCTTCGGCACGGTGTGCAGCCGGGCGAGGTAGTCGTGGTACATCACCCCGGCGAAGACCCCGGTACGCCGGCCGCGCAGCGTGGCCGGGACGATGCCGGCGGACTCGACCGCCTCCCACGAGGTCTCCAGCAGCAGCCGCTGCTGCGGGTCCATCACCAGCGCCTCGCGGGGCGAGATGCCGAAGAAGGCGGCGTCGAAGTCGGCGGCGTCGTGCAGGAACCCGCCGTGCCGCACATAGCTCGCGCCACCGGCGTCCGGGTCGGCGTCGTACAGCCGGTCCAGGTCCCAGCCCCGGTCGGTGGGGAACGGGGTGACCCCGTCGGCGCCGGAGGCCACCAGCTGCCACAGGTCGTCGGGGGTGCGGACGCCACCGGGGAAGCGGCAGGCCATGCCGACGATGACGACCGGGTCGTCGTCGCGGCGGGTGGTCCGCCGCGCGGCCGGGCGGGGCACGTCGGCGCCGAGCAGCCGTTCCAGCAGGTGCTCGGCGACGGCGACGCCGGTCGGGTGGTCGAAGACCAGGGTGGCGGGCAGCCGCAGCCCCGTCGCCGCGTTGAGCCGGTTGCGCAGCTCCACGGCGGTCAGCGAGTCGATGCCCAGGTCGCGGAACGGTCGGTCCACCGGCACGTCCCGGGCCGTGTCGTGGCCGAGCACGGTGGCGGCCTGCTCGCGGACCAGGTCGCGCAGTGCCGCCCGGCGGTCGTCCGGGGTCAGCGCGGCGAGCCGGTCGACCAGGGAGGCCGCCGCGACGGAGCCGGCCTCGGCGGCGCGCCGCCGGGGCCGGCGGACCAGGCCGTGGAACACCGGCGGCAGGTGGTCACCGGCGTCGCGCAGGGTGGCCAGGTCCAGCCGCATCGGCAGCACCGCCGCCCGGCCGGCCCGCGCGGCCAGGTCGAACAGGGCGACCCCGTCGGCGGTGGTCAACGGGACGACCCCGCCGCGCGCCATCCGCCGCAGGTCGGCCTGGTCGAGCTGGCCGGTCATCCCGCTCGCCTGCGCCCAGAGGCTCCAGCCGAGGGAGAGCGCGGGGAGGCCGGCGTGCCGGCGGTGGGCGGCGAAGGCGTCCAGGAACGCGTTCGCGGCGGCGTAGTTGCCCTGGCCGGGCGCGCCGAACGCGGCCGAGACGGAGGAAAAGAGCACGAACGCGGTCAGCGGGGCGGTACGGGTCAGCTCGTGCAGGTTGACCACGGCGTCGACCTTGGCGCGCAGCACCTGCCGTACCTGGTCGGGGCGGAGCGAGGTCACGGTGGCGTCGGCGAGCACCCCGGCGGCGTGCACCACGCCGGTCAGCGGCCGGTCGGCGGGCAGCGCGTCCAGCACGGCGGCGAGCGCCGCCCGGTCGGCCACGTCGCAGGCGACGACCGCCGGCTGCGCGCCGAGCGCGGTCAGCTCGGCGACGAGGTCGGCCGCGCCGGGGGCCGCCGGGCCGCGCCGGCTCAGCAGCAGCAGGTGGCGTACCCCGTGGGTGGTGACCAGGTGCCGGCAGATCACCGCGCCGAGTTCGCCGGTCGCGCCGGTCACCAGCACCGTGCCGCCTGCGTCCCAGGCCGGGGCCGGTGCGTCGGCGGGGACCGGCGTGGCGGCGAGGCGGCAGCCGAGCAGCCGGCCGTCGCGGACCGCGAGCTGCGGCTCGTCCGAGCCGAGCGCGGCGGCGGCCGGGCCGTCGACGAGCTGGAACCGGCCGGGATGCTCGGACTGCGCCGACCGGACCAGACCCCCGACGGCCGCGCCGGGCAGGTCGGTCACGGCCTCCCCGTCGGTGGCGGCGACCGCGCCGTCGCTCACGAAGACCAGCCGGCTCGCGGCGAACCGTTCGTCGGCCAGCCACTGCCGGATCAGCTCCACGGCCCGCAGCACGGCGTCGTGGGTGGTCCGGGTGAGGTCGGACCCGGGCGGCGCCGCCCGGGTCAGCACCACCTCGGGTACGGGGACACCGGCGTCGAGCGCCGCCCGCAACGCGTCGAGGTCGGCGTACCGGCGACCGGGCAGCGGTCCACCGCTCCCGGTGCCGCCCCCGCTGGTGTCGTCGGGGCGGGCGGGGTCGGTGGTGTCGTCGGTCCGGGTGTCGGGCTCCGGGGCGAGGAGGGCCACGTCGGTGGGCTCGCGGTCCGGGGTGGGTACGGGCGTCCAGTCCAGGTGGTGGAGGGCGTCGCGCGGGGTGTCGGGTCCGGACGGGGTGCCGGTGGCGTCGGTGGCCATCGGGCGCAGGGTCAGGGACGCCACCTCGGCCACGGGCCGTCCGGAGACGTCGGCGGCCTGCACGGTGACGGTCTCCGGCCCGGTGGGGCGCAGCCGGGCCCGCAGGGCGGTGGCGCCGACGGCGTGCAGGGCCACCCCGCTCCAGGAGAACGGCAGCCGGCCCGGCTCGGCGTCCGGCGGGGCGTCCGGCGGCGTGGCGCCGGTGGTGGGGCCGGCGACACCGATCGCCAGGGAGTGCAGCACCGAGTCGAGGGCGGCCGGATGCAGGCAGAGCGCGTCGGGTCCGGTCGCGGTGTCGGGGAGCGCCACCTCGACGAAGACGTCGTCGTCGCGCCGCCAGGCGCGCCGGAGTCCCCGGAACACCGGCCCGTAGCCGAGGCCCACGCCGGCCAGCGCGTCGTAGAGGCCGGTCACGTCGAGCGGTTCGGCGGCGGGCGGCGGCCACTCGGCCAGGTCGTACGTGGCGACGGGCCCGGTCGGGGCGAGCAGGCCGGTGGCGTGGTGCGTCCACTCGGCGTCGGGGTCGCCGTCGGGTCGGGACGACACCTGCACCGACCGGCAGCCGGTGTGGTCGGGCGCGCCGACCAGGAGTTGCAGGTGCGCCATACCGGTCGCGGGGATCACCAGCGGGCTGGTGATGGTCAGCTCCTCGACCCGCTCGCAGCCGACCCGTTCACCGGCGGAGAGGACGAGTTCCAGGTGTCCGGTGCCGGGGAAGACGATCCGGTCGGCCACCCGGTGGTCGGCCAGCCAGGGCTGGACCTGGACCGACAGCCCACCCAGGAGCAGGACGTCACCGGTGCCGGCGAGGGTGATCATGGCGGGCAGCAGCGGGTGCCCGGTACGGGCGGCGCCGAGCGTCTGCGGCCCGGCGGCGAGCCGGACCTTCGGCCAGTAGCGCTGGCGCTGGAAGGCGTAGGTGGGGAGGTCGACGACGCGGGCGCCGGCCGGGGCTAGGAGGGCCGCCCAGTCGGCGGTGCCGCCGTCGGCCCAGAGCCGGGCGAGGGCGGTGACGGCGGTGGTCGGTTCGTCCTGCCTGCGGTGCAGCACCGGTACGGCCAGCACCCCGTCGCGGGTTTCCTCGACCGCGCCCACCAGGCTGGCGTCGGGTCCGACCTCCACGAACCGGGTCACGCCCAGCTCGCCGGCCTTCGCGACGGCCGCCCCGAAGGCGACGGTGCCGCGCACCTGGTCGGCCCAGTAACCGGCGGTGAACTCCTCCACCGGCTGCCCGGTGAGGGTGGAGATGATCGGGATCTGCGGCGTCCGCATCCGCACGGTGGCGGCGACCCGGGTGAACTCGGCCAGCATCGGGTCCATCAACGCCGAGTGGAACGCGTGGCTCACGGTCAACCAGCGGCCCTGCCGGTCCGACAGACCGGCCGCGACCTGCTCGACGGCCTCCCGGGAGCCGGAGACGACGACCTGGCCGGGTGCGTTGACGGCGGCGATGGACGCACCCTCGACCAGCAGCGGGGTGACCTCGTCCACGGTGGCGCGGACCGCCCACATCGCACCGCCGGCCGGGAGCGCCTGCATGAGCGAGGCTCGCGCGGCGACGAGCCGACACGCGTCCGGCAGGTCCAGGACGCCCGCGACGTGCGCGGCGGCGAGTTCACCGATCGAGTGGCCGATCAGGTAGTCGGGGGTGACGCCCCAGGACTCCAGGAGCCGGAACAGCGCCACCTCGACGGCGAACAGGGCCGGCTGCGCCCACCCCGTCTGCGCCAGATCCTGCGCGCCCGAGCGGTCCCGGTCGCCTGCCGCGCCGGCTGAACCCGACCCGGCCAGCTCGTCCGCCGTGCCCGCCGAATTCGACCGGGCCAGCTCGCTTGGTGCGCCCGCCGGGTCCAGGTCCAGAGCGGAGCCATTGATCACGTCGCGCAGCGGACGGGCCAGCAGCGGATCGAAGTGGGCGCACACCTCGGTCAGGGCGGCGTCGAAGACCGGGAACGCCGCGGCGAGGTCGCGGCCCATGCCGAGCCGCTGGCTGCCCTGGCCGGAGAAGACGACGGCGGTGAGGCCACTGCGGACGGCCCCGGCGACGACGGTCGGTGACGGTTCGCCCTGGGCCAGCGCGGTCAGGCCGGTGCGCAGCTCGTCGGCGGCGACGCCGAGCACCACCGCGCGGTGTTCTAGGCCGGAGCGGGTGGTCGCCAGCGAGAGGGCGACGTCGGCTTCGCGGGCGGCACCGACGCGGGTGAGCAGGCGGTCGGCCTGCGCGGCGAGGGCGGCGGGGGTCTTCGCCGAGAGGGGCCAGGGCAGGACCGGCAGCGCGGGTCCCCCGCCGTCGGTCGCCGGCGGGGCGGGTTCGGCGGGTGCCTCCTCGACGATGATGTGCGCGTTGGTGCCGCTGATGCCGAACGAGGAGACGCCCGCGCGGCGGGGCTGGTCGTGGCGCGGCCAGTGTCGCTGCTCCGTCAGCAGTTCCACGGCGCCGGCGGTCCAGTCGACGTGCGTCGACGGCGTACCCACGTGCAGGGTGCGTGGCAGCACCTGATGCTGCAACGCCAGGATCATCTTCATCACCCCGGCCACGCCCGCGGCGGCCTGCGTGTGCCCGATGTTCGACTTGACCGACCCGAGATACACCGGCCGATCGGCGGGCCGACCTTGCCCGTACGTGGCCAGGAGAGCCTGCGCCTCGATGGGGTCACCCAAGGAGGTGCCGGTGCCGTGCGCCTCGATCGCGTCCACGTCCACCGGGCTCAGGCCGGCGCTGGCCAGGGCCTGCCGGATCACCCGCTGCTGCGACGGACCGTTCGGCGCGGTCAGGCCGTTCGACGCACCATCCTGGTTCACCGCACTGCCCCGCACCACGGCGAGAACCCGATGACCGTTGCGGTGCGCGTCGGACAGCCGCTCCAACACCAGAACCCCGGCGCCCTCGCCCCAGCCGGTGCCGTCCGCGTCGTCCGAGAACGCCTTGCAGCGGCCGTCGGAGGCGAGACCGCCCTGACGGGCGAACTCCACGAACGCCCCCGGCGTCGACATCACCGTCACACCACCGGCCAGCGCCAGGGAACACTCCCCCGACCGCAGCGACTGAGCAGCCAGGTGCATCGCCACCAACGACGACGAGCAGGCCGTGTCGATCGTGACGGCAGGCCCCTCCAGGCCGAGGGCGTACGACACCCGGCCGGAGAGGACGCTGCCGGAGGAGCCGGTGGAGGCGTACCCGTCGGTGGGTTCCCCGGAGAGGGCGAGCAGCGCCGGATAGTCCTGGCCGTTGGTGCCCGCGAAGACCCCGACCGGGGCGCCGCGCAACGACAGCGGACCGACCCCGGCGCGTTCCAGGGCCTCCCAGGTCACCTCCAGCAGCAGCCGCTGCTGCGGGTCCATCACCGTCGCCTCACGGGGCGAGATGCCGAAGAGGCCGGCGTCGAAGTCGGCGACCCGCTCCACGAAGCCGCCGACGCCGCTGCCGGCGTCGTCCCAGTTCCGGTCCGGCGGGTACGGGCCGAGGGCGTCGACGCCCTCGGTGAGCAGCTGCCACAGCTCGTCGGGGGACGTCACGCCGCCCGGGAACCGGCAGCCCATGCCGACGACGGCGATCGGCTCGTCGTCGGCCGCTTCGACGTCGCGGAGCCGCTGCTTCGTCTCGTGCAGTTCGAGCGTGACCTTCTTCAGGTAACCGAGAAGCTTGGCCTCGTCGCTCATCAGCTCACCGCGTCCCGATCTCGTTGTCGATAAGGGCAAAGATGTCGTCGGATGTGGCGGCCTCGATCCTGGCCGAGATGTCGGCGTCGGCGTGAGCCGCGGGCGCGGATTCCAGGCGTTTCATGAGCTGCTGGAGGCGGGTGGTCACCCGCAGCCGGGTGAGTTCCCGGGTGGGCAGGGCCAGCAGGGTGGCTTCCAGCCGGTCCAGTTCGGTGTCGGCGTCGCGTTCCTCGTCGGCGGCTCCGTCGGTGAGTTCACGCTGGAGGAAGTCGACGAGGGCGGTGGTCGTCGGGTGGTCGAAGACGAGCGTGGAGGGAAGCTTCAGTCCGGTCTGCGCGGCGAGCACGTTCCGCAGTTCCACGGCGGTCAGCGAGTCGAAGCCGAGGTCCTTGAAGGCGGTGGTGACCTCCACCGCCGTGGGGTCCGGGAAGCCGAGGACGGCGGCGACCTGGGCGCGTACCTCCTCGGTCAGCCTGGCGCGGCGCGCCGCGGCCGGCAGTGCGGCCAGCCGCTGCCGGAGGCCGTCGGTGGTGCCGGTCTCCGGCGGGGTCGCGGCGGCGGCCTGCGGTGCCACCTGGTCCCAGAACGGGTTCGCCCGCAGGGCGGTGGCGGCGGGTACGAAGCGGTCCCAGTCGACGTCGGCGACGGTGACGCAGCCCTCGCCGGCGGATTCCAGCGCGCGCAGCGCACGGTCGGGGTCCAGGGGCGTGACGCCACCCCGGTTGGCCCGGGAGAGGACGAGCTGGTCGTCGGCCATGCCGCCGTCGGCCCACGGCCCCCACGCCACCGACGTCCCCGCCAGACCCCGCGCCCGACGCGACGCCACCAGGCCGTCCAACGCCGCGTTCGCCGCCGCGTACGCCCCCTGACCCGCACCACCCCACACCCCCGCCGCCGACGAAAACACGACGAACGCATCCAACTCCCGATCCCCCAACACCCGGTCCAGATGCCACGCCGCACCCGCCTTACCGGCCCACACCCCCGCCAACCCCGCCACCGTCAACCCCTCGACCACCCCATCACCCAACACACCCGCCACATGCACCACCGCCGACACCTCACGCGCCAACAACTCCCCCACCGCCCCGGCATCGGCGACGTCCGCGGCCACCACCTCCACCTGGGCACCCATGGCCGTCAGCTCGTCCCGCAACTCCACCGCACCCGGCGCCGCCAACCCCCGACGCGACACCAACACCACACCCTCAGCACCCCGCGACACCACCCACCGCGCCACCCGCGCACCCAAAGCCCCCGTCCCACCGGTAATCAACACCGTGCCGCGCGGCACCCACCCCCCACCCGACGGCGACGCCGACGCCGACACCAGACGACGACCGAACACCACCGAACCCCGCACCGCCACCTGATCCTCACCGACGACACCGCCCGGACCGGACCTGCCGGCACCGCCCCAGACACCGCCGGCCTGGCCACCAGACGCACCGGAGCCACCGGCGGCGATGACATCCACGACACCCCGCGCCGCCACCGCATCAATGGCCACCGGCACGTCCACCAGACCACCCCAGCGGCCCGGCTCCTCCAGCGCCACCACCCGCCCCAGACCCCACACACCCGCCGACGACGGCTCCACCACCGCGTCGCCGACACCCACCGACACGGCACCCGACGTCACCGTCCACAACGGGCCGTCGACTCCGGCATCACCCGACGCCTGCACCAGCGCCACCGTCGCGACCAGACCGACCGGCACACCGAACTCCGAATGCGCCGTCTCACTCCGGCCCAGCACCGACACCACCCGGTCCACCTCGGCGAACTGCGCCAGACGACCGGCCAGCACCGCCCGATCCAGCTCGTCCACACCCACCCGCAGGCGACTCACCGTCACCCCACGGGTCGACAGCTCAGCCGCCAGCGCCTCGGCCCACTCGTCACCGGCGTACTCGACGAGCAGCCAGTGGCCGGAGACGGGCCGGTCGGTGGGGACGGCGACGGGGAGCCAGGATTCCCGGTAGCAGAGCCGTTCGAGCTCGGCCTGTTCCCGTTGCTGCCGCTGCCAGGCTGACAGGGCGGGCAGCGTCTTGCGCAGCGGTAGTTCCACGTCCACGCCGAGCCGAGCGGCGAGCAGGTCGGCGTCCTCGCGTTCCACGGCTTCCCAGAAGGCGGCGTCGACCGTGCCGGCGGTGGAGACCGGCGTCGGAGGCTTCGGCTTCGGCCAGTAGCGCTGGTGCTGGAAGGCGTAGGTGGGGAGGTCCACGACGCGCGCCCCGGTCGGGGCGAGGTACGCCGCCCAGTCGACCGGGCAGCCGTCGGCCCAGAGCCGGGCGAGGGCGGTGACCGCGGTGACGACTTCCGCCCGGTCCCGCCGCAGCATCGGTACGGCGAGCACGCCCTCGGCGGTGTCGCCGACCGCGCCCACCAGGCTCGCGTCGGGACCGACCTCCACGAAGCGGGTCACGCCCAGCTCGCCGGCCTTCGCGACGGCCGCGCCGAACGCGACGGTCCCGCGCACCTGGTCGGCCCAGTAGCCGGCGGTGAACTCGTCCACCGGCTCGCCGGTCAGCGTCGAGATGATCGGGATCTGCGGTCGGCGCAGCGCGACGGTCTCGGCGATCCGGGTGAACTCGGCCAGCATCGGGTCCATCAGCGCCGAGTGGAACGCGTGGCTCACCGTCAACCAGCGGCCCTGCCGGTCAGCGAGACCCGCTGCCACCTGCTCGACGGCCTCCCGGGTGCCGGACACGACGACCTGGCCGGGCGCGTTGACCGCGGCGATGGACGCACCCTCGACCAGCAGCGGGGTGACCTCGTCCACGGCCGCGCGGACCGCCCACATCGCACCGCCGGACGGCAGGGCCTGCATCAGCGACGCCCGCGCCGCGACCAGGCGGCACGCGTCCGGCAGGTCCAGGACGCCCGCGACGTGCGCGGCGGTCAGTTCACCGATCGAGTGACCGATCAGGTAGTCGGGGGTGACACCCCACGATTCGAGGAGCCGGAACAGGGCCACCTCGACGGCGAACAGGGCCGGCTGCGCCCAGCCGGTCTGCCCCAGATCCTGTCCGCCCGATCGGTCCCGGTCGCCTGTCGCGCCGGTTGAACCCGACCCGGCCAGCTCGTCCGCCGTGCCCGCCGAATTCGACGGGTCCAGCTCGCTTGGTGCGCCCGCCGGGTCCAGGTCCGGCGCGGAGCCATTGATCACGTCGCGCAGCGGACGGGCCAGCAGCGGATCGAAGTGGGCGCACACCTCCGACAGGGCGGCGTCGAAGACCGGGAACGCCGCCGCGAGATCCCGGCCCATGCCGAGCCGCTGGCTGCCCTGGCCGGAGAAGACGACGCCGGTGAGGCCGTCGCGCGCCACACCCGACACCACCCCGGCGGCCGGGGATCCGGCCGCGACCGGCAGCACCCCCGTGCCGCCCGTCGCCGGGTCGCCGGCCAGCAGCGTGAGTCCGGCGCGGAGGTCGTCCCCGTCGGCGCCGAGCAGCACGGCACGGTGGTCCAGGCCGGAGCGGGTGGTGGCGAGCGAGAGCGCCACGTCGGCCGGGGCCGGGTCGCCGGGTACGCCGGTCAGGAGCCGTCGCGCCTGCGCGGCCACCGCGTCGCGGGTCTTCGCCGAGACGAGCCAGGGCACGACGGGCAGCGCCGCTCCCCCGTCGGTCCCGACTGCCGCCGCGTCGACGCGTGTCACCTCGTCGGCCGGTGCCGCTTGGATCGTGGGTGTGGCTCCGGCGGTGGGCGCCGCTCGGACGGCGGGCGCGGCCTCGACGGCGTCGGGTGCTTCTTCGAGGATCAGGTGGGCGTTGGTGCCACTGAGGCCGAACGCGGACACGGCAGCCCGACGCGGCCGGTCGGCGGCGCACCACTCACGCTGCTCGGCCAGCACCTCCACCGCACCAGCGGTCCAGTCCACATGCGTCGACGGCGTACCCACGTGCAGCGTGCGCGGCAGCACCCCATGCTGCAACGCCAGGATCATCTTCATCACCCCGGCCACACCCGCCGCCGCCTGCGTGTGCCCGATGTTCGACTTCACCGACCCCAGAAACACCGGCCGATCGGCAGGCCGACCCTGGCCATAGGTGGCCAACAGAGCTTGGGCCTCGATCGGATCACCCAGCGAGGTGCCGGTGCCGTGCGCCTCCACCGCGTCCACGTCGGCCGGGGTCAACCCCGCACTCGTCAGCGCCTGCCGGATCACCCGCTGCTGCGACGGACCATTCGGCGCGGTCAGGCCGTTCGACGCACCATCCTGGTTCACCGCACTGCCCCGGAGCACGGCGAGAACCCGGTGACCGTTGCGGTGGGCATCCGACAGCCGCTCCAACACCAGCACGCCCGCGCCCTCACCCCAACCGGTGCCGTCCGCATCATCCGAGAACGCCTTACAGCGGCCATCGGAGGCGAGACCACCCTGACGGGCGAACTCCACGAACGCCCCCGGCGTCGACATCACCGTCACACCACCCGCCAACGCCAGGGAACACTCCCCCGACCGCAACGACTGAGCAGCCAGGTGCACCGCCACCAACGACGACGAACACGCCGTGTCGACCGTCACCGCCGGGCCCTCCAGGCCCAGGGCGTACGACACCCGACCGGAGAGGACGCTGCCGGAGGAGCCGGTCGCCCCGTACCCGTCGGTCGACTCGCCGCAGAGGGCGAGCAGCGCCGGATAGTCCTGGCCGTTCGTGCCCGCGAAGACCCCGACGGGGGCGCCGCGCAACGACAGCGGACCGACCCCGGCACGTTCCAGGGCCTCCCAGGTCACCTCCAGCAGCAACCGCTGCTGCGGGTCCATGCTCAACGCCTCACGGGGCGAGATGCCGAAGAGGGTCGCGTCGAAGTCGGCGGCACCGGCGACGAAGCCGCCGACGGCGGCGAAGCCCTCCTCCAGCTGCCAGCCCCGGTCGGCCGGGAAACCGCCCATGGCGTCGACGCCGTCCGACAGCAGCGTCCACAGGCTCTCGGGGGACACCACACCGCCGGGGAATCGACACCCCATCCCCACCACCACGATCGGGTCACCGTCGACCGCGGTCGGCGACACCGCCGGGGCGGTCGGGCTCTCCGCACCGCCGGAGAGTTCGTCCGCCAGGTGACCGGCGAGCGCGGTGACCGACGGATAGTCGAAGACGAGGGTCGACGGAAGCTTCAGCCCGCTGGCGGCCGAGAGGGCGTTGCGGAGTTCGACGGCGGTGAGGGAGTCGAAGCCGAGGTCCTTGAAGGGCGCCGACACGTCGACCGCGGCGGGGTCGGCGAAGCCGAGGACGGTGGCGACCCTGGTGCGTACCAGGTCGGTGAGGAAGACCCGGCGGGCCGGGCCGGAGAGGTCCGCGAGCCGGCCACGGGTGCCGGTGGCCGTGGTGCTGTCGGTCGTGGTCGGGCCGGTCGGTCGGGGTGCGATCCGGTCGAAGAGGCGGCTGGGCCGGGCCGCGGTGATGGCGGGTACGAGGCGGTCCCAGTCGACGTCGGCGACGGTGACGCAGCCGGTGACGGTGCCGAGCAGGGTGACGGCCGGGTCGGGGTCGAGCGGGGTCATGCCGCCTCGGTCGAGCCGGGCGCGTACGAGGTCGTCGTCGGCCATGCCGCCGTCGGCCCACGGCCCCCACGCCACCGACGTCCCGACCAACCCTCGCGCCCGACGCGCCGCCACCAGGCCGTCCAACGCCGCGTTCGCCGCCGCGTACGCCCCCTGACCCGCACCACCCCACACCCCCGCCGCCGACGAAAACACGACGAACGCATCCAACTCCCGATCCCCCAACACCCGGTCCAGATGCCACGCCGCACCCGCCTTACCGGCCCACACCCCCGCCAACCCCGCCACCGTCAACCCCTCGACCACCCCATCACCCAACACACCCGCCACATGCACCACCGCCGACACCTCACGCGCCAACAACTCCCCCACCGCCCCGGCATCGGCGACGTCCGCGGCCACCACCTCCACCTGGGCACCCATGGCCGTCAGCTCGTCCCGCAACTCCACCGCACCCGGCGCCGCCAACCCCCGACGCGACACCAACACCACACCCTCAGCACCCCGCGACACCACCCACCGCGCCACCCGCGCACCCAAAGCCCCCGTCCCACCGGTAATCAACACCGTGCCGCGCGGCACCCACCCCCCACCCGACGGCGACGCCGACGCCGACACCAGACGACGACCGAACACCACCGAACCCCGCACCGCCACCTGATCCTCACCGACGACACCGCCCGGACCGGACCTGCCGGCACCGCCCCAGACACCGCCGGCCTGGCCACCAGACGCACCGGAGCCACCGGCGGCGATGACATCCACGACACCCCGCGCCGCCACCGCATCAATGGCCACCGGCACGTCCACCAGACCACCCCAGCGGCCCGGCTCCTCCAGCGCCACCACCCGCCCCAGACCCCACACACCCGCCGCGAGGGGCGAGGTCACCGCCTCACCCGGCCCCACCGACACCGCACCCGACGTCACCGTCCACAACGGACCGTCGACCCCGGCATCACCCAACGCCTGCACCAGCACCACCGTCGCGACCAGACCGACCGGCACACCCGCGGACTCCGGATGCGCAGCCTCGCTCCGGCCCAGCACCGACACCACCCGGTCCACCTCGGCGAACTGCGCCAGACGACCCGCCAGCACCGCCCGATCCAGCTCGTCCACACCCACCCGCAGGCGACTCACCGTCACCCCACGGGTCGACAGCTCAACCGCCAGCGCCTCGGCCCACTCGTCACCGGCGAACTCGACCAACAGCCAGTGACCCGCGGCGGGCCGGTCCGCGGGGACCACGATCGGGTCCCACGACTCCTGGTGGCAGAGCCGCTCCAGGGCCGCCCGCTCGCGGCGTTCCCGCTGCCGGGCCGCCAGCGCCGGCAGGGTCTCCCGCAGGGGCCGTTCGGCGTCCACGCCGAGTTCGGCGGCGAAGAGTTCCACGTCGCCGCGTTCCAGGGCGTCCCAGAGCTGGGCGTCCACCGGGTCGACGGCGGTGGGCGTACGGGCGGTCTCCGGGTTCTCCATCCAGTAGCGGTCCCGGGCGAAGGGGTGCCCGGGCAGGTCCACGAGGGTCCCCCCGAGGGGGGCGAAGAACGCCGACCAGTCCACCGCGTGGCCGTCGGTCCAGAGCCGGGCGAGTGCCGTCACGGCGCTGGTCGCTTCGGGCTGCTTGCGGTGCAGCACCGGCACGACCAGCGCGTCGGGGCAGGTCTCCTCGATCGCGGTGACGAGGCTGGCGTCGGGGCCGAGTTCCAGGAACCGGGTGGCGCCCAGTTCGGTGGCCCGAGCGACGGCCGCACCGAAGGCGACGGTGCCGCGCACCTGGTCGGCCCAGTAACCGGCGGTGAACTCCTCCACCGGCTCGCCGGTCAGCGTCGAGATGATCGGGATCTGCGGCCGGCGCAGCGCGACGGTCTCGGCGACCCGCGTGAAGTCGGCGAGCATCGGCTCCATCAACGCCGAGTGGAACGCGTGGCTGACGGTCAACCAGCGGCCCCGCCGGTCGGCGAGACCGGCCGCGACCTGCTCGACGGCCTCCCGGGTGCCGGAGACCACCACCTGACCGGGGGCGTTGACCGCCGCGATCGACGCGCCGTCGACCAGCAGCGGGGTCACCTCGTCCACGCTCGCGCGGACCGCCCACATCGCCCCACCGGACGGCAGGGCCTGCATCAACGACGCCCGCGCCGCGACCAGACGACACGCCTCCGGCAGGTCCAGGACCCCGGCGACGTGCGCGGCGGCCAACTCACCGACCGAGTGACCGATCAGGTAGTCCGGGGTGACACCCCAGGATTCGAGGAGCCGGAACAGCGCCACCTCGACCGCGAACAGGGCCGGCTGCGCCCACCCCGTCTGCGCCAGATCGTCGGCCGAGCCGTTGATCACGTCGCGGAGCGGGCGGTCCAGCAGCGGGTCGAGCTGGGCGCAGACCTCGGCCAGGGCGGCGTCGAAGACCGGGAAGGCCGCCGCCAGGTCGCGGCCCATGCCGACACGGTGACTGCCCTGCCCGGAGAAGACGAACGCCAGCCGGTCCCGGGAGCGGCCGGTACGGGTGGCGGTGCCGCGTACCACCGCGGCGGAGTCCGTGCCGGTGGCGACGTGGTCCAGCCCGTCGAGGGTGGACGCGGGGTCACCGGCGACGACGACGGCCCGGTGCTCGAACGCGGCCCGGCCGGTGGCGAGCGTACGCCCGATGTCGTGCGGGTCGAGGTCGGGCCGGGCGGCCAGCGCGGACCGCAACCGGGCGGCCAGCCCGGGCAGGGTCTGCTCCTGTCGGGTCGACAGCGGCAGCGGTACGACGGGCGGCCGGACCGGGACGGCGCTCTCCTCGTCGGCCGGCGCCTCCTCCAGCACCACGTGCGCGTTGGTGCCGCTGATGCCGAACGACGACACCCCGGCCCGCCGTGGCCGGTCGCCGCGCGGCCACGGCTGCGCCTCGGTGAGCAGCCGCACCTGACCCGCCGACCAGTCGACGTGCGTGGACGGCGTGCCGACGTGCAGGGTCCGGGGCAGCGTCCCGTGGCGCAGCGCGAGGACCATCTTCAGCACCCCGGCGACCCCGGCGGCGGCCTGGGTGTGGCCGAGGTTCGACTTCACCGAGCCCAGCCAGAGCGGCCGGTCGGCGGCCCGGTCCTGCCCGTACGTGGCGAGCAGCGCCTGCGCCTCGATCGGGTCGCCGAGGGTCGTACCCGTGCCGTGGGCCTCGACCGCGTCGACCTCGGCGGCCGACAGGCCGGCGTTGGCCAGCGCGGTCCGGATGACCTGCTGCTGCGACGGGCCGTTCGGGACGGTCAGGCCGTTCGACGCGCCGTCGGAGTTCACCGCGGTGCCGCGCACCACGGCGAGGATGCGGTGCCCGGCGCGCCGGGCGTCGGAGAGGCGGCCGAGGACGACCAGGCCGACACCCTCGGACCAGCCGGTGCCGTCGGCGTCGTCGGAGAACGCCTTGCAGCGCCCGTCGGCGGCGAGGCCCTGCTGGCGGCTGAACTCCAGGAACATGCCGGGCGTCGACATCACGGTGACGCCGCCGACCAGGGCCAGCGAGCACTCCCCGGAACGCAGCGACTGCACGGCCAGGTGCATCGCGACCAGCGACGACGAGCAGGCCGTGTCGACCGTCACGGCCGGACCCTTCAACCCCAGGGTGTACGCGATGCGGCCCGACGCGACGGCCATCGAGTTGCCGGTGAGCAGGTAGCCCTCGACGCCCTCGGGCAGCGCGGTGAGGTGCGAGCCGTAGCCGGTGGAGGCGGCGCCGACGAAGACTCCGGTGCTGCTGTTGCGCAGCGAGGACGGGTCGACGCCGGCGTTCTCGAACGCCGCCCAGGCGCTCTGCAGCAGCAGCCGCTGCTGCGGGTCCATGGCCAGGGCCTCGCGGGGGCTCATGCCGAAGAACGCCGGGTCGAACTCGGACGCGCCGTGGACGAAGCCGCCCCGGCTGGCGTACGTGGTGCCGGCCTTCGTGGGGTCGGCGCTGTAGAGGCGCTCCAGGTCCCAGCCCCGGTCGACGGGGAAGCCGGACATGGCGTCGCCCTCGGCGTCGAGCAGCCGCCACAGCTCCTCCGGCGTGTCCACCCCGCCGGGCAGCCGGCAGCTCATCCCGATGATCGCGATGGGTTCGCTGCTGGCCGCCTCGAGGTCGCGCAGCCGTCGGTGGGCCTGCCGCAGGTCACCGGTGACCTTCTTCAGGTAGCCGAGCAGCTTCTCGTCGCCGCCGCCGCGCAGATCCCGGTTCTCGCTCACGATGCTCCACCAAACTCGCTGTCGATCAGGTCGAAGAGCTCGTCGGCCGTGGCCGAGGAGAAGTCGTCGTCGGGTCCGTCGGCGACGTCCTGGTCCGCCGGGGCGCCCGCGCCGGCCCACTTCGCGGCCAGGGCCTGGAGGCGTCGGCTGACCACCGCGTCCACCGCGCCACCGGCGGCGAGCCGGTCCAGTTCGCGTTCCAGCCGCTCGACCTCCCCCAGCGCGGAGGTGTCCGGCCCGGTCGGCTGGTCGGGGGCGGTGGCCGGGGCGAGGGCGGTCCAGAGGTGCTCGGCGAGCGCGACCGGCGTCGGGTAGTCGAAGACCAGCGTGGCGGGCAGCCGGGTGCCGGTCGCCGCGGTGAGCCGGTTGCGCAGCTCGATGGCGGTGAGGGAGTCGAAGCCGAGGGCGTTGAACGCCTGCTCCGCCTCGATCTCCGCCGCCGAGGAGTGCCCGAGCACCGCCGCCGCCTGCCCGCAGACCAGCTCGACCAGGTGGTCGACGCCGTCGGCGCGGGACAGGCCGCGCAGCTCGGCGGCCAGCCCACCCGTGCTGGACCCGGCGGCCGGCGCGGCGGCGGCGGTCCGGCGGGCCGGGCCGGCGAGCGCCCGCAGCAGCGGCGGGACCGGGCCGGTGCCGAGCGCGGCGGTGTCCAGCCGCATCGGCAGCAGGGCCGCGTGGTCGACGGTGAGCGCCGCGTCGAACAGGGCCATGCCCTGCTGTTCGCTGAGCGGCCGCAGGCCGGCCTGTGCCATCCGGGCGAAGTCCGTCTCGGTGAGGTGCCCGGTCATGCCCCGGTCGGCGACCCACGGCCCCCAGGCCAGCGCGACCGCCGGCACTCCCCGCTGCCGGGCCCAGCGGGCGAACTCGTCGACGAAGGCGTTCGCGGCGGCGTAGTTCGCCTGCCCGGCACCGCCGAAGGTGCCGGCGGCCCCGGAGAAGAGGACGAAGGCGGCCAGGTCGGCGTCGCGGGTCAGCTCGTACAGGTTCAGGGCGGCGTCCATCTTGGGCCGCAGGGTGGTGTCGAGGCGGGCGGGCGTGAGCGCCGGGATGACGCCGTCGTCGACGACCCCGGCGACGTGCACCACGGCGGTGAGCGGGTGGTCGGCCGGGACGGTGGCCAGGGTGCGGGCCAGGGCGTCCCGGTCGGCGGCGTCGCACGCCTCGACGCGCACCTGCGCACCCAGCCCGGTCAGTTCGGCGACCAGCTCGGCGGCGCCGTCGGCGGTGGCGCCGCGCCGGCTGGTGAGCAGCAGGTGCCGGACGCCGTGCCGGGTGACCAGGTGCCGGGCCACGTACCGGCCGAGGCCGCCGGTGCCGCCGGTGACCAGCACCGTCCCGGCCGGGTCGAGCGGCACGGGCATGGTGAGCACCACCTTGCCGACGTGCCGGGCCTGGCTGACGTGCCGGTACGCCTCGGGCGCCCGACGGACGTCCCAGCTCGCCGTCGGCAGCGGTCGCAGCGCCCCCGACTCGACCAGCCGCAGCACCTCGCCGAGCATCTCGCCAATGTGTTCCGCGCCGGCCTCGATCAGGTCGAACGCGTGGTAGCCGACGCCGGGGTGCCGGTCGCGCAGCTGCTCCGGGGTGCGCACGTCGGTCTTGCCCATCTCGAGGAACCGGCCGCCGACGCCGAGCAGGCGCAGCGAGGCGTCGACGTACTCACCGGCCAGGGAGTTGAGCACCACGTCGATTCGGCCGCTCTCGGCGGTGGCGCGGAACCGCGCCTCGAAGTCGAGGTTCCGGGAGGAGGCGAGGTGGCCGTCGGGGATGCCGAGGGCGCGCAGGGTGTCGTGCTTGCCTTCGCTGGCGGTGGCGTACACCTCGGCGCCGAGGTGGCGGGCGAGCTGCACGGCGGCCATGCCGACCCCACCGGCGGCGGCGTGGATCAGCACCGCTTCGCCGGTGCCGAGCTTGGCCAGGTCGACCAGGCCGTACCAGGCGGTGAGGAAGGCGATCGGCACCGACGCGGCCTGCCGGAACGACCAGTCGGCGGGCAGGTGGGCGATCATCCGGTGGTCGGCGACGGAGACCGGGCCGAACGCCTTGCCGAACATGCCGAGGACGCGGTCGCCGGGGGCGAAGCGGGTCACGCCGGGTCCGACCTCGGTGACGATGCCGGCGCCTTCGACGCCCATCGGGCCGGGGTCGCCCGGGTACATGTCGAGGGCGTTGAGCACGTCGCGGAAGTTGAGGCCGGCGGCGCGGACCGCGACCCGGACCAGGCCGGGTCCGAGCGGGGCGAGCAGCTCCGGGTCGGCGGCGAGGGTGAGGTTGGCCAGCGAGCCGCGGCCGGTGGTGTCGAGCCGCCAGGCCGGCTCCGCCGGGGGCAGCAGCGCGCCGTCACCGGCGAGGCGGGTCAGCCGGGCGGCGCGGGCGGTGCCGGCGCGGACGACGACCTGCGGTTCGTCGGCGCCGACGACGGCCGGCAGCAGGGCGGCGGCGGAGGTGGCGTCGTCGAGGTCGACGAGGTGGAACCGGCCGGGTTCCTCGGACTGGGCGGAGCGCACCAGCCCCCACACCGTGGCGGCGGCGGGGTCGCTGATCCCGGCCGCGTCGTCGCCGGCGACCGCGCCGCGGGTGACGAAGACCAGGCGGGAGCGGGCGTACCGGTCGTCGGCGAGCCACCGCTGCAGCAGCGTGAGGGCGTCGGTGCTCAGGGCCCGGGCCGCCGCGGCCATGCCGGTGGCGTCGGTGGCGGTGCCGACGCACGGGACCAGCACGACGTCCGGGACCTCCGCGTCGTCGAGCGCGGCGAGGTCGGCGACCGGGCGGGCCCCGAGCGCGCCGGCCAGG
Source organism: Micromonospora sp. CCTCC AA 2012012 (assembly GCF_040499845.1). NCBI lineage: Bacteria > Bacillati > Actinomycetota > Actinomycetes > Micromonosporales > Micromonosporaceae > Micromonospora > Micromonospora mangrovi. The sequence goes on from NZ_CP159342.1 coordinate 2,728,858, forward strand.
TCGAGGTCGTCGGCGCCGAGCACCGCCCAGGATCCACCGGTCGGGGTCGCGGCGGCGGTCGCCGTCTCGACCCAGTCCAGGCGGAACAGCGAGTCCGGGTACGCCGGGCGCGGCGCCGCCAGCTGCGCCGCGGTGACCGGGCGCATGGCGAGCGCGCCGATGGTGGCGACGGGCCGGCCGGTGGCGTCGGCGATGTCGAGGGTCAGCGCGTCCGGTCCGGCCTGCGACAGGCGTACCCGGAAGGCGGCCGCGCCGGAGGCGTGCAGCGTGACGTCGGTCCAGGAGAACGGCAGGCGGCTCTGCCCGGTGCCGTCGAGCGCGACGAAGGTGAGCGCCTGCACGGCGGCGTCGAGCAGCGGCGGGTGCAGCCCGTACGCGGCGGCGTCGGCGGCGTGCTCCGGCGGCAGGGCGACCTCGACGAAGACGTCGCCGTCGACCCGCCACGCCTGGCGCAGCCCCTGGAACGACGGGCCGTAGTGGAACCCGCCGGCCCGGTACATGTCGTAGAAGGTGGAGACGTCGAGGGTCTCCACGCCGGCCGGCGGCCAGGCGGTCAGGTCGACGGGTGCGGCGGGAGCGCCGGTGCCGAGGGTGCCGGTGGCGTGCAGCGTCCACGGCGTGTCGCCGGGGGCGTCGTCGGGGCGGGAGTGGATGCGGATGCTCCGCGTACCGGTCTCGTCGGGGCGACCGACCAGGAGCTGGAGGTGGGTTCCGCCGTCGCGGGGCAGGGGAAGCGGGGCGGCGAGGGTGAGTTCGTCGACCCGGTCGCAGCCGACCTCGTCGGCGGCCCGGACGGCGAGTTCCAGGAAGCCGGTGCCGGGGAAGAGGATCGTGCCCAGCACGTCGTGGTCGGCGAGCCAGGCGTGGTCGCGGAGGCTGATCCGGCCGGTGAAGAGGTGTCCCTCGTCGCCGGCGAGGGCGACGGCGGCGCCGAGCAGCGGGTGCCCGGCGGCGGTGAGGCCGGCGGCGGTCACGTCCCCCGCCCGGTGCGTCATCGGCTGCGGCCAGTACGACTTCCGCTGGAAGGCGTACGTCGGCAGGTCGACGACGCGCGCGCCGGTGGGGGCGAAGAACGCCGCCCAGTCGACGGGGCAGCCGTCGGCCCAGAGCCGGGCGAGGGCGGTCACGGCGGTGGTCGCTTCGGCCTGCCGGCGGTGCAGCGTCGGCACGGCCAGCACCCCGTCGCGGGTCTCCTCGACCGCGCCGACCAGGCTCGCGTCTGGTCCGAGTTCCACGAACCGGGTCACGCCCAGCTCGGCGGCCCGGCCCACGGCGTCGGCGAACGCGACCGTGCCGCGCAGCTGGTCGGCCCAGTAGGTCGGGGTGAACTCCTCCACCACGTCACCGGTCAGCGTGGAGACGATCGGGAGCTGCGGCCGGCGCAGCGGCACGGTCTCGGCGACCCGGGTGAAGTCGGCCAGCATCGGGTCCATCAGCGCCGAGTGGAACGCGTGGCTGACGGTCAACCAGCGGCCCTGCCGGTCACCGAGACCGGCGGCGACCTGCTCGACGGCCTCGCGGGAGCCGGAGACCACCACCTGGCCGGGGGCGTTGACCGCCGCGATGGACGCACCGTCGACCAGCAGCGGGGTGACCTCGTCGAGGGTCGCGCGGACCGCCCACATCGCCCCACCGGACGGCAGGGCCTGCATCAGCGACGCCCGCGCCGCGACCAGACGGCACGCGTCCGGCAGGTCCAGGACGCCCGCGGCGTGCGCGGCGGCCAGCTCACCGACCGAGTGACCGATCAGGTAGTCGGGCGTGACGCCCCACGATTCGAGGAGCCGGAACAGCGCCACCTCGACCGCGAAGAGGGCCGGCTGCGCCCAGCCGGTCTGGCCCAGCTCCTCCGCCGCGCCGTCGACGACCTCGCGCAGCGGACGGTCCAGCAGGGTGTCGAACTGGGCGTACACCTGCGACAGGGCGGCGTCGAAGACCGGGAAGGCCGCCGCCAGGTCGCGGCCCATGCCGAGGCGCTGGCCGCCCTGACCGGAGAAGACGAAGCCGGTCAGGCCGTTGCGGGCGGTCCCGGTGACGGCACCGGGGGTGGGCGTACCGGCCGTCAGGGCGGTGAGGCCGGCGCGCAGCTCGTCGCGGTCCGCGCCGAGCACCACCGCGCGGCGCTCGAGCGCCGACCGGGTCGTGGCGAGGGAGAACCCGACGTCCGCCGACTCGTGCTCCGCTGCGGCCAGCAGCCGTTCCGCCTGCGCCGCCACCCCGTCGGCGGTACGTGCCGACACCGGCCACGGCACCACCGGCAGCTCCCGCCGTGGCGACACCGGGGCGGGGTCCTCGTCGGGGGCCTCCTCGATGATGACGTGCGCGTTGGTGCCGCTGATGCCGAAGGACGACACCCCGGCCCGGCGCGGTCGGCCGTCGCGCGGCCAGGCGCGTTCCTCGGTGAGGAGCGCGACCGCGCCGGCCGACCAGTCCACGTGGGACGACGGCGTGCCGACGTGCAGGGTGCGGGGCAGCACCTCGTGCCGCAGCGCCAGGATCATCTTGATCACCCCGGCGACGCCGGCCGCCGCCTGGGTGTGGCCGAGGTTCGACTTCACCGAGCCGAGCAGCACCGGCCGGTCGGCGGGGCGGTCCTGCCCGTACGTGGCGAGCAGGGCCTGCGCCTCGATCGGGTCACCGAGGGAGGTGCCGGTGCCGTGCGCCTCGACGGCGTCGACCTCGCCGGCCGACAGGCCCGCGCCGGCCAGGGCGGCCCGGATCACCCGCTGCTGGGAGGGGCCGTTCGGGGCGGTGAGCCCGTTGGACGCGCCGTCCTGGTTGACGGCGCTGCCGCGCACCACGGCGAGGATCCGGTGGCCGTTGCGGCGGGCGGCGCTGAGCCGCTCCAGCACCAGCACGCCGACGCCCTCGGCCCAGCCGGTGCCGTCGGCGTCGTCGGAGAACGCCTTGCACCGGCCGTCCACGGCGAGGCCGTGCTGCCGGCTGAACGAGACGAACGGGGCGGGCGTGGAGATCAGCGTGACGCCGCTGGCCAGCGCGAGGTCGCACTCGTCGTTGCGCAGCGCCTGGGTGGCCAGGTGCAGGGCGACCAGCGACGACGAGCAGGCGGTGTCGACGGTGACCGCCGGCCCCTCCAGGCCCAGCGCGTACGCCACCCGGCCGGAGAGCACGCTCGCCGCGTTGCCGGTCATGAAGTAGCCGTCGGCGCCCTGCGGGCTGGCGATGAGCAGACCGCCGTAGTCGGAGCCGTTGCTGCCGGCGAACATCCCGGTGCGGCTGCCGGCCAGCGACAGCGGGTCGATGCCGGCGCGTTCGGCGGCCTCCCAGACCGCCTCCAGCAGGAGCCGCTGCTGCGGGTCCATGGAGAGCGCCTCGCGGGGGTTGATGCCGAAGAGGGTGGCGTCGAACTCGCTGACCCCGGTGACGAACCCGCCGTGCCGGGTGTACGTGGTGCCGGCCCGGTCGGGGTCCGGGTCGTAGACCGCGTCGACGTCCCAGTTCCGGTCGGTGGGGAACTCGGTGATCGCGTCCCCGCCGTCGGCCAGCAGTCGCCAGAACTCCTCGGGGCTGCTGATCCCGCCGGGCAGCCGGCAGCTCATCCCGACCACGACGATCGGGTCGTCGACGCGCTCCGCGACCCGTTCGGCCGCCACGACGGGGGCGGGGGCGGCGTCGCCGACGAGTTCCCGGCGCAGGTGCCGCACCAGCGCGTACGGGGTCGGATAGTCGAAGATCATCGTGGCCGGCAGGCGGAGGCCGGTGGCCAGGCCGAGCCGGTTGCGCAGCTCGATCGCGGTGAGCGAGTCGAAGCCGATGGCGGAGAAGACGTGCGTCGGTTCCACCTCGGCGGGCGAGGCGAAGCCGAGCACCCCGGCGACGTGCCGGCGTACCAGGTCGAGCAGTTCCCGCTCGCCCTCGGCGGCGGTGAGCTGCGCCAGCCGCCCGGTGAGGCCGTCGGGGTCGCCGCCGGTGTCGCCGTCGGCGGCGTCGAGGGCGGCCCGCGCCTCGGGGATGGCGTCGAGCAGCGGGCTGCGCCGGCTCGCGGTGAACGCCGGGGCGTACCGCTGCCAGTCGACGCCGGCGACGGTCAGCGTCGCCTCGCCGTCGCCGACGGCCTGGTGCAGCACGGTGACCGCCGACTCGGGCGGCAGCGGATGGATGCCGCCCTTGCGCTGGCGGGCCTCGACGGCGGCGCTGTCGGCCATGCCGGCGTCGGCCCACGGCCCCCAGGCGATGGAGGTGGCGGCGTGGCCGGCGGCGCGGCGGTGCTCGGCGAGCGCGTCGAGCACCGCGTTGGCCGCGGCGTAGTTCGCCTGGCCCGGTCCGCCCCAGATGCCGGCGGTGGAGGCGAAGAGCACGAACGCGTCGAGGTCGAGGGGTCGGGTGAGTTCGTCCAGGAGCAGCGCGGCGGTGGCCTTCGGGGCGAGCACCCCGCCGATCCGCTCGGGGGTGAGCGAGTCGAGGATGCCGTCGTCGAGCACACCGGCGGCGTGCACGACGGCGGTGAGCGGCTGCGCGGCGGGGATGCCGTCGAGCAGCGCGGTGAGCTGGGCGCGGTCGGTGGTGTCGCAGGCGGCGACGGTGACGGTGGCGCCCTGCGACTCCAGCTCCCGGCGCAGGTCGGCGGCGCCGGGGGCGTCCGGGCCGCGCCGGCTGGCCAGCAGCACGTGGGCGGCGCCGTGCGCGACGACCCAGCGGGCCATCCGCGCGCCGAGCGCACCGGTGCCGCCGGTGATCAGCACCGTGCCGGAGGGCCGCCAGGTGGCGTCGGCGCCGGCCGGGCGGGGCGCCCGGACGAGCCGGCGGGCGAACACCCCGGAGTCGCGGACGGCGAGCTGGTCCTCGCCGTCGGCGCCGATGGCGTCGACCACGCGCCGCGCGGTCCGCGCGTCGGCGTCGGCGGGTACGTCGATCAGGCCACCCCAGCGGTCGGGGTGTTCCAGCGCGGCCACCCGGCCGAGGCCCCACAGGGCGGCCTGGGCGGGGTGCGCCACGGCGTCCCAGCGGGCGACGGAGACGGCGGCGCTGGTCAGCGCCCAGAGCGGGGCGGTCGACCCGGCGTCGCCGAGGGCCTGGAGCAGGGTGGCGGTCAGGCCGAGCCCGGCGGTGAGGCCGGGGATGCCGGGTACGGGTCGCTCGTCGGAGCCGAGCAGGGAGAGCACCCCGGCGGGCTGGTCGCCGTCGTCGAGGAGGTCGCCGAGCGCGACGCGGTCGAGGTGGGCGTCGGTGAGCCGCAGCGGCCGGCAGGTGGCGCCGCGCGCGGCCAGTTCGCCGCTGACCGTGTCGGCCCAGCGCTGCCCGGCGGGGTCGGCGGCGGAGGTGACCACGAGCCAGGTGCCGGTGAGCGGCGACGGCTCGGTGGCGGGGCTCAGCGGGGTCCAGGAGACCCGGTACCGCCAGGCGTCGGTGGTGTGCTGTTCACGCTGCTGGCGACGCCAGCTGACCAGCGCGGGCAGCAGCGGGTCGAGCACGGCGGGGTCGGTGCCGAGCGTGCTGGCGAGGGCGGTGGTGTCGTGGCGTTCCACGGCGGCCCAGAACTCGCCGTCGGCGGTGTCGACGGTGTCGGCGTCGGCCGCGCGGCCGAGGGTGACGGTCGGCCAGTAGCGCTGGCGTTGGAAGGCGTACGTGGGCAGGTCGACGATGCTCGGGCGGGGGTCGCCGAAGGCGGCGGTCCAGTCCACGTCGACGCCGTGCGTCCAGAGGGTGCCGGCGCTGAGCAGGAACCGGTCGAGGTCCCCGTCGTCGCGGCGCAGCGTGCCGGTGACTGTGGCGGGCTGGTCACCGGCCTGGTCGACGGTCTCCTCGACGGCGGCGGCCAGCACCGGGTGCGGTGAGACCTCGACGAAGACCGCGTGGCCCTCGTCGGTCAGCCGGGCGACGGCGTCGGCGAACCGCACGGGTTCCCGCAGGTTCCGGAACCAGTAGCCGGGATCGAGCGCGTCGACCCATTCGCCGGTCACCGTGGACAGCCACGGCACCTCGGGCGTCCGGGCGGTGACGTCGGCCAGCTCGGCAGCCAGGCGGTCGGCCAGGGCGTCCATCGCCGGCGAGTGGGAGGCGTAGTCCACCGCGATCCGCCGGGCTCGCACCCCGGTCCGCTCACACTCGGCCAGCACCTCCTCCACGGCCGCGACCTCACCCGAGATCACCACCTGGGAGGGGCTGTTCACCGCCGCGACACCGACCCGACCGGCTCGGCCCGCGTCGTCCGCGCGATCCGCCAGGTCCGCCAGCAGGGCTTCCGCCTGGTCGACCGGCATCCGCAGGGAGGCCATCGCACCGCTGCCGGCGCTCAACTCGGCGACCGCCCGGGACCGGGCCACGACGATCCGCAGCGCGTCAGACAGCGACAGGACTCCGGCCACGCAGGCGGCGGCGACCTCACCCTGCGAGTGCCCCACCACCGCCGCCGGACGCACCCCGTAGGAGCGCCACACCGCCGCCAAGCCGACCATCACCACGAACGACGCCGGCTGCACCACATCCACCCGGTCCAGCGACACCGCGTCCGGGCTGCCACGCAGCACGTCGACGACCGACCAGTCAACCAGGCCGGACAGCACCGCCGCACATTCGGTCACCGTCTCGGCGAACACCGGCGACGAGTCCAGCAACGCGCCACCCATGCCGACCCACTGCGCACCCTGACCGGGGAAGACGAAGACGGTCCGACCGACACCACCGGCCACCCCGGACACCACGTTGCCCGCCGGCTCACCGGCGGCCAGGGCTGCCAGAGCGGCGGCGTGGTCACCGACCACCACCGCACGCTGCTCGAACCGCGCCCGCGTCGACAGCAGCGACCACGCCACGTCCAGCGCATCGGCCGCACCGACCAGGGGGCGCAGCGCGGCGGCCTGGCCGTGCAGGGCGGCGGTGGAGCGGGCGGAGAGCAGCCACGGTACGACGGCCGGGGCCGGACGGTCCGGGGACGCCGGCTCGGGAGCCTGCTCCGGGGCCTCCTCCACGATGACGTGGGCGTTGGTGCCGCTCATGCCGAACGCCGACACGGCGGCGCGGCGGGGCTGTCCCGCCGCCGGCCAGTCCCGGGCGTCGGCGAGGAGTCGTACGGCGCCTGCGGACCAGTCGACGTGCGGGGTGGGGGTCTCAGCGTGCAGCGAGCGGGGCAGCACGCCGTGCCGCAGCGCGGCCACCATCTTGATCAGTCCGGCGACGCCGGCCGCGGCCTGGGCGTGGCCGATGTTGGACTTCACCGACCCCAGCCAGAGCGGCCGGTCGGCGGGCCGGTCCTGCCCGTACGTGGCGATCACCGCCTGCGCCTCGATCGGGTCACCCAACGACGTGCCCGTCCCGTGCGCCTCCACCACGTCCACGTCCGACGCCGACAGACCCGCGTTCGCGAGGGCCTGCCGGATCACCCGCTGCTGCGACGGCCCGTTCGGCGCCGTCAACCCGTTCGACGCACCGTCCTGGTTGACGGCGCTGCCCCGGATCACGGCGAGGACCCGGTGGCCGTTGCGGCGGGCGTCGCTGAGGCGCTCCAGCAGCACCACACCGGCGCCCTCGGCCCAGCTCGCCCCGTCGGCGTCGGCGGAGAACGGCTTGGAGCGGCCGTCGGGGGCGAGGGCCCGCTGCCGGCTGAACTCGACCAGGGAGATCGGGGTGGACATCACGGTGACGCCGCCCGCGAGGGCCATGGTGCAGTCGCCCTCACGCAGCGCCTGGCAGGCCGAGTGGAGCGCGACCAGCGACGACGAGCAGGCGGTGTCGATGGTCAGCGCCGGCCCTTCCAGCCCGAACGAGTACGCGACCCGCCCGGAGAGCACACTCGGCGAGTTGCCGGTGCCGAGGAAGCCCTCGAAGTCGTCCTCGGCGACGGCGAGCAGGCCGCCGTAGTCCTGGTAGGTGACGCCGGCGAAGACGCCGGTGCGGCTGCCGCGCAGGGTGTGCGCGTCGAGGCCGGCCTGTTCCATCGCCTCCCAGGAGATCTCCAGCAGCAGCCGCTGCTGCGGGTCCATGGCGACGGCCTCGCGGGGGCTGATGCCGAAGAAGGTGGCGTCGAACTGGCTGGCGTCGTGCAGGAAGCCGCCCTCGTGGACATAGCAGGTGCCGGGGTTGTCCGGGTCCGGGTCGTAGAGCGCGTCGAGGTCCCAGCCCCGGTCGGTGGGGAAGCCGGAGATCGCGTCGGTGCCCTCGGCGACCAGCCGCCACAGGTCGTCGGCGCTGCGTACCCCGCCCGGGTAGCGGCAGCTCATGCCGATGATCGCGATCGGCTCGTCGAGCGGGGTGGTGGCGCGGGTGGCGGGGGCGTCGGCCGCCGCGGGCGCGCCGACCAGCTCGCGGCGCAGGTGCTCGACGAGGGTACGGGGGGTCGGGTAGTCGAAGACGAGGGTGGCGGGCAGCCGCAGCCCGGTCTCCTCGGCCAGCGCCTCGCGCAGCTCCACGGCGGTCAGCGAGGTGAAGCCGAGGTCCCGGAAGGCGAGGTCCGCGTCGAGGGTCTGCAGGCGGGGCTGGTCGAGCACGATGGCGGCGCGGCGGCCCACGATGGCGGTCAGCTCGGTGCGCTGCTCGTCCTCGGGCAGTGCCGCGAGCCGCGTACGCAGGGTGTTGCCGCCGCCGGAGACCGCGGCGGCCGCGCGGCGCCGGGTGGGCGCGGCGCCGGTCGCGGGCCGATCGGTGCGGGCCGCGACGGCCTGCCGACCGGTGTACGGCCGCAGCGTCAGCGCGTCGGCGGTGAGCACGGGCTGGCCGGCGGTGTCGGCGAGGGTGACGGTCCAGCTGCCGGCCGGGCCGGCCGGGCGGATCGCGACGCGCAGCACGGACGCGCCGGTGGCGTGCAGGGTGACGCCGGTCCAGCAGAACGGCATCGACGGCGTGTCACCGGTGCCGACGTCGTAGGAGAGGGCCTGGAGGGCGGCGTCGAGGACGGCCGGGTGCAGGCCGAAGCGGTCCACCTCGCCCCGGTGCGTGTCGGCGAGGGCGACCTCGGCCCAGAGCGCCCCGTCGCCGCGCCAGACGGCGGTCAGGCCCTGGAAGACGTCGGCGTAGTCGAAGCCCTGCGCCGCCCGGTTCCGGTAGTGGTCGGTGACGTCGACGGGGCTGGCCCCGGGGGGTGGCCAGGCGGTGAGGTCGGGGTGCTGCCGGGCCGGGCCGGTGCCGAGGACGCCGGTCGCGTTCCGGGTCCAGGCCGACTCGTGCTCGGGGCGGGAGCTGATGGTGAAGCGGCGGCTGCCGGTGTGGTCGGCCGCCTCCACCGCGACCTGCACCCGGACGGCGTGGTCGTCGGCCAGGACGAGGGGCGCTTCGAGGACGAGTTCGTCGACCCGGTCGCAGCCGAGGTGGTCGCCGGCGCGGACGGCCAGTTCGAGGTGCCCGGTGCCGGGGAAGACGAGGTCCCCGTCCACCCGGTGCCCGGCCAGCCACGGAGCCGTACGGGTGGAGAGCCGGCCGGTGAAGACGTGCCCGCCGCCGTCGGCGAGTTCCACCACGGCGCTGAGCAGCGGGTGCGACACCGGGTCCGCGCCGATGGCGCCGACGTGCCGGGGTCCGTTCCCGCCCTCCAGCCAGTAGCGTTCCCGCTGGAAGGCGTAGGTGGGCAGGTCGACGACGCGCGCGCCGGTGGGGGCGAAGAAGGCCGCCCAGTCGACGGCGCCGCCGTGCGTCCAGAGCCGCGCCAGGGCGGCGACGGCGGTGACCGGTTCGGCGCGGTCCCGCCGCAGCACCGGTACGGCCAGCACGTCGGTGCGGGTCTCCTCGACGGCGGCGACGAGCGCGGCGTCGGGGCCGAGTTCCACGAACCGGGTAACCCCCAGCTCGGCGGCCCTGTCGACGGCCGCAGCGAACGCGACGGTCCCGCGCACCTGGTCGGCCCAGTAGCCGGCGGTGAACTCCTCGACCGGCTCGCCGGTCAGGGTGGAGACGATGGGAATCTGCGGTTTCCGCAGCGCGACGCCCTCGGCGGCGCGGGTGAACTCGGCCAGCATCGGGTCCATCAGCGCCGAGTGGAACGCGTGACTGACCGTCAACCACCGGCCCTGCCGATCGGCGAGACCGGCGGCGACCTGCTCCACGGCTTCCCGGGTGCCGGAGACGACGACCTGGCCGGGTGCGTTGACGGCGGCGATCGACGCGCCGTCGACCAGCAGCGGGGTGACCTCGTCCACGGTGGCGCGGACCGCCCACATGGCACCGCCGGCCGGGAGGGCCTGCATGAGCGAGGCTCGCGCGGCGACGAGCCGGCACGCGTCCGGCAGGTCGAGCACGCCCGCGACGTGCGCGGCGGCCAGCTCACCGATCGAGTGACCGATCAGGTAGTCGGGGGTGACACCCCACGATTCGAGGAGCCGGAACAGCGCCACCTCGACCGCGAACAGGGCGGGCTGCGCCCACCCGGTTCGACCCAGGTCGTCGGCGGCGGAGTCGATCACGTCGCGTAGCGGGCGGGCCAGCAGCGGGTCGAGGTGCGCGCACACCTCGGCCAGGGCCGCGTCGAAGACCGGGAAGGCGGCAGCGAGGTCGCGGCCCATGCCGAGCCGCTGGCCACCCTGACCGGAGAAGACGAAGCCGGTGAGGCCGCCCCGGGTGGCGACGCCGGTGACGAGGTCGGCGTGCGGTCGGCCGTCGGCCAGGACGGCCAGGCCGGCCCGGAGGGCGTCGTCGTCCGCGCCGAGCACCACGGCGCGGCGCTCCAGCGCCGACCGGGTGGTGGCGAGGGAGAACCCGACGTCGACCGGTTCCCGTCCGGACCCCGGCTCGGCCAGCAGCCGCGCGGCCTGCGCGGAGAGGCCCTCGGGGGAGCGCGCCGACACCGGCCACGGCACCACCGGCAGGGTGCTGCCGGCGGCGGGGGTGACCGTCGGGTGCTCCGGGGCCTCCTCGATGACGACGTGGGCGTTGGTGCCGCTGATGCCGAACGCCGACACCCCGGCCCGGCGGGGCGCGTCGCCGCGCGGCCACGGTCGGGCCTCGGTCAGCAGCTCCACGGCACCGGTCGACCAGTCCACGTGCGACGACGGGGTGTCGGCGTGCAGGGTGCGGGGCAGGGTCTCGTGCCGCAGCGCCAGCACCATCTTGATCATGCCGGCGACACCGGCCGCGGCCTGGGTGTGACCGATGTTCGACTTGATCGACCCCAGCCGGAGCGGACGGTCGGCCGACCGGTCCCGCCCGTACGTGGCGAGCAGCGCCTGCGCCTCGATCGGGTCACCGAGCGACGTGCCGGTGCCGTGCGCCTCGACGGCGTCCACGTCGGCGGTGGTGAGGCCGGCGTCGGTGAGCGCCTGCCGGATCACCCGCTGCTGGGAGGGGCCGTTCGGGGCGGTCAGCCCGTTGGAGGCGCCGTCGGAGTTGACGGCGCTGCCGCGTACCACCGCCAGGACGGGGTGGCCGTGGCGGCGGGCGTCCGAGAGGCGCTCCACCAGCAGCAGGCCGACGCCCTCGCTCCAGCCGGTGCCGTCGGCGTCGTCGGAGAACGCCTTGCAGCGGCCGTCGACCGCCAGCCCGCCCTGCTGGGCGAAGTCGATGAAGGCGTCCGGGCTGGCGATGACGGTGACGCCACCGGCCAGCGCGAGGGTGCACTCCCCGGACCGGAGCGACTGGACGGCCAGGTGGAGCGCCACCAGCGACGACGAGCAGGCCGTGTCGACGGTGACCGCCGGCCCCTCCAGGCCGAGGGCGTACGCCACCCGGCCGGAGAGCACGCTGCCGGAGTTGCCGGTGATCAGGTGTCCACCGACGCCGTCGGGGACCTCGTGGACGCCGCTGAGATAGCCGGAGCTGCCGGCGCCGACGAAGACGCCGACGCGCTGGCCCTTCAGGGACAGCGGCGCGATGCCGGCCCGTTCCAGGGACTCCCAGGCGGTCTCCAGCAGCAGCCGCTGCTGCGGGTCCATGGCGAGCGCCTCGCGGGGCGAGATGCCGAAGAACGCGGCGTCGAAGGCACCGGCGTCGGGCAGGAATCCCCCGACCCGGGCGTACGCGCCGGCCGTGCTGTCGGCGAGGCCGTCGAGTTCCCAGCCCCGGTCGGTGGGGAACGGTGAGACGGCGTCGGTGCCGTCGGCGAGCAGCCGCCACAGCCCCTCGGGGTCGGCGACCCCACCGGGCAGGCGGCAGCTCATCGCCACGATGGCGACCGGTTCGTCGGTGGCCGGGCGGACGAGCTGCGCCGGCTCGGGTTGCCGGTCGGTGCCCAGCACCTCGTCGACGAGGTGGTCGGTGAGCACGGTCGCGGTGGGGTGGTCGAAGACCAGCGTGGACGGCAGCGACAGGCCGGTGACCGTGGCGAGGCGGTCCCGGAAGTCGACGGCGGTGAGCGAGTCGAAGCCGAGGTCGCGGAAGGCGCGGTCGGGGTCGACGGCGCTGCCGTCGGGGTGGCCGAGGGCTGCGGCGGCGGCGCCGCGTACCAGGTCCAGGACGTGGCGGCGGCGGTCCCGGTCGGTGAGCGGCCGGAGCCGGGCCCGCAGCGCGCCGTCGGACGCCGCCTCGGGGGCCGGCGGCGCGACGGTCAGGTCGGTGAAGAGGGTGCTGGGCCGGCGCACGGTGAAGGTCGCGACGAAGCGGTCCCAGTCGACGTCGGCGACGGTAACGCAGGGCTGGTCGCCGGTCAGCGCCAGGCCCAGCGCGGCCAGCGCCTCGTCGGGGGCCAGCGGCGGCAGGCCACGACGGCGCAGGTCCTCCTCGGCGCCCTCGGCGGCGGCCATGCCGCCACCGCCCCACGGGCCCCAGGCGACGGCGGTGGCGACCCCGCCCCGGGCGCGGCGGCGGACGGCGAGGGCGTCGAGGACGGCGTTGGCCGCCGCGTAGCCGCTCTGGGTGCCGCTGCCCCAGGTGCCGGCGATGGACGAGTAGAGGACGAAGGCGTCCAGCTCCCGCTCGCCGAGCAGGGCGTCGAGGTGGAACGCGCCGGCCACCTTCGCCGCCGCCGGGTCGGCCAGGTCGGTGCGGGTGGACTCGCGCAGCGCGGTGGCCCGGGTGGTCCCGGCGGTGTGGAACACCGACCGGATCGGCGGGGCGTCCGCCTCGATCCGGGCGATCGCGTCGGCGAGGGCGGCCCGGTCGGTGAGGTCGCAGCCGGCGATGGTGACGGTCGCACCGGCGGCGACGAGGTCGTCGCGCAGCGCGGCGGCGCCCGGCGCGTCGGGGCCGCGTCGGCTCAGCAGCGCGACGTGCGTGGCGCCACGGGCCACCGCCCAGCGGGCGACCCGGGCGCCGAGGGCACCCGTGCCGCCGGTGACGAGGACGGTGCCGGTGGGGGTCCACGGGGCGCGTACGCCGGTCGCGGTGTCGGCGGGGGTGAGCCGCCGGCCGAGGAGGGCGGTGCCGCGCAGCGCCACCTGGTCCTCGGTGCCGGCCCCGCCGGCCAGCATGTCGACCAGCCGGGCCACGGCCGTCGTCGTCGGCGTGGCGGGTACGTCGACCAGCCCGCCCCAGCGGTCCGGGTCCTCCAGGGCGACGACCCGGCCGAGGCCCCACACGGCGGCCCGGGTGGGGTGGGTCAGCGGGTCGCCGGGGCCGGTGGAGACCGCGCCGGAGGTGACCGCCCAGATCCGGCCGGCCAGGTCGGCGTCCTGCGCGGCCTGCGCCAGCAGGGTGGTGGCGGCCAGGCCTCGGGTGAGTCCCGGGTGTCCGTCGAGTTCGGTGTCGTCGCGGTCGAGGAGGGAGATCAGCCGGTGGTGGCCGGTGAGCCGGCCGGCCAGTGTCGCCCGGTCGGTCTTCGTCGGGTCGAGTTCCAGCCGGTCGACGTCGACGTGTCGGGCGGTGAGCGCCGCGGTGAGCGCGTCGGCCCACGGGTCGGTGCCGCCGGTGGGGGTCACGATCAGCCAGCGGCCGGGCAGGGTGGGTTCGGCGACCGGGCCGACCGGCGTCCAGGTCTCCCGGTAGCAGAGCCGACCGGCGGTGCCGAGCTGCTGGCGGTGGCGCTGCCAGGCGTCGATCGCGGCGAGCACGTCGGGGAGGCCGGCGTCGGCGGCCAGCCCCAGGGTGGCGGTGAAGGCGTCGAGGTCGCCGTGCGAGACGACGTCCCAGAACGCCGCGTCGAGCGCGGCGCCGGGGGCGGTGTCGGGCTGCGGTGAGACGCGCGGCCAGTAGCGCTGCTGCTGGAAGGCGTAGGTGGGCAGGTCGACGACGCGCGCGCCGGTGGGGGCGAAGAGCGCCGCCCAGTCGACGGTGCCGCCGTCGGCCCAGAGCCGGGCGAGGGCGGTCAGCGTGGTGGTGGGCTCGGGCTGCTTGCGGTGCAGCAGCGGCACCGCCAGCAGGTCGGCGCGGGTCTCGCCGACCGCGCCGACGAGGCTGGCGTCGGGTCCGACCTCCACGTACCGGGTCACGCCCAGCTCGGCGGCCTTGTCGACCGCTGCGCCGAAGGCGACGGTCCCGCGTACCTGGTCGGCCCAGTAGCCGGCGGTGAACTCCTCCACCGGCTCGCCGGTCAGCGTCGAGATGATCGGGATCTGCGGCCGGCGCAGCGCGACGGTCTCGGCGGCGCGGGTGAACTCGGCCAGCATCGGGTCCATCAACGCCGAGTGGAACGCGTGGCTGACCGTCAACCAGCGGCCCTGCCGGTCCGACAGACCGGCCGCGACCTGCTCGACGGCTGCCCGGGTGCCGGACACGACGACCTGGCCGGGTGCGTTGACGGCGGCGATGGACGCACCCTCGACCAGCAGCGGGGTGACCTCGTCCACCGTCGCGCGGACCGCCCACATGGCACCGCCGGACGGGAGGGCCTGCATCAGCGACGCCCGCGCCGCGACCAGGCGGCACGCGTCCGGCAGGTCCAGGACGCCCGCGACGTGCGCGGCGGTCAGTTCACCGATCGAGTGCCCGATCAGGTAGTCGGGGACGACACCCCAGGATTCGAGGAGTCGGAACAGGGCCACCTCGACGGCGAACAGGGCCGGCTGGGCCCAGCCGGTCTGCGCCAGGTCCGCCGCCGTGTCCGGCCGGTCCGGCTCGTCCGTCGCGCCGTCGATGACCTCGCGGAGCGGGCGGTCCAGCAGCGGGTCGAGCTGGGCGCAGACCTCGGTCAGGGCGGCGTCGAAGACCGGGAAGGCGGCGGCGAGGTCGCGGCCCATGCCGAGGCGCTGGCTGCCCTGGCCGGAGAAGACGAAGCCGGTGAGGCCGCTGCGGGCGGTTCCGGTGACCGTACCGGCGGAGGGGGTGCCGGCGGCCAGCGCGGCCAGGGCATTGCGCAGGTCGCCGGTGTCGCCGCCGAGGACGACGGCGCGGTGTTCGAGGGCGGAGCGGGTGGTGGCCAGGGAGAACGCCACGTCGACCGGTACGGCGTCGGCGGGGACGCCGGTCAGTAGGCGGCGGGCCTGCGCGGCGACCGCGTCGGCGGTCTTCGCCGAGACGACCCACGGGAGTACGGGCAGCGCCGCTCCCCCGTCGGTCCCGACCGCCGCCGCGTCGGCCGGTGTCACCTCGACGGCGGGCGCGGCCTCGACGGCGTCGGGTGCTTCTTCCAGGATCAGGTGGGCGTTGGTGCCGCTCAGGCCGAACGCGGACACGGCAGCCCGACGCGGCCGGTCGTCGGCGGACCACTCCCGCTGCTCGGCCAGCACCTCCACCGCACCAGCGGCCCAGTCCACATGCGTCGACGGCGTACCCACATGCAGCGTGCGCGGCAGCACCCCATGCTGCAACGCCAGAATCATCTTCATCACCCCGGCCACACCCGCCGCCGCCTGGGTGTGCCCGATGTTCGACTTGACCGACCCGAGATACACCGGCCGATCGGCGGGTCGACCCTGCCCGTACGTCGCCAGGAGAGCCTGCGCCTCGATCGGGTCACCCAGCGAGGTGCCGGTGCCGTGCGCCTCCACCGCGTCCACGTCGGCCGGGGTCAACCCCGCACTCGTCAAGGCCTGGCGGATCACCCGCTGCTGCGACGGACCATTCGGCGCGGTCAGGCCGTTCGACGCACCATCCTGGTTCACCGCACTACCCCGCACCACGGCGAGAACCCGATGACCGTTCCGGTGCGCGTCCGACAACCGCTCCAACACCAGCACGCCCGCGCCCTCGCCCCAGCCGGTGCCGTCCGCGTCGTCCGAGAACGCCTTGCAGCGGCCATCACCAGCGAGACCACCCTGACGGGCGAACTCCACGAACGCACCCGGCGTCGACATCACCGTCACACCACCGGCCAGCGCCAGGGAACACTCCCCCGAGCGCAAGGATTGAGCAGCCAGGTGCACGGCCACCAACGACGACGAGCAGGCCGTGTCGACCGTCACCGCCGGGCCCTCCAGGCCCAGGGCGTACGACACCCGACCGGAGAGCACACTGCCGGAGGAGCCGGTGGAGGCGTACCCGTCGGTGGCCTCGTCGGAGACGGCCAGCAGCATCGGGTAGTCCTGGCCGTTCGTGCCCGCGAAGACCCCGACCGGGGCGCCGCGCAACGACAGCGGACCGACCCCGGCGCGTTCCAGGGCCTCCCAGGTCACCTCCAGCAGCAGCCGCTGCTGCGGGTCCATGCTCAACGCCTCACGCGGCGAGATGCCGAACAGGGCCGCGTCGAAGTCCGTCACCCCGGCGACGAAGCCGCCGACCGGGGTGAAGCCCTCCTCGACCCACCAGCCGCGGTCCACCGGGAAGTCACCGACGGCGTCGACGCCGTCCGACAGCAGCGTCCACATGGTGTCGGGAGAGACCACACCGCCGGGGAACCGACACCCCATCCCCACCACGACGATCGGGTCGGTGTCGACCGCGCCGACGGGTGCGGGGATGTCGGCGGGTGCGGCGGCGTCGGCGAAGAGGGTGATGTCGAGGAGGTCGGCCAGGGCCTGCGCGGACGGGTGGTCGAAGACCACGGTCGACGGCAGGCTGAGACCGGCCGCGGCGTTCAGCGCGTTGCGCAGTTCGAGGGCCATCAGTGAGTCCACGCCCAGGTCACGGAAGGGCACGTCCGGGCCGATCGCGGTGCGGTCGGCGAAGCCGAGCACGGCGGCGGCCCGGTCGCGGACCAGGTCGCGGAGCTGGGCGCGGCGCGGGCCGGCGGGCAGGCCGGCCAGCCGCTCCCGCAGCCCGCCGGTGGTCGCGGACTCCGCGACGGTGGGCGCGGGGGTGAAGAGGTCGTCCCACAGGTGGTTCGGGCGCAGCGCGGTCATCGCGGGCACGAACCGGTCCCACCGGACATCGGCGACGGTGACGCCGCCGGAGACCACGCCGAGCAGGCTCACCGCCCGGTCGGGATCCAGCGGGACGACGCCGCCGCGCTCGGCGCGGGCCAGCACGAGGGCGTCGTCGGCCATGCCGCCGTCCGCCCAGGGGCCCCACGCGATCGACGTCGCGGTCAGGCCCCGGGCCCGACGCGCCGCGACCAGGCCGTCCAGCGCGGCGTTCGCCGCCGCGTACGCGCCCTGACCGGCACCGCCCCAGGCACCGGCCGCCGACGAGAAGACGACGAACGCGTCCAGCTCCCGGTCGCCGCAGGCCCGGTCCAGGTGCCACGCCGCGCCGGCCTTGCCCGCCCAGACGGTCGACAGGTCCGCCACGGAGATGCCGTCGAGCACGCCGTCGTCCACCACACCGGCGGCGTGCACGACGGCCGACACCTCGTACCGGCGCAGCAGGTCCTCGACGTCACCGGGGACCGCCACGTCCGCCGCGACCACCTCGACCCGGGCGCCCGCGGCCGTCAGTTCGGCGCGCAGCGCCTCCGCGCCGTCGGCGGCGGGCCCACGGCGGGACACCAGCACCACGCCCTCCGCACCCCGGGACACCACCCAGCGGGCCACCCGCGCGCCCAGCGCCCCGGTACCGCCCGTGATCAGGACCGTGCCGCGGGGCGTCCAGCCCGGACCGGCGGGCGCGCCCGGCACCAGCCGTCGGCCGAACGCCACCGAACCCCGTACGGCCACCTGGTCCTCGGCGCCGGTACCGGCGATGACGTCCACCAGGCTCCGTGCCGAGGCCTCGTCCATCGTGGACGGCACGTCGACCAGACCGCCCCAGCGGCCCGGTTCCTCGAGGGCCACCACCCGGCCGAGACCCCAGACGGCCGTCGCGTGGGGTGCGGTGACCGGGTCACCCGCGCCCACCGACACCGCGCCCGACGTGACCGCCCACCAGGGGCCGGTGACGCGGGCCCGGCCCAGCGCCTGCACCAGCAGCAGCGTCGCCGCGAGCCCCAGCGGCAGCTCCGGGGAGCCCGGCAGGTCGCCGGTGGCCCGACCGAGGAAGGACACCACCCGGTCCACGTCGGCGTACGACGCCAGCCGCTCGGCCAGGCGGTCCCGGTCCAGGTCGTCCGCCGTCACCCGCAGCCGGGAGACCCGCACCCCGCGCGCGGTCAGCTCCGCCGCCAGCGCCGTGGCCCCGTCGTCGTCCTGCGCGACCAGCAGCCAGTGACCGGCCTCCGGCCGGACGGCGGGGACGGGGAACGGGACCCAGGACTCCTCGTAGCAGAGCCCCTCGACGGTGCTCCGTTCGTCGGCCCGCCGCCGCCAGGCGGAGAGGGCGGGCAGCGCCGCGTCGAGCGGGGTGTCCGGGCCGACGCCGAGTTCGGCGGCGAAGCCGACGACGTCGCCGCGGTCCAGCGCCGCCCAGAGGGCACCGTCGACGGTGCCGCCGACGGGGCGTCGGCGGGGGGCGCGCGGCCAGTAGCGTTCCCGCTGGAAGGCGTAGCTGGGCAGGGCCACGACCCGGGCGCCGGTCGGCGCGAGGTAGGCCGCCCAGTCGACCGGGCCGCCGTCGGTCCAGAGCTGCGCGACGGCGCGGACGGCGACGGCCGGCTCGGGCCGGTCGCGGCGCAGCACCGGCACGGCGAGGACCGCGTCGTCGCCGGTCTCGGTGACGGCGCCGACGAGGCCGGCGTCCGGTCCCACCTCCAGGAACCGGCAGACACCGAGGTCCCGGGCCCGGCGTACGGCGTCCGCGAACGCCACGGTGCCGCGCACCTGGTCGGCCCAGTAGTCGGCGGTGAACTCGTCGACCAGCTGCCCGGTGAGCGTGGAGATGATCGGGAGCTGCGGGGTGCGCGGCGCGACGGTGCCGGCGACCCGGGTGAACTCGGCCAGCATCGGGTCCATCAACGCCGAGTGGAACGCGTGACTGACGGTCAACCAGCGGCCCTGCCGATCCGACAGACCAGCCGCGACCTGCTCGACGGCTGCACGAGTGCCGGAGACCACCACCTGGCCGGGCGCGTTGACCGCGGCGATGGACGCACCCTCGACCAGCAGCGGGGTGACCTCGTCCACGCTCGCGCGGACCGCCCACATCGCCCCACCGGACGGCAGGGCCTGCATCAGCGACGCCCGTGCCGCCACCAGACGACACGCCTCCGGCAGGTCGAAGACGCCCGCCACGTGCGCGGCGGCCAACTCACCGACCGAGTGGCCGATCAGGTAGTCCGGGATGACACCCCACGACTCCAGGAGCCGGAACAGCGCCACCTCGACCGCGAACAGCGCCGGCTGCGCCCACCCCGTCTGCGCCAGCTCCTCCGGCGAGCCGTCGATCACGTCGCGAAGCGGGCGGTCCAGCAGCGGATCGAACTGGGCGCAGACCTGGGCCAGGGCGGCATCGAAGACCGGGAACGCCGCCGCCAGCTCGCGGCCCATGCCGAGCCGCTGGCCACCCTGACCGGAGAAGACGAACGCGGTCCGGCCGGCGCGGACGGCGCCCGACACCACGTCGGCGACGGGCGTGGACCGGGCCAGCGCCGCCAGGCCGGTACGCAGCGCGTCGGCGTCCGCGCCGAGCACCACCGCCCGGTGCTCCAGGCCGGAACGGGTGGTGGCCAGGGAGAACGCGACGTCGGCGGCGGGCAGGTCACCGACGGCGCTCGACAGTCGCGCCGCCTGCGCCGGCAGCCCGTCGGCGGTCTTCGCCGACACCGTCCAGGGCAGCACCGGCAGCGCGACGCCACCGGCGACGGCGGGGCCGGTGTCGTCGGCGGGTGAGGCGTCGTCGGCGGGGGTTTCCTCGATGATGACGTGGGCGTTGGTGCCGCTCACGCCGAACGCGGAGACGCCGGCCCGGCGGGGCGACTCGCCCCGGGGCCAGGGGCGCGCCTCGGTCAGCAGCTCCACCGCCCCCGCCGACCAGTCGACGTGCGACGAGGGGGCGCCGACGTGCAGGGTGCGGGGCAGCGCCTCGTGCCGCAGCGCCAGCACCATCTTGATCACGCCGGCCACGCCGGCGGCGGCCTGGGTGTGCCCGATGTTCGACTTGACCGACCCCAGCCGGAGCGGCCGGTCCGCGGGCCGGTCCTGCCCGTACGTGGCGAGCAGGGCCTGCGCCTCGATCGGGTCGCCGAGGGAGGTGCCGGTGCCGTGCGCCTCGACCGCGTCGACGTCGGCGGCCGAGAGCCGGGCGCTGGTCAGCGCCGCCCGGATGACGCGCTGCTGGGAGGGGCCGTTCGGGGCGGTCAGCCCGTTGGAGGCGCCGTCGGAGTTGACGGCGCTGCCGCGTACCACCGCCAGGACGGGGTGGCCGTGGCGGCGGGCGTCGCTGAGCCGCTCCAGGACGAGCAGGCCGACGCCCTCGCCCCAGCCGGTGCCGTCGGCGTCGTCGGAGAACGCCTTGCACCGGCCGTCGGTGGCCAGCCCGCCCTGCCGGGCGAACTCGACGAACGCCGTCGGGGTGGACATCACGGTGACGCCGCCGGCCAGCGCGAGCGCGCACTCCCCCGACCTGAGCGACTGGACGGCCAGGTGCAGCGCCACCAGCGACGACGAGCAGGCCGTGTCGACGGTGACCGCCGGCCCCTCCAGGCCCAGGGCGTACGCCAGCCGACCGGACAGGACGCTGCCGGAGCTGCCGGTCAGCACGTAGCCGTCGACGCCGTCCTCGGCGGTCAGGTAGGTGTCGTAGCCGGACGGGGAGCCGCCGACGAAGACGCCGACGCGGGCGCCCCGCATCGACAGCGGGCCGATGCCGGCGCGTTCCAGGGCCTCCCAGGAGCATTCGAGCAGCAGCCGCTGCTGCGGGTCCATGGCGAGGGCCTCGCGCGGCGCGATGCCGAAGAGGCCGGCGTCGAAGTCGGCGATCCCGTCGACGAACCCGCCCTGGATCGAGGAGTCGAGCCCGGGCAGGGCGGTCAGGTCCCATCCCCGGTCGAGCGGTACGTCACCCAGGGCGTCGACGCCGCCGTCGACAACCTTCCACAGGTCGTCCGCGGAGCGCACGCCGCCCGGGAACCGGCAGTGCATCGCCACGATGGCGATCGGTTCCCGGGCGGCGTCCTCGACCGCCCGGAGTCGCTGGCGCGTCTCGTGGAGATCAGCCGTCGTCCACTTGAGATAGTCGCGGAGCTTGTTTTCGTTCACTGACGGACCGTCTCCTGTCGGCGTGGCCCAGGGAGTCGGTAGCCGTGGCCTGCGCCGTCAAGAGGACTTACCGAACTCCCTGTGGATGAATTCGAACAGCTCGTCGTCGGAGGCCGTCTCCAGTTGCCGGGACACCGGCTCAGCGGCTCCCGCAGACTGCCTGTCACCCAGCGTCGAGATTAGGCTCCGCAACCTGGCCTGCACCTCGTCGAGCTGGTGGTCTGGGGAAAGAGCTGAAATTCCGGCTTCGAGCTTGTCGAGGGCGGCCTGCACCGCCTGTTCGGGGGACGCGGCCTGCTGCTCACCGGCGTACCGGCCGCGCAGCAGGGCCACCAGGTCCAGCGGCGTGGGGTGGTCGAAGACCAGGGTGGCCGGCAGGGTGAGCCCGGTCGCCGAGGTGAGCCGGTTGCGCAGTTCGACCGAGGTGAGCGAGTCGAAGCCGAGGTCCTTGAAGGCCCGGCCGGCGTCGACGGCCTGGGGGTCGTCGTGGCCGAGGACGGTGGCCACCGCCGAGCGCACCAGGTCGTGCAGGGCGGCGTCCCGCTCGACGGGCGACATCGCCCGCAGCTGCTCGCCCCGACCGCCGCCGGCACCGGGGGCGGCGTCGGGTTCGGCCGCCGGTCGGAGCGCCCGCTGGGCGGCCGGCAGCTCGGCGAGCAGGGGCCGGGACCGGGCGGCGGCGAAGCTGGGCGCGAAGCGGTCCCAGTCGACGTCGGCCACGGTCAGCACGGTCTCGTCGTGGTCGAGGGCCTGGTGCAGCGCCGCCAGCGCGCGCTCGGGCGGCATCACCAGCACCCCCCGTCGGCGCAGGTGCTCCTCGGCGGCCGGGTCGGCGGCCATGCCGCCCCCGCCCCAGGCGCCCCAGGCGACCGAGGTGGCGGTGCGGCCCCGCTCGCGCCGGGACTGGGCGAGGGCGTCGAGGTGGGCGTTGGCGGCGGCGTACGCGCCCTGCCCGCCGCTGCCCCACACCCCCGCGTTGGAGGAGAAGAGCACGAACGCGTCCAGCGGCCGGTCGCCGAGGAGGTCGTCGAGGTGGGTGGCGCCGAGGGTCTTGGCGGCGAGCACCTCGGCGCACTCGCCGAGGGTCATCTCGGTCAGGGCGGTCGCCTGGACCACGCCCGCGGCGTGCACGACGGTCCGGATCTCGTCGCCGGCGTCGCGCAGCCCGTCGAGGAGCCCGGCCAGGGCGGCCCGGTCGGCGACGTCGCAGGCGGCGATGGTGACCCGGGCACCGAGCGCGGTGAGTTCGGCATCGAGGTCGCCCGCGCCCGGCGCGTCGCTGCCCCGTCGGCTGGTGAGCACCAGGTGTTCGGCGCCGGCGGCGGCCAGCCAGCGGGCCACCCGGGCGCCGATGCCGCCGGTGCCGCCGGTGATCAGCGCCGTGCCGCGGGGCCGCCAGGTGACGGTGGGCGGGGCGTCGCCCAGCGGGGCGGGCACCAGGCGGCGGCCGTACACCCCGCGGGCGCGGACCGCGACCTGGTCCTCGTCGCCGGTGCCCGCGAGCACCTGGCGCAGCCGCCGGGCGACCGGCTCGTCGACGGTGGCCGGCAGGTCGACCAGGCCGCCCCAGCGGTCGGCGTGTTCCAGGCCGACGACCCGGCCGAGACCCCAGACCTGTGGCTGCGCGGTGCCGGCGAGGCGGTCGTCGGGCGCGGCGGTGACCGCCGCGCGGGTGGCGAGCCAGAGCGGCGCGGCGCGGGCCGTGTCGGCCGCCGCCTGGGCGAGCAGCAGCGTGGCGGCCAGCCCGGCGGGCACCGCCGGGTACGCCGGGTGGGGTCGTTCGTCGACGGCGAGCAGGGAGAGCACGCCGTGGACCGGGCCCGGCTGGTCGTCCAGCAGCGCGGCGAGGGCCTCGCGGGTGAGGGTGCCCGCGTCGACGGCGACGGTCCGCGCGTCGGGCAGGGCGTCGGTCACCGCGGCGCACCACGGCGCGTCGACGCCCTCGGGGGCGAGCACCAGCCACGTCCCGGTGGGGTGGCCGGGCCGCTCGGCCAGCGTCCGCCAGGTGATCCGGTAGCGCCACGAGTCCAGGGCGGCCGCCTCGTGCCGGCTGCGCCGCCAGTCGGCCAGGGCCGGCAGGACGCCGGCCAGGGCGGTCGGGTCGACGCCGAGGGTGGTGGCGAGGCCGTCGACGTCGCGCTGGTCCACCTCGGCCCAGAACGCGTCGTCGACCGCGTCCCCGGTGCGGGCCGCCGGGTCCACGGTGGCCGGTCGGGGCCAGAACATCCGCCGCTGGAACGGATAGGTGGGCAGGGCCACCAGGTCACCGTCGACCACGGTGGTCCAGTCCACGTCCACCCCGGAGACGTACGCCTCGGCGAGCGAGGTGACGAAGCGGCGCGGACCGCCGTCGTCGCGGCGCAGGGAGCCGCCGACGTACACCCGGCCGGCGGTGACGGCGAGGTCGTCGAGGGTGTCCCGGAGCGGGACGGTGAGCACCGGGTGCGGGCTGAGTTCGACGTAGGTGCGGTGGCCGGCGGCGGCGAGGGTCCGCACGGCCGGGTCGAGCAGGACGGGCTGCCGCAGGTTGCGGAACCAGTAGTCGCCGTCCAGCTCGTCCGCGCCGACCCAGTCCCCGGTGACGGTGGAGAGCATCGGGACCTGCGGCGGGCGGGGCGCGGTCGGGGCGAGCAGGGTGTGCAGCTCGTCGCGGATCCGGTCGACGTGCGGGCCGTGCGAGGCGTAGTCGACGGGGATCCGGCGGGTCCGGATCTGCCGGTCCTCGGCGCGTCGCAGCACCTCGTCGAGGGTGGCCGGGTCGCCGGAGACGACGACCGAGGCGGGGCCGTTGACCGCGGCGACCGTGGCCCGGCCGTCGAGGTCGGCGAGCAGGTCGCCGGCCGCGTCGGCGGGCAGCGCCAGCGAGACCATCCCGCCGTGGCCGGCGAGCGCGGTCAGCGCCTGGCTGCGCAGGGCGACGATCCGGGCGGCGTCACGCAGGGTGAGCGCACCCGCGACGCAGGCGGCGGCGATCTCGCCCTGCGAGTGGCCGATCACCGCGTGCGGGCGTACGCCGTGGTGCTGCCAGAGGGCGGCGAGCGAGACCATCACCGCCCACAGGGCCGGCTGCACCACGTCGACGCGGTCCAGGCCGGGGGCGTCGGGCGCGCCGCGCAGCACGTCGGTGAGGGTCCAGTCGACGAACTCGGCGAGGGCCCGCTCGCACTCGGCGAGCCGGTCGGCGAAGACGGGTGCGGCGGCGGCCAGCTCGGTGGCCATGCCGATCCACTGGGCGCCCTGGCCGGGGAAGACGAAGACGGTCCGGCCGGGGGCGCCGGCGGTGCCGGTGACGACGTGCGGAGCGTCCCGGCCGGCGGCGAGGGCGGCCAGCCCGGCGGCCAGCTCGTCGCGGGTGCCGCCGACGACGACCGCGCGGTGCTCCAGCGCCGCCCGGGACACCGCGAGCGTCCACGCCACGTCGCGGACGGCCGGCGCGTCGGGGCCGGTCACGGCGGGCAGCAGCCGGTCGGCCTGGTCGGTCAGCGCGGCCTCGGTCCGTCCGGCCAGCAGCCACGGTACGACCGGCAGCGCCACCCGGTCGGGCTCCGGCGCGGTCGACCCGTCCGGGTCCGGCGCCTGTTCCAGGATGGCGTGGGCATTGGTGCCGCTGACGCCGAACGCGGACACCCCGGCCCGGCGTGGCCGCTCCCCCGCCGGCCACGAGCGCGCCTCGGTGAGCAGGCGTACGCCGCCGTCGCCCCAGTCGACGTGCCGGGAGGGGGCGCTGACGTGCAGGGTGGCGGGGAGCGTGCCGTGGCGCAGCGCGAGCACCATCTTCAGCACCCCGGCGAGACCGGCGGCGGCCTGGGTGTGGCCGATGTTGGACTTGACCGAGCCGAGCCAGAGCGGCCGGTCGGCGGGGCGGTCCTGCCCGTACGTGGCGAGCAGGGCGTGCGCCTCGATCGGGTCGCCGAGCGAGGTGCCGGTGCCGTGCGCCTCCACCGCGTCGACGTCTCCGGTGACGAGTCCGGCGTTGGCGAGGGCCTGCCGGATCACCCGCTGCTGGGCGGCGCCGTTCGGGGCGGTGAGCCCGTTGCTCGCGCCGTCGGAGTTGACGGCGCTGCCCCGCAGCACGGCCAGCACGGGGTGACCGTGGCGGCGGGCCTCGCTCAGGCGTTCCAGCAGGACGACGGCGGCGCCCTCGCCCCAACCGGTGCCGTCGGCGTCGTCGGAGAACGCCTTGCACCGGCCGTCCGGGGAGAGCGCCCGCTGCCGACTGAACTCGACGAACACCCCGGGGGTGGTCATCACCGTCGCCCCGGCGACCAGCGCCGCGCTGCACTCCCCGGCCCGTAGCGCCTGGCTGGCCAGGTGCAGCGCGACCAGCGAGGCGGAGCAGGCGGTGTCCACGGTCAGCGCCGGCCCCTCCAGCCCGAACGCGTACGCCAGCCGGCCGGAGAAGACGCTGGCGGCGCTGCCGGTGGCGACGTAGCCGGCGAGGTTCTCGGCCGAGTGGTGCAGCGCGGCCGGGTAGTCCTGACCGTTGGTGCCGGCGAAGACGCCGATCCGGCTGCCGCGTACCGCGCGGGGGTCGATGCCGGCCCGTTCGAACGCCTCCCAGGAGCACTCCAGCAGCAGCCGCTGCTGCGGGTCCATGGCGAGCGCCTCACGCGGGTTGATGCCGAACAGGTCGGCGTCGAACCCGCCGACGCCGGGCAGGAAGCCGCCTTCGCGGGCGTAGCTGGTGCCCTCGTGGTCGGGGTCGGGGTGGTAGAGGGAGGCGGTGTCCCAGCCCCGGTCGGTGGGGAACGCGGACATCGCGTCGGCGCCGTCGGAGAGCAGCCGCCACAGCTCTTCGGGGGTGTCGACGCCACCAGCGAAGCGGCAGCTCATGCTCACCACGACGATCGGGTCGTCGGTGGAGTCGCCGCCGGTGGCCGCGACGGCCTCCGTGGACCGGGTGCCGGTGATCTCCGCGAGCAGGTGCCGGGCGAGCGCGTCGGCGGTGGGGTGGTCGAAGACCAGGGTGGCCGGCAGCGCCAGGCCGGTCAGCGTGTTGAGCCGGCCGCGCAGGTCGAGGGCGAGCAGCGAGGTGAAGCCGAGCGTCGACAGGGGCGCCTCCGGCTCGACCGGTGCGATGGACGCGTGACCGAGCACGTCGGCGATCTGGGTGCGGACCGCCTCCAGCACGGCGGTGTGCCGGGTGCCCGGGTGCAGGGCCAGCACCTCGCGGCGCAGGGCGGCGTCCTCGTCGGCCGGTGCGGTGCGGTCGGCGGGGTCGGTCAGCTCGGCCAGCAGCGGCCGGGTGCCGGTGGCGGCCAGCCGGTTCCAGTCCGCGTCGGAGACCACCACGCAGGGGGCGTCACCGGCGAGGTGGCGTTCCAGGGCGGCGAGGGCGGGGGCCGCGTCCATCGGGTCCAGGCCGCCGCGCCGGAGCTGGTCGGTGAGGTGCCCGGTGGCGGCCATGCCGGTGCCGGCCCACGGTCCCCACGCGACGGAGAGGGCCGGGCGACCGGCGGCGCGCCGGGTCTCGGCGAGCGCGTCCAGGGCGGCGTTGGCGGCCGCGTACCCGGCCTGGCCGACGCTGCCGAGCGTGCCGGCGAGGGAGGAGAAGAGGACGAACGCGGTGAGGTCCCGGTCGGCGAACAGCTCGTGCAGGTGGAGCGCGGCGGTCGCCTTCGCCGCCCACACCTCGGCCAGCTGCGCCCGGTCCATGGTGTGCAGCAGCGCGTCGTGCAGGACACCGGCGGCGTGCACCACGGCGTCGACGCGTACCCCGTCGGTGTCCAGGCGGTCCAGCAGCGCGGCGAGGGCGGCGCGGTCGGCGGCGTCGCAGGCGGCGACGGTGACCCGGACGCCGGCGGCGGTGAGTTCGTCGCGCAGCTCAGTGGCGCCGGGGGCGTCGGGCCCGCGTCGGCTGGTCAGCACGAGGTGGTGGGCGCCGTGGGCGGCGAGCCAGCGGGCGACGTGTCCGCCGAGCGCGCCGGTGCCCCCGGTGACCAGGACGGTGTCGCCGAGCGGCCGGTCCTGCGGCGCGGCGGCCGGCGGGGTGTGCCGGAGCAGCCGCCGGGCGTACGTGCCGCCCGCGCGGACGGCGAGCTGGTCCTCGCCGGTGGCCCCGGTGAGCAGGGCGGTGAGGCGGGCGACGTCGCGGGGCGTGGGCGACGCGGGCAGGTCGACCAGGCCACCCCAGCGGTCGGGGTGTTCGAGGGCGGCGACCCGGCCGAGTCCCCAGGCCGCCGCGAGGTCGGTGCGGGGTGCCGGGTCGGCGTCGGCGACCCGCACGGCGCCGGTGGTGACGCACCACAGGGGCGCGGTGACGGCGGCGTCGCCGAGCGCCTGCACCACCTCGGCGAGCGTCCCGGCCGCCGCCGGTCCGGCGTCGGCCGACGCGGCGGCCAGGTGGAGTACGCCGGTCGCGTCGGTGTGCCCGGCGAGCAGGGCGGCGAGGGCGGCCCGGTCGGCGTCGGGGTCGACGGTGAGCGCTGCCGTGGTGGCGCCGGCGGCGCGCAGCCCGTCGGTGACCGTGGTGACCAGGTCGGGGTCGGCGTCGGCGGGGGCGAGCAGCAGCCAGCGGCCGGTGAGCGGACCGGCGGTCGGGTCGGCCACGGGTCGCCAGTCGACGCGGTAGCTCCACCGGTCGGTGGGGTCCGCCTGCTCGGTCGCCCAGCCCTGCAACCAGTAGCGCTGGTGCTGGAACGGATAGGTGGGCAGGTCGACGACGCGCGCGCCGGTGGGGGCGTGGAACGCCGCCCAGTCGACCGGCCCGCCGTGCGCCCAGAGCCGCGCGAGGGCGGTGACGGCGCTGCCCGCTTCGGCCCGGTCCCGCCGCAGCACCGGTACGGCGAGCGCCTCCGGCCGGGTCTCCTCGACCGCGGCCACCAGGCTCGCGTCGGGTCCGACCTCCACGTACCGGGTCACGCCCAGCTCGGCGGCCTTGTCGACGGCCGCCCCGAAGGCGACGGTCCCGCGTACCTGGTCGGCCCAGTAGGTCGGGGTGAACTCGTCCACCACCTCGCCGGTCAGCGTCGAGATGATCGGGATCTGCGGCCGGCGCAGCGCGACGGTCCCGGCGACCCGGGTGAACTCGGCGAGCATCGGGTCCATCAACGCCGAGTGGAACGCGTGGCTGACGGTCAACCAGCGGCCCCGCCGGTCGGTGAGACCCCCCGCGACCTGCTCCACGGCCTCCCGGGTCCCGGAGACGACGACCTGGCCGGGTGCATTCACCGCCGCGATCGACGCACCCTCGACCAGCAGCGGGGTCACCTCGTCCACGCTCGCGCGGACCGCCCACATGGCACCGCCGGACGGCAGGGCCTGCATCAACGACGCCCGCGCCGCGACCAGACGACACGCGTCCGGCAGGTCCAGGACGCCGGCCACGTGCGCGGCGGCCAGCTCACCGACCGAGTGACCGATCAGGTAGTCGGGCGTGACACCCCACGATTCGAGGAGCCGGAACAGCGCCACCTCGACCGCGAACAGGGCCGGCTGCGCCCACCCCGTCTGCGCCAGGTCCGCCGCCGTGTCCGGCCGGTCCGGCTCGTCCGTCGCGCCGTCGACGACCTCGCGGAGCGGGCGGTCCAGCAGCGTGTCGAACTGGGCGCAGACCTCCGACAGGGCGGCCTCGAAGACCGGGAACACGGCCGCCAGCTCGCGGCCCATGCCGAGCCGCTGACCACCCTGACCGGAGAAGACGAATCCCGTCAGGCCCTCCCGGGCCACCCCGGAGACCACGCCCGCGCTGGGCACACCCTCGACCACCGACGCCAGGCCGGCCCGCAGCTGGTCGGTGTCCGTCCCCAGCACCACCACCCGACGGTCCAGCGCCGAACGGGTCGTGGCCAGGGAGAACGCGACGTCGACCGCCGAGCCCGGCACCTCCGAGGCCAACCGGGCCGCCTGCGCGGCCAGGGCCGTCGGCGACTTCGCCGACAACACCCACGGCACCACCGGCAGCACCACCTCGGCGACGGCAGGGGCCGGGGCGGAGTCCGGGGCCTCCTCGATGATCACGTGGGCGTTGGTGCCGCTGATACCGAACGCCGACACCCCGGCCCGCCGGGGCGCGTCGCCGCGCGGCCACGGTCGCTCCTCCGTCAGCAGCTCCACCGCGCCGGCCGACCAGTCCACGTGCGACGACGGGGTGTCGACGTGCAGGGTGCGGGGCAGCGCCTCGTGCCGCAGCGCCAGGACCATCTTGATCACGCCGGCCACACCGGCCGCGGCCTGGGTGTGGCCCAGGTTCGACTTGACCGAGCCGAGCAGCACCGGCCGGTCGGCGGGACGGTCCTGGCCGTACGTGGCGAGCAGGGCGTGCGCCTCGATCGGGTCACCGAGCCGGGTGCCGGTGCCGTGCGCCTCCACCGCGTCGACGTCGGCGGTGGAGAGGCCGGCGTTGGCGAGGGCCTGGCGGATCACCCGCTGCTGGGCGGGGCCGCTCGGGGCGCTCAGGCCGTTGGACGCGCCGTCGGAGTTGGTGGCGCTGCCGCGTACCACGGCGAGGACCCGGTGGCCGTTGCGGCGGGCGTCGCTGAGGCGCTCCAGGACGAGCACGCCGACGCCCTCGCCCCAGCCGGTGCCGTCCGCGTCGTCGGAGAACGCCTTGCACCGGCCGTCGGCGGCGAGGCCGCCCTGCCGGCTGAACTCGGTGAAGCTGTCCGGGGTGACCAGCACGGCCACGCCGCCGGCCAGGGCCAGCGCCGACTCGCCGGAGCGCAGCGACTGGCTGGCCCAGTGCAGCGCCACCAGCGACGACGAGCAGGCCGTGTCCAGGGTGACGGCCGGCCCCTCCAGACCGAGGGTGTACGCGACGCGCCCGGAGACGACGCTGGTGGCGTTGCCGACCAGCAGGTGTCCGCGTACCTCCTCGGGGATCTCCGGGCCGACGCCGTACCCCATGTTGTTGCCGCCGATGAAGACGCCGGTGCGGGTGCCGCGCAGCGCGCCCGGGTCGATGCCGGCGCGTTCGACGGCCTCCCAGGCGGTCTCCAGCAGCAGCCGCTGCTGCGGGTCGGTGGCCAGCGCCTCGCGGGGGCTCATCTCGAAGAACGCGGCGTCGAAGCCGGTGGCGTCGGGGACGAAGCCGCCCTCGGCCACCCCGGCGACGAAGGCCGGCCAGCCCCGGTCGACCGGCAGCGGCGACAGCGCGTCGGTGCCCGCCGCCAGCAGCCGCCACAGGTCCTCGGGTGACCGCACGTCGCCCGGGTAGCGGCAGGCCATGCCGATGATCGCGATGGGTTCGTCGGTGGCCGCGCCGCCGAGGTCGGCCGGGTCGGGGCCGTCCTGGCCGCCGAAGAGTTCGCTGCGCAGGTGGGCGGCGAGCCGGCGCGGCTGGGCGTGGTCGAAGACCAGGGTGGCGGGCAGCCGCAGCCCGGTCACCGCGCCGAGGCGGTTGCGCAGCTCGATCGCGGTCAGCGAGTCGAAGCCGAGGTCGCGGAACGCGCGGCCCGGGTCGATGCCGTCGGCGCCGTCGTGGCCGAGCACGGCGGCGGCGTGGGTGCGGACCAGGTCGAGCAGTTCCCGGGTCTGCTCGGCGGCGGGGCGGTCGGCGAGCCGTCGGCGCAGGCCGTCGTCGCCGGGGTCGGTGTCGCCGGCCGGGCGGCCGCTGTCCAGGGCCCGCCGGGCCTCGGGCAGGTCGTCCAGCAGCGGTCGGGGCCGGGCGGCGGCGAAGGTCGGCGCGAACCGGTCCCAGTCCAGGTCGGCGACGACGGCGGTGGCCTCGTCGCGCTCGACGGCGCCGCGCAGCGCGGTGAGGGCGAGGGCCGGGGGCATCGCCCGGACGCCCCGGCCGGTCAGGTGCCGGGCCATGCCCGCGTCGGTGGCCATTCCGGCGTCGGCCCAGGCGCCCCACGCCACCGAGGTGGCGGTACGCCCCCGGGAGCGCCGGTCCTCGGCGAGCGCGTCGAGCCAGGCGTTGGCGGCGGCGTAGCCGGACTGGCCGCCGCTGCCCCACACGCCGGCGCTGGAGGAGAAGAGCACGAACGCGTCCAGCGGCCGGTCGCCGAGCAGGTCGTCGAGGTGGGCCGCGCCGAGCACCTTCGCGGCGAGCACGTCCGCGAGGTCGGCGACGCCGGTGTCGGTCAGCGGCTGGTACTGGCCCACGCCGGCCGCGTGCACGACGGCGGTGAGCGGGTGCCGTTCCCCGATCGCGTCGAGCACCCGGGCGAGGGCGTCCCGGTCGGTGACGTCGCAGGCGGTCACGGTGACGTCCACGCCGAGGGCGGTCAGCTCGGCCCGCAGCTCCGCCACGCCGGGCGCGTCGGCGCCGCGCCGGCCGGTCAGCACGAGGTGCTGGGCGCCCTCGGCGGCGAGCCAGCGGGCCAGGGCGGCGCCGATGCCGCCGGTGCCGCCCGTGACGAGGACGGTGCCGCGGGGCTGCCAGCGGCGGGCCGGGCGGTCACCGGCCGGGGCGTGGGTGAGCCGCCGCACGAAGGTGCCGGAGCCGCGCAGGGCGAGCTGGTCCTCGCTGCCGTCGGCGAGGGCGGCGGCGAGGCGTTCCCGGCCCCGGGCGTCGAGGCGGGCGGGCAGGTCGACCAGGCCGCCCCAGCGGTCCGGGTGTTCCAGGCCGACGACCCGGCCGAGGCCCCAGGCGGCGGCCTGCGGGAGGCGGCGGGCACGGTCGGCGGGCCCGATGGCGACGGCGTCCCGGGTGGCGATCCACACCCGGGCGGTGGGGTGGGTGTCGCCGAGGGCCTGCACCAGCGCGACCGTCGCGGCCAGCCCGACCGGCACGGCCGGGTGGGCCGGGTGCGGCCGTTCGTCGAGGGCGGCGAGGCTGAGCACGCCGACGGGTGCCGGGTCGAGCGCGGCCAGCGCGTCGGTGAGGGCGCGCCGCAGGTCGGCGTCGTCGTCCGGCAGGGTCAGCGGGTGTACGTCCGCCCCGTGCGCGGTGAGGGCGTCGAGGACGTCGGCGGCCAGGTCCTCGTCCACGCCGGTGGCGGGGCGGGCCAGCAGCCACCGGCCGGTGAGCGCGGGCCGGGTGCGGTCCCCGGGGCGCGGACGCCAGGTCACCTGGTAGCGCCAGGCGTCGGCGGTGTGTTCCGCGCGCCGCCGGCGGTGCCAGCGGGCCAGGGCGGGCAGCACCGGGTCGAGCACGGTAATGTCGGTGTGCAGGGTGGCGGCCAACGCGGTGGTGTCGGCGCGGTCGACGGCGGCCCAGAAGTCGTGGTCGCCGGTGTCGGTGGCGGCGGGGGTGGGCTCGTCGGTGTCGAACTCGGGCCAGTAGCTCTGTCGCTGGAAGGGGTAGGTGGGCAGGTCGACGAGCCGGCCGCCACCGGCGGGGAAGGCCGCCGTCCAGTCCACGTCGACGCCGCGGGCCCACGCCTCGCCGGCCGAGAGCAGGAACCGGCGCGGGCCGCCGTCGTCGCGGCGCAGCGAGCCGACCACGCACGGGTCGTCGCCGCCCCCGGTGGCCTCCCGTACGGTCTCCTCGACGGCGGTGGTCAGCACGGGGTGCGGGGACGCCTCCACGAAGGTGCCGTACCCGTCGGCGGCGAGGGTGCGGATCGCGTCGGCGAAGCGCACCGGCTCCCGCAGGTTGCGGAACCAGTAGTCGGCGTCCAACGTCGACGGGTCGACCACGGCACCGGTGACGGTGGACACCAGCGGCACCCGACCGGCGAGGGGGCGTACGGGGGCGAGGTCGCGGAGCAGGTCGTCGCGCAGGCCCGCCACGGCCGGGGAGTGCGACGCGTAGTCCACCGGGACGAGGCGGAACCGCACCTCCCGCCGTTCACACTCGACGCCGACCCGGTCGAGGGCGGCCCGGTCGCCGGAGAGCACCACCGAGGCGGGGCCGTTCACCGCCGCGACGTGCACCCCGGCGAAGCCGTCGAGCAGCTCCTCGGCGGCGGCCACCGGCAGGCCCACCACGGCCATGCCGCCGCCGGTGGGGAGGCTCGCCACGGCGCGGCTGCGCAGGCAGACCACCCGGGCCCCGTCGGTGAGGGTGAGCGCACCGGCCACGCAGGCCGCCGCGATCTCACCCTGCGAGTGCCCCACCACCGCCGCCGGCCGCACCCCGTACGACTCCCAGAGCGCGGCCAGGGACACCATCACCGCCCACGACGCCGGCTGCACCACATCCACCCGCTCCAACGACGGCGCATCCGGCACCTGGCGGAGCACATCCGTCAACGACCAGTCCACGAACCCGGACAGCGCCGCCTCACACTCCGCCAACCGCGCCGCGAACACCGGCGACGCCTCCGCCAGCTCCACACCCATCCCGGCCCACTGCGCCCCCTGACCCGGGAACACCAGCACCACCCGGCCCGCCGCACCCGACACCACGCCGGAGACGACACCGTCGGCCGGTACCCCTCCGGCCACCGCCGCCAGCCCGGCCGGGTCACCGTCCACCACCACGGCCCGGTGCTCGAACGACGACCGCGACGCCAGCAACGACCAGCCGACGTCCACCGGATCGGCCGACAGCGCGGCCAGCCCCGTGGCCTGACCGCGCAGCGCCGCCGGAGACCGGCCGGACAGCAGCCACGGCACCGGCCCCGCCACCACGTCACCGGGCTGACCCGGCTCCTCGGCCGGGGCCTCCTCCACGATCACGTGCGCGTTGGTGCCGCTCATACCGAACGCCGAGACGCCGGCCCGGCGCGGCCGGGCCGGGACGGCCGGCCACTCGTGGTCCTCGGTCAGCAGGCGTACGTCGCCAGCCGACCAGTCCACGTGCGAGGTGGGGGTGGTCACGTGCAGCGTGCGGGGCAGCAGCCCGTGCCGCATCGCGAGGACCATCTTCATCACCCCGGCGACGCCCGCCGCGCCCTGGGTGTGGCCGAGGTTGGACTTCACCGAGCCCAGCCAGAGCGGCCGACCCGCGGCGCGTTCCTGGCCGTACGTGGCCAGCAGCGCCCGCGCCTCGATCGGGTCGCCGAGGGTGGTGCCGGTGCCGTGCGCCTCCACGACGTCGACGTCGGCCCCGGTGACGCCCGCGTTGGCCAGCGCCTGCCGGATCACCCGCTGCTGCGCCTTGCCGTTCGGGGCGGTCAGCCCGTTCGACGCGCCGTCCTGGTTGGCGGCGGTGCCCTTCACGACGGCGAGCACCCGGTGGCCGTTGCGGCGCGCGTCGGCCAGCCGCTCCACCAGCAGCAGCCCCACGCCCTCGCTCCAGCTGGTGCCGTCGGCGTCGTCGGAGAACGCCTTGACCCGGCCGTCCGGCGCCAGCCCCCGCTGCCGGCTGAACTCCTGGAAGGTGGAGGGGCTGGCCATCAGCGTGGCGCCGCCGGCCAGCGCCAGGGAGCACTCCCCGGAGCGCAGCGACTGCACGGCCAGGTGGAGCGCCACCAGCGACGACGAGCAGGCGGTGTCCACGGTGACGGCGGGACCCTCCAGGCCCAGCACGTACGCGATCCGGCCGGACGCGACGCTGGCGGCGCTGCCGGTCGCCAGGTAGCCGTCGGTGTCGATGCCGGACTGCGCCATCAACGGGCCGTAGTCGGCGCCGGTGGCACCGGTGAAGACACCGGTGGCGGTGCCGCGCAGCGACGTCGGGGCGATCCGGGCCTGTTCCAGGGTCTCCCAGGCGACCTCCAGCAGCAGCCGCTGCTGCGGGTCCATGGCGAGCGCCTCGCGGGGCGAGATGCCGAAGAAGCCGGCGTCGAACCGGTCGGCGTCGTGCAGGAAGCCGCCCTGGGCGACGTACGTGGTGCCCCGGCTGTCCGGGTCGGGGTCGAGCAGCGTGTCGAGTTCCCAGCCGGGCCGGGCCGGGAACTCGGAGACCGCGTCCACGCCACCGGTCAGCACCTGCCAGAGCTGGTCGGGGTTGGCGACCCCGCCGGGGAACCGGCAGCCCATGCCGATGATCGCGATCGGCTCGTGCGCGACCTGCTCCAGCCGCTGGTTGCGCTGCTTGAGCCGTTCGTTGTCGCGCAGCGCGGCCCGCAGGGCCTCGACCAGCTTGTCGGGAGCGGTGGGCATGGTCAGTTCTCCCGTACGTCGGTGCCGGCACCGAGCGCCAGCTCGATGAGGTCGGCCACGTTCATGTCGTCGATGCGGTCGGTGTCGGGCGCGGCGGTGGTCGGCTGCTCGGCGGCGGTGGCCAGTTCGAGCAGGGCGTCGAGGAGGCCGGTCTCGCGCAGCCGGCTCAGCGGGATGCTCCGCAGCGTCGCCCAGGTGGCGGCCTCCTCCGCGTTCTGCGGGGCGGTTTCCGTGCCGGCGCCGAAGAGCCGGGTCACCAGATAGCGGGTGAGTTCGGGGAACGTCGGGTGGTCGAAGACCAGCGTGGTGGGCAGTTTCAGGCCGGTCACCGCGGAGAGCCGGTTACGCAGCGCCACCACGGTCAGCGAGTCGAAGCCCAGCTCGCGGAACGGGCGGTCGGCGTGCATCTCCGCGACCGAGGCGTGCCCGAGGGCCACGGCGGCCTCCCGGCGGACCCGGTCGAGCAGCACCCGCTGCCGTTCCGCGTCGTCCAGCCCGGCGAGTTCCCGCACCAGGTCCGGCTCGCCCACCTCCTCGGCCTCGACCGCCTCGGCGTCGGCGAGCGCCTGCCGGGCGTCGGCGACGCCGAGGATCAGCGGCCGGTGCCGGGCGGCGGCGTACGCGGGCGCGAAGCTCTTCCAGCCGATGTCGGCGATGATCAGCTCGCCGTCGCCCCGGGCGACCGCGTCGGCGAGGGCGCCGACGGCCAGCTCGGGGTCCATCGGTCGGTTGCCGAGCCGGCGCAGCCGTGCGGCGGTGCCCTCGTCGACCATGCCGCCGCCGCCCCAGGCGCCCCAGGCCAGGGAGACCACCGGCACCCCGGCGGCCCGCCGTTCGGCGGCGTACGCGTCGAGGTAGGCGTTGGCCGCGCCGTAGCCGACCCGGCCGCTGTCGCCCCAGGTGCCAGCGCCGGAGGAGAAGAGCACGAACGCGTCCAGCTCCAGCCCGGCCACGTGCTCGGTGAGGTGCCGGGCGCCGGCCACCTTCGGGCCGAGGACGCCCGCCAGCTCCGCTGCGGTCAGCTCGCCGATCGGCAGCTCCCGGCCGCTGACCCCGGCGGCGTGCAGCACCGCGCGGATGGGCGGACCGTCGACGGCGACCTTCGCGAAGAGCGTCGCGACCGCCTCGGGGTCGGTGAGGTCGCAGGCCACCACGTTGACCTCGGCGCCGAGACCGATCAGCTCGTCCTGCAGGTCGGTCATGCCGTCGGCGGCGACGCCGCGGCGGCTGACCAGCACGACCCGCTCGGCGCCGGCGCGTACCGCCCAGCGGGCCAGGTGCCCGCCGAGCGCGCCGGTGCCGCCGGTGACCAGCACCGTGTCCCGGGGCTGCCAGGGCACCGCCGGACCCCGGCCGGGGGCGCGGACCAGCCGGCGGGCCAGCACGTCGCCGTCGCGTACCGCGAGGTGTTCCTCGCCGGTGACGCCGGTGAGCAGGGTGCAGAGCCGCGCGGCGGCGTCCCGGTCGAGGACGGCGGGCAGGTCGACCAGGCCGCCCCAGCGGCGGGGCAGTTCCAGGCCGAGCGCGGTGCCGGCGCCCCAGAGCAGCGCCTGCGTGGGGCGGCGCGGCGGGTCGTCGGGGCCGGTGCCGACGGCGCCGCAGGTCGCCACCCAGACCGGGGCGTCGACCTCCAGCGTGGTCAGGGCGCGGATCACCGCGAGGGTCCGGTCGAGTCCGACCGGGACCACCGGGTGTCGACGGTCGGGGGTCTCGTCGAGGCCGGTGAGGCAGAGCAGCCCGTCGAGCGGCTGCCCGGCGGTCGCGGCGCGGACGGCGGCGAGCAGGGTGTCGTCGGGGTCGGTGGCGGCGACGGGCAGGTCGACCACCTCGGCGCCGGCGGCGGCCAGCGCGTGGGTCACCGCGTCGACCAGCTCGGGTACGCCGGTCGGGGCGGTGTCGGCGGGCCGGGCCACCAGCCAGCGTCCGGTGAGGGTGGCCGGGTCGGCGAGCCGTACCGGCACCCAGTCGGTGCGGTAGCGCCAGCTGTCCAGCACCGAGCGGGTACGGCGGCCGGTGTGCCAGCGGGACAGCGCCGGTAGCACCGTCTGCACCGCGTGCCGGTCCAGGCCGATCCGCTCGGCGACGGCGTCGCTGTCCTGCCGCTGCACCGCCTGCCAGAACTCGGCCTCCTGCGGGTCGGTGGCCGCCTCGGGCGCGGGGTCGTCGAACTCGGGCCAGAACCGGCGACGGTCGAAGGCGTACGAGGGCAGCGGCACCGGCCGCGCGCCGACGCCGTCGAAGGCGCGGGCCAGGTCCACCGGCGCCCCGGCGACGTACGCCTCACCGAGCGAGCGGAGGAAGCGGGGCAGCCCGCCGTCGCCCCGGCGCAGCGAGCCGACGGCCGCCACGGGGTGGTCGGTGTCGGCGAGGGTCTCCTCGATCGCGCCGGTGAGCACCGGGTGGGCGCTGACCTCGATCAGCGGCCCGAAGCCCTGCCCGGCCAGCGCCCGGACGGAGTCGGCGAACCGCACCGGGCGGCGCAGGTTCTCGAACCAGTACCCGGCGTCCAGTGGCGTGTCGTCGATCCAGTCGGCGGTGACGGTGGAGAAGAACGGCACCCGCGGCGGGGTGGGGTCGATCGGCCCGAGCACCCGGGCGAGCGGTTCGCGCAGCTCGTCCACGTGCGCCGAGTGCGACGCGTAGTTGATCGGCACCCACTTGGTGCGCACGCCCCGGGCCCGGCAGTCGGCGATGAGCGCCTCGAGCGCGTCCCGGTCGCCGGAGGCGACGACGGCGCGGGGGCTGTTCACCGCCCCCACCACCACCCGTCCCGCGTACGGCGTCAGCAGTTCCCCGATCCGCTCGGGCGAGACCTCGACCGACACCAGTCCCCCGCGCCCGGCCAGCGCCGTGACCTCCCGCCCGCGCAGGCAGACGACGCGGGCGGCGTCGCGCAGGGAGAGCGCCCCGGCGAAGCAGGCGGCGGCCATCTCGCCCTGCGAGTGCCCGACGACGGCGGCCGGTTCGACGCCGTACGAGCGCCACAGCTCGGCCAGCGAGACGGTGACCGCGAGGGTGGCCGGCTGCACCACGTCGTCGCCGGCCAGGTCGGGTGCCCCGGGGACGCGGCGCAGCACGTCGGTCAGCGACCAGTCGACGAACTCGGCCAGCGCGGTCTCGAAGCGGGCGATGGAGGCGGCGAAGACCGGCGAGCTGTCGATCAGGTCGGCGGCCATGCCGGCCCACTGGGAGCCCTGGCCGGGGAAGACGAAGACGGGTCGGCTGGCCGGCCGGGCGACGCCCTCGACGAGGTTGCCGGCCGGTTCGCCGTCGACCAGGGCGCGCAGCCCGGCGTGCAGCTCGTCGGCGTCGGCGCCGACCACCACCGCGCGGTGGTCGAACGCGGACCGGGTGGCGACCAGCGAGTAGCCGACGTCGACCGGGTCCAGGGTGGCCGCGGCGGACAGCAGCCGGGCCGCCTGGGCGCGCAGCGCGGGCAGGCCGGTCGCGGAGAGCGGCCAGGCCACCGCCGTGGGGCGCGCCGGGCGTTCCGGCCTGGTCGGGGTCTCCGTGGCCTGCTCCAGCACCAGGTGGGCGTTGGTGCCGCTGATGCCGAACGAGGAGACGGCGGCGCGGCGGGGCCGCCCGGTCTCCGGCCACTCCTGGTTGTCGGCGAGCAGCCGCACCGCGCCGGCGTCCCAGTCCACCCGGGACGAGGGTGCGTCGAGGTGCAGGATGCGGGGCAGCACGCCGTGCCGCATCGCCAGCACGGTCTTGATGACGCCGGCCACGCCGGCCGCGGCCTGGGTGTGCCCGAGGTTGGCCTTGAGCGCGCCGACCAGCAGCGGCGCGTCGGCCGGCCGGTCCTGCCCGTACGTGGCGATCAGGGCCTGCGCCTCGATCGGGTCGCCGAGCGGGGTGCCGGTGCCGTGCGCCTCGACGGCGTCGACGTCGGCCCCGGTGAGGCCGGCGTTCGCCAGCGCCTGGCGGATCACCCGCTGCTGGGAGGGGCCGTTCGGTGCGGTGAGGCCGTTGGACGCGCCGTCGGAGTTGACCGCGCTGCCCCGGATGACGCCGAGCACGGGGTGGCCGTGCCGGCGGGCGTCGCTGAGCCGTTCCAGCAGGAGCAGCCCGACGCCCTCGCCCCAGCCGGTGCCGTCGCCGCCCTCGGCGAACGGCTTGCAGCGGCCGTCGGCGGCCAGCCCTCGCTGGCGGCTGAACTCCAGGAAGACGGTCGGGGTGGACATCACGGTGGCGCCGCCGGCCACGGCGAGGCTGCACTCCCCCGAGCGCAGCGCGTTGACCGCCCAGTGCATCGCCACCAGGGACGACGAGCAGGCGGTGTCGACGGTGACGGCGGGGCCCTCCAGCCCGTACGTGTAGGCGATCCGGCCGGAGGCGACGCTGCCGGCGCTGCCGTTGCCGAGGTGTCCCTCCAGGTCGTGCCGGCGGCCGTGCAGCAGGACCGGATAGTCGGTGTACATGAGACCGACGAAGACGCCGGTGGGGCTGCCCTTGAGCGAGCGCGGCGGGATGCCGGCCCGTTCGAACAGCTCCCAGGAGGACTCCAGCAGCAGCCGCTGCTGCGGGTCCATGGCGAGCGCCTCGCGCGGTGAGATGCCGAAGACGGTGGGGTCGAACCGGTCGGCGGCGGTGAGGAAGCCGCCCTCGCGGACGTAGCTGGTGCCGGGGCGGTCCGGGTCGGGGTCGTAGAGGGCGTCGACGTCCCAGCCGCGGTCGTCGGGCATCGGCACCACCGCGTCGTCGCCGCGCAGCACCAGCTCCCAGAGCTGTTCCGGGGTCTCGACGCCGCCGGGCAGCCGGCAGGCCATGCTGACGATGGCGATCGGTTCGTCGGTCGCGCCGGCCGGGGCGGGCGCGGCGGCGGGGCGCTCGTCGGCGGTGTCGCCGCCGGAGCGGGACTCCAGGTGTCGGGCCAGCGCGGCCGGGGTCGGCTGGTCGAAGATCAGCGAGGCGGGCAGTCGGATGCCGGTGGCCTGGCCGAGTTCGTTGCGCAGCTCCACCGCCATCAGCGAGTCGAAGCCCAGCTCGGAGAAGGCGCGGTCGGGGTCGATCCCGGCCGGCGAGGGGTGCCGCAGCACGGCGGCCACCCGGGCCCGGACCAGGTCGATCATGCGGGTCGGCCGGGCGGTCCGGGCCTTCGCCCGGGTGTCGCCGCCGGTGCCGTCGGCGCGGGCGGCCGGTGTCCGGACCAGGCCGCGCAGCAGGGCGGGCAGCGCCTGCCGGCCGAGCTGCCCGCGCAGCCGGCTGAGGTCGAGGGCGAGCGGCACCAGGGCCGGCCCGTCGTGGCGCAGCGCGAGGTCGAACAGGGCCAGCCCGTCGGGCCCGGTGAGGCTGAGCACGCCGATGTTGCGGGCCCGGGCCAGGTCGACCTCGGTCAGGCCGCCGACCATGCCGTCGTCGCCCTCCCACAGGCCCCAGGCGAGCGAGATGGCCGGCCGTCCCTGCCGGCGGCGCCGGTCGGCGAGGGCGTCCAGGCAGGCGTTGGCGGCGGCGTAGTTGCCCTGCCCGGGGCCGCCGAAGGTGCCTGCGGCCGAGGCGAAGAGCACGAACGCGGCGAGGTCCCGGTCCCGGGTCAGCTCGTCCAGGTGCAGCGCGCCGGCCACCTTCGGGGCGAGCACGGTGTCGATCCGCTCGGGGGTGAGCGACTCGACGATCGCGTCGTCGAGGGCGCCGGCGAGGTGGACGACGGCGGTGAGCGGGTGCGCGGCGGGCACGGTGGCGAGCACCCGCGCGAGGGCGTCCCGGTCGGCCACGTCGCAGGCGACCAGGGTGACCTCGGCGTCCAGCGCGGCGAGTTCCGCCGCGCCGGCCGACCCGGGGCCGGAGCGGCTGGTCAGCAGCAGCCGGCGGACGCCGTGGGCGGTGACCAGGTGCTGGCAGAGCGCCCGGCCGAGCCGGCCGGTGGCCCCGGTGACCAGCACCGTGCCGTTCGGGTCCAGGGGCGTGCCGGGCTCGGCGGCCGGGGCGGACAGCCGGGTCAGGCGGGGGACGTACCAGCGGCCGTCGCGGAGCGCCAGCTGTGGTTCGTCGGTGGTCCGCAGCCAGCCGGGCAGCTCCGCGTCGTCGACGGTGTCGACCAGCACGAACCGGTCCGGGTTCTCCGACTGGGCGGAGCGGACCAGACCGGCCACGGCGGCGGCGACCGGATCGACGTCGCCGGTGTCGTCGGGCAGCCGGGCCGCGTGGCGGGTCCGCAGCACCAGCCGGGTGTCGCCGGCCGGTGCGGCGAGCAGCTCCTGGAGGGTGGCGAGGGTGCGGTGCAGGGCCACCCGGACGGCCTCGTACGGCTCGTCCGGCAGCGTGCCGCCGCCGGGCAGGTCACGCGCCTCGGGCGGGGCGGTGACGTCGGTCCCGGCCCGGTGCTCCTGCCAGCGGACCTCGAACACCATGTCGCGGTGGCCGGCCGGACCGTCGGCGAGCGGGCGCAGCAGCAGCGACTCCACCGAGATCACCGGCGTGCCCGTGCCGTCGGTGGCGGTGAGTTCCAGGGTCCGGTCCGCCAGGCGGCGCAGCGTGACCCGCAGCGCGGTGGCGCCCGGGGTGGGCAGCGACACCCCGGACCAGGCGAACGGCACCGCCGCCGCACCGACCGGGTCGGCCAGCGCGGCGGCGTGCAGGGCGCTGTCCAGCAGCGCCGGGTGCAGCGCGAAGCGTTCGGCCTCGACCTGCGCGGTCTCGGGGAGCGCGACCTCGGCGTGGATGTCGTCGCCGCGTCGCCAGGCGGCGCGCAGCCCGCGGAACAGCGGCCCGTAGGCGAGGCCGGCGTCGGCCAGCTCCGGATAGACGTGGTCGACGTCGACCGGTTCCGCCCCGGCGGGCGGCCACTCGGCGTCGGCGGGGTGTCCGGTCTCGACCTCGGGGGCGAGGGTGCCGGTGACGTGGCGGGTCCAGTCGCCGTCCTCGGCGGCGGGGCGGGCGTAGCCGGTGACCGGGCGCCGGCCGGCGGCGTCGGCGGGGCCGACCACCAGCTGGAGGCGGACCCGGTCGGTGTCGGCGAGGGCCAGCGGCTCGGCCAGCACGAGTTCGTCGACGCGCGGGCAGCCGAGCTGCGCGCCGGCCCGCAGCGCGAGGTCCAGGAAGGCCGTACCGGGGACCAGGATCCGGCCGGCGACCCGGTGGTCGGCCAGCCACGGATGGGTACGCACGGAGAGCTGACCGCCGAGGACCACCTCGTCGGTGTCGGCCCGGTCCAGCCGGACGTCGAGGACGGGGTGGTCGGCGGCCGGGTCCGGGCGGGACAGCGGCACGTCGAGCCAGAACCGGCGGCGCTGGAAGGCGTAGGTGGGCAGGTCGACGGGGGCCGCGCCGGTGTCGGCGAAGAACCCGGCCCAGTCGGTGGGCACCCCGGCGGTCCAGAGCCGGGCCACCGCCGAGGTCAGCGCCGCGACCTCCGGTACGTCCCGCCGCAGCAGCGGCTGGACCAGGCAGTCCGGCGGCACGTCGTCGGCGACGGCGGCGCAGAGCGGCGCGTCCGGGCCCAGCTCGACGAAGCGGGCGGTGCCGAGGGTACGCAG
Source organism: Micromonospora sp. CCTCC AA 2012012 (assembly GCF_040499845.1). Classification (NCBI taxonomy): domain Bacteria; kingdom Bacillati; phylum Actinomycetota; class Actinomycetes; order Micromonosporales; family Micromonosporaceae; genus Micromonospora; species Micromonospora mangrovi. Next base: position 2,771,411 of record NZ_CP159342.1, read on the forward strand.
GGTGCGGACCCCGTCGGCGAAGCGGACCGCCTCGCGGACGTGCCGCACCCAGTGCTCGGCGGTGAACTCGTCGACCACCTGCCCGGTCAGGTTGGACACCACCGGGATGCGGGGCCGCCGGTACTTCACCGACTCGGCCACCGCGCGGAAATCGTCCAGCATCGGGTCCATCAGGTGCGAGTGGAACGCGTGGCTGACGGTCAGCCGGCGGGTGCCCCGGGCGGCGAACGGCGCGACGGCGCGCAGCACCGCGTCCTCGTCGCCGGAGAGCACCACCGCACCGGTGGCGTTGACGGCGGCGAGGCAGACGCCGTCGCCGAGCAGCGGGGTCACCTCGTCCTCGGTCGCCCGGACGGCCACCATCGCGCCACCGGCGGGCAGGGCCTGCATCAGCCGGCCCCGGGCGGCGACCAGCCGGGCGGCGTCGGGCAGCGACAGCACGCCGGCCACGTACGCGGCCGCCAGCTCGCCGATGGAGTGGCCGATCACGTGGTCGGGGCGGATCCCCCACGACTCCAGCAGCCGGAACAGCGCCACCTCGAAGGCGAAGAGCGCGGGCTGGGTGTGGGCGGTGCGGTCCAGCAGGTCCCCGTCGGTGAACATCACCTCGCGTACGTCCGACCCGGCGGGCAGCGCCGCGCAGACCTCGTCCAGCGCGGCGGCGAAGACGGGGAACGCCGCCGACAGTTCCCGGCCCATGCCGACCCGCTGGGCACCCTGGCCGCTGAAGAGGAACGCGACCGGGCCGCCGAGGACGTGTCCGCGTACCAGATCGGGGTGGTCGGTGTGGTCGGCGGCGGCCGCCAGCGCGGCCGCCAGGTTGTCCCGGTCGGCGCCGAGCGCGACGGCGCGCTGCTCCAGCGGCGCGCGCCCGGTGGCGAGCGTGAAGCCGACGTCGACGGGGCGGGCCTGCTCCGGCAGGCCGGCGCGCAGCCGGTGGGCCTGCGCGGCGAGCCCGGCCGGGGTGCGCGCCGACAGCGGCCACGGCACCACCGGCAGCGATCGGGGCGAGGTGGCCGGCGCCGGCTCGACGGGTTCGGTGTGGTCGGCCGGCGCCGGCGGCTCCTCGACGATCAGGTGCGCGTTGGTGCCGCTGACGCCGAACGCGGAGACCGCCGCGCGGCGCGGCCGGTCCCGTTCCGGCCAGGGGCGGGCCTCGGTGAGCAGCCGGACGCCACCGGCGGACCAGTCGACGTGCCGGGACGGCCGGTCGACGTGCAGGGTCCGGGGCAGCGTGCCGTGCCGCAGCGCGAGCACCATCTTGATCACGCCGGCCACGCCGGCGGCGGCCTGGGTGTGGCCCAGGTTGGACTTGAGCGAGCCGAGCCAGAGCGGCTGGTCGGCCGGCCGGTCCCGGCCGTACGTGGCGAGCAGCGCCTGCGCCTCGATCGGGTCACCGAGCCGGGTGCCGGTGCCGTGCGCCTCGACGGCGTCCACGTCGGACGGGCCGAGGCCGGCGTTGGTCAGCGCCTGCCGGATGACCCGCTGCTGCGAGGGTCCGTTGGGGGCGGTCAGGCCGCTGCTGGCGCCGTCCTGGTTGATCGCGGTGCCCCGGATCACGGCGAGCACCCGGTGCCCGTGGCGGCGGGCCTCGGAGAGCCGTTCCAGGGCGAGCAGCCCGACGCCCTCGCCCCAGCCGGTGCCGTCCGCGCCGTCGGCGAAGGACTTGCAGCGGCCGTCGGGGGCGAGGCCGCGGTGCCGGGCGAACTGCACGAACGTCACCGGGGTGGACATCACCGTCACGCCACCGGCCAGCGCCAGGGTGCACTCCCCCGACCGCAGCGCCTGGCAGGCCAGGTGGATGGAGACCAGCGACGACGAGCAGGCGGTGTCGACGGTGACCGCCGGCCCCTCCAACCCGAGGGTGTACGCGACCCGCCCGGAGGCGATGCTCGGCGAGCTGCCGTTGCCGAGGTGCCCTTCGAGGCCCTTCGGTGGCTGCCGGACCCGGGTGGCGTAGTCGTTGTACATCACGCCGACGTAGACACCGGTGCGGCTGCCGCGCAGCGAGGTGGGGCTGATCCCGGCCCGTTCCAGCGCCTCCCAGGACGCCTCCAGCAGCAGCCGCTGCTGCGGGTCGGTGGTGAGCGCCTCACGGGGGCTGAGCCCGAACAGCTCCGGGTCGAAGTCGGCGGCGTCGTGCAGGAACCCGCCCTCGGTGGCGTACGTGGTGCCCGGCTGGTCGGGGTCCGGGTCGTAGAGCGACTCCAGGTCCCAGCCCCGGTCGGTGGGGAACCCGCCGACCGCGTCGGTGCCGTCGGCCAGCAGCCGCCACAGCTCCTCCGGCGACGTGACGTCCCCGGGGAGGCGGCAGCTCATGCCGACGATCGCGATCGGCTCGGTGTCGCGGGCCTGGAGGTCGGTCAGCCGCTGCCGCGTCTGCTGGAGGTCGGCGCTGGCCCGCTTCAGGTACTCGCGGAGTCGCTGCTCGCTCATCGGTCCGCCAATCGTCCGGGCCGGGGCGCCTCTGGCAGGGCGGTGCTGTCCATCCGCCGTCCTCAGCTGCCCAGCTCGTTGTCGAGGAACTGGAAGATCTCGTCGTCGGTCGCCTCGTCGAACCCCACGGTGGTCGGCGCGGTCCCGGCCGCCGCCCCGCCCGCACCGCCGACCCGGGCCAGCAGCTCGCGCAGCCGGTTCGCCACCCGGTCGCGCAGCGGGTCGTCGTCGGCCGGGGCGTCGGGCAGGTGCGCGCCGAGCCGGTCCAGCTCGGCGAGGATCGGGTCGAGCAGGCGTTCGGCGTCGGACGGGAAGGACTCCGCGAGGTGCGCGGCGAGCGCCGCCGGGGTGGGGTGGTCGAAGAGCAGCGTGGCCGGCAGGGTCAGCCCGGTCCGCCGGCCGAGCCGGTTGCGCAGCTCGACGGCGCTGAGCGAGTCGAAGCCCAGCTCCAGGAAGCCCCGGTCGGTGTTCACCTGTTCCGGTCCCGGATACGCCAGCACCAGCGCCGCCTCGGCCCGGACGAGTTCCCGCAGCGCCCGTTCCCGCTCGGCGGCGGGCAGTGAGGCGTAGTGGTCGGCCGGGTCGGTCGACGCGGTGGTGGGGACGGTGGCGGTGGGCCGGGCGGGCGGGCGGACCAGGCCGCGCAGCAGCGGCGGCACCGGACCGGCGGCGGCGAGCGCGGCGACGTCGAGGCGGACCGGCACCAGCACCGCCTCGTCCCGGGCGCAGGCCAGGTCGAACAGGTCGAGCCCTTCGGCGGAGGCGAGCGGCACGACGCCGCCCCGGGCGAAGCGGGCGTGGTCGGCGGCGGTCAGCTTGCCGGTCATCGCGCTCTCCTGCGCCCACGGTCCCCAGCAGAGCGAGACGGCCGGCAGTCCCCGGGCCCGCCGGTGGCTGGCGAGCGCGTCGAGGAACGCGTTGCCGGCGGCGTAGCCGGCCTGCCCGGCCCCGCCGAACGTCGAGGCGAGCGAGGAGAAGAGCACGAACGCGCCCAGCTCCGCCGAGGCGGTCGCCTCGTGCAGGTGCAGTGCGGCGTCCACCTTGGGCGCGAGCACCCGGTCGATCCGCTCCGGGGTCAGCGCGGTGACCACCCCGTCGTCGACCACCCCGGCGGCGTGCACCACGGCGGTCAGCGGGTGCCCGGCCGGGATCGTGTCGACCAGCCGGCGCACGGCTGCCCGGTCGGCCACGTCGCAGGCCGCCACGGTGACCTGCGCGCCCAGCGCGGTGAGTTCGTCGCGCAGCTCGTCCGCGCCGTCGGCGGCGGGGCCCCGGCGGCTGACCAGCAGCAGCCGGCGGACGCCGTGCGCGGTGACCAGGTGCCGGGCGACCAGCCGGCCGAGGGTGCCGGTGGCGCCGGTGACCAGGGTGGTGCCGTCGGGGTCCCAGGCCGGTGCCGCGTCGGGTCGCGCCGGGGCCCGGAGCAGCCGGGCGGCGCGGACCACGCCGTCGCGGATCACCGTCTGCGGTTCGTCGCCGTCCACTGCGGCGGGCAGCGCGGCGGCGGAGGCGTCGCTCGCGTCCAGGTCGACCAGCCCGAACCGGCCGGGGTGCTCGCTGGTGGCGGTCCGGACCAGGCCGTGCAGGGTGGCGGCGGGCAGGTCGGTCAGCTCGGTGTCGGCGTCGACCGCCACCGCGCCGTGGGTGACGACGACCAGCCGGGAGGCGGCCAGCCGCTCGTCGGCCAGCCAGGACCGGACCAGCTCCAGCGCCCGGTGGGCGGCGGTACGGGCGGCCGTGGCGAGGTCACCGTCGGGCGCGCCGGCCGCGACGACCACCACGCGGTCCGGCACCGGCGTGCCCGCGGCGACCGCCTCGGTCAGCGCCGCGACGCTCGGGTACGACTCCAGCGCCGCCGCCCCGGCCAGCGCCTTGGCCAGCTCCGGCCGCAGTTCGGTGGTGGTGACCAGGGCCCAGCGGCGGCCGGTGGGCAGCGGCGCGGACGGCACCGGCACCCACTCGGTACGGAACAGCGCGTCGTGGCTCGTCCGCCGGACGCCCGCGCCGCCGCTGGGGCGGATGGCGAGCGAGTCGACGGTGGCGACCGGCTGGCCGGCGGTGTCCCAGACCCGCAGCGCCACGGTGTCCTCGGCGACGTCGGTCAGCCGCACCCGCAGCCGGGTCGCCCCGACGGTGTGCAGGACGGTGCCCCGCCAGGAGAACGGCATCACGCCCCGGCCCCGCTCACCGGCCGCGCCCAGTCCGACGGTCTGCACGGCCGCGTCCAGCAGCGCCGGGTGCAGGCCGTAGCCGGCGGCGTCGACGCCGTCGGGGAGCGCCACCTCGGCGAAGACGTCGTCGCCGCGTCGCCAGGCGGCGCGCAGCCCCTGGAACGCCGGCCCGTAGTCGGCGCTGGTCGCGGCGAGCCGGGCGTAGAAGTCGGTCAGGTCGACCGGGGTGGCGTCGGCCGGCGGCCAGGGCGCGGGCGCGACCTCGGCGGGGCCGTCGCCGGCCGTCAGCCGGCCCTCGGCGTGCCGCTGCCACGGCTCGTCGTCGGCGGCGTCGGCCGGGCGGGAGTGCACGGTCAGGGCCCGGTTCCCGGCCGCGTCGGGCGGGTCCAGCCGGACCTGCACGCGGACCGCGCCGCGCTCGGGCAGCACCAGCGGCGCGGCGAGGGTCAGCTCGTCGACCCGGGCGCAGCCGACCTGGTCACCGGCGCGGACGGCCAGTTCGAGGAAGGCGGTGCCGGGCAGCACCACGGTGCCGTCGATGACGTGGTCGCCGAGCCACGGGTGCCGCTGCCGGGACAGCAGCGCGGTGAACAGGTGACCGTCCCCGCCGGCGAGCGGCAGGGCCGCGCCGAGCAGCGGGTGGTCGGGCCGGTCCAGGCCGGCCGCCCGGACGTCCGGCTCGACGGCCGGCGCGTCCAGCCAGTAGCGCCGCCGCTCGAACGGGTAGGTGGGCAGGTCGACCAGGTGGCCGTGCGGGGCGGACGCGGCCCAGTCGGCGGCGCCGCCGTGCGCGTACACCTGGGCCGCCGCGGTCAGCACCCCTTCGACCTCGTCGCGGCCCCGGCGCAGGGCGGGCACCACGACGCCGGGGGCGTCGTCGGCGCGGCAGTCGACGGTCATCGCGGCGAGGACGGCGTCCGGGCCGAGTTCCAGGAAGCGGGTGACGCCGGCGCGGGTGAGGGCGGCGACGCCGTCGGCGAAGCGGACCGGCTGGCGCACCTGGGACACCCAGTAGTCGGGGTCGCAGAGCTGCGCGGCGGTGGCCGGCGCACCGGTCACGTCGGACACCACCGGCACGGCCGGCGGTGACATCGGGACAGCCCGGACCGTCTCCGCGTATCCGGCGAGCATGGCGTCCATATGAGGCGAGTGAAACGCATGGCTGACCCGCAAACGCCTAGTCTTGCGGCCGAGTTCGGCGAAGTGCGCCGCGACCCGCTCCACCTCGGCGACGTCACCGGAGACGACGGTGGCGGTCGGTCCGTTCACCGCGGCCAGGCCGATCCGGTCCTCCCGGCCGGTCAGCAGGGGCGTGACCTCGTCCTCGGTGGCGGCCAGGGCGACCATCGCGCCGCCGGCCGGCAGCCGCTGCATCAGCCGGCCCCGGGCGGCGACCAGCCGGCAGGCGTCGTCGAGCCCGAACACCCCGGCCAGGTGGGCGGCGGTGAGGCCGCCGACGGAGTGGCCGAGGAGGTGGTCGGGGGTGATCCCCCACGACGCGAAGAGCCGGAACAGCGCCACCTCGACGGCGAAGAGCGCCGGCTGGGTGTAGTCGGTCCGGTCCAGCAGGTCGGCGTCCGGGGTGCCGTCGGCGGCGAAGAGCACCGCGCGCAGCGGCCGGTCCAGTTCCAGGTCCATCCGCGCGCACACCTCGTCGAGCGCGTCGGCATAGACCGGGAACGTCCGGTACAGCTCGCGGCCGGCGCCGAGCCGCTGCGCCCCCTGCCCGGAGAAGAGGAAGGCGGTACGACCGGCGTCGGCGACCCCGACCGCGCCGGGGACGACCGGCCGGCCGGCGAGCCAGTCGGTGAGCTGCCGGCGCAGCGCGTCGGTGCCGGTGCCCCAGCAGACCAGGCGGTGCCCGAGGCGGGCCCGGGCGGCGAGGGTCCGGGCCACGTCGGCGGCGTCGGTGTCGGGACGCGCGTCGAGGGTGGTGAGCAGGTGACGCGCCTGGGCGGTCAGCGCGGTGGCGGTCCGGGCGGAGAGCGTCCACGGCAGCCAGCCCGCCCCGTCGGCGGGTCGGGGCGCGGCCGGGGCGGGGGCCTCCGGTGGCGCCTGCTCGACGATCACGTGGGCGTTGGTGCCGCTGACGCCGAAGGAGGAGATCCCGGCCCGGCGCGGCGCGTCCCCCGCCGGCCAGGGGCGGTCCTCGGTGAGCAGTCGTACCTGGCCGGCGGACCAGTCGACGTGCCGGGTCGGTTCGCCGACGTGCAGGGTGCGCGGCATGACGCCGTGCCGCAGCGCCAGCACCGCCTTGATCACCCCGGCGACGCCGGAGGCGGCCTGGGTGTGACCGATGTTCGACTTCACCGACCCGAGCCAGAGCGGCCGGTCGGCGGGCCGGTCCCGGCCGTACGTGGCCAGCAGCGCCTCCGCCTCGATCGGGTCGCCGAGGGTGGTGCCGGTGCCGTGCGCCTCGACCAGGTCCACGTCGGCGGCGGTGAGCCCGGCGCCGGTCAGGGCGGCCCGGATGACCCGCTGCTGGGCGGGGCCGCTGGGGGCGGTCAGCCCGTTCGACGCGCCGTCCTGGTTGACGGCCGCGCCGCGTACCACGCCGAGGACGGGGTGGCCGTGGTGGCGGGCGTCGCTGAGGCGTTCCAGCAGCAGCAGCCCCACCCCCTCGGCCCAGCCCGCCCCGTCGGCGTCGGCGGAGAACGCCTTGCACCGGCCGTCGGGCGAGAGCGCGCCCTGTCGGCTGAACTCGATGAAGGTGTCCGGGGTGGAGATGACGGTGACGCCGCCCGCGAGGGCCATCGCGCACTCGCCGGCGCGCAGCGACTGCACGGCCAGGTGGAGCGCGACCAGTGAGGACGAGCAGGCGGTGTCGACGGTGACGGCCGGCCCCTCCAGGCCGAACGTGTACGCCACCCGCCCGGACGCGACGCTGGCCGCGCTGCCGGTGGCGAGCTGCCCCTCGTACTCGCCGGGGGCGTGGCTCAGCCGCGAGCCGTAGTCGTTGTAGTTGGCGCCGACGAAGACGCCGACCGGGGTGCCCTTGACGGTCGCCGGGTCGATGCCGGCCCGTTCGAACGCCTCCCAGGAGGTCTCCAGCAGCAGCCGGTGCTGCGGGTCGATGGCCGGGGCGACGCGCGGGGAGATGCCGAAGAACGGCGGGTCGAAGTCGGCGACGTCGCGCAGGAAGCCGCCGCCCCGGGTGTAGAAGGTGCCGGGCCGGTCCGGGTCGGGGTCGTAGAGCCCGTCGACGTCCCAGCCGCGATCGGTCGGGAAGCCGGAGACAGCGTCCCCGCCGGTGGCCAGCAGCTCCCAGTACTGCTCGGGGGTGCTGATCCCGCCGGGCAGGCGGCAGCTCATCGCGACGATCACCACCGGGTCGTCGTCGTGGGCCGCGCGGGCCGGTCGCGGGTCGACCGGGACCTCGGCGGCGACGCCGAAGAGTTCGCCGGCCAGGTGCCGGGCCAGCCGGTTCGCGGTGGCGTGATCGAAGACCACGGTGACCGGCAGCCGCAGGCCGGTGGCGGCGTTCAGCCGGTTGCGCAGGTCCACCCCGGTGAGCGAGTCGAAGCCGAGGTCGCGCAGCGCCCGGTCGGGGTCCACCGCGTCGGGTTCGGGCAGGCCGAGCACCGCCGCCGCCTGGGTACGCACCAGCGTCAGCAGCGCCTGTTCCCGCTCGGCGGCGGTGAGGTCGGCGAGGGTGCCGGCGAACCCGGTCGGCTCGTCGGCGGCCGGGCGGAGCGCGGCGGACGCCTCGGGCAGCGCGTCGAGCACCCGGCCGGAGCGGCCCTCGGTGCAGGTGGCGGCGTACCGGGTCCAGTCGATGTCGGCGATCGCCAGGTAGCCGAGGTCCTGGTCGACCACCTGGCGCAGGGCGTCCAGCGCCGCCCGGGGCGGCAGCTGTCCCATCCCGGTACGGCGCAGCCGCTCCCCGAGTGCGCCGCTGGCCAGCCCGACGTCGCCCCACACGCCCCAGGCGATCGAGGTGGCGGGCAGCCCCTCGGCGCGGCGGGCGACGGCGAGCGCGTCCAGCCAGGCGTTGGCCGCCGCGTAGCTGGCCTGGCCGGGCCCGCCGAGGGTGCCGGCCAGCGAGGAGAAGAGCACGAACGCGTCGAGGTCGACGTCGCGGGTCAGCTCGTGCAGGTGCCGGGCCGCGTCGACCTTGGGGCGCAGCACGGTCGCGGTGCGCTCCTGGGTGAGCGCGTCGAGCAGGCAGTCGTCGAGAACGGCGGCGGCGTGCACCACGGCGGTGAGCGGGTGCGCGGCCGGGACCGCGGCGAGGACGGCGGCGAGGGCGTCCCGGTCGGCGGCGTCGCAGGCGGCGATGGTGACGGCCGCGCCGAGGGCGGTCAGCCGGGCGGTCAGCTCGGCCGCGCCGGGGGCCCGGTCGCCGCGTCGGCTGGTGAGCAGCAGGTGCTCGGCGCCGGCCTCGGCCAGCCAGGCGGCGATCTCCGCGCCGATGCCCCCGGTGCCGCCGGTGACCAGCACGGTGCCGTGCGGCTGCCAGTCCCGCACCGGCGGGGTGTCGACGACCGGCCGACGGACCAGGCGGCGGGCGTAGACCCCGGCGGGGCGTACCGCGAGCTGATCCTCGCCGTCGGCGGCGGTGACGGCCGCGACGAGCCGCTGCGCGGCGCGGTCGTCGGGGGTGGCCGGCAGGTCGACCAGGCCGCCGATCCGCTGCGGGTACTCCATCGCGGCGATCCGGCCCAGGCCCCAGAGCTGGGCCTGGTCGGGGTCGACGGTGGCGTCGGCGCGCCCGACGGTGACCGCGCCCCGGGTCAGGCACCACAGCGGCGCGGTGCTGCCCGCGTCGCCGAGGGCCTGGACGACGGCCACCGCCGGGTCGATCCGGGGCGGCCCGTCGAGCGCCAGCAGGGAGAGTACGCCGGCACAGCCGTCGACCTCGGCCCGCAGCCGCTCGGCGAGGGTGGCCCGGTCCCCGGCCACGGTCAGCTCCTGCACCCGCGCGCCGCGCGCTTCGAGCTGCCGACGCAGGTGGGTCGACCACTGGTCCGGACCGGGTTCGGTGGGCAGGAGCAGCAGCCAGCGGGTGCCGTCGAGGCGCGCCACGGTGCCCGGGGTGACGGGTCGCCAGGTGACGTCGTAGCGCCACGAGTCCACGGTGGACGCGTGGCGGCGGCGCTGCCGCCAGTCGGCGAGCACCGGCAGGAGCTGCGGCAGCGCCGAGCCGTCGGCGTCGATGCCGAGGGTGGCGGCGAGCGCGGCCGGGTCGTCCCGGTCGACGGCGGCCCAGAACTCGGCGTCGGCCGGGTCGCCGGGGCGGGCGTCGGCGGTGTCGGCGGGTGCGGTCAGCCAGTAGTGCTGGCGTTGGAACGGGTAGGTGGGCAGGTCGACGGTGCGGGCGCCGGCCGGGAAGGCGACCGTCCAGTCCACCGCCGTACCGCGTACCCACGCCTCGGCCAGGGAGAGCAGGAACCGTCGGGTGCCGCCGTCGTCGCGGCGCAGCGAGCCGACGACGGTGGCGTCGTGGCCGTCCAGGGTCTCCTCGACGGCCGCCGTCAGCACCGGGTGCGGCGACGCCTCCAGGTAGGTGCCGAAGCCCTCGGCGGCGAGGGTGCGCACCGCGTCGGCGAACCGCACCGGCCGGCGCAGGTTGGCGCACCAGTAGTCGGCGTCGAGGACGGCGTCGCGTACCCAGTCCCCGGTGACCGTGGAGAGCAGCGGCACCCGGGGGATCTGCGGCCGTACGTCGGCCACCTCCCGGCGCAGCCGGGTGAGCACCCCGTCGACGGCCGGGGAGTGCGACGCGTAGTCCACCGGGACGAGGCGGAACCGGGTCCCGCGTCGCGCGCACTCGGCGCCGACCCGGTCGAGGGCGGCCCGGTCGCCGGAGAGCACCACGGAGCGGGGCCCGTTCACGGCCGCCACGGAGACGCCGTCGAAGCCGGTCAGCAGCTCCTCGGCCTCGGCCGGGGGCAGTGCGAGCGCCGCCATGCCGCCACTGCCGGCCAGGTCGGCCAGCAGCCGGGACCGCAGGGCGATCACCCGCGCCCCGTCGGTGAGGGTGAGCGCACCGGCCACGCAGGCCGCCGCGATCTCACCCTGCGAGTGCCCCACCACCGCCGCCGGCCGCACCCCGTACGACTCCCAGAGCGCGGCCAGGGACACCATCACCGCCCACGACGCCGGCTGCACCACATCCACCCGCTCCAACGACGGCGCACCCGGCACCTGGCGGAGCACATCCGCCAACGACCAGTCCACGAACCCCGACAGGGCACTCTCACACTCGACCAACCGCGCCGCGAACACCGGCGACGCCTCCGCCAGCTCCACACCCATCCCGGCCCACTGCGCCCCCTGACCCGGGAACACCAGCACCACCCGGCCCGGGGAGCCGGACACCACGCCCGACATGACACCGTCGGCCGGTACACCCTCGGCGACCGCGGCCAGGCCGGCAGCGTCACCGTCGAGCACCACCGCCCGGTGCTCGAACGACGACCGGGACACCGCCAACGACCAGCCGACGTCCACGCGGTCGGCGGACAGCGCGGCCAGCCTCGTGGCCTGACCGCGCAACGCCGCCGGAGACCGGCCGGACAGCACCCACGGCACCGGCCCCGCCGACACCGCACCCGACTGCGCCGGCTCCTCGGCCGGGGCCTCCTCCACGATCACGTGCGCGTTGGTGCCGCTGACCCCGAACGAGGAGACGCCCGCCCGGCGCGGCCGGCCGGCCACCGCCGGCCACGAGTGCTCCTGGGCGAGGAGCCGTACCGCACCGGCCGACCAATCGATCCGGGACGACGGCCGATCGACGTGCAGGGTCCGGGGCAGCAGCTCGTGTCGCAGCGCGAGGACGATCTTCATCAGTCCGGCCGCCCCGGCGGCGATCTGGGTGTGCCCGATGTTGGACTTCACCGACCCCAGCCAGAGCGGTCGGTCGGCGTCCCGGTCCTGCCCGTACGTGGCCAGCAGCGCCTGCGCCTCGATCGGGTCGCCCAGCGGGGTGCCCGTGCCGTGCGCCTCCACGGCGTCCACGTCGGACGTCGCCAGCCCGGCGTCGGCCAGAGCGGCCCGGATGACCCGCTGCTGCGCGGGCCCGTTGGGGGCGGTCAGCCCGTTGGACGCACCGTCCTGGTTCACCGCGCTGCCCCGGATCACGGCGAGGACGCGGTGACCGTTGCGGCGGGCGTCAGTGAGGCGTTCCAACAGCAGCATGCCGGCGCCCTCGGCGAAGCCCATCCCGTCGGCGTCCTCGGCGAACGCCTTGCACCGGCCGTCGGCGGCCAGCCCGCGCTGCCGGCTGAAGCCGAGGAAGCCCAGCGGTGAGGAGACCACCGAGGCGGCGCCGGCCAGCGCGTACGCGCACTCGCCGGAGCGCAGCGCCCGCACGGCGAGGTGCAGCGCGACGAGCGCCGACGAGCAGCCGGTGTCGAGGGTGACGGCTGGCCCCTCCAGACCGAGGGTGTACGCGATCCGCCCGGAGGCGATGCTGGTGACGGTGCCGGTGACCAGGTGCCCCTCGGTGCCCTCGGGCAGGTGCCGCAGGTCGCTGCCGTAGCCGCTGTGGGCGGCGCCGACGAAGACGCCGCAGCTGCTGCCGCGCAGCCGGGCCGGGTCGATCCGGCCGTGTTCGATGGCCTCCCAGCTGGTCTCCAGCAGCAGCCGCTGCTGCGGGTCCATGGCGAGGGCCTCGCGGGGCGAGATGCCGAAGAAGGCGGGGTCGAAGTGGCCGGCGTCGCGGACGAAGCCGCCGGTCCGGACCGTCACCTTCCCCTCGTCGTCCGGGTCGGGGCTGTAGAGCTGGTCGAGGTGCCAGCCCCGCCCGTCGGGGAAGTCACCGACGGCGTCCTGGCCGGCGCTCAGCAGCCGCCACAGCTCCTCGGGGTCGGCGACGTCGCCGGGGAACCGGCAGCCCATGCCGACGATCGCGACGGCGTGGTCGTCGGGGTCGCCACCGGCCGGCGCGGCGGGGGTGGGGGCGGCGGGCTGCGTCGCACCGAAGAGGGTGGTGTGCAGGTGCTCGGCCAGCCGTCCGACGCTCGGATAGTCGAAGACGAGGGTGGTGGCGAGTTTCAGGCCGGTGGCCGCGCCGAGGGCGTTGCGCAGGCCGACGGCGAGCAGCGAGTCGAACCCGAGGTCCCGGAAGGGCCGGCTGTCGTCGATGCCGTCCGCGTCCCGTCGGCCGAGGACTGCCGCGACCTGCCGGCGGACCAGGTCCCGCAGGGCCGCGTCCCGGTCCGGCGCGGAGAGCGTACGGAGCCGGTCGGCGAGCGGATCGGCGGCGGCGGCCGACGCTTCCCGGTCGAGTACGGCGCGGACCTCCGGCACCTCGTCGAGCAGCGGGCGGGGGCGGGCGGCGGTGAAGACGGGGACGAAGCGCTCCCAGTCGACGTCGGCGACGGTGAGGAACTCCTCGTCGGCGGCGAGGGCCGCGCGCAGCCCGGCGACCGCCACCTCGGGGGCCATGAACGGCAGGCCCCGCCACTTGAGGTCGGCGGTGTCGACGTCCCGGCCCATGCCGCCGCCGGCCCAGATGCCCCAGGCGACGGTGGTGCCGGCGAGGCCGCGGGCCCGCCGGCTGCGGGTGACCGCGTCGAGGTAGGCGTTGCCGGCCGCGTACGCGGCGTGGTCGGCGGCGCCCCAGACGGCGGCGACGGACGAGTAGAGGACGAAGGCGTCGAGGTCGGCGCGGTCGAAGAGCCGGTCCAGGTTCGCCGTCCCGGCCAGCTTCACGTGTACGCCGGCCGCGAACCCGGCCAGGTCGGTGTCGGCGAGCGGGGCGAGCAGCCCGTCCCCGGCGCTGTGCACGACGGTACGGATCGCGGGGCCGTCCGCCTCGACCTCGGCGACGAGCCGGGCGAGGGCGTCGGGGTCGGTGACGTCGCACGCGGCGACGGTGACCCGGGGGCCGAGCGCGCTGAGCTCGGCGACCAGGTCCCGGGCGCCGGGGGCGTCCAGGCCGCGCCGGTTGGTCAGCACGAGGTGCTCGACGCCCGCCGTGGCGAGCCAGCGCGCGGTGTGCGCGCCCAGTCCCCCCGTGCCCCCGGTGATCAGCGCCGCCCCGCTCGTACGCCAAGCCCCGCCGTCCCGTCGGGAGGCCGGGTGCCGCCGGAGCCGGCGGACCAGGGTGTCGCCGGCCCGCACGGCGAGCTGGTCCTCGCCGTCGGTACGGGCCAGCGCGGCGGCGACCTGCCCGGCGGCGTCCGCGTCGACGGTCGGGGGCAGGTCGATCAGCCCGCCCCAGCGGTCGGGGTGTTCGAGGCTCATGCCGAGGCCGACGCCCCAGGTGGGGCTCTGTCCCGGGTGGGTGGGTCGGTCGTCGGCGCCGGTGGCGACGGCACCGCGGGTGCAGACCCAGAGCGGGACGGCCGGGTCGTGGTCGGTGACGGCCTGGGCCAGCAGGAGGGTGGCGGCGAGGCCGGTGGTGAGTGTGGGGTGGTGCGGGTGCGGGCGCTCGTCGAGGGCCAGCAGGGAGAGCAGGCCGACCGCGTCGGGATGCGCGGCGAGCAGGTCGGCGACGCCGGCCCGGTCCAGGTCGTCGGTGAGCGTGACCCGGGCGACGTCGGCGCCGGCGGCGGCGAGCGCGTCGGCGAGGGTTCCGCCGAGGTCGTGGTCGGCGGGCGCGACGGTTCCGGTGCCGTCCTCGTCGGTGTGGGCGACGGTTCCGGTGCGGTCGTGGTCCGGGGCGGCGGCGGTCACCAGCAGCCATCGTCCGGTGAGGCGGCGCGGGCCGGGGTCGGTGACCGGTGTCCAGTCGAGGCTGTAACGCCACGAGTCGAGGGTGGCCCGGGCGCGGCGCCGGTGACGCCACTCGCGCAGGGCCGGCACGACGGCGTGCAGCGGGGTGTCCTCGTCGACGTGGAGCGTGTCGGCGAGCACCGCCGGGTCGTTGGCGGCGGCCCAGAACTCGGCGTCGACCGGGTCGGTCCGGTCGGCTTCCGCCAGCCAGAACCGGTCCCGCTGGAACGGGTAGGTGGGCAGGTCGACGACGTGCGCGGCGGTGGGGGCGAAGAACGCCGCCCAGTCGACGGGGCAGCCGTCGGCCCAGAGCCGGGCGAGGGCGGTCACGGCGGTGGTCGGTTCGGCCTGCCGGCGGTGCAGCACCGGCACGGCCAGCACGCCGTCGCGGGTCTCCTCGACGGCGGCGACGAGGCCGGCGTCCGGGCCCAGCTCCACGAACCGGGTCACACCCAGCTCGTACGCCTTCTCGACCGCCGCGCCGAAGGCGACGGTTCCCCGCACCTGGTCGGCCCAGTAACCGGCGGTGAACTCCTCGACCACCTCACCGGTCAGCGTGGAGACGATCGGGACCTGCGGCTTCCGCATCGGCACGGTGGCGGCGACCCCGGTGAACGCGGTCAGCATCGGCTCCATCAACGCCGAGTGGAACGCGTGGCTCACCGTCAGCCAGCGGCCCTGCCGGTCCGGCAGACCGGCCGCGACCTGCTCGACGGCTTCCCGCGTCCCCGACACCACCACCTGGCCGGGGGCGTTGACGGCCGCGATGGACGCCCCCTCGACCAGCAGCGGCGTCACCTCGTCCACGGTCGCGCGGACCGCCCACATCGCCCCACCGGCGGGCAACGCCTGCATCAGCGACGCCCGCGCCGCGACGAGCCGGCACGCGTCCGGCAGCTCCAGGGCCCCCGCCACGTGCGCGGCGGCCAGCTCACCGACCGAGTGACCGATCAGGTAGTCGGGCGTGACGCCCCACGACTCCAGGAGCCGGAACAGCGCCACCTCCACCGCGAACAGCGCCGGCTGCGCCCACCCCGTCTGCGCCAGGTCCTCGGCCGCATCCGACCGGTCCGGCTCCCCCGCCGAGCCCGGCCGGTCCAGGTCGTCGCCCGCCCCGTCGATCACCTCGCGCAGCGGACGGCCCAGCAGCGGGTCGAACTGGGCACACACCTCGGCCAGGGCCGCGTCGAAGACCGGGAACGCCGCCGCCAGCTCCCGGCCCATGCCGAGCCGCTGGCCGCCCTGACCGGAGAAGACGAACCCGGTCAGGCCGTCCCGGGCGATCCCGGTGGCCACTCCCGCGCTCGGCACGCCCTCCACCAGCGAGGCCAGGCCCGACCGCAGCTCGTCGGGGTGGGCGCCCAGCACCACGGCCCGACGGTCCAGTCCGGACCGGGTGGTGGCCAGCGACAACGCCACGTCCACGGCCGACCCCGGCACCCCCGACGCCAACCGGGCGGCCTGGGCGGCCAGCGCGGCCGGCGACTTCGCCGACAGCACCCACGGCAGCACCGGCAGCACCACCTCGGCCACGGCCGGGGTGGCGGCGGGGGCCGGGTCGTCGGCGACCGGTTCCGGGGCCTGCTCCACGATGACGTGGGCGTTGGTGCCGCTGGCACCGAAGGCCGACACGCCCGCCCGGCGGGGCCGGTCCACGGACGGCCAGTCGCGGGTCGCGGCGAGCAGTTCCACCGCGCCGGCCGACCAGTCGACCAGTGTGGACGGTCGTTCGGCGTGCAGCGACCGGGGCAGCACCCCGTGCCGCATGGCGAGGATCATCTTCATGATGCCGGCGATGCCGGCGGCGGCCTGGGTGTGGCCGATGTTGGACTTCACCGACCCGAGCCACAGCGGCTCGCCGTCGCCCCGGCCCTGCCCGTACGTGGCCAGCAGCGCCTGCGCCTCGATCGGGTCGCCGAGGGCGGTGCCGGTGCCGTGCGCCTCGACGGCGTCGACGTCGGCGGTGGTGAGCCCGGCACCGGCCAGGGCGGCCCGGATGACGCGCTGCTGGGCGGGGCCGTTCGGGGCGGTCAGGCCGTTCGACGCGCCGTCCTGGTTCACGGCGCTGCCGCGGATCAGCGCGAGCACCTGGTGGCCGTTGCGCCGGGCGTCGCTGAGGCGTTCCAGCAGCAGGACGTTGACGCCCTCGCCCCAGCCGGTGCCGTCCGCGTCGTCGGAGAACGGCTTGCACCGGCCGTCGACCGCCAGGCCGCCCTGCCGGCTGAACTCGACGAAATTGCGCGGGGTGGCCATCACGGTGGCGCCGGCGGCCAGCGCGAGGGAGCACTCGTCGGCGCGCAGCGCCTGCACGGCCAGGTGCACCGCTACCAGCGCCGAGGAGCACATCGTGTCGACGGTGACCGCGGGCCCCTCCAGGCCGAGGGTGTACGCGATGCGCCCGGAGAGCACGGCGCCGGAGCCGCCGGTGAGCAGGTGTCCCTCGACGCCGTCGGGGGCGGTGCCGACCGCCGAGGCGTACCCCTGGTTGCTGGCGCCGACGAAGACGCCGGAGCGCGACCCGCGCAGCGTCTCGACGTCGATGCCGGCGCGTTCGAACGCCTCCCACGCGGTCTCCAGCAGCAGCCGCTGCTGCGGGTCCATGGCCAGGGCCTCGCGGGGTGAGATGCCGAAGAAGTCGGCGTCGAAGGCGGCGGCGTCGCGGAGGAACGCGCCGTGCCGGGTGTAGCTGGTGCCCGGGTGGTCGGGGTCGGGGTGGTAGAGCCCGTCGACGTCCCAGCCCCGGTCGGTGGGGAGGTCACCGACGAGGTCCGCGCCGGCGGCGATCCGCTCCCAGTACTCCTCGGGGGTGCGGACCCCGCCCGGGTAGCGGCAGCTCATCGAGACGACCGCGATGGGTTCGCGCGCCTGCTCCTCCAGCTCCCGGACCCGTCGTCGGGTGGTCCGCAGGTCCGCGGTGACCCGGTTCAGGTATTCCCGGAGCCGTTCCTCGTTCGCGCCGCCGCTCATCAGATGCCCAACTCCCGGTCGATCAGTTCGAAGATCTCGTCGTCGGTGGCCGTGCTGAGGTCGTCGTGCGGCTCCTCGACGGCGGTGGTCGGTTCGGCCCGCCGCAGCAGGTCGCGCAGGCGGGCCACCACGTCCACGCGGGTCGGGTCGCCCTCCGGCAGGGCCGACAGGTCCGCCTCGAACCGGTCCAGTTCGGCCAGCAGGGTCCGGGTGCCGCCGGTGAGTTCGCCGCGCAGGTGCCGGGCCAGGGTGGCCGGGGTGGGGTGGTCGAAGACCAGCGTGGCGGGCAGCCGCAGCCCGGTGGCGGTGGCCAGCCGGTTGCGGAACTCCAGCGCGGTGAGCGAGTCGAAGCCGAGTTCCTTGAACGCCCGCCGGGGCGGGACGTCCTCGGGCCGACCGGCCTTGAGCACCGCGGCGACCTCGCGCCGGATGACGGCGGTCAGCGCCGCCTCCTGCTCCTCGGCGGACTGGCCGGCCAGCCGCGCCGCGAGCGGGTTCTCCCCGGTCGCCGGCTCGGCTGCCGCCGCGCCGTCGGGTGCCGCCGGGTCCGCCCGGAGCTGGTCGACCAGCCGTCGGGGGCGGCTCATCGTGTAGAGCGGCAGGAAACGGGACAGGTCGAGGGAGGCCACCGCGACGGCGGCGTCTCCGGCGCCGACCGCGACCGCGAGTGCCCGCACCGCCGACTCCGGCCGCATCAGGCGTACGCCCCGACGGGTGAGCAGGTCGGCGACCTCGCCCTCCACCATGCCGCCCCCGCCCCAGGCGCCCCAGGCGACGGAGGTGGCGGTCCGGCCCCGGCTGCGCCGCTGGTGGGCGAGCGCGTCGAGGTGGGCGTTGGCGGCGGCGTACCCGCCCTTGCCGCTGTCGCCCCAGGTGCCGGCGCCGGAGGAGAAGAGGACGAACGCGTCGAGCGGAAGGTCGGCGGTGAGGGCGTCCAGGTGGCGGGCGCCGTCGACCTTGACCCGGAGGATCGGGGCGAGCACGTCGGGGGTGAGGTCGCCGACGGGGATCTCCGGTTGGGTGATCCCGGCGGCGTGCACCACGGCGGTCAGCGGCTCGTCGGCGGGGATCGCCGCGAGCACGGCGGCGAGGTCGTCGGCGTCGGCGACGTCGCAGGCGGCGATGGTGACCTGGGCGCCGAGTTCGGCGAGTTCCCGGTGCAGTTCCTTGGCACCGGGCGCGTCGGCGCCCCGGCGGCTGGTGAGCACCAGGTGGGCGGCGCCGTTGGCGGCGGCCCAGCGGGCCACGTGGGCGCCGAGCGCGCCGGTGCCGCCGGTGACCAGGACGGTGCCCCGGGGCTGCCAGGGGTCGACGGTGCCGGCGGGCGCCGGGACGAGCCGCCGGCCGAGCAGGGTGCCGTGGCGGACGGCCACCTCGTTCTCGCCGGTGGTGCCGGCCAGCGCGGCGGCGAGCCGGGCGACGGTGTCGTCGTCGACGACGGCGGGCAGGTCGACCTGGCCGACGTGCCGGTGCGGCTCGTCGATGCCGAGCACCACCCCGAGACCCCAGAGCTGGGCCTGGCCGGGGTGCGCGACGGGGTCGTCCGCGCCGACACCGACCGCCTGGCGGGTGACCGTCCACAAGGGCGCGTCCGCGCTCAGGGTGCCCAGCGCCTTCACCACGGCGACGGTGTCGACGAGGCCGGTGCTGACGGCCGGCTGGGTCGGGTGCGGGGACTCGTCGAGGCCGGTCAGGTTGAGCACACCGACGACGTCGGACGGCACCCCGGTGAGCTGCGCCGCCGTACGCCGGCGCACCGAGGCGCCGTGCGCGGTGAGGCCGGCGGTGACCGCGTCCACCAGGTCCGGGTGGACGTCGGCGCGCGGCGTGACCAGCAGCCACGTCCCGTCGAGGCGGCTCTCGCCGGTGGTCGGCACCGGCACCCAGTCGAGGCGGTAGCGCCAGCCGTCGAGCTGGGCGGCCTCCTGGCGGGCGGTGGCGGCGGCCGGTGCCTCGATCCAGTGCCGCGTCCGGCGGAACGGGTAGGTGGGCAGGTCGATCCGCGCCGGGCGGGGGTCGCCGAAGGCGGCGGTCCAGTCCACGTCGACGCCGTGCGTCCAGAGGGCGCCGGCACTGAGCAGGAACCGGTCGAGGTCCCCGTCGTCGCGGCGCAGCGTCCCGGTGACCACGGCCGGCTCGCCCGACTCCACCGTCTCCTCCACGGCCGCCGCCAGCACCGGATGGGAGGACACCTCCACGAACACCCCGTGCCCCTCCCCCGCCAACCGACTGACCGCGTCGGCGAACCGGACCGGCTCCCGCAGGTTCCGGAACCAGTAACCGGCATCCAACCCCTCGACGTACTCACCGGACACCGTGGACAGCCACGGCACCTGCGCCGGATGCGCCGTCACGTCCGCCAACTCCACGGCGAGACGATCAGCCAAGGCGTCCATGGCCGGCGAGTGGGAGGCGTAGTCCACGGCGATCCGGCGGGCCCGGACCCCGGTCTGCTCACACTCGGCCAGCACGTCCTCCACGGCCGCGACCTCACCCGAGACCACCACCTGGGACGGGCTGTTCACCGCCGCGACACCGACCCGACCGGCTCGGCCCGCGTCGTCCGCGCGATCCGCCGACTCCGCGCGAGCCGCCAGGTCCGCCAGCAGGGCCTCCGCCTGCTCCACCGGCATCCGCAGCGACGCCATCGCACCACTGCCCGCGCTCAACTCCGCGACCGCCCGGGACCGCGCCACCACGATCCGCAACGCGTCGGACAGCGACAGCACCCCGGCCACGCACGCGGCGGCGACCTCACCCTGAGAGTGCCCCACCACCGCCGCCGGGCGCACCCCGTAGGAGCGCCACACCGCCGCCAGGCCGACCATCACCACGAACGACGCCGGCTGCACCACATCGACCCGGTCCAGCGACACCGCGTCCGGGCTGCCACGCAGCACGTCGACGACCGACCAGTCGACCAGGCCGGACAGCACCGCCGCGCACTCCGCCACCGTCTCCGCGAACACCGGAGACGCATCCAGCAGCCCGCCACCCATGCCGACCCACTGCGCGCCCTGACCGGGGAAGACGAACACCGTCCGACCCACCGGACCAGCCACACCCGACACCACAGTCGCCGCCGGCTCACCGGCGGCCAGGGCCGCCAGACCCGCCGCGTGGTCACCGACCACCACGGCACGCTCCGCGAGCCGCGACCGGGTCGACGCCAGCGACCACGCCACCTCAAGGGGGTCGGCCGTGTCGGCCAGGGGACGCAGCGCGGACGCCTGGTCGGTCAGCGCGGCGGCCGAACGGGCGGAGAGCAGCCACGGCACCGTCGGGCCGACCGCCGGAGCCGGTTGCGGGCGGGCCGGCTCGGCCGGCGGCTCCTCGACGATCACGTGGGCGTTCGTGCCGCTGATCCCGAAGGCGGAGACCCCGGCGCGGCGCGGCCGCTGCCCGGTACGCGGCCACTGCCGTTCCTCCGTCAGCAGCCGTACGGTGCCGGCGGTCCAGTCGATCCGGGACGAGGGTCGCTCCGCGTGCAGGGTGCGGGGCAGCATCCCGTGCCGCAGGGCGAGGACCATCTTCAGCACCCCGACCAGTCCGGCGGCGGTCTGGGTGTGGCCGATGTTGGACTTGACCGACCCCAACCAGAGCGGCCGGTCGGCGGGCCGGTCCTGCCCGTACGTGGCGATCACCGCCTGCGCCTCGATCGGGTCACCCAACGACGTACCCGTCCCGTGCGCCTCCACCACGTCCACGTCCGACGCCGACAGACCCGCGTTCGCCAGGGCCTGCCGGATCACCCGCTGCTGCGACGGCCCGTTCGGCGCCGTCAACCCGTTCGACGCACCGTCCTGGTTCACCGCACTGCCCCGGACCACGGCGAGGACCCGGTGGCCGTTGCGGCGGGCGTCACTCAGCCGTTCCACGACGAGGACGGCGACGCCCTCGGCCATGCCGAACCCGTCGGCGTCGTCGGCGAAGGAGCGGCAGCGGCCGTCCGGGGAGAGGGCGCGCTGGCGACTGAAACTGATCATCGGGTCGGGGGTGGACATCACGGCGGCGCCGGCGACGAGCGCCCGGTCGCACTCCCCGGCGCGCAGCGCCCGCCCGGCGAGGTGGAGCGCCACCAGCGACGACGAGCAGGCGGTGTCGACGGTGAGCGCCGGCCCGGTGAAGCCGAAGGTGTACGCGAGCCGCCCGGAGGCGACGCTCGGGGCGGCGCCGGTCACCCGGTAGCCCTCCAGCTCGCCCGGCATGCCGTGCGGCTGCCCGTAGTCGGCGGCGAGGACCCCGGCGAAGACACCGGTGTCGCTGCCGGCGAGGTCGGCCGGGACGAGCCCGGCGTCCTCCAGTGCCTCCCAGGAGGCTTCCAGCAGCAGCCGCTGCTGCGGGTCCATGGCGAGCGCCTCGCGGGCGGAGATGCCGAAGAAGTCGTGGTCGAACTCGGCGGCCCGGGCCAGGAAACCGCCGGCCCGGGTGTAGCTGGTGCCGGGCCGGTCCGGGTCGGGGTCGAAGAGGGCGTCGGTGTCCCAGCCCCGGTCGGTGGGCAGCCCGCCGACGGCGTCGGCGCCGTCGCGCAGCAGCCGCCACAGGTCGTCGGGGCGGGCGACGTCGCCGGGGAGCCGGCAGGCCATGCCGACGATGGCGAGCGGCTCGTCGGCGTCGGCGGCCACCGTCCGGGTCGGCTCGGCCTGCGGCAGCCGGCCGTGCGCCTCCTGCCAGAGGTGCCGGGCGAGCCGGTCGGGGGTGGGGTGGTCGAAGACGAGCGTGGTGGGCAGCCGCAGGTCGGTGGCGGCGGCCAGCCGGTTGCGCAGCTCGACGGCGGTGAGCGAGCCGAACCCGAGGTCCTTGAAGGCCCGGTCGGCGGCGACCGCGCCGGGGTCGGCGTGCCCGAGCACCGTGGCGGTGTGCCGGCGTACCAGGTCGAGCAGCAGGTCCCGCTGGTCGGCCTCGGGCAGCGCGGCGAGCCGGGCGCCGAGCGCGCCGACGGGCGTGCCGGGGTCGGTGCCCGCCGGGGCGGCGGCCAGGTCGGCCAGCAGCGGGCTGGGGCGGGACGAGGAATAGACCGGGACGAACCGGTCCCAGTCGACGTCGGCGACGACCGGGGTGGTCTCGTCGTGGTCGAGCAGCACCTGGAGCGCGTCGAGGGCCCGGTCGGCGTCGAGGACGGGCAGGCCGGTGGCGGCGAGTTCCGCCCAGCGACCGGGATCGATCATCCCGCCGCCGCCCCACGGTCCCCAGGCGATCGAGGTGGCCGCGAGTCCCCGGTCGCGGCGGCGTTCGGCGAGGGCGTCCAGGCAGGCGTTGGCCGCGCCGTACGCGGCGTGCTCGGCGACGCCCCAGGTCGCCGAGATCGAGGAGAAGAGCACGAACGCGTCCAGCGGCGTGTCGGCGAGCAGCTCGTCGAGGTGGCGGGCCCCGTCGACCTTCGCGGCCAGCACCCGGCGGAGCTGGTCGGCGTCGGTGCGGGTCACCGGGTCCAGCTCGCAGACGCCGGCCGCGTGGAACACCGCGGTCGGCGGCCGGTCGAGGCCGGCGAGGACGTCCCGCAGCGCCGCCCGGTCGGTCACGTCGGTGGCGGTGACGTCGAGGACGACGCCGAGGTCAGCGAGGTCGGCCGCGAGCGGCGCCACCTCGGGGGCCTCGGCACCACGGCGGCTGAGCAGCACGATCCGTTCCGCGCCGCGACCGGCCAGCCAGCGGGCCAGCCGTACGCCGAGGGCGCCGGTGCCGCCGGTGACCAGCACGGTGCCGTGCGCCCGCCAGCTCCGCACGGCCGCGGCGGGGGTGGCCCGGCGCAGCCGGCGGGCGTACGCGCCGGAGGGCCGGACGGCGACCTGGTCCTCCCCGCCGGTGCCGGTGAGCACGGCGACGAGCCGCTGCCCGGTGCGCCGGTCCCAGCCGTCGGGCAGGTCGACCAGGCCGCCCCAGCCGCGCGGCTGTTCCACCGCCGCCGCCCGGCCCGCCGCCCAGAGCGCGGCGGGTGCCAGCTCGGGGGCGGGTTCACCGGCGGCGGTGCGGACCGCGTGTCGGGTGACGCACCACAGCGGGGCGGTGATCCCGGCGGCGGCCAGGTCCCGCAGCTGGGCGGCGAGGTCGGCGACCGCCGTCACCGGGTCGTCCGGCCCGTCCAGGGCGAGCAGTGAGAGCACCCCGGCGGGGGTGTGTCCGGCCAGCGCCGGGGCGAGCGCGGCGGGGCGGGACGCGTCGTCGGGCAGGGTCACCGGCAGCACGTCGGCACCGTGCTCGCGCAGGGCGGTGACGACGTCGGCGTACCGGGGGGTGGTGGCGGTGTGCGCGCCGGCCAGCACCAGCCACTCGCCGGCCAGCAGCGGACCGGTGACGTCGGCGACGGGCTGCCAGGCCACCTCGTAGCGCCAGTCGGGGGTGGCGGTGGTCGGGGTGGTGGCGGTCGGGGCGGGCGGGGTCCACCAGTAGCGCTGCCGTTGGAACGGGTAGGTGGGTAGGTCGACCCGGCGGGGGTGGTGGGCGGCGAGGGCGTCGGCCCAGTCGGGTTCGACGCCGTGCGCGTACACCTGGGCCAGGGACGCCCGGAAGCAGCCGGGGCCGGGGTCGCCGCGGCGCAGCGAGCCGACGGCGACGCCGTCGGGGGCGTCGGCGTGCTCCAACGTCTCGGCCACCGCGCTGGTGAGCGTGGGGTGCGGGCTGACCTCGACGAAGATCCGGTGTCCGGCCCCGGCGAGCAGCGTGGTGGTCTCGTCGAAGCGGACGGTGCCGCGCAGGTTGCGGTACCAGTAGTCGGCGTCGAGCGCGGTGCCGTCGAGCGGGCCCGCGGTGACGGTGGACCAGAAGGGCACCTCGGCCGGGCGGGGCCGGACCGGGGCGAGCAGGTCGGCCAGCTCGGCGCGGAGCGTCTCGACCTGCGCCGAGTGGGAGGCGTAGTCGACCGGTACGGCGCGGGCGTGCAGGTCGGCGGCGGCGCACTCGGCGAGCAGCCCGGCCACCGCGTCGGTGTCGCCGGAGACGACCACGGAGCGCGGTCCGTTGGTGGCCGCCACCGAGATCCGGCCGTCCCAGCGGGCGATCAGGGCGCGGACCGTGTCGACGGGGGCGAGGACGGAGGCCATCGTGCCGTGCCCGGCGAGCGTGCCGCGCAGCGCGCGGCTGCGCAGCGCCACCACCCGGGCGGCGTCGCGCAGGCTGAGCGCGCCGGCCACGCAGGCGGCGGCGATCTCGCCCTGCGAGTGCCCGACCACGGCGGCGGGCCGGACGCCGTGGGCCTGCCAGAGCGCCGCGAGGGAGACCATGACGGCGAAGAGCACGGGCTGCACCACGTCGACCCGCTCCAGCGTCGGCGCGCCGGGCGCACCGCGCAGCACGTCGGTCAGCGACCAGTCGACGAACTCGGCCAGCGCCCGTTCGCAGTCGGCGATCCGGTCGGCGAAGACGGGTTCGGTGTCGAGCAGGTCGGTGGCCATGCCGGGCCACTGTCCGCCCTGGCCGGGGAAGACGAGGACGACCCGGTCGTCCCCGGCCGGCCGCCCGTACGCCAGCCCCGGCGCCTCGCCGCCGTCGGCCAGCACGGCCAGGGCGCGGTCCAGCTCGTCCCGCCCGGCGGCGAGGAACGCGGCCCGCCGGTCGAAGCGGGCCCGGCCCACCCCGAGGGTGTACGCCAGGTCGACCGGCCGGACGTGCGCGTCGCGCAGCCGGGCGCGCAGCAGCCGGGCCTGCTCGGCCAGCGCCTGCGGGGTCCGCGCGGAGAGCAGGTACGGCAGCGGCCGGTCGTCGGCGCTCGTCGCGTCGACCTCCGGCTCGGCGGTCGTCGCGTCGGCCGGGCGGTCGGCGGGCGGCGGGGCGGTCCCGTCGCCGGTGGCCTCGGCGAGGATGACGTGGGCGTTGGTGCCGCTGACCCCGAACGCGGAGACCCCGGCCCGGCGGGGTCGCGCTCCGGCGGGCCAGGGGCGGGCCTCGGTGAGCAGCCGGACGGTGCCGGCCGACCAGTCCACGTGGGACGACGGCGGGTCGGCGTGCAGGCTGCGCGGCAGGACGCCACGGCGCAGCGATTCGACCATCTTGATGACGCCGGCCAGGCCGGCGGCGGCCTGGGTGTGACCGATGTTGGTCTTGAGGGAGCCGAGCCAGAGCGGCGCGTCGGGTTCTCGGTCGCGGCCGTACGTCTCGATCAGCGCACCCGCCTCGATCGGGTCGCCGAGGACGGTGCCGGTGCCGTGCGCCTCGACCGCGTCCACGTCGGCGGGGCGCAGCCCGGCGTCGGCCAGCGCCTGCCGGATCACCCGCTGCTGGGACAGTCCGTTGGGGGCGGTCAGGCCGTTGCTCGCGCCGTCGGAGTTGACGGCGGTGCCGGCGAGGACGGCGAGGACCGGGTGGCCGTTGCGGCGGGCGTCACTCAGGCGTTCCAGCACGAGGGTGCCGACGCCCTCGCCCCAGCCGGTGCCGTCGGCGTGGTCGGAGAAGGCCTTGACCCGCCCGTCCGGGGCGAGGCCGCGCTGCCGGCTGAACTCGACGAAGATGCCGGGGCGGGCCATCACGGTCGCCGCGCCGGCCAGGGCGAGCCCGCACTCCCCCGACCGCAGGGAGCGGACCGCCAGGTGGATCGCGACGAGCGCGGCGGAGCAGGCGGTGTCGACGGTCAGCGCCGGCCCCTCCAGCCCCAGCACGTACGCGATCCGGCCGGACATGGTGCTGCCGGTGGTGCCGGTGAGCAGGTAGCCCTCCAGCCCGTCGGACGCCTCGTGCATGCGCGGGCCGTACTCCTGCGCCATCGCGCCGACGAAGACCCCGGTACGGCTGCCGGCGAGCCGGGACGGGTCGATGCCGGCCCGTTCCAGGGCCTCCCAGGAGGTCTCCAGCAGCAGCCGCTGCTGCGGGTCCATGGCGAGTGCCTCGCGCGGGCTGATCCCGAAGAACTCCGGGTCGAAGTCGGCGGCGTCGTGCAGGAAACCGCCCAGGGCGACGGTCGAGCCGCCGGGGCGGTCCGGGTCGTGCCGCAGCCGCCGCAGGTCCCAGCCCCGGTCGGTGGGGAACGGCGAGACGGCGTCGGTGCCGGCGTCGAGCAGGTCCCAGAGCTGCTCGGGTGAGTGCACCCCGCCGGGAAGCCGGCAGCCCATCCCGACGATCGCGATCGGCTCGTCGGCGTTCCCGTCCCGGTGGGCGGGCGCGGGTCGGACCGGGGCGCCGTCGTGCGGGGCCCGCGCAACGGTCACCGGGGCGGCGTCGAGCAGGGCGGCCAAGTGGTCGGCGAGCCGGTCGGCGGTGGGGTGGTCGAAGAGGACGGTGGTCGGCAGGGTGACGCCGAGCGCCGCGCCGAGCCGGTGCCGCAGCCGCAGCGCGGACTGCGAGTCGACGCCGAGTTCCCGCAGCGCGGTGCGGGCCGGTACGGCGGTGGCGTCGTCGTGGCCGAGGATCGCCGCCGCGTGGGCCCGGACCAGGTCGAGCAGGCTCCGGCGCCGGTCGGCCGGGGCGGCGGCGGACAGCCGGGCGCGGAGACCGTCGGCGTCCGTCTCCTCGCCGGTGGGTTCCGCGGCGACGGTGTCGAGCCAGTGGCGCTGCCGCTGGAAGGCGTAGGTGGGCAGGTCGACGACGCCCGGGCGGGGGTCGTCGGGGAAGGCGGCGCTCCAGTCGACGTCGACACCGCGGACCCACGCCTCCGCGAGACCGGCGACCAGGCGGTCCGGGCCGCCGTCGTCGCGGCGCAGCGTCCCGGTCACCACGACGGGCTCACCGCCGACCAGTTCGGCGGTCTCCTCGACGGCCGCGACGAGTACGGGGTGCGAGGAGACCTCCACGAACACGCCGTGGCCCTCGCGGGCGAGCCGGGCGATCGCGTCGGCGAACCGGACGGGCTCCCGCAGGTTCCGGAACCAGTAACCGGTCTCCAGCGCCTCGACGTACTCGCCGGTCACGGTGGACAGCCACGGCACCTGCGCCGGGCGGGCGGTCACGTCGGCGAGTTCGGCGGCGAGACGGTCGGCCAGGGCGTCCATCGCCGGTGAGTGCGACGCGTAGTCCACCGCGATCCGGCGGGCTCGGACCCCGGTCCGCTCACACTCGGCCAGCACGTCCTCCACGGCCGCGACCTCACCGGAGATCACCACCTGCGAGGGGCTGTTCACCGCCGCGATGCCGACCCGACCGGCCCGGTCCGGCTCCCCCGCGCCGCTCGCGCGACCCGCCGACTCCGCCGACTCCGCGCGAGCCGCCAGGCCCGCCAGCAGGGCCTCCGCCTGCTCCACCGGCATCCGCAGCGACGCCATCGCACCACTACCGGCGCTCAACTCCGCGACCGCCCGGGACCGCGCCACCACGATCCGCAGCGCGTCGGACAGCGACAGGACTCCGGCCACGCAGGCGGCGGCGACCTCACCCTGCGAGTGGCCCACGACCGCCGCCGGACGCACCCCGTAGGAGCGCCACACCGCCGCGAGGCCGACCATCACCACGAACGACGCCGGCTGCACCACATCCACCCGGTCCAGCGACACCGCGTCGGGCGTACCGCGCAGCACGTCGACGATCGACCAGTCGACCAGGTCGGACAGCACCGTGGCGCCCTCCGCCACCGTCTCCGCGAACACCGGAGAGGAATCGAGCAGCGCACCACCCATGCCGACCCACTGCGCGCCCTGACCGGGAAAGACGAACACCGTCCGACCCACCGGGCCAGCCACACCCGACACCACGGTCGCCGCCGGCTCACCGGCCGCCAGAGCCGCCAGACCCGCCGCGTGGTCGCCGACCACCACGGCACGCTCCGCGAACCGGGCCCGGGTCGACGCCAGCGACCACGCCACGTCGAGGGGATCGGCCGTGTCGGCCAGGGGACGCAGCGCGGACGCCTGACCGCGCAGGGCGGCGGCGGTACGGCCGGACACCAGCCACGGCAGCACCGCCGGCGTTGGTGCCGGGGCGGGCGGGCCAACGTCGGTGGTGGGTGCCTCGGCGAGGACGAGGTGGCAGTTGGTGCCGCCCATGCCGAACGCGCTCACCCCCGCGACCCGGGGCCCGTCGGTGGTCGGCCACCCGGTCGGTTCGCACACCACCCGCAGGCCCAGCTCGGCCAGCGGGATGTCGGGGTGGGGTCGTTCGTGGTGCAGGGTCGCCGGGAGGTGCCGGTGGGTCAGCGACAGCACCGCCTTGAGCAGGCCGGTGATCCCGGCCGCGCCCTCCAGGTGGCCGACGTTCGTCTTGACCGAACCGACCAGCAGCGGGCGGGACGGTTCCCGGGCCGCCCCGAGCGCGGCGCCGAGCGCGGCGGCCTCGATCGGGTCGCCCACCGGGGTGCCGGTGCCGTGCAGTTCGACGTACTGGACGGCGTCCGGGGGCAGGGCGGCCGACGCGTACGCCTGCCGGAGCAGGTCCGTCTGCGCCTGCCGGCTGGGGACGGCGATGCCCTCGGTGGTGCCGTCGTGGTTCACCGCCCCGCCGAGGATCACCGCGTGCACCCGGTCACCGGCCGCCACCGCGTCGGACAGCAGCTTCAGCACCACCAGGGCGCCGCCCTCGCCCCGGACGAAGCCGTTGGCCCGGGCGTCGAAGGTGTGGCAGCGGCCGTCCGGGGAGAGCCCGCCGAACTCCTCGGCGACGACGCCGGTCTCCCGGGCCAGGTTGAGGTTGACGCCGCCCGCCAGGGCGAGACCGGTCTCGCCTCGGCGCAGGCTGTGCACGGCGTGGTGGACCGCGACGAGGGACGACGCCTGACCCGCGTCGATCACCAGGCTCGGGCCGTGCAGGTCGAGGACGTGCGACACCCGGTTCGCGATGACGCCCCGGCTCACGCCCGGCATCGCGTGGTGGTTGGCGGCAGTGGCCCCGCCCCGGTTCAGCAGGGCGGCGTAGTCGTCGCGCATCGCGCCGACGAAGACGCCGGTGGCGGTGTGCCGCAGGTCGTCGGGGACGATCCGGGCGTCCTCCAGCGCCTCCCAGGCCAGCTCCAGCACGAGCCGCTGCTGCGGGTCGAGGACGGCGGCGGCCCGCGGGGTGATGCCGAAGAACCCGGCGTCGAAGCGATCGACGTCGTCGAGGAAGCCGCCCCGGCGGCCACCGACCGGCTCCCGGCCGGCGGGCACCTCGGTGACGGCGTCGGTCCCGTCGCACAGCAGTCGCCAGAACGCCGTCGGGTCGGCCGCCCCGGGCAGCCGACACGAGAGCCCGACGATCGCGACCGGTTCCGGGTGGGAACCTGCTGCCACGTCCACGGTCATCGCTTGCCTCTCCCCTGCGCCACGAACGTCCCCTGCGCCACGTACGCGCCGGCCGGTCAGTCCACGCAGGCGCGCAGGCAGGCGATCAGGCTGCGCGCCTGCACGTTGAGGTAGTGACGGTGCTGGAGCAGCCAGGTGATCTGGGGCAGCGTCGCCCAGCGGAACCCGTCCGGCTCTTGGTCCGGGTGGTCGTCGCCGACCTCGATGATCATGTAGCGGCTGCGGGAGTGGTAGAACCGGCCGCCCTCCTCGGACATCTCCGCGTCGAAGAGCACCCGACCCCGGCTGCGCAGCCGGTCCAGGTCCCGCAGCTGGTCCCGGACGAGGCCGGGCAGGTGGGCGTGGTTCTCCGGGGTGCCCTGCACGGTCGGGGAGAGTTCGATGGCGTCGAGGTAGCCGGGTTCGACCCGGGCCCGCAGCAGCGCGTGCAGGACGCCGTCGATCCGCTTGACCAGCAGGGCGGCCACCCCGACGCCGTGCGGCTCGATCAGCGGCTGGGTCCAGCCGGCCACCTCCCGGCTGTTGGCCCGGACGTCGACCGCGCGGACGCTGAAGAAGCAGCCCCGCTCGTGCGAGATGGACCAGTCCGACCGACGCCAGCCGGGCAGGTCGGCCAGGCCGACGACGGTGGTGTCGACGTCGTGCAGGGCCTGGTTCGTGGTGATCCAGTGCAGCAGCTCGGTGCCGGTGTGCACGCCGCTGTCCAGCGCCGGGCCGGGCAGGCAGGACAGCACGGTCCGGGCGTCCATGTTGACCCGGTGGTCGATGCGCAGCTGCTGCTGCACCTGGCCGAGGGTCAGCCAGCAGAAGTCGTCGCCGGCCTCCACCTCCGGGCCGACCTCGATGACCATGTTCCGGTTGCGCTTGCGGTAGAACCAGGCGCCGTGTTCGGACTGGAGCACGTCGGCGATCACCCGGTGCGGTGCGACCTGCCGGAACAGGTCGACGTACGGGACGCCGCGGCCCCGGTGCACGCCGGTGTAGTTGCTCTTGGTGGCCTGCACGGTCGGCGAGAGCTGGACGCCGTTCGGGTTGCCCGGCTCGGTCTTCGCCTGCATCAGCAGGTGCAGGACCCCGTCGATCTCGCGGACCACGATGCCGAGCAGGCCGATCTCGGCCTGTCGGATGATCGGCTGCCACCACTCCCGGACCGGGCCGTCGTCGACCCGGACGTGCAGGCCGACCACGGAGAAGAAGCGGCCGGTGTCGTGCACCAGGTTTCCGGTGCCCTCGGCGAACGACCAGTTCCGCAGGTCACGGAAGGGAATCGGCACGACCTCGTGCACCTGGGCGGCGAGTCGGTCGGCGAACCACTTCTCGAACTGCTCGGTGCTGGTGGCCACCCCGTCGACCGCGCTCGCGGACCGGGCGAGCCGCTCCTGCAACTGCTGCTCCTCGTGGCGGGGAACGCCGATTCCGGTGGTGGGCGGCATGGGAACCCTCTCCGGTTCGTGAGTCGTCTTCCCCGGTCGAGGCGACCGGGTGCGACCCGGGGCGGTGTCCCAGATGACCATGTGCGCCGCGGCCGGCCTAGGGACGGCGGGCGCACTCTAGGGGTTCACTCAGACCCGCAGCCCGGGCCCGCGACGGCCGGACACTCGGCGAATTTCCCTAGACTGCCGGCCGGCGGAGCGCCCCCGGGGCGCCGCCGCCGACATGCTGGCCGTGCTCGCGACCAGAGAGGGCAGCATGATTGACACCGATTCGTGGATCCGCCGGTTCTTCCCGAGTCCCCGCGCGGAGTTCCAGCTGGTCTGCCTGCCGCACGCGGGAGGCTCGGCGCCGTTCTACCACCCGGTGGCGCAGGCGCTCAGCCCGCGCGTGGAGGTGCTCGCCGTCCAGTACCCGGGCCGCCAGGACCGTCGGCGGGAACCGATGATCGGCACCGTCGGCGAGCTGGCCGACCGGGTGGCCGAGGCGGTCCGGGCCACCGTCGACCGTCCCTTCGCGATCTTCGGGCACAGCCTGGGCGCCACCCTCGGCTACGAGGTGGGCGTGCGGCTGGAGGCCGGCGGGCTGCGCCCCGAGCGGCTCTTCGCCTCGGGTCGGCGCGCGCCGTCGGCGCACCGGGACGAGCGGGTGCACCTGCGCGACGACGCCGGTCTGATCGCCGAGCTGCGTACCCTCGCCGGCACCGACCAGCGGGTCTTCGGCGACGACGAGCTGCTGCGGATGGTGCTGCCGGCCATCCGCAACGACTACCGGGCGGCGGAGACGTACCGGCACGCCGGTGGGGCGCGGCTGCGCTGTCCGGTGGTCGCCCTGACCGGCGACCGCGACCCGAAGGCCACCCTCGACGAGGTCGCCGCCTGGGAGACGCACACCGACGGCGGGTTCGAGCTGAAGACGTACCCCGGCGGCCACTTCTATCTGGTGGAGCACGCGGCGGACGTGATCCGGGTGATCGACGAGCGGCTGGCCGGGCCGGTCGCCGCCCGGCGCTGACCACCCGTCCGCTGTCCGCATCCCGCGCGGTGGCCCGGCCACCCCGCCGTGAAGGTTAGGAGCCGTCCCGATGACGCACGTCGCGATCTTCATGTTCCCCGGCTACGGGCACGTGAACCCGACGCTGGAGCTGAGCCGGCACCTGGTCGCGGCGGGACACCGGGTGACGTACGTGGTGGAGGAGCGGCACACCGCGTCGGTGACGGCGGTCGGCGCGCGGGTGGTCGACTACGCCTGGCGGCGGGACGCCACCGGGCACGGCGCGGTGTCCGGCGAGGACATCGGGGCGCTGGGCCTGGCCTTCCTGCGCGAGTCGATCGAGGTGATCCTGCCGCGTGCGCTGGCCGCCTTCGCGGCCGACGTGCCGGACCTGGTCCTCTACGACCTGGAGAGCTTCTTCACCGCCCGCACCGCCGCCCGCCGGTGGGGCCGCCCGACCGGGCAGCTCTTCCCGTACGTGGCGAGCAACGAGCACTTCTCGCTGGCGCTGGAGGTCTTCGACGGCGCCGGTGAGCACGTCCAGCAGTGCATCGACCTGGTGACCGCGCAGCTGACCGCCGACGGGCGGGAGCCGGACGAGGTGTGGTCGTTTCTGGCCAACTTCGACCGGCGGAACCTGGCGCTGCTGCCGCGTGAGTTCCAGCCGCGGGGCGAGACGTTCGACGAGCGGTACACCTTCGTCGGGCACAGCTTCGCCACCGACCAGCCGGGCACCGGCTCGTGGCGCCACCCGTCCGGCACCGGGCCGGTCGCGCTGATCACGCTGGGCACCGAGGTGAACGACCGGCCGGAGTTCTTCCGTACCTGTGGCGCCGCGTTCGCCGACGGGCGCTGGCACGTGGTGATGACGGTCGGGCCGGGCAACCTGCCGGCCACCGGGTCCGGTCCCGCGCACCTGGAGGTGCACGAGTGGCTGCCGTTCCGCGCGGTGCTGCCGCACGCGGCGGTCGTGGTCTGCCACGGCGGCATGGGCAGCGTACTGGAGTCGCTCTTCTTCGGCCGGCCGCTGGTGATCGTGCCGCACACGCCGGAGCAGACGCTCAACGGCGCGCGGGTCGCCGAGCTGGGGCTCGGCCGGGTACTGCCGCGCGACGAGTTCGACGCGGAACGACTACGGGCGACGGTCGAGCAGGTCGCCGACGATCCGGGCATCCGGGACCGGGTGGCGCGGATGCGCGAGGCCATGCTGGCCGCGGGCGGCCCGGCCCGGGCCGCCGAGGTGGTCGAGGGCTGGTTGCGGGAACGACCGGACGCCGACTGGGCGCTGTCCGGCCACGCCGTCGAAGGGGTGCAGTGATGAGGTACGCGTTCGAGACCGAGGGGCTGGTCAAGCGCTACGGCAAGGTCACCGCCCTGGACGGGCTGGACCTGCGGGCGAGCCCCGGCACCGTGCTCGGCGTGCTCGGCCCGAACGGGGCCGGGAAGACCACGGCGGTCCGCATCCTGGCCTCGCTGATCCGGCCGGACGCCGGCACCGCCCGGGTGGGCGGCTACGACGTGCTGCGCCACCCGCACGAGGTCCGCCGGATCATCGGCCTGACCGGCCAGTACGCGTCGGTGGACGCGGAACTGACCGGCACCCAGAACCTGGTGATGGTGGGCTGCCTGCTGGGCATGTCCCGCGGCAGGGCGCGGCGGCGGGCCGCCGACCTGCTCGACCGGTTCGACCTCGCCGACGCCGGTGGCCGCAAGGCGAGCACCTACTCCGGTGGCATGCGCCGCCGGCTGGACCTGGCGGTCAGCCTGGTCGGCGACCCCGCGGTCCTCTTCCTCGACGAGCCGACCACCGGACTGGACCCGCAGAGCCGGTTCCAGCTCTGGGACATCGTGCGCGATCTCGTCGCGGGCGGGTCGACGGTGCTGCTCACCACGCAGTACCTCGACGAGGTGGACCGGCTCGCCGACGACATCGTGGTGATCGACCAGGGCGTGGCGATCGCCTCCGGCACCTCCGCCGAGCTGAAGTCGAAGATCGACCAGCAGACCCTGGAACTCGTCCCGGCCGACCCCGCGTCGCTGGAGCGTTCCGCGGCGATCGTCGGGGAACTCGCCGGGGCCCGGCCGGTCCGCGAGGGCGACCGGCTGGTGCTCCAGGTCAACGACACCGGCCTGCCGGCGGCCGTGCTGCGCCGGCTGGACGAGGCGGGCATCGCCCTGGCCTCGCTGGCGCTGCGCCAGCCGAGCCTCGACGAGGTCTTCCTCTCCCTGACCGGCGGTCGCCGCCCCGCGGCACCGGACTCCCCCGGCGCGGACGACACCCGCCCGGGACACGACTCGACGGAAGGTGCGGCATGAGCGCGATCGCGGAGGCGCCGGTACGGCACCCGCTCGGGCCGGCGGCGGTGGTCCGCAACTGTCTGACCCTGGCCTGGCGCAACCTGACGCACCTGCGCTCCAACCCGGTGGAGATCATCGGTTTCGCCGTGGTGCAGCCGGTGATGGTGATCGTGCTGCTGGTGTACGTCTTCGGCGGCGCGATCTCCGGCGACTCGCACACCTACCTCCAGTACGCGCTGCCCGGACTGATCGCGCAGTCCGCCGTCCTGACGGTGCTCAGCAGCGGCGCGGGCCTCAACCAGGACATCACCAACGGGGTCTTCGACCGGCTGCGCAGCCTGCCGATCGCCCGCTCCGCCCCGCTGGTGGGCCACCTGCTCGGTGACCTGGTGCGCTTCTTCGGCGGCCTGGTCATGCTGCTGACCTGCGGGGTGCTCCAGGGTTTCGAGATCCGTACCGACCCGCTGCGGACGCTCGGCGCGCTCGCCCTCGCCGGCGCGTTCGGGATGGGGCTGGCCTGGATGTCCATGCTGATCGGCCTGCTCGCCAAGTCCGCCACCACGGTGCACCTGTTCAGCAGTGTGCTGCTCTTCCCGCTCACGTTCGGCAGCAACGTCTTCGTCAAGACCGACACCATGCCCGGCTGGCTCGCGGCATGGGCCGACGTCAACCCCATCTCCCACGAGGCCAGCGCGATGCGGGCGCTGATGTCCGGGGGTCGGGTCGGCAACTCCGTGTACTGGACGCTCGGGTGGGCGCTCGGCCTCACCCTGGTGTTCGCGCCGCTGGCGATCCGGGCGTACCGACGCCGGATCTGACCACGCGGCGGCGCGTCGCGGGTCCGCAACACCGCGCGCCGCGCCGACTTCGCTGACGAGCTCACGTGCGATATCCCGCTCGCAGAAAGAGCGTTCGGATGACATCTGACACACAGCGGCTCGCCCTGTTCGGCGCGGCCCCCGCCTTCGCGGCGGGCCGGGTCGTCGGGCGGCCCAACCCGGTCGACCGGGACCGGTTCCTGGCCCGGATGAACCGTGCCCTGGACAGCGAGTGGCTGTCCAACATGGGCCCCCTGATGTACGAGTTCGAGGCGCGGATCGCCGAGCTGGCCGGGGTGCGGCACTGCGTCTC
The DNA here is from genome assembly GCF_040499845.1 of Micromonospora sp. CCTCC AA 2012012. Classification (NCBI taxonomy): domain Bacteria; kingdom Bacillati; phylum Actinomycetota; class Actinomycetes; order Micromonosporales; family Micromonosporaceae; genus Micromonospora; species Micromonospora mangrovi. The sequence continues at coordinate 2,806,635 of NZ_CP159342.1, forward strand.
GGTGTGCAACGCCACGGTCGGCCTGCAACTGCTGGTCGGCGACCCGGCGACCGGCGGCGGCCCCGGCGACGAGGTCATCGTGCCCGCGCTTACCTTCGCCGCCACCGCCCACGCGGTGTCCTGGCGGGGTCTCACCCCGGTGTTCTGCGACGTCGACCCGGTGACCGGTCTGATCGACCCGGACCACGTCGAGCAGCTCATCACCCCGCGTACCCGGGCGATCATCGGGGTGCACCTGTGGGGCCAGGCCTGCGACGCGACCCGGCTCGGCAAGATCGCCGAGAGCAACGGGGTGCGGCTGTACTTCGACGCCGCGCCCGCGGTGGGCTGCTCCTACGGGGACACGCCGGTCGGCGGTCTGGGCGACGCCGAGGTGTTCAGCTTCCACGCCACCAAGATCGTGCACAGCTTCGAGGGCGGGGCGGTGGTCACCGACGACGACGCGCTGGCCGCCCGGCTGCGCGCCGCCCGTAACTTCGGCTTCGGCCCGGACGGCGCGGTGCACCTGGTCGGCACCAACGGCAAGCTGAGCGAGGCGTCGGCCGCGATGGGCCTCACGTCGCTGGAGACGCTCGACGAGCTGGTCGCCCGGAACCGGGCCACCTACGACGAGTACCGCCGGGCGCTGGCCGGCATCCCCGGGGTACGGGTGCTGGAGTTCGACGGTGCGAACCGCAACAACCACCACTACCTGATGGTCACCGTGGCGGCGCAGGAGAGCGGGCTGCACCGGGACGTGCTGCTCGACGTGCTGCGCGCCGAGAACGTGGGGGCGCGGCCGTACTTCGCGCAGCCGCTGCACCTGATGCAGCCGTACGTCGGCCCGGACACCCGGTCGCTGCCGCACGCCGAGTCGCTCTGCGGGCGGCTGCTCGCGCTGCCCACCGGGCCGCAGGTCGACGCCGCCGACGTGAAGGTGATCAGCGAGATCGTCCGGACCGCGGTACGGCACGCGCCGGCGGTGGTGGCGCGGCACGCGGACGTCACGGGAGCGGCCCGGGAGTAAGCGGGGGGGCACAGCGTCCCCGGCCCCGCAGGGGACGGGACGGTCCATTGACGAGAGAGGTGGCGATGGCGGCGAGCATCACCGGGACGGCGGTCGGCAGGACGAAACCCTGTCGACTCGTCGAGATCGAGCAGCACACCGACGACCGGGGGAAACTCTCGGTCGTCGAGGGCGGGTCGACCGTCGGTTTCCCCATCCGGCGGGTGTACTACCTGCACGACACGCGCAGCGGCACCGAGCGGGGCGGGCACGCGCACCGCGCGCTGGAGCAGCTGATCATCGCCGTCCACGGCAGCTTCACCGTCCGCCTCGACGACGGCCGCCAGCGGGCCGAGTACCACCTGGACGACCCGGGCACCGGGCTGTACGTCGGGCCGATGGTCTGGCGTGACCTGGTGGACTTCTCCGCGCACGGGGTCTGCCTGGTGCTGGCGTCCCAGCACTACGACGAGTCCGACTACTACCGGAACTACGACGACTTCCTGCGCGACGTCTGATCCGTGCCGGCGACCCGGGCCGGCGCTGCGCCCCGCGGCGTGGCCCGGGTCGCCAGCACCCAGGCGGTGAAGGCCTCGACGCCGTCCACCACCGCGTCGAAGCGCAGCGAGTGGAACAGGTCGAACGCGTGCTGCGCGCCGGGCAGCTCGACGTAGACCACCGGGTTGGCCGAGACGCCGCGCAGCCGCGCGACGAACTCGCGGACCCCCTCGACCGGCACCATGCCGTCCCGGTCGCCGTGGGCCACGAGGAACGGCGGGGCGCCCGGCCCGGCGTACGCCTCGGGTGCCGAGGGCAGCCGTGGGTCGGCGGTCAGCGGGCCGTAGTAGCCGTAGAGGCAGACCGCGGCGGTGACCGAGGTGTCGGCGTCGGCGAAGCCGGGCTGGAAGACGGGGTCGTTCGGGGTGAGGGCGGACATCGCGGCGAGGTGGGCGCCCGCGGAGCTGCCGGCGACGACGATGGTGTCCGGGTCGCCGCCGTACTCGTGGGCGTGCGCCCGGACCCAGGCGATCACCTTCTTGGCGTCGATCAGGTGCTCGGGGAAGCCGACCTGCGGGCGGAGGCGGTAGTTGGCGCTGACGCAGAGCCAACCCTGGCCGGCGAGCCGGTAGATCAGGGGGCGCGCCTCGCGGTTCTTGCGACCGCTGAAGAAGCCGCCCCGGTGCAGGTGGATCAGGATCGGTGCGCCGGTCGGCCGGGACCGGTGCCGGTAGACGTCGAGCAGGTTGCGGGTGCCGGCGTCGCCGTAGCGCAGGTCGGCGATCCGCTCGACGTCGGACCGCCGCACCGCGAACGGCGCGAGGAGGATCCGCAGGATCGGGCGGTGCCGGCGCAGGCGGCGCAGCGCCGGGGCGCCCACCCGGTCCCGCCAGCCGGCGCCGAGGGCGTCGGTGAGGGCGTCCCGGACCGGGCGGGTGGCACGGGCACCGCGTACGGCGACGACCGCCAACCCGACGGCGGTGAGCCCGGCCAGCGCGACCACCACCCAGCCGCCCGGCGGTGCGATGTCGCCCTCGGCGAAGGTGAACACGGTCGCGGCGAGCAGCCACCAGCCGGCCAGGAACGGCTGCTCGTTGACGGCCAGTCCGAACCAGAAGCTCATCCGCCCGAGCGGCCGCGGCCGGCGCGGTGCGACGGCGGCGAAGAAGGTGAGCCAGGCGACGAAGGCGACCGTCACGAGATAACCGATCGGCATGAGCGGGACAGTACCAACGCCGCCGCCGGGTCACCGGCAACCGCGCACCGGACCGCCGGAAACCGGCCGCGGGGCGGGCGAAGTCTGGGAGAGTCCCTCGATTCCCCTCCGTAGCCTGGTCGCCGATCGTGAACTCCTTCCCCAGTTGAGGTGGCGTCGTGGCCCTCGCGTCCCTGTTCGGCACGAACCTGTTCAAGTACGAGCCGGGCGGGGTGCTCGACTTCCACGCCGCGTACCCGGCGGTGCGCGAGTCGTTCGCCCAAGCCGCGGCGTGGACCGGCGTGGACGTGGACCTGCTGCTGCGGCAGGACGGCGACCACGTCGACCAGTCGGAGCAGATCCGGGTGGCCTCGATCGGGCTGGCCGCGGCGCAGCTCGGCATCCAGGACGTGCTCACCGCGCAGGGACTGCGCCCGGCGATGGTCGGCGGGTTGAGCCTGGGCGGCCTGGTCGGCGCGTGCGTCGCCGGCGCGGTCGGGCGGCGGGAGCTGATGGAGCTGCTGGCCCGGGGTGAGCACCGCCCCGAGCGGGACGACGCCGACCGGGCCGAGGGGATCGCCTCGGCGTACCTGCCGCCGGACGCCGACCCGGAGGCCGAGGTCGCCGGCCGCGACGGGGTGTACGTCAGCAGCGACTTCGGCACCGACACGGGCGGCCGGGTCCGGATCGTGATGCTCAGCGGCTACCGGGACGCGTTGGAGAAGTACGCCGCCGAACAGCCGGCGGGCATGGTCACCGTCACCGAGGGGGCCGACCTGGCGGTGCACAGCCCGCTGCGGGAGGCGGCCCGGCAGCAGAGCCGCGCGCACCTCGACGGGGTGACCTTCGCCGACCCGGTGCTGCCGGTCTGCTCCTGCCTGGAGCAGCGGACCCTGCGCACCGCCGACGAGATCCGCGAGATGTTCGTCGACAACGTGGTCAAGCCGATCAGCGTGGTCCACGTCAGCCGGGAGATGAAGCGGCACGGCGCGCAGCTCGCCCTGGTGGTGGGCCCGTCCCCGGTGATGAACGCCCTGCGGTACCCGTTCCCGGCCGTCTTCGTGGACTCCCCGGCGGCACTGCCCCGGGCCGTCGCCGCCGTCTTCGAGCACGGCGTGGTGCTCTGACCCCACCGGCGGGAGGTGCCGGGCCGGTGGGAGCGGGCGGACCGTTTCCCCCGACCGCCCGCTCCCGCCGGTGTCTACCGGCCGGGACGCGCGCCGATCCACTCCCGCACCGCCTGCGCGGTGGTGTCGGCGTGCGCCTCCAGCATGGTGAAGTGGTCCCCCGGCACGTCGACCGTGCTGTCGGCGTCCGGCCACCGGGTGCGCCACGGCGCGCCGGCCGCCACCGAGGGCAGCGGCGAGGCGGCCCGCACCAGCAGCGTGGGCACCGGTGACGGGTCGGCCCGCCACCCCTCGAACAGGTCGAAGTACCAGCTCATCGCGGTCAGCCGGGGAAAGTCCATCGGGGCCAGCGCGTCCTGGCGGGCGTACATGCCGCCGACCAGGGCGTCGCGGAACGGGTTGAGCGCCGACTCCACGGTGGTCGGTGGGTAGGTGTCGATCAGCACCAGCGCCGCCGGCGGGTGGCCGGCCGACGCCAGCCGGGCCGCCACGTCGTGCGCGAGCACCCCGCCGGAGGAGGCGCCGACCAGGACGTACGGCTCGTCGCCGACCACGTCGCCGACCAGCGCGGACTGCACGTCCACGACGGCCGACCGGTCCGCCGGCAGCGGGTCCGCCGCGGCGAACCCGGGGTTGGGCAGCGCCCACAGGGTGCGTTCGCCCCGGAACCGGGCGGCGAAGCGCACGTACTCGTGCACGCCGCCCCGCGCCACATAGGAGCTGAGGCAGACCAGCGGGGTGCCGTCGCCGGAGCTGAGCCGGACCGGGGTGAGCCCCCGGGTCAGCTCGGCGACCGAGTCGGACGTCGGCCGCAGCCGGGCGGCGCCGCGCAGGAACGCGAAGCCCGCCCCGGTACGCCCGGCCAGGCAGGCGTCGCGGAACAGCGCGCCGACCGTCCCGGTCGGGTCCGGGTCCGTCGCGCCGGTCGGGGTCGGCGCCCCGGTCGCCGGTGCGTCGGCGGCGAGCGCCGTGCGCAGGTGCCCGACGATCCGGCGCGGACTGGGCTGGTCGAAGACCAGCGTGGGCGGCAGCCGCAGCGCGGTGGCGGCACCGAGCCGGTTGCGCAGCTCCACCGCGGTGAGCGAGTCGAAGCCCGCGTCGCTGAGCAGCTGATCGGGGGTGACGCTGCCCGGTTCCGCGCCGAGCACGGTGGCCACCTCGCGGGTGACCAGGTCGAGCAGGAGGCTCTCCTGTTCGGCGTCGCTCCGGCCGGCCAGCCGCTGCCGCAGGTCCACCGATCGGGGTCCGTCCGCGTCGACGCTGCGACGGGCCGGCCGGCGCCGCAGGCCGCGCAGCGGCCCGGGCACCTGCGCCGGCAGCGCGGCCTGGTCGAGCGCCGCGGCCACCAGGACCGGCTCGGCCAGCTCCCGGGCCGCGTCGAAGAGCGCCACCCCGCGTCGTACGTCGAGCGGGCGCATCCCGTCGCGGGCCATCCGGGCGCGGTCGGTCGCGGCGAGCGTGCCGGCCATGCCGCCCTCGTCGGCTGTCGCCCAGAGCCCCCAGGCCAGGGCGGTCCCGGGCAGCCCCCGGGCCCGCCGGTGCCCCGCCAACGCGTCGAGGAACGCGTTCGCGGCGGCGTAGTTGGCCTGGCCCGGTCCGCCCAGCACACCGGCGACGGAGGAGAAGAGCACGAACTCGGCGAGGTCGGCGTCGCGGGTCAGCTCGTGCAGGTGCAGCGCCGCGTCGACCTTGGGGCGCAGCACCCGGTCGACCCGCTGCGGGGTCAGCGCGCCGAACACGCCGTCGTCCAGCACCCCGGCGGCGTGCACGACCGCGGTCAGCGGCCGGTCCAGGCCGGCCAGGAGGGCGGCGAGCGCGTCCCGGTCGGCGACGTCGCAGGCGGCGACGTCGACCCGTACGCCGACGTCGGCGAGGTCGGCCGCGAGTCGGGCACCCGCCCCGGTCGGGTCGCCGCCGCGGCCGAGCAGCAGCAGCCGGCGGGCGCCCCGATCCACCAGGTGCCGGGCGAAGACCCGGCCGAGCTGGCCGAGGCCGCCGGTGACCAGCACCACCCCGTCCGGGTCCAGCGGGGTCACCGGGCGGGTCGGCACGACGCCCACCGCCCGGGCCAGCCGGGGCACCCGTACCGCCCCGGCCCGCAGGGCGAACTGCTCCTCGCCGGACTCCACGGCGGCGGCCACGGCGCGCAGCACCGCCGGATCGGGGACCGGGTCGGCGGCCGGGTCGAGGTCGACCAGGACGATCCGACCGGGGTTCTCGGTCTGCGCGGAGCGGACCAGCCCCCACACCCCGGCGTGGGTCAGGTCCGGCAGGTCGGCGTCGGGCCCGACCCGGACCGCGCCCCGGGTGGCCACCACCAGCCGGGCGTCGGCCGGGTGCTCGTCGGCCAGCCACGCCTGGGTCAGCCGCAGCACCCGGTGCAGGGCGTCGTGCACCGCCTCCGCCGCCGGCACCTCCCCCGTCGCCGTGCCGACAGCCGGCAGCAGGACGAACTCCGCCGACCCGCCCCCCGGGTACGCGGGCAACCCGGTCACGCCGTCCGCGTCCGCCTCGGCGAGCATCGCCCAGCGCCGGTCCCGGACGTCAGCGGTCACCGGCAGGATCGGCCAGTCGAGGTGGAACAGCGCCTCGCGGACGGTGGCCGGGACCCCACCCGCCGGGCTGGTCGAGACGGCCCGGGTCCGCAACGCCCCGATCGTGACCACCGGCCGCCCACCCGCATCGGTGGCCCGTACGCCCACCCCGCCGTCGCCGGTGGGTCGCAGCCGCACCCGCAGCGCGGTGGCGCCGGTGGCGTGCAGCCGCACGTCGTGCCAGGAGAAGGGGAGGCGCGGGCCGCCCCCGTCGACCGGCGCACCGGTGACGATGTCGGCGTGCAGGGCGGCGTCGAGCAGGGCGGGGTGGAGCCCGTACCCGTCGGCGGCGACGGGGAGGGCGACCTCGGCGTACACCTCGTCGGCGCCCCGCCACACCGCCCGCAGCCCCTGGAAGGCCGGGCCGTAGCCGTGTCCCTGCTCCGCGAGCCGGTCGTAGGTGCCGTCCAGCGGCACCGCCTCGGCCCCGGCCGGGGGCCAGACGTCCACCGTGGATGGTGTCGCGGCGGGATCGGGCGGGGCGGCGGCCAGCACGCCGCTGGCGTGCCGGGTCCACACCGTGTCCACCTCGGCGCCGGCCTCCTCCGGGCAGGTGTGCACGGTGACCGGCCGGCGGCCCGCGTCGTCCGGCCCGCCCACCCGCACCTGAAGCCGGACGGCGCCCTGCTCAGGGATCACCAGCGGGGTCTCGACGACCAGTTCCTCCAGCACGTCGGCGCCGACCTCGTCGCCGGCCCGGACGGCCAGTTCCACGAAGCCGGTGCCCGGGAAGAGCACCGTGCCGGCCATCGCATGGTCGGCGAGCCACGGCTGGCTCCGGCCGCAGATCCGGCCGGTGAGCAGCACCCCGTCGGTGTCGGCGAGGCGGACGGCCGCACCGAGCAGGGCGTGCCCGGCCGGGCGCTGACCGAGCGCCGCCGGGTCGTCCGCCCCGGGCCGGGCGTGCAGCCAGTACGACCGCCGCTGGAAGGCGTACGTGGGCAGGTCGACGCGGCGTGCCCCGGTGCCGGCGAGGACGGCGGCCGGGTCGAGGTCCACCCCGGCCACGAAGAGCTCGCCGACGGCGCTGGCGAGGGCCTGCGGCTCGCTCAGGTCACGCCGCTGGGCGGCCACGAAGGCCACCTCGTCGTCGGTGACGTCCGGCAGGCAGTCGCGGGCCAGCGCGGTGAGTACGCCGGCCGGCCCGATCTCCAGGAAGGTGCGCGTCCCCGCGTCGTGCAGGGCCCGTACGCCGTCGGCGAACCGGACGGTGCGCCGGACGTGCCGCACCCAGTGCTCGGCCGTGCCCAGCTCGTCGGCCCCGACGAGCCGACCGGTCAGGTTCGACACGACCGGCAGGCGCGGCGGCGCGAAGGTGACGCTCTCGGCGACCTTGCGGAAGTCCTCCAGCATGGCGTCCATCAGCGGCGAGTGGAAGGCGTGCGAGACCCGCAGCCGACGGGTCGCCCGCCCGGCCGCGGCGAGCTGCTCGGCCAGTCGCAGCACGGCCGCCCGGTCACCGGCGACCACCACCGCCTGCGGGCCGTTCACCGCGGCCAGGTCGACGCCGTCGGTCAGCAGCGGACGGACCTCGTCCTCACCGGCCCGGACCGACACCATCGCCCCGTCGTCGGGCAGCGCCTGCATCAGCCGACCCCGCGCGGCCACCAGCGCCGCCGCGTCCTCCAGGGTGAGCACCCCGGCGACGTGGGCGGCGGTCAGTTCGCCGATCGAGTGCCCGCCGACCGCGTCCGGCCGTACGCCCCACGAGGTGAGCAGCCGGAAGAGCGCGACCTCGAACGCGAAGAGCGCGACCTGGGTCCAGCCGGTCTGGTCCAGCAGCTCCGGCTCGTCGCGGACCACCTCGCGCAGCGGCCGGTCCAGGTGCCGGTCCAGGGCGGCGCAGACCTCGTCGTACGCCTCGGCGAAGGCCGGGTGAGTCGCGGCCAGCGCCTCCCCCATGCCGGGGCGCTGCGCCCCCTGGCCGGTGAAGAGCACCGCCAGCCCGCCGTCGCGGACGCGACCGGTGCGGACCCGGGCGAAGTCGCCGCCCACCAGGGCGGCCCGGTGTTCCAGTCGGGCCCGCCCGGTGGCCAGGGTGAACGCCACGTCCCACGGGTCGAGCCCGGTGGTCGCGTCGGCCAGCCGGTCGAGCTGGGCATGCAGCGCGGCGTCGCTCTTCGCCGACACCAGCCACGGCGCGGCGGTCGGGTCGGCGACGGTGCCGGTCGGCGGGTCGCTCTCCGGCGCCTGTTCCAGGATCAGGTGGGCGTTGGTGCCGCTGACCCCGAACGACGAGACGCCGGCCCGGCGCGGTCGGCCGGTCTCCGGCCAGGGGCGGGCCCCGGTCAGCAGCCGGACCGCGCCGGCGGACCAGTCGACGTGCCCGCTGGGCTCGGTGACGTGCAGCGTGCGCGGCAGCAGGCCGTTCCGCAGCGCCATCACCATCTTGATCACGCCGCCGACCCCGGCGGCGGCCTGGGTGTGGCCGATGTTGGACTTCAGCGAGCCGAGCCAGAGCGGGGCGGTGGCGTCCCGGTCCCGGCCGTACGTGGCGAGCAGGGCCTGGGCCTCGATCGGGTCGCCGAGGGTGGTGCCGGTCCCGTGCGCCTCGACCGCGTCCACGTCGGCGGCGGTGAGCCCGGCCGCGGCGAGCGCCTGGCGGATCACCCGCTGCTGGGCGGGGCCGCTCGGCGCGGTCAACCCGTTGCTGGCACCGTCGGAGTTGACCGCGCTGCCCCGGATCACCGCCAGCACCGGGTGGCCGTGGCGGCGGGCGTCGCTCAGCCGTTCCAGCAGGAGCAGTCCGGCGCCCTCGGCGAAGGCGGTGCCGTCGGCGGTGGCGGAGAAGGCCCGGCACCGGCCGCCCGGCGAGAGGGCCCGCTGCCGGCTGAACTCCACGAACGGCGACGGGGTGGCCATCACGGTGACCCCACCGGCCAGCGCGAGGGTGCACTCCCCCGACCGCAGCGACCGGGCGGCCAGGTGCAGCGCCACCAGCGACGACGAGCAGGCGGTGTCCACGGTGATCGCCGGCCCCTCCAGGCCGAAGCTGTAGGCGATCCGACCGGAGGCGACGCTGCCGGCGCTGCCGTTGCCGAGGTAGCCCTCGACCCCGTCGGGCACCCGGTCGGCCAGCCGGGTGCCGTAGTCGCCGAACATCACCCCGGCGAAGACGCCGGTCCGGCTGCCCTTGACCGAGGTGGGATCGATGCCGGCCCGTTCGAACGCCTCCCAGGCGCACTCCAGCAGCAGCCGCTGCTGCGGGTCGGTGGCCAGCGCCTCGCGGGGGCTGATGCCGAAGTGGGCGGCGTCGAAGAGGTCCGCGTCGTACAGGAAGCCGCCCTCGGCGGCGTAGCTGCGGCCGGCGGCGTCCGGGTCGGTGTCGAAGAGGTTCCCCAGGTCCCAGCCCCGGTCGGTGGGGAACGGGCCCAGCGCGTCGGTCTCGTCGGCCACCAGCCGCCACAGCGCCTCGGCGGAGTCCACCCCGCCCGGGTAGCGGCAGCCGACCGCCACCACGGCGACCGGTTCGTCGGTGCTGTCGGGCGGCGCGGCGGCCGGCTCGTCGCTGCCCGACCCGAACAGTTCGGTCAGCAGGTGACCGACCACCGCGTCGGGGGTCGGGTGGTCGAAGGCGAGGGTGGCCGGCAGCCGCACCCCGACGGCGGCGGAGAGCCGGTCGCGCAGCCGGACGGCGCTCATCGAGTCGAAGCCGAGGTCCTTGAACGCGGTGTCGGTGCCGACCCGGTCGGTCCCGTCGAGGCCGAGCACGGCGGTGATCTCGGCGCGGACCAGGTCCACCAGGATCCGGGTCCGGCCGGTCGGGTCGGCGGCGGCCAGCCGGCGGGCCAGCAGCACGGCGTCGGGTCCGGCGGCGATCCCGGGTCCGACCAGCGCGCGCAGCAGCCCCGGCACCGGCCCGGGCAGCGGTGCGGTCAGCTCCGGCCGGGCCGCCACCAGGGCCTCCGGGTCACCGGCGACCGCCACGTCGAACAGGGCCGTCCCCTGCTGGCGGGAGAGGGTGCCCCGCCCGGCCCGGTCGGTCCACGGGGCCCACGCCACCGAGGTGGCGGGTCGGCCGGCGGCGCGGCGGTTGCGGGCCGCCGCGGCCAGCCAGGCGGTGATGGCGGCGTCGTCGCCGGTGCCGTCGACCCCGGGCACGTCCGCGGCCCGGGAGCAGGTCACCAGCAGCCGCAGCGGCTGCGCGGCGACCAGGTCGTGCAGCTGCGCGGCGGCGTCCAGCCGGGCCGGCAGCGGCGCCGTCGGGTCGTCCAGGGCCAGCACCCCGGTCAGCGGCCGGTCCAGGCCGTCGAGCAGCGCGGCGAGGGCGCCCGGGTCGGTCGGCGCGCAGTCGGGGACCGACAGTTCCACGCCGTGCCCGGCCAGCTCCGCGGCCAGGCGTACGACGGTGGGGTGCGCCGCGCCGCCGGGTACGGGCAGCAGCAGCCGCCGGACGGCGTACCGGGTGACGAGGTGCCGGACCAGGTCCGGGCCCGGGTCGGTGGTGACCCCGGTGACCAGGACGACGCCGTCCGGGTCCGGTTCGGGCGGTTGACCGCCGGTGGGCGTGGCCGGCACCCGGGTCAGCCGGGGGGCGAGGACGTCGTCGCCGCGCAGCGCCACCTGCGGCTCCCCCGCTCCGGCCGCCTCGACGACCCGGGCCGGGTCGAAACAGACCCGGGGGTCCAGGTCGACCATGACGAGGCGGTCCGGGTGCGCCGCCTGCACCGACCGCAGCAGCCCCCACGCGGGGGCGTGCGCCACGTCGCGGACCTCCTCGTCCGGCGTGGCGGCCACCGCCCCACGGGTCACCACCACCAGCCGGGTGCCGGCCGGTGGCTCCTCGGCGAGCCAGCGTTCCACCAGCTCCACCAGCCGCCGCAGGGCCGGGTACGGGTCACCGGCCGCGTCCGACAGGCAGGGCAGCAGGACGACGTCGTACGGGCCGCCGTCGTCGTCGCCGTAGCGGGTCCAGCGGGCGGGGGCGGCGTCCCGCACCGGCGGCACCGGCGTCCACTCGGTACGCAGCAGCGCGTCGTGGACGCTCGCCGCGCCGAGCCGGAGCCGGGCGGGCAGGTCGAACAGGGCCGGGCGCAGCACCTTGCCGATCGCGGTACGCGGGATCCGGTCCACCTCGTACACCTGCTCGGGGACCTTGAAGTAGGACAGCTCGCGGCGGCAGGTGGCGATCACCAGGTCCGGGTCGACGCCCTGCGGGCCGGGCACCACGAACGCCACCGGCACCTCGCCGAGCAGTTCGTGACGCTGCCCGGCGACGGCCGCCTCGACGACCCCGGGCACCCCGGCCACCACGTCCTCGACCTCGCGGGGGTGGATGTTCTCCCCACCCCGGATGATCAGCTCCTTGACCCGGCCGGTGATGGTGAGGAAGCCGGCCGCGTCGCGGCGGGCCAGGTCGCCGGTGCGGTACCAGCCGTCGGAGAGCACCTGCGCGGTCTCCTCGGGGCGGCCGTGGTAGCCGAGCATCACCGCCGGGCTGTCCACCCAGACCTCGCCCTCGCCGCCGGCCGGCACCTCGTCCCCGGTACGCGGGTCGGTCAGCCGCAGGGTCAGGCCGGGCACCGGCAGGCCGCAGGAGCCGGGGACCCGGGGGCCGGTGGGCGAGTTGGTGGTGATCGGGCCGCCGGTCTCGGTGCTGCCGTAGCTGTCGATCAGCCGGACCCCGAGGGTGTCCGCGAAGGACTCGTGCAGGGCGGCCGAGCAGCCCGAGCCGGCCACCATGCAGACCCGCAGCGCCGAGCTGCCCAGGCCGCCGTCGGCCCGGGCGGCCTCCAGCACGTGCTGGTAGAGCGTCGGGACGCCGCAGACGAAGGTGGTCCGGTCCTCGCGCAGCACGGTGACGATCTCGTCGACCGCCAGCCCGTCCATGATCCGGGCGGTGGCGCCGACCGCGATGACCCCGAGCACGCCGAGGTTGTGCGACACGGTGTGCGACAGCGGCAGCGGCCAGAGCACCCGGTCGTCGCCGTCGAGCCCGAGGATCGGCGCGTAGCAGGCCGCCACCCCCCACATCGACCGGCGGTGGGTGGAGAGCACGCCCTTGGGGCGGCCGGTGGTGCCGGAGGTGTAGAGCATCCAGGCGGGGGCGTCCAGGTCCGCGTCGTCGCGGGCCGGCGCCGGCGGCTCGCCGCCGGCCAGCTCCTCGAACCGGCGTACGCCCTCCGGGGCGGCGTCGTCGCCGGTGAGCACCACCCGCAGGTGCGGGTGGCGGGGCCGCAGCCGGGTGACCTGGTCGAGGTGGACCGGGTCGGTGACCAGCACCACCGCGCCGCTGTCGGTGAGCAGGTGGTCGAGTTCCGCGTCGGTGGCATGCGGGTTCAGCGGTACGCCCACCGCGCCGGCCCGGGCCACCGCGACGTAGCTCTCCACCGTCTCCACCCGGTTGCCCAGCAGCAGCGCGACCCGGTCACCCCGGTCCGCGCCGAGCGCGGCGAGGTGCCCGGCGAGCCGGCCGGTCCGCTGCCACAGCTGCCGCCAGGTGACGGCGCGCCGGCCGTCGGCGAAGGCGGTCCGCTCCCCGATCCGGTCGGCGTGCTCCGCGAGCAGTTCGTGCAGCGGCCTGATCAAGTCGGTGCGCAACATGCCGCCGCTCCTCGGGGGATGTCGAAGTGACGCGGACGCGCCGTCGGGCACCGCCGGACCAGGGGGTCGTTGGTCCGGCGGTGCCCGACGGGGTCGCTCAGTACAGGCCCTCGGGCTTGTCGGTGCTGATCTGCAGCGGCGCCACGTTGGCGACGCCGTCGCAGGGCCACTCGTCGGAGGTGCGGAACCGGATGGCCTGGTCGCGTTCCAGCACGTTCGGCAGGAAGAGGTCCTCGTGCAGCACCATCAGCCGCACCCGGCCCACCTCGCCGTACTCCACCACCCGGTCGGGGTTCTCCCGGTCCACCACGGTCATCGTGGTGTGCGGGAAGTTCGGCACGTACGGCAGCGTCTCGCCGCCGTCGGGCGAGGGCAGGCCGTTGGCGTTGCCGAAGGTGTTGCCGTAGGTGGCGCCGATGACGCCGTCCGGCATGGCGGCGGAGAACCGCTGCCAGGCGTCCGGGGTGAGCTGGGTGCCGCCGAGATAGACGCCGGAGAGCTTCGCGGTGAGTTCCGGACGCCGGTTGATCAGGGCCTGCACCACCGCGGGGGTGGTCCGCAGGTAGTCCACCGGCCGGCTCTCCAGGATGTCGGTGACCTGCTCGATGACGTGGTCGACGTACCGGTTCATCTCGGCGAGCTGGCCGCCCCGGATCAGCGTCTTGATCCAGCGGGGGTCGAGGTCGACGGAATAGACCATCGAGCCGTCGATGTCGGCGAGCTGGTCGGCCTCCTCACCGACCAGGTGCGGCCCGCTGGGGCAGGCGTCGATCCAGACGGCGCCGGGCCGGAAGCCGACCATCTGCCGCCCGCGCAGCCGCCAGGCCGCCCAGTGCACCGACATCGCCTCGGTGTAGTGGACCCGGCACGGCTTGCCGGTGGTGCCGGCGGACTCCCACACCCGGCCGGCCAGCGGCCGGGGCACGCTGCGCGGGACGAAGTCCGCCGGGTCCAGGTCGCGCAGGACGGCGAGGTCGAAGTTGCCGAACGCGGACAGCTCGTCGTACCGGGTGATCTCCAGGGGGTCGAAGTCGAGTTCGGCGCGACGCTTCAGCCAGTAGTCGGACCCGCCCTCCGGATCGAAGTGACGGCGCAGGACGTGGCGCGTCCACGCGTCGAGGTCCCGGGCCAGCCAGTCATCGGTCAGCCCCTGCAGCTCTTCCTTGCTCGCCTTCACCGACATGCCGGCAGTATCGGCGAGGTGGCAGTGAGGGATCCCCTAGAGCGTCCACCGCCACCGTTGGCACATCTAGCGAACGCCCTAGTGTTGCCGGCCACGCCCTGCCGCCGCCCGACGGAGCCGGTACATGATCCCCGGCGTGGACGCAGACCCGGACCGCCGCCCGACCGACCACGCACCGCGACACGTCGCCGTGTTCACCTTCCCGGCGTACGCGCACATCGCCCCGGCGGTGCCGATGCTGGCCGAGCTGGTCCGCCGCGGCCACCGGGTGACCTGTTTCGTGGTGGCCCGCTTCGCCGAGCTGGTCGCCGAAAGCGGCGCGGAGGTGGTCGAGTACGAGTCCGACTTCCCCTGGGCCGACGGCCCGACCGGGTCGCCGGTGGAGAACATCCTCGCCTTCTTCGCGGAGGCGGTCGCGCCGCTGCCGGCGGCGGTCGCCCGGCTCGCCGCCGACCGGCCCGACCTGATCGCGCACGACCTGGCCGCCTCCGAGGCCGGACGGATCCTGGCCCGCGCCTGGGACGTCCCGGTGGTGCAGCTCTGCCCCACCGTCGCCTCCAGCCCCGGCTTCTCCATGTCGGAGCGGCAGAGCCGCGAGGTCACCGGGCCGCCGCCGGAGCCGGTCGACCCGGCCGACCCGCGGTTCGCCGAGTTCATCGCCCGGCGGGAGAAGCTGCTCGCCGACCGGGGCCTGGCCGGGGTGTCGATCGACGGGTTCGGCGCCGAGCACGGGCCCAACATCGTCTTCCTGCCCCGCGAGTTCCAGCTCGCCCCGGAGACGTTCGACGAGAGGTTCACCTTCGTCGGCCCGTGCCTGACCGACGAGCCGACCGCCGGTGACTGGACCCCGCCGGCCGACGGGCGGGACGTGCTGCTGCTCTCGCTGGGCAGCTCGTACACTCCGGACCAGGCGGAGTTCCTGCGGTTCTGTGTGGACACCCTCGCCGACGGTCCGTGGCACGTCGTGCTGACCCTCGGCCACCGGGTGCGGCGGGAGGACTTCGGCCCGCTGCCCGACAACGTCGAGGCGCACCAGTGGCTGCGGCACCCGCAGGTGCTGCGGCACGCCGCCGGCTTCGTCACGCACGCCGGGATGGGCAGCGTGATGGAGTCCCTCTTCCACGGCGTGCCGATGGTGCTGGTGCCCTACCACGTCGACCAGCGGGTGATCGCCGGCCGGACGGCCGAACTGGACCTCGGCCGGGTCATGCGCCGCGAGGAGACCAGCCCGCAGAAGCTGCGCACGGCGGTCGAGGAGATCACCGGCGACCCGCGCATCCGGGCGGCCGTGGCGCGGATGCGCGACCACGTGCACTCCGCCGGTGGCGCGGCCCGGGCGGCGGACGCCGTCGAGTCGCTGATCGCCGCCCACGCCCACCACACCGACAGGGAGCGTTCATGACCGGCCGCCACATCGCGTTCTTCAACTATCCGGCCCACGGCCACGTCAACCCGACGCTGCCGGTGGTGGCGGAGCTGGTGCGGCGGGGCCACCGCGTGACGTACGTGGTCGCGTCGCACTTCGCGGACGTGGTCGCGGCGACCGGCGCGGAGGTGATCGGCTACGAGTCGGTGGTGCCGAAGTCGTGGGCGACCGTCGCCATCCCGTCGACCATCACCGGCGACGACATGGCCGAGGCGGCGGCGGTGCACCTGGCGGAGGTGTTCACCCCGCTGCCGGAGGTGAAGCGCCGCCTCGACGCCGACCGGCCGGACGTGATGGTCTACGACTCCTTCGGCTACGCCACCGGCCGGCTGCTGGCCCGGGCCTGGGACCTGCCGTCGGTGCTGACCGCCACCACCTTCGTCTCCAGCGACACCTTCTCCCCGTACGCCGCGCTCGCCGCGACCATGACCCCGCCGGACCCGGACCATCCGGCGCTGCGCCGGGAGCGGGAGCTGATGCGCCGCACCCTGGACGAGAACGGCCTCGGCCACCTGTCCAACGAGGACTTCGCCGGCGCCCCGGAGGCGAAGACGCTGGTCTTCGTGCCGCCGGAGTTCCAGCCCGGCATCGAGACCTTCGACGACCGGTTCGTCTTCGTCGGGCCGTGCATCGGCGACCGCGCCCACCAGGGCGCGTGGACCCCGCCGGGCGACGACCGGCCGGTGGTGCTGGTCGCGCTCGGCAGCTTCGGGTACGAGAACCAGCTCGCCTTCTACCGCGACGCCCTCGCCGCCCTGGTGGACCTGCCGTGGCACGTGGTGATGTCGCTGGGCGGCCTGGTCACCCCCGAGGACCTGGGCCCGTTGCCGGCGCACGTGGAGGCCCGCCCGTGGGTGCCGCAGCTGTCGGTGCTGGAGCACGCCTCCGCGTTCGTGTCGCACGCCGGCATGGGCAGCACGATGGAGTCGCTCTCCTTCGGCGTGCCGCCGGTGGTGGTGCCCCGCACCGGCGAGCAGGACCTGGTCGCCGCCCGGGTGGTCGAGCTGGGACTGGGCCGCTGCCTCACGCCCGCCGAGCTGACCGCCGACCGGCTGCGCGACGCGGTGCTCGGCCTGCGCGACGACACCGGCGTACGACGGCGGGTGGCGGACCTGGCGGGGGCCATCGCGGCCCGCAAGGGCCCGTCGCTCGCCGCGGACACCATCGAGGCCCGGCTGGTCGGGGCATGACCGGCCGGCACCTGCTCGTGCTGCCCTATCCGGCGTACGGGCACATGATGCCGGTGCTGCCCGTGCTGGCCGAGCTGGTCGCCCGAGGGCACCGGGTGACCTGCTTCGCCACCGACGACTTCGCCGACCGGGTCCGCGCCACGGGCGCGCAGGCGCACCCGTACGAGCCGCCGCCGCCGTCGGACCCGCCGCCGGACGTGATCGACGCCGACGAGTGCGCCCGGGCACCGCTGAAGCTGCTGAAGGCGAGCCTGGCGGTGCTGCCGACGATCGAGGCGCGCCTCGCCGGCCCCCCGGACGCCGTCGTCTACGACACCACGCTCTGGCTCACCGGACGGCTGCTCGCCGCCCGGTGGGGACGCCCGAGCATCCAGCTCTGCCCCACCTTCGTCTCGAACGACCACTTCAACCTCTCCGACCAGCACCAGGACTTCGCCGGGCAGATCGACCCGGCGCACCCGGCCCTGGCCGAGTTCGCCACCCGGCTGACCGAGGCGGTCACCGGCAGCGGGCTGCCCGCACAGCAGCAGGTGGAGCTCTTCCACGGCCGGGAGGAGTTCACCCTCGCCTTCCTGCCGCGCGAGTTCCAGTTCGCCGGCGACACCTTCGACGAGCGGCACGTCTTCGTCGGCCCGACCGGGCAGAGCGACGACGGGCCGGGCTGGCAGCCGCCCGCCGACGGCAACCCGGTGCTGCTGGTCTCGCTCGGCACCACGGTCAACAACCGGCCGGACTTCTTCCGCGACTGCGTCCGCGCCTTCGCCGGGCAGCCCTGGCACGTGGTGATCGCGCTCGGCGCCCGGGTCGACCCGGCGGAGCTGGGCGAGCTGCCGCCGAACGTGGAGGCGCACCGCTGGGTGCCGCTGCGCGCGGTGCTGGCGCACGCGTCGGTCTTCCTCTGCCAGTCCGGGATGGGCAGCATCATGGAGTCGCTGCACGCCGGGGTGCCGATGGTGGTGGTGCCGCACCACCCGGAGCAGCACGTCAACGCGCGCCGGCTGACCGAGCTGGGGCTGGCCCGGGTGGTCGGGCGGGACGAGGCGTCCGCCGAGGCGCTGCGCGACGCGGTGGACCGGGTCGCGGCCGACCCGGCCATCCGGGAGCGGGTGCAGCGGATGCGGGAACACGTCCTCGCGGCCGGCGGCGCGGTCCGCGCGGCCGACGCCGTCGAGCAGCGGCTGCGGACGGAGGTGGCGGCATGACCGACACCGCACCGCCGGTCACGGCGACCGCCGCCGACGAGCCGGTCACCCTGCCGGTGCGGCGGGGCTGCCCCTTCGACCCGCCCGACGGGTACGCCGCGCTGCGGGAGCACCGCCCGGTGGCGCCGCTGCGGCTCACCGTGGGGCCGGGGGACGGCGTCGGCTGGCTGGTGACCCGCCTCGCCGACGCCCGGCGGGTGCTCAGCGACAGCCGGTTCAGCCACCGCAACGAACTGATCGGCCTGCCGATCCCCCCACCGTTCCCGATCGACGACTACACGCCGCCACCGGCCGCGCCGGGCGCGTTCATCAAGATGGACCGGCCGGAACACACCCGCTACCGGCGGGTGCTCAACCGGCGGTTCACCGTACGCGGCGTCGCCGAGCTGACCCCGATGATCACCCGGATCACGCACGAGCACCTGGACCGGATGGCCGCCGCCACCGGCCCGGTGGACCTGGTCACCGCGTTCGCCGAGCCGGTGCCGGTGCGGGTGATGTGCGAGCTGGTCGGGGTGCCGACGCCGGCGCAGGAGACCCTCGCCGCCCAGTTCGCCGTGCTGTCCCGGATGTCGTACACCGTCGAGGAGCTGATCGCCGCCTGCACGGTGGTCGACGGGGTGCTCCGGGAGCTGGTCGCGGCGGCGCGCGTCGACCCGGGGGCGAACCTGCTCGGCGACCTCGCCCGCGACGACAGCCTGACCGACACCGAGCGGGTGAACCTGGCCTGGGCGCTGCTCGGCGGCGGGTTCGACACGACCGCCAGCATGATCGCGCTCGGCACGTACGCGCTGCTGCGCCACCCGGACCAGCTGGCGCTGCTGCGCGCCCGACCCGAGCTGGTGGACAGCGCGGTCGAGGAGCTGCTGCGTCACCTGACCATCTCGCACCTGGGGGCGAGCCGGGCCGCGCTGGAGGACGTCGAGCTGGGCGGCGTACGCATCCGCGCGGGCGACACGGTGGTGGTGGCGCTGCCGGCCGCGAACCGGGACCCCGCGCACTTCACCGACCCCGACCGGCTGGACATCACCGCGGACCGTCGGGGACACGTGGCGTTCGGCCACGGCGTGCACCAGTGCATCGGCCAGAACCTGGCCCGGGCCGTGCTGCGGGTGGCCTGCCCGGCGCTGTTCGACCGGTTCCCGTCGCTGCGGCTGGCCCGTCCGGCGGACGAGATCCCGATGCGGGACGACATGCTGCACTACGGCGTGCACGAGTTGCCGGTGACCTGGGACCGTCCGGCGGACCCCACGGTCGGGGCGGCGACACCGGCCGTGAGGGCCCCCGGGCCGTCCGCCGACGTGCCATAATTCCCGAATTGATCTATCTCGTATCCTGCGGCCGACCGGTCAGGACGGTCAGAGCCTGGCCGGGAGTCGCGCCATGACGCAGTACACGGTGACCATCGAGTCACAGCCGGGAGGGTCGACGACCATCCTGCGCATCGAGACCACGCCGGAGCCCCGGATCGTCGAGGTGAACGTCCGGGCCGGCACCGACGGCGGGATCTCCTCGACCAGCCTGCCCCCGGTCGACCTGACCGCGATCGCCGCCGCGTTCAACCTCTGTCCGCACCGGCCGGACGACGTGCCGGCGGTCGGGTCGACGGTGGAGGCCCGGCCGGTGCCCCGACCCCGGGCGGCCACACCACCGGAGCCGGCCGGCGCCGCCGACCGGGCCACCCGCAACTACCGGCGGATGCCGGACGTGGCCGAGCTGGTCGAGGCGTACCGGGAGGCGGCGAGCGTCACCGAGCTGGCCCGGCAGTACGGGGTGCCCCGGCACACTATGAACGCCTGGCTCGGCCGGTTGCGGCGCGAGGGCGTCATCGAACGGCGTTGAGGCGTCCCGGGTGGCCGGCGTGATCCCGCCCGTCGGCCACCCGGGGACGAATCACTGAGTGGGCGGTGCCGCGTCGGCGGCCAGCACCCCGGCGTACAGCGCGTCGACGATCCGGTCGACCTGCTCGGCGGTGACGACCAGCGGCGGCGCGACGGAGAGCACGGTGCCCTCGCAGCGCACGATCACTCCGGCGGCCCGGCACGCGCCGACCACCTGCGCGGCCCGCATGAACGAGTCGAACTCCACCGCGGCGAGCAGCCCGACGCCGCGTACCTCCCGCACCCCCGGCAGCCCGCCCAGCCGCTGCGCGAGCTGCCCGCAGAGCCGCTCCCCGGCCGCCGCCGCGTTGGCGACCACGCCGTCGGTGTCGAGCACGTCGAGCACGGTCAGCGCGACGGCCGCGCCGAGCGCGTGCCCGCTGGTGGTGTGGCCGTGACGCAGCCCGCCGAGCATCGGGTCACCGGCGAACGCCTCGGCCACCGTCGAGGTCATGGTGACCGCGGCGAACGGGACGTATCCGCTGGTGAGGCCCTTGGCGGTGGTGATCACGTCGGGACGGATCCCCTCCCGCTGGTGCGCGAACCACACGCCCGTACGCCCCAGCCCGGTGGTGATCTCGTCGAGGATCAGCAGCACCCCGTGCCGGTCGCAGATCTCCCGGACCGCCCGCAGGTAGCCCTCCGGCAGCGGCCGGATGCCGCCCACCCCGAGCACCGGCTCCACGATGAACGCCGCGACCCGCTCCGCGCCGTGGGCGAGGATCGCCTCCTCCAGGGCCTCCGGTCCCGGCACCACGCACCCGTCGTGCGCCGCACCCGTCGCGCAGGCCGCGCAGCGCGGGGTCGGGACGTGGGCGAATCCGCCGGGCAGCGGCCCGCAGCCGGCCCACAGCAGCGGGGACGCGGTCATCGCCGACATGGCGATGGTGGTGCCGTGATAGCCCTCGGCCAGCGAGAGGACGGTGGTGCGCTCGGGCTGACCCCGCATCGCGTGGTACATCCGCACGATCCGGACCGCCGCCTCGTTGGCCTCCGAGCCGGAGTTGCAGAACAGGCTGTGCGTCAGCGGCTCGCCGTACAACTCGGCCAGCTTCGCGGCGAGCAGCACGGCGGCCTCGTTCGAGGCGCCGAGCAGGGCGTACGTCATGAGCTTCTCGGACTGCTCACGCAGCGCGGCGAGCACCCGGGGGTGGCCGTAGCCGAGGGTGGCGTTGTACTGGCCGCTGCGCCCGTCGAGGTAGCTGCGGCCGTGCGAGTCGGTGACCTCGCAGCCCTGCCCGGAGACGATCACCAGCTGCTCGCTCACGCCGACCGGCGTGAACGGGTGCAGCAGGTGGCGGTGGTCCAGCTCGGCCAGCTCCTCGCCGGTGTGGACCCGTGGTGCGACGGACGTGCCGGTCATCGGTGACAACTCCTGATCTGGGGTGGACGGACGGTGGCGCGGCGGCCGGGCGCGGGGCGGCCGGTCGGGCCGGTCACCAGCGGACGGCCGCGGCGGCGGCGAAGTCGCCGGCGTGCGCGAACGCGGAGAGCACGACCAGGTCACCCTTGCGGATCAGCCCCTCGTCGCGGGCGTGGTCCAGGGTCACCGGGATGCCGGCGCCGAAGAGGTTGCCGTAGCGGTCGAAGGTGTCCAGGTGCCGCTCGGGCTTGACCTGCAACGCCTCCCGCCAGTTGCGCAGGAACATCCGGTTGGGCTGGTTGGTCACCAGCACGTCGATGTCCCGGGTCGGGGTGCCGATCCGGTCGCAGACGTCGGTGGCGACCTGGGGCACCAGCTTGTTGCCCCGAGCGATGATCTTCGCGACCTTGCTGTCGGTGAACCCGATGTCGATCTGTCCCTCACCCGGCTCCCAGTACCGCCGGGTGTCGACGTTGAGTTCCATGTCGTTGGCGTACTCGATGCCCTGGTAGGAGACGACGTCGAGGATCGGCGACTCGTCACCGGCACGCAGGAAGCCCACGCCGCAGCCGTCGCCGGGCACCGGGGCGTGCTTGCGGCGGCGCACGTCGGACTGGACGAAGAGGTTGCCGGCGGTGTTCTGCACCGCGCAGATCAGCGCGGTCTCGGCCGCGCCGCTGCCGATGAGCTGCCGGGCCAGCTTCATCATGTAGACGAACGACGCGCAGCCGCTGTTGTGCACGTCGATGATCCATTCCGGGGCCGGGTCGAGCCCGAGCCGACCGGCGATGTCGGCGCCCGCACCGGTGAAGATCCGGTCCGGCAGCGCCACGTTGGTCAGCAGCACGTCCACCCGGGTGTCGCCCGCCTCGGCCAGCCGCTCCAGCATCGGCCGGGCCGCCCGCTCCGCCATGCTCGCGGCGGTCTCCTCGGGGCTGACGTGCCGCCGCTCGGCGGGCGCCCGGAACATCAGGCTGTCGGAGACCTGCTCGTCGCCGAAGTAGTAGCGGGTGTCGACGGCGTGGTCCGGCAGGTAGCTGCCGACGTCGACCAGACTGACCGGCCTCACCGGGCGGCCTCGGGGTTCGGCATGACGGAGATCTGCTGACCGGTGCGGTGCCGGTGCTCCAGGATCCGCTTGAGGTTGGTCAGCTCGATCTTGTGGCCGGCGTAGAAGAGCGGCCAGAAGTCACCCACCCAGGGCCGGTCCGGGTCCGGGGCCAGCTCCGGGTACGGGTTCTTGTCGTAGTTCGGGTGGTGGCAGTTCGTCCACGTCACCACCGACCCCGGACGGCCGAGCACCCGCTCGGCCGGCACCACCCGGAACAGGTAGATCATCCACAGGTCGTCGCCCTGGTCCCACGCGCAGTGGTAGTCCAGGGTCAACGCCTCCCGGTTCGGGATCAGCCGCATGTAGATCCGGGTGTCGTCGGCGAGGGTGTCCCAGCCGACATAGAGCCCCGGGGTGTCCGTCGGCTCGAACGCCCGCGTGCTGTACGTGTACTCGTCCAGGTTGTGGACGTTGCACAGGTAGTCGAAGACCTCCTCGGGCGGGCAGTCGATGTAGTCCTGCACGGTGCAGAAGTCGCCGTACACCTCGTCGTGCGGGTAGACGGCGTGGGTCATCCCGGCGGCCTGCGCCAGCAGCGCGTCGCGGCTGGTGGTCTCCCAGCGGACGAGGTCGGGGATGTCAGCCAACGGGTGGGACGTGCTCGGCACGGTTGCCTCCTGGACGCAGGGGTGGGTCGCCGATCAGGCGGAGGAAGGGGACGAAGGGTGGGGTCTCCCCCGGGTCGGTCTCGACGCAGACCAGCGCCGGGCCCGGCCGGTCGTTCGTGGCCAGCAGGGCGTCGCGCAGCTCGTCGGCCGTACCGGCGCGGACTGCGGGCAGCGACGGGAACATGGCCGCCACACCGGCCGCGAGGTGCGCCGGCTTGAACGTGTTGTACGAGTAGTCGGCGTGCTGGAGCAGCTGCTCCCGGGTCACGCACATGGCGTGCGCGTTGTTGTTGAACACCACGAACGTCACCGGCACGTCGTACTCGACGGCGGTGTGCAGCTCCATGCCGTGGGCGTAGAAGCCGCCGTCGCCGGAGAGCACGTAGCTGCGCCGGCCGGTGGCGAACGCCGCCCCGATGCCGGCGCCGAAGCTGTGCCCCATCCCGCCCATGCCCAGCGCGATGACGAACCGGCCGCGGGGCGGGACGGGCAGGTGGTGCACGGCCGCGGCGCTGGCGTTGCCGGCGTCGGAGACCACGGTGGCGTCGGCGGGCACGGCCTCCCCGATCGCCCGGACCGCGTCCGGCAGCCGTACGCCGGGGGCGTCCAACGCCGGGGTGACCAGGTACTCGCGGTGCCCGGCCGGGTCACGCGGCACCGCCCGGGCCGGCGGCGCGCCGGCCAGCAACGCCACGGCGGCCCGCAGCTCCGCCCGCAGGTCACCGTCGACGTGCACCAGCGGCAGCCCGTCGGCCGGGGCCACGAAGGGCGGCTCCGGGTCGAAGCCGATCAGCGGGACGGTCGCCAGCGCCGCGTCGAGCCCGGCCCGGGCCATCACCGACAGCCGGGTCCCCACCAGCACGCAGAGCGCCGCGGCGTCGAGCCGGCGGCCCACGCTGGGGTGTCCGATCGCACCGGTCACACCGACGAACCGGGGGTCGTCGTTCGGGAAGGCGTCCTTGCCCTCCGGGGTCACCGCGACCCAGGCGTCCAGCCGCGCCACCAGCGCGGCCAGTTCGGCGCGGGCGTCGGCGTGGCCGACGCCGTCGCCGGCGACGACGAGGATCTCTCCCCCGTCGGCGACGGTCCGGGCCAGCAGGTCGGCGGCGGCCTGCCGGCCGGGGGCGGGCCCGCTCGCCGAGGTCGGCAGCTGCTCGACCGGCGCGAGACCGGCCACCGTGGCCTGCTGCACGTCCTTGGGCAGCAGCAGCACGGCCGGACCGCCGCGCGGGGACCGCGCGGCGTCGATCGCCGCGGCGAGCAGCTTGCCGGTGTCCGCCGGGTCGTCGACCCGCGCGCAGAACCGGGAGATGGTGCCGAAGAGTTCCGCCGCGTCGAACGCGCCGCCCCGCCCGCTGGAGTCCTGGAACGCGCCCCGGCCCTCCAGGTCGCGCGGCGGCTGGCCGACCAGCGCGAGCAGCGGCACCCGGGCGGCGTACGCCTCGGCGACGCCGGGCACCAGGTTCATCGCCCCGGCGCCCGAGGTGGCCATCACCACGCCGAGGCCACCGGAGGCGCGGACACTCCCCTCGGCCATGCAGGTGGCGGCGAACTCGTGCTTGGCGACCACGGCGCGGATCCGGCCGTCGGTGCGGTGCGCCGCGTCGTACAGGTCCTCGATGTTCGCGCCGCCGACGCCGAAGACGTGCGAGACGCCGGTCGCGGCGAGCGCGGACATGATGTGGTCGGCGACCCGCGGGCTGCCGTTGCTCATGGTGCCTCCCCTTTGCCGGGCCGCCCCGGCCGGGACCCGTCAGGATCCACCGGCCGGGGCGGCGTCAGCGACGGATGGTTCAGCTGCAACCGGCCCACGACACGCCGCCGGCGCGGGTGTAGTTCACCCGGGCCGTCCGCAGTCGGGGGCCCTGAGCGGCGAGCCGCTCGGCGAACGCGTCCCAGTTGTGGCTGCTCTTCGGTGACCAGCCGATCTCGGCGGTGGCCAGCAGTCGGGGGAAGGCGAGCGCCTCGATGTGCTCCAGGGCGAACACCGTCTCCGTCCACAGGGCCGCCTCGACCCCGGCGACGGCCGACTCGTCCACGCCGGGCAGCTCGGTGTCCGGCTGCCAGTTGTAGGCGTCGTCGACCTCGGTGGTGCCGGCCCAGACGTTGCCCAGCGGGTACGCCGGCTGCGCGTCGTTGTACTTCATGTCCAGGTACGCGTGGTCGGCCGGCGTCATGATGAACTTCGTGCCCTTCGCGGCGGCCGCCGCGACCTCGTCGTTGTTCACGCCGTTGATCCAGTACTGGCCGATCGCCTCGCCCGGCTGCGCGCTGACCATCTCCTGCCAGCCGATCAGCTTCTTGCCGTACTTGCGGACGATCGGGGTGACCTTGGAGATGTAGTAGGCGAAGTCCTCCGGCGCCATCGAGTGCGCCTCGTCCGAACCGATGTGCAGGTACGGGCCGGGGGTCAGCGCGGCGATCTCCCGGATGACGTCGTCGAGGAACTTGTAGGTGATGGCCTTGCGGACGCAGAGCAGACCGTCCGGGCTGGGCACGTAGCCGGTGTACAGCTCCTTGGCCTTGCCGTCGCAGTTCAGCTTCGCGTACGAGGCGAGGGCGGCCTGGGAGTGGCCCGGACCCTCGATCTCCGGCACCACGGTGATGCCGCGCGCGGCGGCGTACGCGACGATCTCGCGGAAGTCCGCCTTGCTGTAGTGGCCGGGCAGCTGACCGCCGACGCCGCTGCTGCCGCCGAAGGTGGCGAGCTTCGGCCAGGAGTCGATCGCGATCCGCCAGCCCGCGTCGTCGGTCAGGTGCAGGTGCAGATAGTTGACCTTGTAGCGGGCGACGTTGTCGATGTACGTCTTCACGGTCTCCACCGGGAAGAAGTGCCGCGCCACGTCGAGCAGCGCACCGCGGTACGCGTAGCGCGGGTAGTCCAGGATGTGGCCGGACTGCACCGTCCACGGGCCGCTCTGCCGGGTGGCGGACTCGATCCGCACCGGCAGCAGCTGGCGCAGCGTCTGCACGCCGCTGAAGAGACCGGCCGGCTCGTTGGCCCGGATGACCACGGACCGGCGGGTGACGTCCAGCTCGTAGCCCTGCGCCCCGACGCGGGGGTCGGCGCCGCCGAGCAGCAGCGAGATGCCGTCGCCCGGCCGGTCGGCCGTGGTCGACTTCACCGGCAGCCCGAAGCCGGTGGCCGGCTTGAGCAGGGTGGACAGATAGTTGCCGGCGTCCGTCGCGCCGGGCGCCCCGGCGGTGACCTGGATCTGGGCGCCGGAGCGCAGCTCGAACGCCGCCCCCTCGGCGGTCCGCACCTCGACCGGGACCGGGACGAGCTGGTTCAGCGACACCTCGGCCCGCCGCACCTCGGCGGCCGGCGCGGCGGCACCGATCGAGGCAACCGTGCCGACTGCCACCGTCGCCGCGACGACGACGGTGGTCAGTCCTTTCTTGCTACGAATCAGGGTGGTGGGAAGTACACGCATACTCAACCGCCATCTCGAGAGGATCCTGGGGTGACCCCCGGTTGCTGGATCAGGGTGGACGAATGCGCCGGGTGCGTGAACCTCTGACCGGTCAATCAGGCTCCGAATTAGCAAAGGCCCTAGTCTTCCGATCGCCGCCCTCCGGTATCCGCCGCACGCGGGCGAATACTGAGCCGGCCACCGAGACGATCGGGCGGTCACCGTCAGCGACGACAACGGGAGTGACGGTCACGTGAAGGGCATCATCCTGGCCGGCGGAGCCGGCACCCGACTGCATCCGGTGACGGTTGCCGTGTCCAAGCAACTGCTTCCGGTCTACGACAAACCGATGATCTACTACCCGCTCTCGGTGCTCATGCTGGCCGGGATCCGGGACATCCTGATCATCTCCACCCCCGAGGACCAGCCCCTGTTCCGCCGCCTCTTCGGCGACGGCAGCGAGCTGGGCCTGCAGATGAGCTACGCCGTGCAGCCCGAGCCGAACGGACTGCCCGAGGCGTTCATCATCGGCGCCGAGCACATCGGCGACGAGTCGGTGGCGCTGATCCTCGGCGACAACATCTTCCACGGCCCCGGCATGTCGGGCTTCCTCGACGAGAGCTCCAAGCTGCTGGACGGCTGTGTCCTCTTCGGCTACCAGGTCTCCGATCCGGAGCGGTACGGCGTCGGCGAGATCGACGAGCAGAACCGGCTGGTACGGATCGAGGAGAAGCCGGCGAACCCGCGGACCAACCGGGCCATCACCGGGCTCTACTTCTTCGACAACAAGGTCGTCGACATCGCCAAGAACCTGGTCCCGTCGGCGCGCGGGGAGCTGGAGATCACCGACGTGATCCGGCACTACCAGCGGCAGGGCAAGGCGCGGGTGGTGGACCTCGGCCGGGGCTTCGCCTGGTTGGACACCGGCACCCACGAGTCGCTGCTGGACGCCGGACAGTTCGTGCAGGTGCTGGAGCACCGCCAGGGCGTCCGGATCGCCTGCCTGGAGGAGATCGCGCTGCGCCGCGGCTTCATCGACGCGGAGACCTGCCTGCGGCGGGCCCAGGCCAGCGCCAAGTCCGGGTACGGCGGCTACGTCATGCAGCTCGCCCGCGCCGAGCTGGACCAGGGGTAGCGTCTCGTCCGTCCCGCCGTCGCCAGCGGCGGGACGGACGGGACGCCGTCGGCGGACGCGCTACGAGGGACGCCCGGCACCACCCGTAGGGCGTCCTAGGAGGCTAGGTGCTCGGGGTGTCCGGGAAAAACGGGAAGGGCCGCCGGTGCTGCACCGGCGGCCCTTCCCGTTGTCGCGTGTGGCGTCAGGACTTCCACCAGCCGGGGTTGTCCCGGTACCACTGGACCGTGTCGGCCAGGCCGGCGTCGAAGTCGACCGCCGGCCGGTAGCCCAGCTTCTCGATCTTCCCGGTGTCCACCGAGTAGCGCAGGTCGTGGCCCTTACGGTCGCCGACCTGCCGGACCAGGCCCGGATCGGCGGCGCACAGCTCGACCAGCCGGCGGGTGATCTCCGCGTTGCTGGCCTCGAAGCCACTGCCGATGTTGTAGATCCCGCCCGGCTCACCCCGGGTCAGCACCAGCTGGATCCCCGCGCAGTGGTCGTCCACGTGCAGCCACTCCCGGACGTTGCGGCCGTCGCCGTAGAGCGGGACCGGCAGGCCCTGGAGCAGATTGGTGACGAAGAGCGGGATCAGCTTCTCGATGTGCTGGTAGGGGCCGTAGTTGTTGCAGCACCGGGTGGTCCGTACGTCCAGCCCGTGGGTGCGGTGGTAGGCCCGGGCGATCAGGTCGCTGCCCGCCTTGGACGCCGCGTACGGCGAGTTCGGCAGCAGCGGCTCGTCCTCGTCCCAGGAGCCGGACTCGATCGAGCCGTACACCTCGTCCGTGGAGACGCAGAGGACGGTGCCGACCTCCGCCCGCAGGCAGCTGTCCAGCAGCTGCTGGGTGCCGACCACGTTGGTCGAGACGAAGGCGGTGGCACCGGTCAGCGACCGGTCCACGTGCGACTCGGCGGCGAAGTGCACCACCGCGTCGTGCCCCGGCAGCAGCCCGGCCAGCAGCTCCGCGTCGCGGATGTCGCCGTGGACGAAACGCAGCCGCTCGTGCTCCATCGGCAGGCTGGCGGTGTTACCCGCGTAGGTCAGGCTGTCGAGCACGGTCACGTCCGCGTCCTCGTAGCCGGGGTAGCGGCCGTCCAGCATGGACCGGACGTAGTGCGAGCCGATGAAGCCGGCCCCGCCGGTGACGAGGACCCTCATGCCTCGCCCCGCGCACCGGAGAGCACGGGCAGCTGCTTGCGGGCCCGCGGCGCGTCGTCGGCGATGGACGACAGGTGCGACACCACCCGCTCGTCGACCGGGTCGTCCGCCGGGTCGTCGTGCACCCGCAGGTGCTCATACGTGGTGCTGCGCTGCGCCGGCACCCGGTCCGCGCCCCGGATCAGGGTGATCAGCTCGCCCAGGTTGGAGCGGTGCTTGGCGCCGGCCGAGGAGACCACGTTCTCCTCCAGCATGATCGAGCCCAGGTCGTCCGCGCCGTAGTGCAGGGAGAGCTGACCCAGCTCCTTGCCGGTGGTCAGCCAGGAACCCTGGATGTGCGCGACGTTGTGCAGGAACAGCCGGGCGATGGCGATCAGCCGCAGGTACTCCAGCGGGGTGGCCTGGGTGCGGCCCTTGAGGTGGTTGTTGTTCGGCTGGTAGGTGTACGGGATGAACGCCCGGAACCCGCCGGTGCGGTCCTGCACGTCGCGCACCATCGCCAGGTGCTCGATCCGCTCCGCGTTGGTCTCGCCGGTGCCCATCAGCATGGTGCAGGTGGACTCCACGCCGAGGCCGTGGGCCACCTCCATGATCTCCAGCCAGCGCTCGCCCGACTCCTTCAGCGGGGCGATCACCGTACGCGGGCGGGCCGGCAGCAGCTCGGCGCCGGCACCGGCGAACGAGTCCAGGCCGGCGTCGCGGATCCGGACGATGGCCTCCTCGACCGACACCCCGGAGACCTTGGCCATGTGCGCGACCTCGGAGGCACCGAGCGAGTGGATGACCAGCTGCGGGAACGCCTCCTTCACCGTGGAGAAGAGCCGCTCGTAGTACTCCACCCCGAACTCGGGGTGGTGCCCGCCCTGGAACATGATCTGCGTACCGCCCAGCTCGACGGTCTCCGCGCAGCGGCGCAGCATGTCGTCCAGGTCCCGGGTCCAGCCGGCCTCGCTCTTCGGCGGCGCGTAGAACGCGCAGAACTTGCACGCCGTGACGCAGACGTTGGTGTAGTTGATGTTGCGCTCGATGATGTACGTGGCGATCTGCTCGGTGCCGGCGTACCGGCGGCGACGGGCCGCGTCGGCCGCCTGCCCGAGGGCGTGCAGGGGGGCGTACCGGTAGAGGTCCAGGGCCTCGGCCGGGGTGATCCGACCACCACCGGCGGCCCGATCGAGGACCTCGGCGATGTCGATACTGGTGGATGTCGGCACAGGTTGCTGCCTTTCCGGCTAAGGGGTGACGGCTGCGTCGGGCAGCCCGGGTCGGTGGGCGTCGAGCAGGTGCAGGCGTACGTCCGGCGGGAAGCCGGCGTCCGGTCCGCCGACCCGGCGCGCGAACTCGGCGATGCCGGCGAGCTGCCGCTCGCCGAGCCGGAAGTCCAACGCGGTCAGGTAGTACCGGCGCAGCGTGTCGGCGTCGAACGCCTCCCAGCGGGCGGCCTGCGCGCAGATGTCGTCCATCTCGGTGAGGAAGAGGTCCCGGGACGCCAGGAAGCTGGCGTGCACCTCCCGGACCAGCTCCGGCTCCCGCTCGACGAACTCGCGGCGGGCCGCGAAGACGGCGAAGACGAACGGCAACCCGGTCCAGTCCTGCCACATCTGCCCGAGGTCGTGCACCTGGAGACCCAGCGCCGGGGCCTCGTGCAGCGCCGCGCGCAGGGCGGTGTCGCCGATCACCACGGCGGCCGGCGCCTCGGCCAGCATGGTGGCCAGGTCCGGCGGCCGGACGAAGAACTCCGGCTTCACCCCGATCGACTCGTTGAGCAGCAGCTCGGCCAGGCGGACCGAGGTGCGGCTGGTCGAGCTGAGCGCGATCGGCGCGCCGTCCAGCTCGTCCAGCGGGCACCGGCTGACGATCAGGCAGGACATGATCGGCCCGTCGCTGCCGACCGCGATGTCCGGCAGCACCACCAGGTCGTCGGCGTGCCGGAGGAACTCCATCATGCTGATCGGCCCGATGTCGAGGTCACCGGCGACCAGCGCGTCACTGAGACCGTCCGGGGTGTCCCGGGTCAGGTCCAGGTCGAGCAGCCCACCGGTACGGGCCAGCCCCCAGAACAGCGGGAGGCAGTTGAGGAACTGGATGTGGCCCACCCGTGGGCGTGGCCTCGGGGTGCGCAGCGCGCTCCCCGCACCGGCGGGGCCGCGGCCGAGCGGTTCGGCGGGGCCCGTCATACCGGGTCCGCGTCGGGCCCGTACACCTCGACACCGTCACTGCGGCGGCGCACGTGGATGCACTCGCCCGGGCACTCGGCGGCGGAGTCGGTCACGTCCTTGAGGCTGATCGTCGGCACCAGCACCGCCGAGCCGTCGTCCTTGCGCAGCTCGCCGTCGGCGCCCTTGACGTAGGCGAGGCCGTCGATGTCCAGCTCGAAGACGTCCGGCGCGTACTGCGCGCAGATCCCGTCCCCGGTGCAGAGCCCCTGGTCGATCCAGACCTCGAGGGCCTCTTCGGTTGCGGTCATGTCATCACCTGCTGATCGTTGGTCGGATCCGGATGGGTGGCGGCTCAGACCCGCATCGGCTGCGGGCTCTCCCGGACGGCCGTGTCCGGACCGTCGAACTCGCGGACGATCTCGTAGCGGGTGTTCCGCTCCACCGGGCGGAACCCGGCGTCCCGGATGAGATCGAGGAGCCCGTCGCGGGACATCTTGTCCGGCGTGCCGTAGTTGTCGGCGTCGTGCGTGATCTTGTATTCGACGACCGAGCCGTCGATGTCGTCCGCGCCGTGGTTCAGGGCGAGGCCGGCGGTCTGCAGGCCGTGCATCACCCAGAACACCTTCACGTGCTGGACGTTGTCGAAGAGCAGCCGCGAGACGGCGAAGGTCTTCAGCGCCTCCGCCGGGCTGGCCATCGTGGTGCGCGCCTGGATCCGGTTACGGACCTTGCCGTCCGCCGAGTCGTGGAAGTCGTGCTGGTAGCGCAGCGGGATGAAGACCCGGAAGCCGCCGGTCTCGTCCTGCAGCTCCCGCAGCCGCAGCACGTGGTCGACCCGGTGCCGGGGCTCCTCGATGTGGCCGTAGAGCATCGTGCACGGCGTCTTGAGCCCCTTGCTGTGGGCCAGCCGGTGGATCCGCGACCAGTCCTCCCAGTGGGTCTGGTGGTCGACGATGTGCTGCCGGACCTCCCAGTCGAAGATCTCCGCGCCGCCGCCGGTCAGCGACTCCAGGCCGGCGTCGATCAGCTCGTCGAGGATCTCGTCGGCGCTCAGCCCGGAGATCCGCTCGAACCAGTGGATCTCGGTGGCGGTGAACGCCTTGACGGCGACGTTCGCCGGCAGCGCCTCCTTCAGTGCCCGGATCGAGCGCGGGTAGTAGCGCCAGGGCAGCGTCGGGTGCAGGCCGTTGACGATGTGCAGCTCGGTGAGCTGCTCGTTCTGCATCGCCTTGGCCAGCCGCACGGCCTCCTCGATCCGCATCGTGTAGGCGTCCTTCTCCCCCGGCTTGCGCTGGAACGAGCAGTACGCGCACGACGCGGTGCAGACGTTGGTCATGTTCAGGTGCCGGTTGATGTTGAAGTAGACGGCGTCGCCGTTCTTCTTCGTCCGCACCTGGTGGGCCAGGCCACCCAGCCAGGCCAGGTCGTCGCTCTCGTAGAGCGCGATGCCGTCCTCCCGGCTGAGCCGGTCGCCCGCGGCGACCTTCTGCTCGAGTTCCCGCTTGAGTCCTACGTCCATCCGTACCTTCTCCTCAGGTTGGTGCCGCCGGACAGCGGCCGGGGTCGGCCCGGGTGGCCGCTGCGATCGTCGTGGTCGGTGGGGGGTCAGTAGAGGCCGGTGGGCAGCGCCAACATCGCCTGCAACGGGGCCACGTTCGCCACCCCGTCGCACGGCCAGCCGGCCGATGTCCGGTACCGCAGCGCCTGGTCGCGGTGCAGCACGTTCGGCAGGAAGAGGTCCTCGTGCAGCACGGTCAGCCGGAGCCGGCCGAGTTCGCCGTACCCGACCACCCGCGCGGGGTCGGCGGGGTCGACCACGGCCATGGTGACCTGCGGGTACGCGGGCAGGTACGGCATCAGCGCGCCGTCGTCGTGCACCGGCAGGCCGATGGCGTGGCCGGCGGCACCGACCCAGCGGTGCCCCACCACACCCCCGTCGAGCGCCGCGACCACGTCCCGGTACGTCTGCGGGGTCAGGTGGGTGCCGACGAGGTCGACCCCGGCGAGCCGGCCGACCAGGTCGGGCCGGTGGGCCAGCAGCACGGCCAGCACCGCCGGGGCGGTCTCCAGGTAGTCCACCCGCTGCGTTTCGAGCAGGTCGACGACCTGCCCCACCACGTGGTCGACGTAGGCGTTGATACCGCCGACCCGGCCGTCGCGCAGCAGCCGCCGGATCCAGCGCTGGTCGATGCCGACCGTGTGCACGCGGGACCGGTGGTGCCGGGCGAGCTGGCCGCCGCCCCGGCCCAGGGCGTGCGGCCCACCGGGACAGACCCGCAGCCAGACCCGTCCCGGCACGAAACCGGCCGTCCGCAGGTGCCGGGCCCGCCAGTGCTCCCGGTGGTGGGTCATCGAGGCGGTGTGGACGAACCGGCAGGTCCCGCCGAGGGTGCCGGTGGACTCCCAGAGCCGCCCGGCCGGCGCCACCGGGCCGTCCTGCGGGAGCAGGTCCACCGGGTCGACGCCGCGCGGATCGGTGCCGCCGAGGGCCGCCAGTTCGTCGTACGCGGTGATGTCGCGGGGGTCGAAGGAGAGTTCGGTGGCGCGCTTGAGCCAGTACGGGCTGCCGGTCGCCGGGTCGAAGTGGCGCCGCACGACGTGCCGCGTCCAGGCGTCCAGGTCGACGGTTCGCCATCGATCGGGGACGCCCGCAACTGCGTCTGTGGTCGTCGTCATCGCCGATCCCTCGGTCCGCTGGGGGTGCCGCGCACCGAGCATCGGGTGCCGGCACCACCGGAAACAATGCCGGGCCCGGCAGAGCTAAGGGTTTCCCTCATACCTGCCCCGCCCGGCCCGTCGCCCCGAGTTGGAGGTCGACAGCCACCGATACGATCCAAACCGACCAATTTCCCCGCGTGCCCGACCGGACAACTCCCGGTCGGCGATTCGGAGGTGCACCGATGGCGAACACCAGGCAGGCTCCCCCCGCTCCGCCGCGACGAGGCGGCTCCGCCCGCACCCGGCTGCTCGCCGTCGTGGTGGCCACCGTGGCCACCGTCGCGGTGTGGCTGATCGCCCACGCGCTGGACGTGACGCTGGCCGTGAAGACCGGCGACACCCGGCAGGACGTCCCGGTCGGCGCCGTGATCGCGGCCACCGTGGTCGCCGGCCTGATCGGCTGGGCGCTGCTGGCCCTACTGGAGCGGGTGACCGCCGCCGGCCGGACGATCTGGACGGTCGTCGCGGTGCTCGTGCTGCTGGTCTCGCTGCTCGGGCCGCTGGGTGGCGTCTCGACGGGCGCCCGGATCACCCTCGCGCTCATGCACCTGGTGGCGGCGGCCGTCATCATCCCCGCCTTCCGCCGCTCCTCCCACCGGCGCTGACCCGCGACGCCGACCGTCCGCAGCCGGTCGGCCCACCGCGGGACCCCGCGGGTCGCACCGAGCCGACGGCGCACACCCCGTGGCCGTACGGCGTCCACCGCAAGGAAAGGAAGCCACGTGACTGTCTACACGGTCAGCAAGAGCGGCGGAGCCCACCGGCTCACCGACGCCGGCGGCAACCAGGTCGCCGCGCTGCGCGCCCACTGGAGCATGCGCGGTGGAGAGATCGAGACGGCCGAGGGCCGGTTCCCCATCTGGACCGACCGCGGCTACCAGTCGGTGACCGTCGGCCCGCGGGAGGCCCCGCTGGTCGTGCTCGACGGCCGCGGCGCCCGCATCGCGGGCCTGTCCGCGCCGGCCCGCTGGGAGCTGCGCGGCGACCGCCGCCGCTACGACGCGGTGCTCAGCGCGGGCGGCAGCCGGATCGAGGTGCACCAGTCGGCGCGGATGGGCGCCGACGTGCGGGCCGAGGTGACCGGGGCGTGGCCCCGGCCGGAACTCGTCGTGCTCGCCGCCTGCTTCGGGGTGATGAGCGTGCGCCGGGGCCACAACCTGCGCGCGCTGGCGGTGGTCGGGGCCATCTCGCACGGTCCCCGCTGACCACGCGCGGCGGCGCCGGATCCCCCGTCGGGTCCGGCGCCGCCGCCCGTCGGCTACAGGGGAATGTTGGTGTGCCGGCCCCGACGGTGCGGGGCCCGGGCGAGCGCCTCGGTGAGCCGGCGCCGGGTGTCCCGCGGCTCGATCACCTCGTCGACGACGCCGATCTCCATGGCCACGCCGACGCCGCCGGCCACCCGTTCGTGCTCGGTGACGAGGCTGGCGCGCAGCGCCTCCCGCTCCGCGTCCGGCGCGGCGGCCAGCGCCCGCCGGTGCAGCACGCCCACGGCCGCGGTCGCGCTCATCACCGCCACCTCCGCCTCGGGCCACGCGAAGACCGCCGTCGCGTGCAGCGACCGAGAGTTCATCGCGATGTACGCCCCGCCGTACGCCTTGCGGGTGATCAGGGTGACCCGGGGCACCACCGAGCCGGCGAAGGCGTGCAGCAGCTTCGCGCCGCGGCGGACCACGCCCTCCCACTCCTGGCCGGTGCCCGGCAGGTAACCGGGCACGTCGACGATGACGACCAGCGGCACCCCGAACGAGTCGCACATCCGCACGAACCGGGCCGCCTTCTCGGCGCTGAGCGAGTCCAGGCAGCCCGCCTTGCGCAGCGGGTTGTTGGCGACCACCCCGACCGTGCGCCCGGCCAGCCGGCCCCAGCCGACCACCAGGTTGGGCGCCCAGCGGGCCT
Organism: Micromonospora sp. CCTCC AA 2012012; assembly: GCF_040499845.1. NCBI lineage: Bacteria > Bacillati > Actinomycetota > Actinomycetes > Micromonosporales > Micromonosporaceae > Micromonospora > Micromonospora mangrovi. The sequence goes on from NZ_CP159342.1 coordinate 2,841,996, forward strand.
GCAGCTCCTCGAACCCGGTGTCGGCGTCGAGCACGTCCCGCACCAGCGGGCGTACGTCGTAGGCGCGGCGGGCCCGGGTGGGCAGCAGGCGACGCGGGTCGGCGTCGGCGGTCACCCGCGTCGGGTCGAAGGTGCCCTGGCGGGCCAGGAGCGTGGTGATCGCCCGGGCCCGGGCCAGCGCCTCGTCCTCGGTGGCGGTCACCACGTGCACCACCCCGGAGCGGCTGTGCACGTCGGGGCCACCGAGCCCGGCCATGTCGATCCGTTCACCGGTGACGGACTGCACCACGTCCGGCCCGGTCACGAAGACCCGCCCGGCCGAGGACATCACGACGACGTCGGTCAGCGCCGGCCCGTACGCCGCCGCGCCGGCCGCGGGCCCGAGCACCACGGAGATCTGCGGGATCCGCCCGGAGGCCTCGGTGATGGCGGCGAAGACCCGCCCGACGCCGTCCATCGACCGGACCCCGTCGGCCAGTCGGGCGCCGCCGGAGTGCCAGAGGCCGATCACCGGGCAGTTCTCGGCCAGCGCCAGCTCGATCGCGTGGACGATCCGTCGGGAGTCCTCCGCGCCGATCGCCCCGGCCATGGTGGTCGCGTCGGTGCAGAAGGCCACCACCGGGATGTCGTCGACGCGGCCCCGGACCACCTCGACGCCGGGGCCGGTCCAGGTCCCGACCGGGACGCCTGAGCCGGGGTCGCAGAGCGCAGCGAGCCGCCGTACGGGCACCCGCTCGTCGACCACCTCGTCGACGAGCACGGAGGTCATCGGGTCACCGCCGGGCGGGGATCGCGGACCCGGGAACTGGACACAGCAGGCGCTCGGGACACGTCCCGCCTCCTTCGCTTGCGGGCGCTGGCGTCGCGGTCGCGACCAGCGCGGCGATCGGCCTCATTGTGCCGTCGCCCCCGGGCGGTGCCGCCGCCGTCGCCGTCCGCTCTATGGATTTCTCCACACCTGCCGACGGTCCTGTCCGGTCAGTCCACGGTGGCCTCGGCCCGCTCCTTCAGCGCCCGGTTGAGCTGGCCGAAACCGGTCTCGGTACGGTCCAGCGTGCGCTTGAGGAACGGCACCAGCAGGCCGGTGAACGTCTCGCGGTGCCGCAGCCGGGTGCCCTCGCCCGTCGGTTCGAGGACGAACTCGTGCCGGGCGCCGAAGAGTCCCGGCACGGCCACCTTGCCGAGCCACTGGAAGTGCCGCGCCGGCTCGGCGACCGTGACGGTGGGATGGTGGGTCATGCCCTTCTCGCCGGGCGGCTGGATGAAGAGGGCCAGCACCTCCCCCACCGCCGGTCGGCCCGCCGCCCTCCGGACGAACGGGTTCCACTCCTCGTAGCGGGGCAGGTCGGTGAGGATCTCCCAGACCCGCTCCGGCGTCGCCGAGATCATGATCGAGGTGTCGATGGTGCGCACCAGCTGTCCACTCCGTTCCGTTCGAGGGTGTTGCGGGCGGTCCCGCCCGCTGGCGATGGTGGCACGGCCCCGGTCAGCCGGCCGGGTGCGGCACCGCCGGCACGTCCTGGTGGTCGACCTCGCCGATCGGCGTCTGATAGAGCCCGGTCCAGATCCGGCGCTTCAGCGGCGGGGTGTGGTCGACGAGGCGGTAGACCGTGCGGCGCAGCGCCTGCGCGAGCGGGCTGGCGAGGGCGAAGAGCTTCTCCTGCCGCAGTTGCAGTCCCCGGGCCCGGGCGACCGACGGCTCGCGCATCCGCTGGAACTCGGCGGTCGCCTCGTCGAGCCGCTGGTCCACACCGGCGGCGGCGAGCGCGTGACCGACCATCGGGGCGAACGTCATCCCGTCGATGATGGCGTGGTTGATGCCCTGGGCCAGCACCGGCGTCAGGGTGTGGGCGGCGTCGCCGAGCAGCGCGAGACCCGGCCTGCCCCACCGCGGCACCACGCCGGTGAAGATCTCCAGCAGGGCGGTCTCCGACCAGCTCGGCACGGCCTCCCGGACCGCGTCGGACAGCTCCGGCGCCAGCTCGTCGATCCGGGCGTGCAGCGCGCCGATGCCCTGGGCGCGCAGCTCGCGCAGCCCGTTCTTGGGGATGTTGAAGCCGACCCGGACGAGGTCGGGATAGGTGGGGATGCACATGGCGTGCTGGCTGCCGCTGATCCGGATCCGGTAGGTGTCGTTGGTCCACTCCGGCGGGCAGGGCGCGACGAACCAGAGGAAGTCCCGACCCAGCGGGATCTTCCGGTACGGCAGGCCGGCCCACTCGCGGACCCGGCTGTACCGGCCGTCCGCGCCGACGGTGAGCCGGGCGCGGACCCGCAGCGGCCCCCGCTCGGTCGTCGCGTCGACCCCGCACACCCGACCGTCCTGTTCGACCAGCCCGGTGACGGCGGTCTGCCGCAGCAGGGTGAAGCCCGGGTGCCGCTCGGCGGCCTCGGTCAGCGTGCCGAGCAGCATCGGCTGCGGCACCTCGACCGGCAGCCGGGCCGGCTGCGCCAGGCTGTCGAAGTCCACCCGCAGCACCGGGCGGCCGGCGTCGCGCAGCTCCATCCGCCGCACGTCGAGGATCCGCTGGGCGCGCAGCGCGTCGAGCACGCCGAGCCGTTCCAGCAGCCACACCGAGTCCGGCGCGATCGACTCACCCCGGAACGACCGTTCGAAGGTGCGGCTCTTCTCCAGCACGACCACCCGGTGGCCCCGGGCGGCCAGGGCGAGGGCGAAGGTGAGGCCCGCCGGGCCGCCGCCCACGACGCAGACGTCCGTCGTGATGGTCTCGGTCATGAGGTGAGCCTTCCGTGTCGGGATGGGACCGCCCGCCGCCGCGGCGCGTCGGGTGGTGCGAGCCAGTGGGCGACGGCGGCGACGTGCGGCGCGCCCACCGGCAGCGGGGTGACCGACCAGTCGGCCGGGCCACCGGGCAGACCGGCGTACGCGGACCCGTCGGCGCCCGGTGCGAGGTCGAACGAGAGCGACCGCAGGTCGTGGGCGAGCCCGCCGCCCAGCGCCTTGGCGCACGCCTCCTTCAACGTCCACAGCCGGACGAGCCGGCGGTCGAGCGCCGCGCCGCGCAGGTCGGCGAGGGCGGCGTGTTCCCGTTCGGAGCAGAGCCGGCCGGCCGCCACGGGGCCGCCGAGCCACCGGTCGGCCCGCTCGATGTCGACGCCGATCCGGCCCCGGGTGCAGACCCCGGCGAGCAACACGTCAGCGGTGTGGCTGAGGTTGACGTCCACCGGCTGCCCCACCGGGTACGGGCGACGCGCGGCGTCGCGGGCCAGTCGGATCTCACCCGGTGCCCGGCCGGTCGCCGCCCCGACCAGGTGGGTGAGCAGCAGTCGGGACGCGGCGAGCCGGTGCCGGGCGGGCTCGTCGGGCAGCCGGTCCAGTCGATCCGCGTCGTCGCCGAGCAGCGCCGCCCAGTCGTACCCGTCCCCCGGCCGGGGCCGCCAGTCCGCCACCCGGGCGTGCACCACCACCGCGTCGGTACGGCGCAGCGCGGCGGTCAGCGTGCCGCCGTCGTCACGGCGGTGACGACGCAGCAGCACCGGACGCGACGACGGGCAACGGTGACGGGACATCGCCGTCCTCCAGGCTCTGCGTGATCTCGGTCAGCACGTCCGCCGCCTCGGCGCCGTCGACGACCCGGTGGTCGAAGGCCAGGTTCAGCCGCAGCACCGGCGCCACCACCACCGCGCCGTCGCGCACCACCGGGGTGGGGCGTACCCGGCCGAGGTTGAGGGTGCAGGTGGTGCCGCCGACGGCGTGGAAGCCGTCCACCGCGCGGTGGCCGAGGGAGGAGACCGCGACGGTGCCGAGCAGTCCGGGTCGGCGGGACAGCCGGGACACCGTGGCGCGGAACGCCGGCCAGCCGAGCGCGGCGGGCAGGCGGTGCAGCAGGAGGGTGCCCCGCAGCTCGGGCAGCTCCTCGGCGGGGGTGTCCCGGAGCCGGTCCAGCGCGTCCTGGATCTCGTCCAGGTCGGCGCCCCGCTGGTCGGGCAGCACCGCGGAGAGCACCACCCGCTGCCCGGCCACGGTACGGTCCATGGCGATCTTGGGGCGTACCTCGTCGACGTGGCGGATCCGCGGCACCAGGCCGCCGCCGACCACCGCGTTGCAGGCCGGGTGGCGGGCCAGCACCTCGGTGGCGGAGCGGACGACGTAGCTCAGCACGGAGATCCGCCGGCCGCGCGCGGCGGCCTGCTCGCGGTGCGCGAGCACCCGGGTCATGTCCACCTCGGTGTCGAGGAAGACCGGGGCGACGGCCCTGCTCCAGCGCAGGAAATAGAGCGTGTGCCGGCGCTGCGCGGCCAGCCGGCCGGACTCAGGCATCCGCCACCGCCAGTCGCCGCAGCCCTTCCAGGGTCCGGGTGGTCAGCAGCTCGTCGAAGGGCAGCGGCCGGCCGGTGCGCGTCTCCAGGACGGTGAGCAGCCGCCAGAGATAGACCGAGTCCCAGCCGGGCAGCTCGTCGACGTCCCGGTCGAGGTCCGCCGGGGCGTAGTCGAGCCCGAGTTCGTCGTCGAGCAGGACGAGGAACTCCGCTTGCGTGATCATGAGGCTCCCGCGAGGTTCGTGGCCGTCTCCAGGTGCGTGACCGGCTCCGGCAGCACCGTCAGGTCGTGGTGGAAGCGGGCGACGTCGCCGTCCGGCGCCACCGGGGTGAAGCCGTGCCGCCGGTAGAAGTCCGCGAAGCGGCCGTTGCGCGGGCTCGGCCGGTAGTGGCCCAGCACGCCGGGCAGCCCGCGCTCCCGGGCGTCGGCCAGCACCGCCCGCAGCGCCGCGCTCTCGATGCCCCGCCCGAAGACCCGGCAGCTGAGCAGCATGTTCTCCAGGACCAACGGGCCGGGCGGCCGGTGCCGCCCGAACACCGCGCCGACCAGGCCGGCGTCGCCGAACCGGTCCACCGCGCGGATCACCCAGAGCACGGCGTCCGGGTCGTGCCAGTGGTCGCGGACGGCGGCCTCGTCCATCCGCCGGGTGGTCAGGTGGAACTGGTTGGTCCGCTGGGTGAGCTGGGCGACCCGGCCCAGCTCCCGCTCGTGCGGGCGGGTCACCTCGATCCGCAGCTCCAGCTCGCGCAGGTAGTCCTCCAGCGTGGCCCGTCCGTCGCGCAGCTCCCGGCGGCGCGCCTCGGCCCGGTAGTGGTGGCGCCGGTCCTGGTCCTCGTCGGTCAGCCGCAGCGTGGCGAACCAGTCGTCGGCGAGCAGCCGGCCCGGGTGCCGGGCCGGCTCGGCGTCCAGCGGCACCACGGCCACCTCGGGCAGCGCGTGCCGGACCTGCCCGCACTCGAAGGCGCTGTCGTCGACGAGGACGAGGCTCTCGGTGCCGAGGTTCAGGGTGTGGGCCAGCTCCGCCAGCCCCTCGCTCTTGGGACCCCAGCCGGCCGTGACCGCGACCAGGTCGTCGGCGCGCAGGACCAGGTCCGGGTGGTCGCGCAGCACCGCCCGGACCTGCTCGGAATCGTTCTTGCTGCACACCGCCAGCAGCACGCCCTGTCTGCCGAGCTGGGCGACGACCTGCTGGAACCGGCGGAACGCGGCGCCCCGCCCGCTGCCGGCGACCTCGATGCCGTCCGGGCCGTCGTCGCCGAGGACCCCGCCCCAGAGGGTGCCGTCGAGGTCCAGCACCAGGCACTTGCGGCCGTGCCCGCGCAGCGCCTTGGCGACGTGCCCGACCTCGGCGGCGAGCCGGCCCAGCAGCGGTTCGGAGAAACCGACCCCGGCGTACGCGCGCAGCCGCGCGTCGTCCAGCGGGGTCGCGTCGGTGAGGCAGGTGTCCAGGTCCACCACCACGCAGCGGCGCAGCTCGACGGCGAGCCCGAGCAGGGCCGCGTTGAACTGCCGCCAGGCCACGCCGAGCCGGGCCCGGGACCGGTGGTCGACGAGTTGGCGGGCCAGCCAGGCCGGCAGCGGCACGGTGTGCAGGACCAGCGTGGCGGTGGTCCGCGCGTCGTGCTGCCGGGCCAGCCCGGTGACCCGCTCCAGGACGGTGTCCAGCACCCGGGCGCAGTCGTCGACGGTCCAGCCGACGTCCAACTCGTCGGCGACGACGGCCGCGTCGAGCAGGCAGAGCGTCACCTCGGGCCGGGCGGCGAGGAGTTCGCTGTCCGGGTCGGCCAGGTCGACGACGTACTGGCCGTGGGCGGCGCCGACGACGCGGGCGGCGAGGCGGTGCCGGGCGAACTCGGCCACCAGCGGCGCGACGATCGGCGCGCAGGTGCCGTTGCCGGTGACGGCCACGGTGACCGCCGGGATCCGCGGGTGCGCGGCGGCGATCTCCGCCGGGTCGCCACCGGCGAGCAGCCGTCCGGCCCGGGTGCGGTGGTCCTCGTCGAGGGCTCCGACCAGGGCACAGACCTCAGGGAAGTCCGCCACCAGCCGGCCGGCGTCGCGGATGCGGCGCAGCCGCGCCCAGGCGTCGGCGACCGGGGCGGGGACGGCGGGTGGCGCGGTCACCGTCCCTCCAGCGCGAACCCGCCCATGATCCATTTGCTGGCCTCGACGCAGACCGCGACCGCCCGTTCCCCGCCGGCGATCCGCTCCACCAGCCGCTCCAGTTGCAGGAACGGCAGGGCGTTGCCGTTGTTGCCGGTCGCCTCGACGCAGCTGACCTCCTCGGCGTCCGGTACGCCCATCCGCTGCCTGATCAGCCGGGTCATCCGCCCCGACAACTGCGGCGGCAGCAGGTACGCCAGCTCCTCCGGCCGCCAGCCGGTGGCGTCCAGCAGCTCCCACAGCGCCTGCTCGGCCAGCTCCGGCACGCGTTCCTCGATGGCCTTGTAGTCCTCCTCGAAGCCCCGGACGTCGGTGTCCCGGTCCGCCTCGCCGAACCAGCGGATGACCTGCCCGGGTGCCTGCCGCAGCCCGGTGACCCGGTGCCGCACCGCGCGCAGGGCCGGCGCGCCGGGCCGGTCGTCGGTGCTGAGCACGACCGCGCCGGCCCCGTCGCCGAAGAGCACGTAGTTGACCAGCTCGGCCGAGGGCGCCCGGTGGAAGTCCCGGTCCAGCCGCATATGCCGGGCGCACACGTCGCCGCCGATCACCAGCCCGGTCCGGTGCTCCGCCCCGCCGAGCAGCATCCGCCCCACGTCCAGTGCCTGCACGGCGCCCGCGCAGCCGGACTGGAGCTGGTACGTGGGCACCCGGTCCACCCCGAGCAGGTCGGCGACCCGGTTGACGGTGGCCGGCATCAGCTCGTCGGGCGACGCGGTGGCCAGCACCACGAAGTCGATCTCGCCGGCCACCACGTCGGCCCGGCGCATCGCCTCGGCGGCGGCCTCCTCGGCGAGGTCGGCGAGGGTGGCCAGCTGCTTGCCGCTGGGCAGGTCCACCGCGAAGTGCCGGGTCCGGGTGCCGATGAACGTGTCGATCCAGCGGGCGTCCAGGCCGAGCCGGGCGGCGAGGGTGGCGTTGTCCACCGGTGGCCCGGGCAACGCGGTGCCGACCCCGGCGACGCAGACGGTCGGCTCAGCCACGGTGTCCCTCCCCGTCGCTGACCACGACCCGGCTGCGCAGGTGGTCGACCAGCTGGCCCGGGGTGCCCACCTCGGTCAGCAGCGCCCGCACGTCGACCGGGATGCCCCAGCGCGCCTCGATCCGCTCCTTGAGCTGGACCACCATGATCGAGTCGTAGCCGAGCTGTTCGTGCAGCGAGGCGTCCCGCGCCACCTGGTGCCGGGGATAGCCGCAGACCTCGGCGACCAGGTCGAGCACCTCGTCGTCGAGGTGGTCGGCCGGCGGCGGGGCGGGCCGGGGCGCCGGCAGGGGCCGCAGGTGCGCCGGTTCCGGCATCGGGTGGCTCGGCTCCGGCGTCGCCGCGCCCGGTGCGCTGATCCAGAACCGGGCCGCGGTGGAGAAGGGGTACGGGCTCAGCCGCCGCAGCACCCGCTGCTGCGGCTCGTACAGCGCCGTCCAGTCGGGGTCGAGGCCGTCGCGGTGCAGCCGGGCGGTCAGCTCCCACAGCTCCGCGCCGGTGGCGTACGGGCCGGGGCAGGCGGTGAGCGTCGGCACGGTCCGGCCCGCCGGCATCGAGCGCAGCAGCGGCGACAGCACCCGCCGGGGCCCCACCTCCACCAGGTGGGTGGGCGTCGCGGCGAGCGCCGCCGCCGCCGCGTCGGCGAAGCGGACCGGCTCGCGCAGGTGCGCGGTCCAGTAGTCGGCGTCCATCAGCTCGTCCGGGCCGAGCAGTCGGCCCCGCAGGCCGGAGTAGACCGGTCGGCGGGCCGGGCGCACCTCCACCTCGGCCGCGCCCCGGGCGAACTCGTCCAGGACCGGGTCCATCAGCGGCGAGTGGAAGGCGTACGGCACGTCGAGCCGGCGGACGGCCACCCGCTGCCCGCGCAGCGCCTCGGCGACCCGGTCCAGCGCCGCCGCGTCGCCGGCGCAGACCACGTCCCGCGGCCCGTTCACCGCGGCGAGGTCGACCAGCGGCTCGGCGGCGAGCACCGGCGCGACGACCTCCACCGGGCAGCGCGCGGCCAGCATCCCGCCGCCGGCCGGCAGCCGGGCCATCAGCCGGGACCGGAGGGCGACCAGGTGGGCCGCGCCGGCCAGGGTCAGGGCCCCCGCGTGTACGGCGACCGCGAACTCGCCCAGGCTGTGGCCGAGCAGCCAGTCCGGGCGGACACCCAGGTCGTCCAGCACCCGGCCGAGGGCGTAGCCGACCGCGAAGAGCGCCGGTTGGGCCAGTTCCGCGGGGACGGTGGTCGCCGTCCGGTCGCGTACGGTGTCGAGCACCGACGCGCCGAGCAGCGGGGTGAGGGCGTCGTCGGCCTCGTGCAGCGCCCGGCGGTACGCGCCGCTGGCCGCGTAGAGGGCACCGGTCATCCCGGGGTGCTGGGCGCCCTGTCCGGTGACCAGCCAGCCGAGCGAGAGGGTGGACCGGGCGCGACCGGTGCCGGTGTCGTCCCCGTCGGCGGCGGCGCGCAGCCGGTCCACCGCGTCCCGGTGGTCGGTGGGGACGAACGCGAGCCGGTGCCGACCGCTGGACTTCACCGCGTTGCTCGTCCAGCAGAGCTGGCCCAGCAGCCGGGACGGGGCGCGCTCGACGTCCCGGGCGAGCAGGTCGGCGGCCCGCCGCAGCCCGTCCGGCCCGTTCGCCGACACGGTCAGCACCCCGGGAACGGTCCCGGCGGCCGGCGCGGCGGCGGTCGGCGCCGGGGCGGAGCCGAGGACCAGGTGGGCGTTGGTCCCACCGAGCCCGAAGCTGCTCACGCCGACGGTCGAGGTCCGGCCGCGCAGGCGCAGCGGCGCGGTGAGCAGCCGCAGTCCCTTCTCGGCCAGCCGCAGGTCCGGGTTCTCGGTACGGGCGTGCCGGCTCGCCGGGACGGTGCCGTGGTGCAGCGCGAGCACCATCTTCACCAGGGCGGCGACCCCGGCGGCCCCCTCGACGTGGCCGATGTTGGCCTTGACCGAGCCGATCGCGCAGGGCTCCGGCCGGGGTACGCCGTGCACCCCGCCCAGCGCGTTGGCCTCCACCAGGTCGCCGAGCACCGTGCCGGTGCCGTGCGCCTCCACCGCGACCACGTCGGCCGCCGCCACCCCGGCCCGCCGGTACGCCTCGGCGATGACCGCCTGCTGGGCCCAGCGGTTGGGGGCGGTGAGGCCGTTGCTGCGGCCGTCGGAGTTGACCGCGCTGCCCCGGATCACCGCGTACACGGGCAGGCCGGCGGCGACCGCGTCGTCCAGCCGGCGCAGCACCAGCGCGGCGACCGCCTCGCCCCGCACGATGCCCCGGGCGTCCCGGCTGAACGGGCGGCACTCGCCGTCGGCCGCGGAGAGCCCGGCCTGGCTGTAGAAGATGTTGAGCGCCGGGGTCAGCACCACGTTGACGCCGCCGACGAGGGCCTGATCGCACTCGCCGGCCCGCAGCGCGACGCAGGCCTGGTGGGCGGCGACCAGCGAGGACGAGCAGGCGCTGTCCACCGCCCAGCTCGGCCCACGCAGGTCCAGGTGGTACGAGACCCGGTTGGCGACCAGGCAGTAGCCGTTGCCGGTGCCCCGGTGCGGGGTGACCCGGTCGTAGTCGGTCATGGTGAGCTGCGCCCACTCGTTGCTCATCACGCCCACGAAGACGCCGGTGTTGGTGCCGGCCTGCCGACGCGGGTCGAGTCCGGCGTCCTCGAACGCCCGCCAGGCGGTCTGCAGCATCAGGCGCTGCTGCGGGTCCATCGCCGCCGCCTCGCGCGGCGAGATGCCGAAGAACTCGTGGTCGAACGCGTCGGCGTCGGTGAGGAACCCGCCAACCGTGGTGTTGGTGCGACCGGGCCCGCCGGCCGGGTCGTGGAAGTCGGCCCGGCGCCAGCGGTCCGCCGGCACGTCGGTGAGCGCGTGCCCAGCGCGCATCAGCAGGTCCCAGAAGGCCGCCGGGTCGGCCGCGCCGGGGAACCGGCCGTCGAGCCCGACGACGGCGATGTCGCCGGTCATGACGCCGCCGTCGGCCGGGCGGCCTCGACGATCCCACCGGCGAGCCGGTCGATCGTCGGGTAGTCCCAGGCCAGGGTCGGTTCGACGGGGATGCCGAAGGCGTCCTCGATGTCGCCGGAGAGCGCCAGGGCATAGACGGAGTCCAGGCCCAGCTCCGCCAGCGGCGCGTGCACGTCCAGCTCACCGGCCGGCACGCCGAGGTAGTCGGAGATCCTGCCGACCAGCCACTGCCGGACGTCCGCCGGGGTGGCCCCGGTGTTGGCGCTCATCTGTCCTCCGTGGGTGACGCTCGTCGGGTGGGTCGCCGGCCTGGTCAGCCGAAGATCGGGGTGGGTCGCAGGTCGCAGGAGAGCCGCCCGTCGACCCGGCGGGACAGCTCGGCGAAGAGCGGCTCGGCGACGGCCTCGGGCAGGTCGGGGTCGCCGTCGTGGCGGGCGGCCAGCCGGGCCAGCGCCGCCTCGATCCACTCGTCGCCGCCGAGCAGGCCGGCGGCGGGGTCACCGCGGTGCGCCCGCCACGTTCCGACGCAGGCCGCCGCCGCCAGCAGGAGGGCGTACCGGTGGGCCAGGTCGAACGTCGCCGGACCCGCGAGGGGGCCGCGTGCGGCCGGTGGCAGCGCGGCGCAGTCGCGGGCGAGCCGGTGCACCTCGTCGGCGAGGGCGCGGACCCGGTCGGTCACCCGGGACGCGCCGTCGACCGGGTCCTCGGCGGCGGCGAGCAGGGCGGAGATCAGCAGGTCACCGCCGGTGCCGGCGACGGAGAGCGCGGTGAGGTCCAGGTCGGGCAGGGTCGCCGTCGGGTCGAACAGCTCCCGGGGCGCGGGGACCGGCCGCCAGGCGCGGCGGGCGAGCACCGGCAGTTGCGGTGCGACGGTGAGCAGGCACGCGGTCGGTCCGGCGTGGCCGATGCTCACCGCGGGCAGGTCCCGGTGGAACTTCCCGAACGCGGCGTACGGCCCCTCGCGCAGATAGAAGCTGGCGCCGAGGATCACCGACAGCTCGTCCATCGCCTCGCCGAGCAGCAGCGGCACCAGGTACTTCGTCGCGGCGGCCGGGGCGGCGGCGTGCCGGGGCGCCAGGTGCAGCCCGCGGGCCACCGCGGTGACCAGGCAGTCGGCCACCAGCAGGTCGACGAAGGCCGCCGCCAGGGTGCCGCGGGCGTGCGGCAGCTCGCTGACCCGGTGGCCGTAGAGGCGGCGGCCGGTGGCGAAGCGGACGGTGGTGTGCAGGGCGGTGTCGAGCGCCCCGAGCGCCATCGAGGGCAGCAGCACCCGGGTCAGCTGGAACGCGCGCAGCGCGGTCTCCCCGCCGGTGCCCTCCGCGCCGACCAGGCTCCCCGCCGGGACGTGGCAGCCGGTCAGCTCGACGCCGCCCAGCCGGCAGCCGCGTACCCCGGAGGAGGGGTAGCGGGGCAGCTGGCGCACGGTGCCGGCGGGCAGCTGCGCGAGGTCGACCGCCAGGATGGAGTGGCTGCGTGGCCCGGCGTCGTCCCGGGTCCGCGCGAAGAGCACCACCGACCGGGCCCGACCGACGTTGTTGATCACTTCCTTGGTGCCGTCGAGCACCCACCCGTCCCCCGCCGGCCGGGCCCGCAGCTCGTTGCGGAGCAGGTCGTTGCCGTGCGCCAGCTCGTGGAAGGCCACCGCGAGGCGGTGCCCGGCCAGCAGGTCGTCGGCCGTCCGCCGGCGCTGACCGGGGTCCCCCGCCACCCAGACGGGGACGGCGGCCATCAGCGACGTCACGCCGTATCCCAGGCCGAGCGCGCCGTCGCGGCGGAAGACCGGCCGCAGCGCCCGGCCCACCGCGTCGGTGTCGGCCCACCGCCCACCGAGCGCGGCCGGGACGAACCACGCGTTGGCGCCCCACCGGTCCAGGGCGGACTCACCGGCGGCGAGCAGTTCGGCCCGCTCGTCGGCGGCGAGCAACGGGTCGAACCCCAGCGGGTTCGCCGCGTCGAAGGGATCGCCGAGCAACCGTTCCAGGTCCTGCTCGGGCGCGTACGGGAGGGTCATCAGCCGGTGCCCTCCGCGGTCCGGTGCGGCAGCAGGGAGAGCGACCAGCCCTGCCGGCGCTGCCCGGTCAGCACGTCGAGCAGCACGTCGTCGGTGCCGGGGCACCGGTCGGCGGTCAGCACGCGCCGCAGCACCGCCCGCAGCCAGCGGCCGTCCCGCCACAGCGGCGCGGCCGGGCCGTCGTCGTACCGGTGGTGGCTGTGCAGCCAGACGCCGAGGGCGGCGGCGCCCGCGACGTGCAGCGCGAGCCGCTCGGCGAGCCGGAAGGCCGACCGGGGCACGGTCACCCGGACCGGCCGGTACGCGGCCAGCGCGGTCAGCAGCTCGTCGGTACGGGCCTGGAGCAGGCCCGCCAGCTCGGCCGCCGGGGCGAGGTCCGGCGTCCGCCCGGCGAGCCGCCGCAGCCGCTCGACCAGCCCGGGCAGCGCGGCGAGCACGCTGCTGCCGTGCCGCGAGACCAGGGTGAGCCGGCCCGGGTCGAACTCCGGTACTCCTCGACCCACGTCGAAGAGCACCGCCAGCGCGTCCGCGTCCGGCTCCCGCCGGGCCCGCCGCACCAGCGTCGGGAACTCGTTGATCAGGCCGTTGAGGTTGACCAGGGTGTTGCCGTCGAAGATGCCGACGATCCGGTGGTCGCGCTGGAGTTTCTGGAACCGCCCGTCGGCGAAGACCCCGTCGAGCAGCGAGCGGGCGCCGAGGAACCGGCCCAGCGCGCCGATCGTCGCGTCGGTACGGGTCGGCAGCAGGTACTTCACCACGGCGGAGAGCACGCTCAGCTCGTCGGGGAGCACGTGCACCGCGCGGGCGGCGGTCAGGGTGAGCGCCTCGGCCAGCAGCAGGTCGGCGTACGCGTCGGCGAGGACCGCCCGGGCCGCCGGCAGCCCGAGCAGCGGCCGTCCCTGGGGGAACCGCTGCCCGGCGAAGTCGACGGCCAGCCCCAGCGCGTGCTCGCCGCCGCCGAGGGAGAGCGCCGCGCACATCGTCCGGGTCAGTTGCAGGGCCTTGAGCAGGGTCTCCAGCCCGCTGCCGGCGGGACCGAGCCGCGCGTCGGGCGGCACCACCGCCCCGGTGAGGTGGATGCCGCTGATGTCGGCGCCCCGGATGCCGTAGGTGCGCACCTTCGGCAGGTGCGCGTACCGGTCCGGGGACAGCTCGTCCTTGTCCACCAGGAACAGGTCGAACCCGCGCGGCCCGCCCTCGGCCCGGGACCGGGCCAGCACGGTGAGCAGCCGGCCCCGGGTGGCGTTGTTGACCAGCCACTTCGTCCCGGTCAGCCGGTGCCCCTGCGGCACGGGCTCGGCGCGCAGCTCGCCGGCGAGCAGGTCGCTGCCGCGGTCCGGCTCGGTCAGCGCCAGCGAGACGGGCGACGCGTCGAGGACCTGCCGCGCCAACCGCCCGATCCGTGGGGTCGGCGGGGTGATCCACGCGGCCACCCCACCGAGGTACGTCTTGCCGTGCGCGACGGCCACGGTGAGGTCCCGCCGGGCGACCGCCCGGATCAGCGCGACCGCCTCGGTGTGGTCGTCGAGGGCACCGCCGAGCCGGCGGGGGACGTACCAGCGCGGCAGTCCCCACTCGTCGAGCTGGCGGCAGATGTCGGCGGGAAACCGCTCGGCCCGGTCGTGGTCGGCGCAGCGGGCGTGGGAGAAGGTCACCGTCGGGTCCGTCGGGTCGCCGAGGTGGGCCTCCAGCCGCTCCACGGCCCGCCCGGTCCCGGGCTGCCCGACGTCCGGTCCGGTGCGCGGTTCGGTTCCCAGCCCCGTCGGCACGTCAACCCCCCTGCACGGCGGTCGGGTCCACCGCGTCGTCGGGGCGGGCGGCCCGGCGGTCGGATGCGTCGCGCTGTCGGGACGAGGGGCGGCGGCCGGGTCCCGCAGCGCGGGCGGGAGGGTGGCGTGCAGGGGGCGCAGCGACCCGGAGAGGAACAGCTCGCGCATCAGCCGTCGCTGCACCTTGCCGCTGGTGGTACGCCGGACCGCGCCCCGGTTGACCAGGACGACGGCGGGCGGCGGCATGTCGAAGTCGCGGGCCAGGCGGGTGCGGACCGTGTCGGCGACCTCGGCCGGGTCCGCCGCGTCGAGCAGCGCCCGGCGGACCTCCTGCACCAGCACCACGTACTCCCGGTCGACGGTCACGCCGAACGCGACGCCGAAGCCACCGGCCAGCGCCGGGTGCAGGTCCCGGGCGGCGTGTTCGATGTCCTGCGGGCAGAGGTTGCGGCCCCGGACGACGAGCATGTCGGTGAGCCGGCCGGTGACGTGCAGCTCGCCCTCGATGAGGGTGCCGAGGTCACCGGTGCGCAGCCAGGGGCCGTCACCGTCGCGGGTCCGCGCCCCGAACGTCTCGGCGGTGGCCGTCGGGCGGTCGCGGTACCCGGCGGCCACGCTGGCGCCCCGGACCCAGATCTCCCCGGTCCGCCCGGCCGGCACCGGCTCGCGGCTGGTCGGGTCGACGACGCGGACCTGCTGGGTGACCGGCGTGCCGCAGCCGACCAGGGCGATCCCCTGCCCGGCGGTCGTCGGGCGGAACTCGGCGCGTTCCCACGCCCGCGGCTCGGCCCAGCGCACCGTCGGTGCGGTGCCGGCGTCGACCGCGGTGACCAGCAGGGTGTTCTCGGCCAGCCCGTAGCAGGGCGAGAACGCCTCCGGGCGGAACCCGGCCGGGGCGAACCGTTCGCCGAAGGCGGCCAGCGTGCGGGCGCGTACCGGCTCGGCGCCGGTCAGCGCGACGCGCAGCGAGGAGAGGTCCAGGTCGGCGGCCTGGGCGGAGGACACCGCGCGGGCGCACAGCTCGTAGGCGAAGTCGGGGGCGACGGTCATGGTGGCCCGCCAGCGGCTGATCGCCTGCAACCACCGCACCGGCCGCCGCAGGAACGTCATCGGGTCCATGAAGACCCCGTCGCCGCCGGCGTACCAGCAGCCGAGCAGGCTGATCAGCCCCATGTCGTGGAAGTGCGGCAGCCAGAGCGCGCCCACGGTGTCCGGGCCCAGGCCGAGCTGGGCGTGGATCTCCGCCAGGTTGTGCCCCAGGTTGCCCTGGGTGACCATGACGCCCTTCGGGTCGCTGGTCGAGCCGGAGGTGTACTGCAGCAGCGCCACCGCGTCGTCCGACGGCGGGGGCAGGGGCCGGGGCGCGGCACCCGGCTGGTCGGCGGCGACCACCCGCACGGTCGCCGGCAGCCCGGCCTCGCGCAACTGCCGGGTCACGTCGGCCTGCCGCTGCGCGGTGGTGAGCACCAGGTCGAGCCCGCAGTCGCGGACGATCGCCGCGACCCGTCGGGCCCCCGCGTCGTTGCCGGGCAGCGGTGCCGGCACCGCCGTCACGCCGGCGTACAGGCAGGCCACGAAGGACTGGAGGAAGTCGAAGCCGGCCGGGAAGAGCAGCAGCGCCAGCCGGTCGGGCCCGGCCAGGTCGTCGAGGAGGTACGCCGTGCGCAGCGCCGCCGCGTCGAGCTCCCGGTGGTCGCGGCGCTCCCCCACCAGGCCGCCGTCCCCCTCGGTGAGGAAGGTGTACGACCGCTCCACCCCGTACCGTCGGGCCTGCGCCCGCAGGTGGTCGACCAGGCGGGCGGTCGTGGGCCGGTCGTCGCGGCCGTCGGCCAGGGCCACCGCGGTCATCCGGACACCGCGGTCGGCCGGAGGTGTTCGCGTTCCCACCACTGCGCGAACCGGGCGGGCAGCGGCGAGTGGGCGACGGCCTGGCTGACCCGCGACAGCCACTCCGACTCCTCCTCGATGTTGGCGCCACCGGCGACCAGCTCGTCGCGGCCGGAGCGGGGCGGGCTGCCGGCGCGCATCCGGCGGACGCCGAGTTCGATGCGGCACGCCTCGGCCAGCGCGGACTCGTCGGTCTCGTCGACTCCCGCGTCGCGCACGAAGCGCAGCGCCTCCTCGGCGGCGCCGGCGGGGACGAAGGCGCCCAGTTGCAGGATGCCGTCCCGGATCTCGATGATCCGCCGGTAGAGCAGCAGCCGGATCTCGCCGTGGTCGACCAGGGCCCGCCGCCGGTCCTGCCGGTAGGGCAGGACGACGTCCGGGAAGAGCGAGCGCATCAGCCGCCACAGCGGGGAGAGCGCCCCGACCGTCCGGTGGGCCCGGACGATCCGCCACACCAGCGCGGACGCCGGCAGCGCGCCACCGACCACGATGAGGGCGGCGACCAGGGCCAGCACCAGGTCGAGCACCCCGGCGGCAGACCGGAGCGGCAGTTCCTCACCCGCCGCGTGGATCAGGATGAATGTGATCTTGACCAGGGCGTAGCCGGTGTTGAGCAGCGTGCCCAGGGCGATGATCCGCAGGCCGATACGGAGCAGCTTCGCCGTCGACTTGTTGGCGATCCGCCAGAACAGCAGGGTCGCCAGGGCCAGGGCCGCGCCGAGGTAGACCTCCAGCACCAGCCAGTACAGCACGGTCGGGACCGACATCCGGGGCGCGGAGAGCAGGGCGTCGAGGTCGACCTCGATGCCCTGGTCGGAGAGGAAGAACAGCAGCGTGAGGACGACCGACACGACCAGCCCGGAGACCTTGACCCGCTGCGGCGCGCGGGGTCGTACGGCGTCCATGTCGGTCACCAGCGCCACGAACCGGAGCACGGCGACCGCGGCCACGACACCCAGCAGGTGGTGGATCAGGGTGATCAGGTCAGGGCGTCCGGACACCTCGTTGATGAGTCGGGTGACCGGGGCGAAGACGATCGTCTTGGCGAGTGCGAGGCCCAGGAACACCAGCCACACCACGCGGTGCACCGGCCCTCGCAGCAGGGACGGGGTCCGCAGGACAACCGTCAGCCATAACAGGATGAGAACGACAGCGTCTAGCAATAGACCTGAAACCTAACCGGTATCGTTCCGACTACGAGGGGAAGTGCAGAGCCTCGGCCATCTGGGCCAGCTCCTGGTCCTGTCCACCGGGTTGGGGGCACCTGGCCCTGGCGTGCACCAGGGAGGCGAGCATTTCGGCCTCGCGCTCCTGCTCGCTGGTATAGCCGACACGACCGAGGACCCGACGAATCGACGTCGGGTCCAGGTCTGGTAGCAGGCCACCGAGCACCGAATCGGCGATGTCGACGCCGAGGGTGTGGCCGCTGATGATGTGGGCGAGTTCGTGCAGGATGATGTGCTCGGAATGGAGACGGGACGTGTTGACTTCGAAGAAGACATAGTCCGTCGAGGCCAGGGAAATCCACATGCCACAGGGAGCCGTACGGCTCAGGCCGGGCATGGGACGCAGGCACAGTTTCCGCCCGCGGTACCGCGCCACCGCCTCCGACCAGCGTTCGAGACTGAACGGTCGGGGAACGGGAATGTCGTCCAGTCTCCGCTCACAGCGCTGCCGCAGCCTACTCACATGCCCCCCCAGGCTAGTCATGTGTGGACACCGCGCGGTGATGTAACGCTGCGGAAACACCTGGCGCTGATGTCCGTCTGCTTCGCGCCCACCCTACATCGACCCCACTCAGTCCAACACTCCCCTCTTTGAGTCGATCATCAGTGAAGGTGACGTGTCCAAAGGGTGACTCGGCAGTGACCAGGAGACTTCCCGCACTATCGGTCGATGTGATTGGCGTTCACTTTCGGCGGCCAGGAGTCAACACCCAGCAGACCCATAGAGTATGCCTTCGAGACGAGGGCGACCCGGTTGGGCACCTTGAACTCCCGCATCATGCTGCTGACGTGGTATTCGACGCCCTGCCGGCTCAGATAGAGGCGAGCGGCGAGCTGCACCGTCGTCGCGCCGGTCGCAATTCCCTCGAGGATGCGGGCATTGATGGCGCTCAGGTTCTTCTTCCGGCCCGGCCAGGCCCGCCGCTCGTCGGCCGCGCGGTCGGGACTGACCAGCACCAGGACCGTCCGGGACTGCCCGTCCGCCGGGGCGACGGCCATGGCGGTCAGCGTCGCGGTGCTCGGGGTGACGCTGTGCCGCAGCACGGCGAGCCGCTCGACGAAACGCTCGCTGCGCCCCTGGAGCAGGCGCTCCAACTGGTGCAGCACGTGCGGCTTGGCCTGCGGGTGCAGCAGGTCACCGAAGGGACGGCCCCGCAGGTGGACCAGCGGGTCGCCGCACTGCCGCGCGAACGCCGCGTTGCTCTCCCGGACCCGCAGGTTCCGGTCGAGGACGGCGAAGCCCGAGCCGTTCCGCTCGGTGATCGACAGGAAGATGTCGCGGTACTCGGCGCCGGAGAGCAGCGGGCAGTCGGCGCCCAGCTCCGCGAGCGGATACGCGACGGCAGCAGTGGTGGTCACTGGTACGTCTCCTCGTTCGTCGTCAAGAGAGCCCGGCAGTTCCAGTCGCTGGACGTACCGGGGTGGACCGGTCGGACCGGGGCCGGACCGGATGGGGGCGTGCGGGGTCGCGCCGTCGCGGGTCGGGGTGGTGCGCGACGGCGGGCAGCGGCAGGGAACGGGTGGGCGTCGGAGCCCGCCCGTCGGCGGTGCGACAGGGGTACGGGTCCGCGTCAGCGGGCCCGGTGATGTCGTGGAACGTGCGCGGCGGGGCGGCGGCCCCGCCGGTCCACCTCGGCTCTCAGCCCGGCGGGCCGGCCGACCGGGCGACCCTCGGGTGCCCTCGGCGGCTGTCGACTATTGTTGACACGACGGAAGCGTAGGCAACCGATTCTCCTAGTGTCAATACCAGTCGACACCCCGGAACGCAGAAAGACCCGGTCGAGCAGCGGAGAGTGCCGCACAGGGGAAGCAGCGAACCCGCCGGGAAAATATCAGCGTCAACTATTGTCTACAGAAGCGACAGCGCCGTACGGTCTCAGCAAGCCCGGCCGGGACGCACCGCAGGACCCGGGCCGGGTCGATGGGACGCCGCAGGTCAGGGGCGGATGCTCGGCGGATCCTGGTCCAGTCCTTCGAGCCGGCGCACCTGGCGCAGCACCTCGGCGATGGTCTCCAGGCTCTCCGGGGAGAGGCCGGCGGCGCGGAAGGCGACCTCGCGGACGCCGGAGTCGGCCATCGCGGCCAGCAGCTCCCACTGCTCCTCGATGCGCCCCGCGGCCTCGTCGTCGGCGAAGAAGTAGGAGACCGGCACCCCGAAGAAGGCGGCGAGCGCCTCCAGGTGCTTCATCGTCGGGTTGTCCCGCTCGCCGCTGCGCAGCAGGGAGATGTAGCTGTGGGTGATCTCGTACTTGGTGTCGCCGCGCTCGTGGGCCGCCGCGGTGATCGCACCCGCGACGTACCGGGAGCTGTAGGGCTCGCTCTGTCCAGGATGGAAGGTCTGGAACAGATAGTTCAGCTTCTGCGCCAGCGATCGCCGTTGAGGTGATCCGTCCGGATCCACCACCGCGCGCCCCCTTCGGCTGGCCCCAGCGTTACCTCTCGGATACCAAGGTTCCCTTGACATCCCTGCGTCGACTCGTGTTTACACTACCGGTCGACGCGGCGGCCCGACAGCCGGAGGGCCCGCCAAACAGAGATCAATATGACTGGGCCTGCGGCCGGCGGCACGCGTCAGTGCGCGGCGACCGCCGCCACGGCCGGCTCCGTCCCGGCCAACCGCCCCGGCCGGACCACGACCAGCAGCACGGTCGTCGCGGCGATCATGCCGCCGGCCACCACCGCGGCCATCGCCACGCTGCCGGTGCCGAGGACGCCGACCAGCGGCGCGGCCAGCGCGCCGACGCCGAACTGCACCGCACCGAGCAGGGCGGCAGCGGTGCCCGCCGCCTCGCCGTGCCGGGACAGCGCCAGGGCGGGGGCGTTCGGCAGGGCGAACCCGGCGGCGGTGAGCACCACCCAGAGCGCGGCGAGGATCGTCGCCAGGCCGCCGACGCCCGTGACGGCGAAGGCCAGCAGCACGATCCCTGCGACGCTGCCGAGGCCGAGCGCGCTGACCAGGATCCGCTGCGGCGGGTACCGGCGCAGCAGCCGCACGTTCAGCTGGGTGCCGGCGATCAGGCCGACCGCCCCGGCGCCGAAGGCGAGACCGAACTCCTGCTCGTCCAGCCCGTACTGCCCCTGGAGGACGAACGAGGAGCCGGCCACGTACGCGAAGAGCGCCGCCATGGAGAGCCCGGCGACCAGGACCAGACCGACGAACGTCCGGTCGCGCAGCAGTGCGGCGTAGTCCCGCAGGGTGCCGGCGACCCCGCCGTGCCGCCGCCGCTGCGGTGGCAGGGTCTCCCGGATCCCGAACGCCGCGACCGTGAGCAGCAGGACGCCGAAGACCGCGAGGGCGACGAAGACGCCCCGCCAGTCCGACCAGCGCAGCAGCCCGCTGCCCAGGGTCGGGGCGAGGATCGGGGCCGCCCCCATGACCAGCATCAGACGGGAGAAGAGCCGGGCGAAGGAGGCGCCGCTGAACAGGTCCCGCACGATCGCCGTCGCCACCACGGAGGCCGCCGCGACCCCCAGCCCCTGCAGCACCCGCAACGTGCCGACCACCGCGATGTTCGGGGCGACCACGCAGAGCAGGGACGCCAGGACGTGCAGGCCGATCCCGGCGAGCAGCGGCCGCCGCCGGCCCACCGCGTCGGAGAGCGGGCCGATCAGCAGCTGGCCGAGGGCGAGACCGGCGAGGGTGCCGGTCAGGGTGAGCTGGACGCCCGCCGAGGTGGTGTGCAGCTCGTCGGCGATGGCCGGCAGCGCGGGCAGGTACATGTCGATGGTCAGCGGCCCGATCGCGATCAGCGAGCCGAGGACGAGCACGAGGCGCAGCCGTTGCCGCGGGGTCATCCGGTCACCGGGCGTGTCCAGGGTCTCGGCGGCGGTCGGCGGGCTCGATGCGTCCGGGACACGGGCGGGTGGCGGGGCGACGGTCACACCTGGGTGCAAATCGGCAGCCCGGGTTCTCATTCCCGTCCCACCCGAAGGTGGCCCGGCTCACACCCGGCGGTGCGGTCGGCGCGGGCCGGCCGGGTGGGCCGGATAGCGTACGGCGGGTTCGTCGAGGGGTGGGAGGATCCGGTGCGGCTGGATGTCGGGTGTGCGATGTGGACCCTCCGCTCCTGGCAGGGGCGGTTCCTGCCGCACCCGCTGCCGGCCCACGAGCGGCTGCGCGCCTATGCCGGCTGGTGCACCGCCGTCGAGGGGAACACCACCTTCTATGCCACGCCGGCCCGGGAGACGGTGGCGTCGTGGGCCCGGCAGACCGCTCCCGACTTCCGCTTCGTGGCCAAGCTGCCGAAGGTGGTGACGCACGAACGCCGGCTCAGCGGCGCCGACGAGGAGCTGCGTGCCTTCCTGCACGCGATCGAGCCCCTCGGCCCGCGGCTGCACGCGCTCTGGATCCAACTGCCCGGCTCGTTCGGCCCCGGCGACGTGCCCGCGCTCACCGGCTTCCTGCGGCGGCTGCCCACCGACCACCGGTACGCCGTGGAGGTCCGTCACCCCGCCTTCTTCACCGACGCCCGGGTGGTGCGGACGCTGGAGGAGGCGCTCGGCACGGTCGGCGCGGAATGGGTGCCGTTCGACACCACCGCCTTCTTCCGTACCCCCCCGACCAGCGACGCGGAGCGCGAGGCGTGGAGCCGGAAGCCCCGCACACCGCTGCGGACCCGGGCGCTGACCGACCGGCCGATCGTGCGCTATCTCGGCCGGGACGATCCGGCGCGGACGGTCGAGGGCTGGCAGCCGTGGCTGGAGCAGGTGACCGGCTGGCTGCGCGAGGGACGCTCCCCCACCTTCTTCCTGCACACCCCGGACAACGCGGACGCCCCGGAGCTCGCCCGCCGGTTCCACGACGCGGTCCGGGCGCGACTGCCGGAGCTGGCGGCGCTGCCCGAGCCGCCACCGGTCGGGCCCCTGACGCTCTTCTGACCCCGCGCGGCCGCAGCCGCGGTTGGTCCTTCGCCGCCGACGGCCACCTCGTCGTGACCATCGGTGGCCGGTCGTGACCCTCTGGTCCACCCGATCCCGGCCCGCTCCCCGGGCCGGACCGGTACGGCGACGTACCGGTCCGACCTCGGCGTTCCCGGCCCGGGGCGGGCCGGCCTGGCACTTCTTCTGCGATGCGCACCCTCGACGAGCCCCGGTCGGGGCGGCCAAAAAGTTTTGTCGGGTTCCTACAATCGGTGGCGTGCCGGTTCGGTGATTACGACATGGCGCCGCCCGGCGCGAGGCGGAAAAGTGATCTCTGCTGGGCAACGTCGTCCGGCATGCAGATCGTGGGTCTACCGGAGGGGTCGATCGGGTGTTCAGCCGTGTCGCCATCGTCAACCGTGGTGAGGCCGCCATGCGGCTCATCCACGCGGTCCGGGAGCTGGCGGCGGAGACCGGCGCCCGCATCGAGACCGTCGCCCTGTACACCGACGTCGACCGCACCGCCACGTTCGTGCGCGAGGCGGACGTCGCCTACGAGATCGGCCCGGCGTCCGCCCGGCCGTACCTGGACCTGACCAGGCTGGAGCGCGCCCTGGTGGAGACCGGGGCCGACGCCGCCTGGGTCGGCTGGGGCTTCGTCGCCGAGGACCCGGCGTTCGCGGAGCTCTGCGAGAAGATCGGCGTGACCTTCGTCGGACCGAGCGCGGACGCCATGCGCCAGCTCGGCGACAAGATCGGCGCGAAGCTCCTCGCCGAGGAGGTCGGCGTCCCGGTCGCGCCGTGGAGCCGCGGCGCCGTCGACACCCTGGAGGCCGCGCTGGCCGCGGCGGACGGGATCGGTTACCCGCTGATGCTGAAGGCGACCGCCGGCGGCGGCGGGCGCGGCATCCGGGTGGTCCGGGACTCCGCCGAGCTGGCCGACGCGTACGAGCGCACCAGCCAGGAGGCGGCGCGGGCCTTCGGCAGCGGCGTCGTGTTCCTGGAGCGCCTGGTCACCGGTGCCCGGCACGTCGAGGTGCAGGTGATCGCCGACGGTCAGGGCACCGCGTGGGCGCTCGGCGTCCGGGACTGCTCGGTGCAGCGGCGCAACCAGAAGGTGATCGAGGAGTCGGCGTCGCCGGTGCTCGGCCCGGAGCAGGTCGCCGAGCTCAAGGCGTCGGCCGAGCGGCTCGCCGTCGCGGTCGGCTACCGGGGCGCAGCGACGGTCGAGTTCCTCTATCACCCCGGCGACCGGCTCTTCGCCTTCCTGGAGGTGAACACGCGACTGCAGGTCGAGCACCCGATCACCGAGTCCACCACCGGGTTCGACCTGGTCAAGGCCCAGCTCCACGTGGCCTCCGGCGGGCGGCTCGAGGGCACGCCGCCGGTCGAGCGCGGACACGCCATCGAGGCCCGGCTGAACGCCGAGGACCCGGACCGCGACTTCGCGCCGTCGCCGGGGCGGATCGCCCGGCTGGACCTGCCAGCCGGCCCGGGCATCCGGGTGGACACCGGGGTCAGCGAGGGCGACACCATCCCCGCCGACTTCGACTCGATGATCGCCAAGATCATCGCGTACGGCCGGGACCGGGACGAGGCGCTCGGGCGGCTGCGCCGGGCGATGGCGAACACCACGGTGATCATCGAGGGTGGCGCGACCAACAAGAGCTTCGTGCTCGACCTGCTCGACCAGCCCGAGGTGATCGACGCCAGCGCCGACACCGGCTGGATCGACCGGGTCCGGGCCGAGGGCCGACTCGTCTCGCACCGGCACTCCGCCATCGCGCTCGCCGCCGCCGCGATCGAGGCGTACGAGGAGGAGGAGCGCGCCGAGCGGCAGCGTCTGCTCTCGACGGCCGCCGGTGGACGCCCGCAGGTGCAGCACGCCAGCGGCCGGCCGCTGGACCTCAAGCTGCGGGGCACCAGCTACCGGCTGCGGGTGGCCCGGGTCGGCGCGCACCGGTTCCGGGTCGGCATCGAGGCGGGCGGCGACGTCCGCACCGCCGACGTCGAGCTGGACCGCTTCGACCGGCACACCGGGCAGATCGTCGTCAACGGCGACCGGCACCGGCTGCTCACCGGCACGCACGGGCCGGTCCACCTGGTCGAGGTGGACGGGGTGACCCACCGGATCAGCCGCGACGAGGGCGGCGTGCTCCGCTCCCCCATGCCCGCGCTGGTGGTCGCCACGCCGGTGGAGGTCGGCGCCGAGGTCGAGGCGGGCGCGCCGGTGCTGGTGCTGGAAGCGATGAAGATGGAGACGGTGCTGCGGGCGCCGTTCCCGGCCCGGCTCAAGGAGTGCGCGGTCGCCGTGGGCAGCCAGGTGGAGGCCGGTGCGCCGCTGCTGCGGCTGGAGCCGATCGGCGACGGGAGCGCCGAGAGCGCCGCCGACCCGGCCGCCCCCGCCGTCGAGCTGGACCTGCCGGCCGTACCCGGGGACGTGCCCGGCCCGGTCCGCACCCGGCGCGGCCGGGAGGACCTGCGGGGCCTGCTGCTCGGCTTCGACGTCGACCCGCACGACGACCGGCGGGTGCTGGAGGACTACCTGGCCGCCCGCCGGGACGCCATCGAGGCGGGCCACCGGCCGCTGGCCGAGGAACTCGACCTGGTCAACGTCTTCGCCGACCTCGCCGAGCTGAGCCGCAACCGGCCGACGGGCGAGGACGGCGGCGACGGCCCCCTGCACAGTGCCCGGGAGTACTTCCACACCTATCTGCAGAGCCTCGACGTCGAGCGGGCCGGACTGCCGGCCGCGTTCCAGGCCCGGCTCGGCAAGGCCCTGGGCCACTACGGGGTCACCGACCTGGAGCGCTCCCCCGAGCTCGAAGCCGCCGTGTTCCGCATCTTCCTGGCCCAGCAACGCGCGTCCGCCGACGCCGGGGTCGTCGCGGCGCTGCTGCGCGCCTGGCTGCGCGAGCCGGCACCCGACGACAGCCTCCGCGAGCCCGCCGGGCTGGCGATGGAGCGGCTGATCGCGGCGACGCAGGTCCGCTTCCCGGTGGTCGCCGACCTGGCCCGGGGTGTGGTGTTCGCCTGGTTCGCCCAGCCGCTGCTGCGCCGCAACCGGGCCCGCGTCTACGCCCGGACCCGCGCGCACCTGCGGCACCTCGACGAGCACCCGGACACGCCGGACCGCGCCGAGCGGATCGCCGAGATGGTCCGCAGCACCGAACCCCTGGTGCGGGTCCTCGGCCAGCGGCTCGTCCGCCACCACCTGGACAACGCGGTGATGCTGGAGGTGCTGACCCGCCGGTACTACGGCACCAAGGCGCTCACCGCGATCCGCACCCGCGAGGTCGCCGGCTGCACCTTCGTCATCGCCGAGCGCGCCGACTCGGCGGTGGTCTCCGCCGCGGTGACCTTCGAGGCGCTGGGTGACGCGCTGCGCGGGCTCGCCGAACTCGCGCAGGGCGAGGAGGCCCTCGACGCCGACGTCTACCTGTCCTGGGAGAACCAGCCGGCCGACTACGACGCGATGGCGTCGGCGCTGCGCGAGGTGCTCGCCGCGCACCCGCTGCCGGAGCAGGTACGCCGGCTCACCACCACCGTCGCCGGCCGCGCCGCCGCGGTGATGCACCACCACTTCACGTTCCACCCGACGGACGCCGGGATGACCGAGGACCGGCTGATCCGCGGCCTGCACCCGTACATCGCGCGGCGGATGCAGTTGGAGCGGCTGCACAAGTTCGACCTGACCCGGCTGCCGTCGCTGGACGAGGAGGTCTATCTCTTCCAGTGCGCGGCCCGGGAGAACCCCTCGGACCAGCGTCTCGTCGCGTTCGCCCAGGTGCGTGACCTGACCCCGCTGCGCGAGCGGGACGGCCGGCTGGTCGCGCTGCCGACGATCGAGGACGCCGTCGCGGCCTGCCTCGACTCGATCCGCAGCGCCCAGTCGGGTCGACCGTCGAAGGTCCGCTTCAACACCAACCGGATCGTGATCTACGTCTGGCCGCCGAGCGACCTCACCCGCAAGGAGATGGAGATGATCGCCGGGCGGGTACGCCCGACGACCGCGGGCGCCGGACTGGAGGAGATCCTCTTCATCGCGCGGCAGCGCGACCACCGCAGCGGCGAGCTGACCAAGATGGCCGTCCGGATCACCTTCGACGCCACCGGGGGCGCGGCGCTGACCGTCGGGGAGCCGCCGGTCGAGCCGGTCGAGCCGCTGGACGACTACCGGCTGAAGGTGCTCCGCGCCAGCAGCCGCAACACGGTCTACCCGTACGAGCTGACCGGCCTGCTCGGCGACTTCGTCGAGCACGACCTCGACGACGACCACGCGCTGGTGCCGGTCGACCGGCCCAAGGGGCGCAACCGCGCGGCGATCGTCGCCGGCGTGGTCACCACGCCCACCCCGCGGCACCCGGAGGGCGTCACCCGGGTCGTGCTGCTCGGTGACCCCACCAAGGCGCTCGGCGCGCTGTCGGAGCCGGAGTGCCGGCGGGTGATCGCCGCGCTGGACCTGGCGCAGCGGCTGCGGGTCCCGCTGGAGTGGTACGCGCTCTCCGCCGGTGCCCGGATCTCCATGACGTCGGGCACCGAGAACATGGACTGGGTGGCCGCGGCGCTCAAGCGGATCGTCGAGTTCACCCAGGACGGCGGTGAGATCAACATCGTGGTCGCGGGCATCAACGTCGGCGCGCAGCCGTACTGGAACGCCGAGGCGACGATGCTCATGCACACCAAGGGCGTGCTGGTGATGACGCCGGACTCGGCGATGGTGCTCACCGGCAAGCAGTCCCTCGACTTCTCCGGCGGGGTCTCCGCCGAGGACAACTTCGGCATCGGCGGCTACGACCGGGTGATGGGCCCGAACGGGCAGGCGCAGTACTGGGCGCCGGACCTGCCGGCCGCGCGGGACGTGCTGATGGCGCACTACGACCACACGTACGTCGCGCCGGGTGAGGACGCGCCGCGTCGGGCGGTCACCACCGACCCGGTCGACCGGGACGTCTCCACCTTCCCGCACACGCTGGCCGGCAGCGACTTCAGCACCGTCGGGGAGATCTTCTCCGCGCAGGCCAACCCGGACCGGAAGAAGCCCTTCGACATCCGTACCGTGATGCGGGCGCTCGCCGACCAGGACCACCCGGTGCTGGAACGCTGGGCCGGCATGGCGGACGCGGAGACCGCGGTGGTGCAGGACGTGCACCTCGGCGGGATCCCGGTCTGCCTGCTCGGCATCGAGTCCCGGTCGGTGCCCCGGCGCGGCTTCCCGCCCACCGACGGCCCGGACACCTACACCGCGGGCACGCTCTTCCCCCGCTCGTCGAAGAAGGCCGCGCGGGCGATCAACGCGGCCAGCGGCAACCGGCCGCTGGTGGTGCTGGCCAACCTGTCGGGCTTCGACGGCTCACCGGAGTCGATGCGCAAGCTGCAACTGGAGTACGGCGCCGAGATCGGCCGGGCGATCGTGAACTTCCGCGGTCCGATCGTCTTCTGCGTGATCTCCCGCTACCACGGCGGCGCCTTCGTGGTCTTCTCCAAGGCGTTGAACCCGAACATGACGGTGCTGGCGCTGGAGGGCTCGTTCGCGTCGGTGCTCGGCGGTGCGCCCGCCGCCGCGGTGGTCTTCTCCGGCGAGGTGGACGCCCGCACCGCGGCCGACCCCCGGCTGCGGGAGCTGGAGGCGCGCGTCTCGGCGGCGTCCGGCGCCGACCGGGCCGCCCTGACCGCCGAGCTGGACGAGCTGCGCTCCTCGGTACGCGCCGAGAAGCTCGGCGAGGTGGCCACCGAGTTCGACCGGGTGCACGACATCCGGCGCGCCGTCGAGGTGGGTTCGGTGGACGCGGTGATCCGCGCCGCGGAGCTGCGCCCCCGCATCATCGAGGCGATCGAGTCCCGGCTGGGCTGAGCAGCCGGACGGCAACGGCCGGAGGCGTCCCCGAGGGGATGCTTCCGGCCGTTGCTCACTCCGCCCGGTGGCGGCGGAAACCGGCCATCGGCTCGCCGACGGCGTTCTCGTACCGCAGCACCTCGCTGAGACCCACCCGCCGCCCGTCGGGGAGGCTCCGGCAGGACGGCCACAGGGCGGCCCGCAGCCCCTCGTGCTCGACGACGCGGAGTGACTCGCTCGACCTCAGCTCGACACCGGTCTCGTCGCACCAGGCGACGACGGCGGCCCAGAAGCGCTCCACCGTCTCCCAGGCGTCCACCGTGCGGGGCCCACGCATCGGCAGCAGCTCCCGCGTGGTGACCAGTCCCTCCGTGCCGTGCGACGCCGCGTTCTGGAGGTCCTCGAGGAACTCCACCGCGACCTGCGCGGCCTCGCCCTCCTGGACCAGCAGCTCCTCGACCACGGCGAGGGTCGCCGCCGCGCGCCCGCTACGCCGTCGCACCACCTGCATGACGACGTCCCGCACCGGGATCTCGCCACCGGCGGTGGGCAGCCGGGCGGCGGCCATCAGCCGCGCGACGGGGGTCGGCGGTCGCCGTCTGAACAGGCCCACGGGCAGCACCCTCCACACTCGCGGCGTCCGGGCGGTCGCCGTCGGGGTACATGATCATGCCAGCCCGCACCGCTTGAGTTCGGCGGCGGCCACCGGACAGACTGGTGGCATGACGCGAGGCATCGCCCTGGTCCGGCGCCCCGGCGACCGGCTGACCGACGGGCTGGTCACCCACATCGCCCGCAGCGACGTCGACGTGGCGCGCGCCCGACGCCAGCACGAGGCGTACCGGGCGGCGCTGGCCGAGGCGGGTTGGGAGGTGCGCGAGGTCGCGCCCGCCGACGACTGCCCCGACGCGGTCTTCGTCGAGGACACCGTCGTGGTCTGCGACGACCTGGCGGTGCTCACCCGGCCGGGTGCCCCGCAGCGCCGTCCGGAGATCGCCGGCACGGAGAAGACGGTCCGCGAGGCCGGGCTGGAGGTCGTCCGCGTCGAGGCCCCCGGGACGCTGGACGGCGGTGACGTGCTCCAGGTCGGCACCACGGTGTACGTGGGCCTGGGTGGCCGTACCGACGAGGAGGGCGTGGCCCAGCTCGGCGCCCGTCTGGCGACCCGCGGTCGCACGGTGGTCCCGGTCCCGCTGCGTGCCGTGCTGCACCTCAAGTCGGCGGTGACCGCGCTGCCCGACGGCACGCTGCTCGCGCTGCCGGAGCTGTTCGACGCCGCGGCGCTCGGGCAGCCGGTGCGCGCCGTCGACGAGGAGGCCGGCTGCCACGTCGTACCCCTCGGTGACGACCTGGTGCTGCTGGCGGCGTCGGCGCCGCGGACCGCGGCGCTCGTCGCGGAACTCGGCTTCACGCCGGTCGTCGTCGACATCAGCGAGTACGAGAAGCTCGAGGGCTGCGTCACCTGCCTGAGCGTGCTGATCCCCCGAGGCTGAGCAGCCGCGGGAACGGGTGCCGTTCCTGCTCGCCGCCCACCCGGGTGGGCGGCCCGCCGGCGTGCGTCACGGGTGAGCGGTGGGCAGCAGCAGGGTGATGCTGGTGCCCTGCGCGGGGTGGTCGCAGGGCACGTCGAAGCGGGGGTCGACCCGGTGGTGGACACCGCCGGAGCAGATGCGCAGCTCGCCCCGGTGGGCGCGGACGGTGGCCTCGACGAGCGAGAGACCGAGGCCGGCGCCGGGTGAGGTCCGGGAGGTGTCGGCGCGGCGGAAGCGTTCGGCGGCGTGCGGCACGAACGACGGAGGCATTCCCGGCCCCTCGTCGTGCACCGTGATCCGCGCCAGGCCGCCGACCCGTGAGGCCGTGACGGTGACCGGGGGTCCGCCGTGGCGGTGGGCGTTGTCGAGGAGGTTGGTGACGGCCCGGCCGAGGCCGCTCGCCTCACCCGGCACGGTCAGCGCCGGCTCGGCCCGGCAGTGCAGGCCGTCGGGACCGGTGCTGGTCCGGTAGCGCTCGACCAGGTCGGTGAGCAGGGCGGCCAGGTCGACGGGTGGCGCGGTGTCGGTCGGGACGGGCGGGGCGCCGACGGCGAGGAGGGCCTCGGCCAGGGCGATCAGGTCGGCGGTGTCGGCGGCGGCGTGCCGGATGGTCCGCTCCAGTTCGCCGGTGCTGCGGGGCCGGCGGAGCGCGAGTTCCAGCTCGGTGGAGAGCAGGGTCAGCGGGGTCCGTAGTTCATGGCTGGCGTCGCTGATGAACTGCCGTTCCCGCGCCAACACGGCCTCCTGGGCGGCCAGCATGTCGTTGAGGGTGCGGCCGAGCCGGGCCACCTCGTCGTCGGTGCCGGGGACGGCGAGACGTACGCCGGTGGCGCCGGCGGCGATGCGGGCCGCCTCGGCACGGTAACGCTCCACCGGGGCCAGGGCGGCCCCGGCGAGGCGGTAGCCAACCAGGGAGGCCACCGCCAGGGCGGCGAGGTTGGCCAGGGTGAGCTGGCCGATCAGTTCCCGGAGCGCCTCGTCGCGTTGGTCCCGGCGGACGGCCGCGACGGTGACCGCCGGTTGTCCCGCCGCCGGTCGCGCGCCCGGCCGGAGGGGGACCACGTAGAGGCGCAGCGGGCGGGCGCTGATCGGCAGCAGGGTTCCCCGGTCGGCCCGGACCGGCCGGCGCAGGGCGCGGTCGAGCTGGTCGGGGGCGAGCAGCGAGCCGGGCGGAAGCCCGGGACTCGCGGCGAGGACACGGTTGGTCGCGTCGAGCAGCTGCCAGTACTCCCCCGGCCCGCTCCGCACCGCGACGGCCGGCGGCGTGCCGGCCCGGGCGGCGGCGGTCAGCTGCGCCGACTGGGCCGCCAGGTCCTCGTCGAGACGCAGGTCGAGGGCGTAGCGGACGCGCAGGTAGACGAACGCGCCGGCACCGGTGAGCACCACCAGCATCGCGGCGGCGAAGCCGGCGACCAGCCGTACCCGCAGCGGCAGGCGGCCCCGACCGGTCCCCCTGCGTCGCGGCACGTCAGCCGCCGTCCGGGCGGAGCCGGTAGCCGACACCGCGCAGCGTCTCGATCGCGTGCCGACCGAACGGCTTGTCGACCTTGCCCCGCAGGGTGGCGACGTGGACGTCGATGACGTTGGAGCGGATGTCCGTCTCGCCGTCCCACACCTCGTCGAGGATCTGGTAACGGGTCAGGCACTCGCCGGCCCGGGTCATCAGCAGCGCCAGGATGTCGAACTCCCGCGCGGAGAGGTCGACCTCGGTGTCGCCGCGGTACACCCGCCGCCGGGCCGGGTCGAGCAGCAGGTCACCGGCGCGGACCTCGGCGGGCGGCGGACCCGCGGAGCGACGGTGCAGGGCGCGGAGCCGGGCGAGGAGTTCGTCGAACGAGAACGGTTTGGTCAGGTAGTCGTCGGCGCCGGAGTCGAGCCCGGCGACCCGGTCGGGGACCTCGCCCCGGGCGGTGAGCATCAGCACCGGCACGTAGTTGCCCTGCCGCCGCAGGGTGCGGCAGACCTCGGTGCCGCCGAGGCCGGGCAGCATCACGTCGAGCACCACCGCGTCGTACGGGCCGGTGGCCGCGGTGAGCAGCCCCTCGGGACCGGTGTGGCGGACGTCGACCGTGTGTCCGGCTTCGCGCAGGCCCTGGGCGAGCAGGTCCGCCAGCCGCCGCTCGTCCTCCACCACCAGGACCCGCACCGCGTCTCCCTCCCACCGTCCCGTCCGCACCAGTGCAGCACACCTCCCGTCGTCTTCATCTGGGCTTCATGTCGACGTGCCTACCGTCGGCCAGCCGACCGCGGAGGGAACCACATGAACACCCGGCTCTTCCTGGAGATCAACGATCTGGCCCGGGCCACGCCCTGGCTGCACGCACCGATGGCCGGTTACGCGAAGTACGGAGTGGTGCTCTTCGCCGTACTGCTGCTGGCCGGCTGGTGGCTCGCCCGCCTGCGCGGCAGCGGACTGCCGGCGGCGGTCTGGGCGCCGGTCGGCATGCTGCTCGCCGTGGCGGTGAACCAGCCGATCGTCTCGGTGGTGCACGAGCCGCGCCCGTACACCACGCTGCCCGGCATCCTGGTGCTGGCCGACCGGAGCGCCGACCCGTCGTTCCCCTCGGACCACGCCACCATGGCCGGGGCTGTCGCGGCCGGGCTGCTCCTGGTGAGCTGGCGCCTCGGCCTGCTGGCCACGGCGGCGGCGGCGGTGATGGGCTTCGCCCGGATCTACATCGGGGCGCACTACCCGCTCGACGTGCTGGCCGGCTTCGCCGTCGGCGCCACGGTGACCCTGCTCGGCTACCTGCTCGCCCGGCGAGCGATCGGGGCCGCGCTGGACCGGCTGGACGGCACCCGGCTCCGGCCCCTGCTGCGGCCGGCCGGGCCGGCGGTCGCCGGCCGGGCCGCCCCGGCACGCCGGTGACCGGGCATCTCACCGCCCTGGTCGCCCACTACGGCTACCTGGGGATCGCCCTGCTGGTCGGGGTGGAGGGCTTCGGCCTGCCCACGCCCGGCCAGACGGCGATCATCACCGGGGCCGGTTTCGCCGCCCATGGCCACCTGGCCGTCGCCGGGGTCGCGGTGACGGCGTTCCTGGCCGCCGTGGTCGGCGACAGCGTCGGCTACCTGATCGGCCGGGCCGGCGGCCGGTCGCTCCTGCCCCGCTACGGCCGGTACGTCCGGTTCACGCCGGAGCGGTTCGCCCGGCTCGAGGCGTTCATGGGCCGCAACGGGCCGAAGGTGATCGCGGTCGCCCGGTTCATCGACGGGCTGCGGCAGCTCAACGGGATCATCGCCGGGGCGACCGGCGTGCCCTGGCGCCGATTCGTGGCGTACAACGCCGTCGGCGCCGCCGCCTGGGTCGGGGTCTGGGTCACCGCCGGCTATCTGGCCGCCGACCACCTGCGCGCCATCGAGGCCGGACTGCACCGCTACCAGGGGTACGCCCTGGCCCTCGGCGTCGTCGCGGCGCTCACCTGGCTGGGCTGGCGGAGGCACCGCCGACGCGCGCCTTCATCCCGGCTTCATGTGTGATCTCTAGCGTCCGGGGTCATGAGCGACGTGCTGGCGGTCAACGCCGTCCACCTCACCAAGACCTACGGTCGGCTGGCCGCGGTCGACGACGTCACCGTGCAGGTCGCCCAGGGCGAGGTGTACGGCGTGCTCGGCCCCAACGGGGCCGGTAAGACCACCTTGTTGCGGATGCTCTTCGGGCTGATCCGGCCGGACGGTGGCACCCTGGAGGTCTTCGGCCGGTCCTGGCGGCAGCACGGGGTGGGCTCCCTGAGCGGCGTCGCCGGCTTCATCGAGAGCCCGAAGTTCTATCCGCACCTGACCGGCCGGCGGAACCTGCGCCTGCTCGCCGGGCTCGACGGCGGCGACGCCGCCGACCGGGTCGACCAGGTGCTGGACGTGGTCGGCCTGACCGACCGCCGGCACGACAAGGTCCGCGGCTACTCGTTCGGCATGCGGCAGCGCCTCGGCGTCGCCTCCGCGCTGCTGCGCGACCCCCGGCTGCTGGTGCTCGACGAGCCGGCCAACGGCCTGGACCCCGCCGGCATCCGCGACATGCGCGACCTGGTCCGCCGCCTCGCCGACACCGGACTGACCGTGCTGTTGTCCAGCCACGACATGGCGGAGGTCGAGCAGATCTGTGACAACGTCACGATCATGAAGGCCGGTGCGGTGGTGCACCACGGCTCGATCGCCGCGCTCCGCGAGCAGGCCCCGCAGCAGGCGCACCGGATCACCACCACCGACGACGACCGCGCCGCCGACCTGGCGCGGTCGCGCGGGCTGGAGGTGGACCCGGTCGAGACCGGGTTGGCCGTCCGCGGCCCGCAGAAGGACGTCGACGCGCTGGTCGCCGACATCGTCGACGCCGGGATCGCGCTGCGCGGCCTCACCCGCGACGAGACACCGCTGGAAGCGCTCTTCTTCATGCTCACCGAATCCGCCCCCGCCGCCACCGGAGCGCACCGATGACCGCCACCGCCGTACCCGTCGCCCCGCCGGCACGCCGCCGTCCCGGCACCGCCACCGTGCTGCGCGGGGAGGCGACCAGGCTCGCCGCCCAGATCCGCAGCCGCGCCCTGCTCGTCGGCGCGGTCGTCGTCCCGATCGCGGTCGTGCTGATCTTCAACACGCAACTGCCGCCCAAGGACACCATCTACGGCCGGCACATCCACACCAGCGGCTACGCCGTGCCGCTCTTCGTGCTCGCCTTCGCCCACCAGTGGGTGCTGCCCCTGCTCGCGGCCCTGGTCGCCGGGGACATCTTCGCCACCGAGGACCAGCACGGCACCTGGAAGACGATCCTCACCCGCTCGGTCAGTCGTACCCAGGTCTTCTGGGCCAAGACCCTTACCGCCGTCGGCTTCAACCTCCTGGTACTGGCCCTGCTCGCCGCCAGCACCATCACCACCAGCCTGCTCGTCGTCGGCCGGCAGCCCCTGCCCGGGCTCGGCGGCCAACTCATCCCGCCCGGCCACGCGCTGCCGCTGGTCGTCGCGAGCTGGGCCACCGCCGTCGCCCCGGTGCTCGGCTTCACCGGCCTGGCGATCCTGCTCTCGGTGACCACCCGCAACCCCACCGTCGGGGTCGCCGCGCCGGTCGTCCTCGGGATGATCATGCAGTTGGTCAGCAGCCTCGGCGGGCTCAACCAGGCTCGCCGGCTGCTGCTCACCACCCCGTTCGAGGCCTGGCACGGCCTGCTGACCGCCCACCCCTTCACCGCGCCGGTCACCACCGGCGCCGCGGTCAGCGCCGGCTGGCTGGTCGTCTGCCTCACCCTCGCCCACCGCCACCTGCGTCGCCGAGACATCACCGGAGGCTGAGAATGAACCGATCCCGCCTGCACGGCATCGCCCTGGCTGCCGCGCTCACGGTCACGCTGGCCGGCTGCGGCCACGAGGACGTCACCCGGGCCCGGCTCGAACGGGCCGTCGGCCCCGCCTTCGCCGATCTCTACGTGCAGCGCGCCGCCCTGCTCGGCGACCCGGGGGTCACCGCCGCCGGCGTCGGCGCCTCCGCCAGCTGTGACCGGGGCGGCCCGAAGGTCCCGGACGTCGGGCCCGGACCGGACTGGATCTGCATGATCCACTTCCGGGACGACCAGGGACAGCCGCAGGACGGCAGGTTCGAGGTCCAGGCCAGGGCCGACGCCACCTACGTCGCCGGCGGACCGTCGAAGCTCATCGGCCAGGCCACGCTCACCGACCGCCACGGCCACGACGTACCCAACCCGGTCTTCGAATGGGACGGCGCCTTCGACCCCGACCACTGACCGACGCGGCCGGCACGCCCCCCCTCGCGCCGACCGCGCTGGGCGAGAGGGACGCGGCGCCACGCCCGCTCTCCGGGCGATCGCGCCGGGTGAGCGGGACGAGTCCGGCACCTGGGTCGCCAGTGGGCGACCACTGCGGACCGTGAACTGCGGCGGATCAGTCGGTCAGGTGGCGGCCGATCGGCGGCCACCGTGCGAGGCGACCAGGGCGTCAGCCACGATCGCGGCGTCCGCGTCGGCGACGTCGGCGGGGTATTCCGGCAGGAGGTCGTCCCAGACGGGCAGCCAGGAGCCGAAGAGCTGCGCCTGGCCTTCCGGCCGGGCGAAGAACCAGACGTGCAGGTGCGCGCCGCCGTCGCCGATGCGGTAGACGTGGGCCCGCGAGATGTGCGGCAGCGCCTGCACGTGGCGGACGATCCGCGTGGTCAGCAGGCCCAGCTCCGCGGCGAGGTCGTCCGGAAGGTCCGCCATGTCGTGGTGGTCACGCGGGTAGAGCATCAGCACGAGCGGCACGCCCACTCCCGCGACACGGGCCAGCCGCCAGTGCTCGTTGAACCAGATCCCCTCGTCGCGCTCCCGGCACGTCCGGCAGTCCGCCGGATCCTCGCCGTGCCGGGCGGGCTCGGGCAGCACCGGCGGGCGCAGCGGCGCGACGCGCAGCCCCTCCTGCTCGAACGGGCTGATGTCCCAGCCCGTCATGCGCGCCAGCGGCAGCCGCCGCTCGCTGTCGGCGGCGGCAACGGCGTGGTCGTAGAACTCGTCCGGACGCAAGGCCATGGCGCGGAGACTAGTACAGCCAAGATCCGCAGGCTGTCCCCCACCGCCCCGCCGGGCGGTCCCCCGGTCGCGGACGGGGCGAGCCGGCCGGCCACCACGGTGACCAGCCGGCTCGCCCGGTGTACGCGGTCAGCTGAGGGTGAGCGCCGTGTCGTCGATGACGAACGAGGTCTGCAACGAGGAGTCCTCGGTGCCGGTGAAGGTCAGGGTCACCGTCTGCCCCGCGAAGGAGGAGACGTCGAAGGTCTTCTGGGCGTAGCCGGTGGCCTTGTTCAGGTTCGAGTAGGTGGCCAGGGTGGTGGCGCCGAGCTTGACCGTCAGCTTGTCGTACTGGCTGGTGGTCGTGGTCTCGGCGGTGTCGATGTGCAGCCAGAGCGACAGCGTCGCCTTGCACCCGGACGGGATCGTCACCGACTGCGACACGGTGTCGGTGTGGGTGGAGCCGTACCCGTTCAGCCACGCCTTCCAGGAGCCGGAGTGCGCCGCCTGGCTGGAGCTGTTGTCGACGACACCCGTGCTCGCCGACCACGGGGCGGCCGTGCCGGTCTCGAAGCCGGGGTTGCCCAGCTTCTGACCCGAGCACGAACCGCCGGGTGCGGTGACCGCCCAGGTGAACGTCGTGGTGCCGGTGGCGTTGGTGGTGTCCTTCACGGTGACGGTGGTGGTGGCCGTCTGCACGGTCGTCGGCGTACCGCTGATCAGGCCGGTGCTGGCGTTGATGGTCAACCCGGCCGGCAGACCGGTCGCGCTGTAGGTGAGCGTCTGCCCGGCCTGCGAGTCGGTCGCCTGGATCTGCAGGCTGGTGGCCACGTTCTGGGTCGCGGCCTGGTTACCCGGGTTCGTCACGGTCACGGTGTTGCCCGAGCCCGGGGGCTTGGTGAGCAGGCAGCCGGAGATGGTCAGGTCGATCTGGTTGCTGCCGTTCAGGCAGGTGGTGAACCAGTACGTCTGCTGGCCGTAGCTCTGCCCCTGGTAGGCGTGGGTGGTGCCGTCGGCGTCGACCTCACAGGGGTTGTTGAGGGTGCACATCGCGCCGTTGTCGTTACCGGTGTTGTTGATCCCGATGATCTTGCCGGACGCGACCTCCACGATGGGCGAGCCGGAGGTGCCGTGCGTGGTGTTGCAGCCGCTGCTGTAGCGGATGGAGTCGTGCCAGATCCACTGGTCTTCCTTCAGGGTGGGCACGAACCCGTTGACGCTGCAGTTCCAGGTCTGCTTCCAGTACCCCGACGGGATGAACATGGCGCTGCCGTCGACCGGGTGGGTGTTGCCGATGGTCAGCGCGGTCGCGCCGAAGCTGCTCCGGATCGAGGCGAAGGTGGTGCTGAGCCGGTAGAGCGCGACGTCGTTCCCGGTCATCGTGGCGTACAGCAGCAGGTCGGCACGGACCGTGCCGAGTGAGTTGCCGGCCGAGTCGAGCAACGTGCCGGAACGGGTGCTGGCCTTGTTCTGCAGCACCACGCCGGCGGCGGGCATGCTGCCTTCGTAGCAGTGGCCGTTGGTCAGCATCATGGCCCGGTCGGTGTCGAGCGAGGTGGGATAGCGCACCAGCGCCGCGGAGCAGTTGTTCAGCGCGATGGTGGAGGCGAGGCTGGGGGTGACCGCCGCGGCTGCGGGCGTGGCGGGGCCGGTGATGAGGCCCGCGCCGAGAAGCAGCGCACCGAGGGCGGTAGCAAGTCGCCGGAACATGGGGGTCTCCAAGGGATTGCCGTGAGGCGGGCGGCAGCACAGCGACGGGATACGCCGGACCTGTGCGGCTGGGGGAACCCGGTGGACTCCGTGGGGGTGTGGAGTCAGCCGGGAGCGAGCGTGGCGGGTCGACGGTCCCCGACACGATCCGGCCGGGGGTCAGCGCGCCGGACGACGGGGCCCGGACGAGAACCGGAGCCGGAGCGTCGATCGCGACCGGGACCGGTCAAGGCCAGGCAGCTGACGATCCTGCCTTGCCGATGGCGAGGCGCGGGGATGGTCGCACGCAGGTCCTCCCTCCTTCATCGCGGCACGGACAGCGGCGGGGACGGCACCTGGCGGGCCTGTCGCCCACGCCCGCCGCCCGCCCGTCGCCGCTTCCATCGCCGATCATCGATCGCAAGAATCGTCTTCAAGAGACGTCGGCATGTCAAGGCGCATCAGGAACGGCGATGCCCGGGTCGATGCCGTGACGCGGGAGACACTCCTGCGCCACGCGTCACGACCGCACGCACTCGGCCGGCTGCACCCCGATCGCGCGCATGGCCGACGCGTACCGTCGACCGGCCCGGCGCGCCTCGCCGTGCAGGCCGGCCCGGGAGTACGCGGCCGGCCAGGTCGAGACGGCTCTGCTCGTCGTACTCGTCCACGGTGAGACGGCGCAACAGGGACCGCAGCGGTCCGCGGGGGGTCGACAACGAGCTGCTCGGCCCGTTCGGCGAAGCTCTGCGCCGCTTCGGTGTCGGTGTCGGAGAGCACCTCGGCCAGGCCGGCCAGGGCGGTGGAGAGGATCTGCACGGGGATCGGAGACCCGGGACGATCACGTCGCGCCGTCGTACCGCTCGCGGGCGGCCAGCACCTCCCCGATGTGCGTCTCGGACCAGTCCTTCAGCGCCCGCAGCACCGGCACGAGCGTCTGCCCGAGCGCGGTCAGCTCGTAGTCGACCCGCACCGGGACCTGCAGGGTGACGGTGCGCCGGACGAGCCCGTCCCGTTCCAGCTCACGCAACGTCTGGGTGAGCATCTTCTGGCTGATCCCGCCGATCTGGGTCCGCAGCTGCGAATGCCGCCGGCTGCCGTCGGACAGGGCCGTGATGAGCAGGGACGACCACTTGTCACCGACCGTGGCCAGCACCTGTCGGGTCGGGCACACGGCGAGGAACGCGTCATAGACGATCCTCTCCTCCGCCCGCCGCTGCTGCGCGCTCTGGGTCGTCATGGACACCTCCCACTCCCATAGGCACCATCAGGTGCCTACTCCCCAACGGTTCCCTATGAGGTCATTCTGGCAACGCAGTTCCGCGAAGGGAACCGGAAAGGAGTGCAACCATGCGTGTCATCGAGGTGAGTCAGTTCGGTGGTCCGGACGTACTGCGGGAGGTCGACCGTCCCGAGCCGGCACCCGAGCGGGGCCGGGTGCGGGTACGGGTGCGAGCGGCCACGGTCAACCCGGTCGACTGGCTGACCCGGGACGGGGCGCTGACGGCGCTGCTGCCCTCGCTGACCCCACCGTTCATTCTGGGCTGGGACTTCGCCGGTGAGGTGCTCGACGACGGTGACGGATTCCGGGCCGGCCAGCGGGTCGCCGGCATGATTCCGTGGTTCACGGTCGGCACCGGCGCGTACGCGGAGGTGATCCTGGTCGATCCCGCCTGGTTGGCCCCGCTCCCGGACGGCGTGGAGGAGACGACGGCGGCGACCGTACCCCTGAACGGGTTGACGGCGTCACAAGCGCTGGACCTGGCGCGACTGCCGGCCGGCGCGAGCCTGGTCGTGACCGGCGCCAGCGGAGGCGTCGGTGGGTTCGCGGTCCAACTCGCCGCGGCGGCCGGCGCGCACGTCATCGCCGTCGCCTCGCGCGGCGACGAGGAGTACGTCGCCAGCCTGGGCGCCAAGACAGTGCTGCACCGGGACGGCGACCTGTCGGCGGCGATCCGCGCGCTCTTCCCCGACGGCGTCGACGCCGTGCTCGACGCCGCCCCCGCCGGGCCCACGCTGATCAGCGGGGTACGCGACGGAGGCACGTTCGTCGCCGTCCTCGACGCGACGCTACCGGCGGCCGAGCGCGGCACCCGCACCGTCAAGGTCAGCGTCCAACCGGACGCCGACAGGTTGGCGGCACTGCTGGCCGCGCTGGCCAATGGTCGGCTCGCGAGCCGGGTCGCGGATACGGTGCCCCTGAGCGATGCCCCGTCGGCACACCGCCGCGCGGCGGAGGGCGGCGTGCGCGGCAAACTGGTGCTCACTCGGTGATCCGCACCGGCCGGCAACGACGGTAGTTGGCCCGTGGTGGTGAGCGGCGGGCCGGGGCGGGACCTCCGGCCCGCCGCAGGGGCACCTCGGCGGCGCCGCACCCGAGCAGCGCGCGCCGCTGGCGCGGGGCGGGCACCGTGCGCCTGCGCCGAGTGGGAATCTTACTCTACTAAGCCGGTAGGTTTTATGGGTAAGCTGTCGGCGGCACCGGCCAGCAGCGGTCGGCCGAGCCTCGCCGAAGCGGTCCGTCACGATCCCGAGGAAGTTCGACATGGCGCTCACCTTCCATTGGTTCCTGCCCACGTACGGCGACAGCCGCGATGTCGTCGGCGGCGGGCACGGCACCCCGATCGGGACCGCCGGCGGGGCACGCCCCGCCACCGTGGCCTATCTCGGGCAGATCGCGCGCACCGCGGAGCAGCTCGGCTTCGTGGGCGCGCTGACCCCGACCGGCGCCTGGTGCGAGGATGCCTGGCTGAGCACGGCGATGCTCACCCAGGTGACCGAGCGGCTGAAGTTCCTGGTGGCCTTCCGCCCCGGCCTGCTCTCGCCATACCTGGCCGCGCAGATGGCCTCGACCTTCCAGCGGCTGTCGCGGGGACGGCTGCTGCTCAACGTCGTCACCGGCGGGGAGTCGGCCGAGCAGCGGGCGTACGGCGACTTCCTGGACAAGGACGCCCGGTACGCCCGCACCGACGAGTTCCTGCACGTGGTGCGGTCGCTGTGGCGCGGCGAGACCGTCGACCACGACGGCGCGCACCTGCGGGTGGCGGCCGCCCGGTTGAACCGGCTGCCCGACCCGCTCCCGCCCATCTACTTCGGCGGGTCGTCCGCCGCCGCCCTGCCGGTGGCGGTCCGGCACAGCGACGTCTACCTGACCTGGGGCGAGCCGCCGGCCCAGGTCGCCGAGAAGCTGAGCCGGGTCCGCGCTCTCGCCGCCGAGGCCGGACGCGAGCTGCGCTTCGGCATCCGGCTGCACGTCATCGCCCGGGACACCGCCGACCAGGCCTGGGCGCAGGCACGGCGCCTGCTCGACGGCATCGCGGAGTCCGACGTCCGGGCAGCCCAGGAGGGGTTGCGGCGCAGCGAGTCCGAGGGCCAGCGCCGGATGCTCGACCTGCACGGCGGATCCCGGGACCGGCTGGAGGTCTCCCCCAACCTGTGGGCCGGGTTCGGGCTGGTCCGCGGCGGGGCCGGCACGGCGCTCGTCGGCAGCCACGCGGAGATCGCCGACCGGATCGCCGAGTACCACGCGCTCGGCATCGACGAGTTCATCCTCTCCGGCCACCCGCACCTGGAGGAGGCGTACTGGTTCGGCGAGGGGGTGCTGCCGGTGCTGCGCGACCGAGGGCTGTGGCGGCACCCGGACGGCGGCTCCCCGGACCCGACGCCGGCGGCCGTCCCCTTCGCCCCGGCGCCGCACCCGGCGCCCGTTCCCGCCCAGTGATCGCACCCTGACCAGCCCCTCAGCCCGGAAAGGCACCACCCGCATGACGTACGACCTGCCTGCCCTGTCCCGTCGCCGCCTGCTCGCCCTCGGCGGCCTCGCCGGCGCGGCCGGCCTGCTGGCCGCCTGCGCCGGACCGGGCGGCGAGAAGGCGGCCCCCACCGCCTCCGGCGGCTTCGACGGCCCGGTGGAGGGCCAGCTCTCCTTCGCCCACTGGCGAGCCGAGGACAAGGAGGTCTTCGACGGCATCATCGCCGACTTCGTCCGGAAGAACCCGAAGGTCACCGTCCGGCAGGACATCTCGCCGTCCAACGACTACCAGTCCACCGCGTTGCAGAAGCTGCGCGGCGGCAGCGTCGGCGACGCCTTCACCGCCTTCCGGGGCGCCCAGTTCACCGACATCGCCACCGCCGGCGTCTGGTCCGACCTCACCGGGCAGGACCTGGTCAGCCGGTACGAGCCCACCCTGATCACCGCCGGCGCGCAGAACGGCCAGCAGCTCGGCCTGCCGTACCAGCTGGTGTTCAACATGCCGGTCAGCAACCCGGACCTGCTGGCCAAGGCGGGCTACGCCGAGGCGCCGAAGGACTGGGACGGCTTCCTGGCCCTGGCCGAGGCGCTGAAGAGCAAGGGCATCACCCCGATCGCCTGGCCCGGTGGCGACGCCGCGAACGCCGGGCAGCTGCTCAACGTCATGGTGGTCAACAACGCTCCCTCCGACGACGCCCTCGCCAAGATTCAGTCGGGGGAGCTGAAGGTGACCGACGACTGGTTCCTCACGGTGCTCAAGCAGTACGCCCAGCTCCGCCCCTACTTCCAGGCCGGCGCGACCGGCACCGGCAACGAGGCGGCGCAGCAGCTGTTCGTGCAGCAGAAGGCGGCGCTGCTGGCCACCGGCTCGTTCCAGGCCGCCGCGCTGCGCAAGCTCGGCGCCACGTTCCCGCTCGGCCTGCTCGCCCCGATCACCACCACCGCCGACAAGGCCCGCTACGAGGGCGTCTTCAACGCGACCTTCATCCTCGGCGTGAACGCCAAGTCGGCGAAGAAGGGCGCCGCGCTGGCGTGGCTGCGGCACCTGTCCGACCCGGCGGTCGCCGGCGTCTACGCGAACGGCACCGCCCAGCACGTCACCGTCAAGGGCGTGGAGTACACCAACCCCGACCTCAAGGCGTTCGCGCCGTGGCTGACCCGCCGGACGGCGCTCGCGCCCCGCTTCCAGT
This sequence comes from Micromonospora sp. CCTCC AA 2012012, assembly GCF_040499845.1. Taxonomy (NCBI): domain Bacteria; kingdom Bacillati; phylum Actinomycetota; class Actinomycetes; order Micromonosporales; family Micromonosporaceae; genus Micromonospora; species Micromonospora mangrovi. The sequence continues at coordinate 2,884,609 of NZ_CP159342.1, forward strand.
TCACCAACCTGGACGTACGCGGCGCGGTGGAGAACGCCGCCGTGCAGGTGGTCGGCGGCACCGCCCCGGAGCAGGCCGCCGAGGCGGCCCAGCGCGTCATCGACCAGAAGCGGTGACCCCGAGGTGAGCCGCCCGGCCCCGGGAGACGGGGGCGGTACGGCGATCGTGACCGCCGGTGCGGCGCGGGGTGCCGGAAACCCCGCGCCGCCCGCGGCGACCCGCCGCCGTCGACGCCGCCACGCCTCCCGCCTCCTGTACGTGTTCGCCCTGCCCGCACTGCTGGTCTACGGCGCGTTCTTCGTCGTGCCCGCGCTGCAGGGCCTGCGGTACGCGACCACCGACTGGGACGGGTTCAGCCCCGCGTTTCGAGACGTGGGCCTGACCAACCTGGTCAAGGTCACCACCGCCGACGACCTGTTCCGCAACGCGCTGGTCAACAACCTGACGTTCATGCTGGTGGTGGTGCTCGGCCAGACGGCGCTGTCGCTGCTGCTGGCGGTGCTGCTGGCCGCCCGCAGCCGGTCCTCGACGCTGCTGCGGGCACTGTTCTTCCTGCCCACCGTGCTGTCCTCGGTGTCGGTGGCCTTCGTCTGGCGATTCGTCTACGACCCGAACTTCGGCCTGGCCAACACCGTTCTCGACGCGGTCGGCCTCGGGGCGCTGCGCGGCTCCTACCTCGGCGACGAGGGCAGCGCGATCATCTGGGTGGCGATCGCCCAGATCTGGTTCCACGCCGGGCAGATGATGGTCGTCTACATCGCCGGCATCAACCAGATCCCCGAGGAGCTCTACGACGCCGCGAAGGCCGACGGCGCCGGCCGCTGGCAGCTGTTCCGGCACGTCACCTGGCCGATGGTCGCCCCCGCCACGGCCCTGGTCGTCGCCTACACCACGATTCAGTCGTTCAAGGCGTTCGACCTGATCCTCGGCCTGGCGGGCAATCCGCCCCGAGCCTCGCTGGACATCCTCTCCACCCGGATCTACACCACCTTCGCCAACTCCCAGCTCGGCTACGCCGCCGCCGAGTCGATCGTGTTCATGCTGGCCATCGCGCTGGTCACCTGGTTGCAGAACCGGGCCGCCCGGCTCACCCACGGATAGGAGCCACCCGTGCTCGCCAGACTGGGTCGCCGCGCCGTGCTCGCGGTCTACGCGCTACTGGTGACGGTGCCGCTGCTCGTCGTCGGCGGCGGCAGCCTCAAGACCACCGCGGAACTCTTCGACGCACCCTTCGGCTCGCCCACGAGTCCCCGTCTGGGCAACTACGTCGAGGTGCTGACCACCCAGAACCTGCTCCGGGTGCTCGGCAACAGCGCACTGGTCGTCGCGGTCTCGGTGCCGACCACACTGGTGCTGGCCAGCCTCGTCGCGTACGCCATCGCCCGGCTCCCGGGCTGGCCCGGCCGGGCGCTCTTCGCGGTGTTCGCGGCCGGGCTGGCGGTGCCCGCGCAGGCGGTGATGATCCCGCAGTACGTGCAGTTCGACCGGCTCGGCCTCCGCGACAGCCTGGCCGGGCTGATGCTGATCGACGTGGTGGTCACCCTGCCCGTGGCGGTGTTCATCCTCGCCGGCTTCCTGCGCACCCTCCCCGGTGAGCTGTACGAGGCCGCCGAACTCGACGGCGCCGGCCCGTGGGCCGCGTTCCGGCGGGTGGCGATCCCGCTGTCCCGCCCGTCGCTGGCCGCCACCGCGATCTTCCTGTTCGTCATGCACTGGAACGACCTGCTCTACCCCCTGCTGTTCATCGACGACCCGGCCAAACGCACCCTGCCGCTGGCACTGCTGGACTTCACCGGCGAGTACCTCACCGACTATCCGCTGCTCTTCACCGGCGTGGTGGTCGCGTCCACTCCCATGGTCGTCGCGTACGCGCTCCTACAGCGCCACTTCGTCGCCGGCATCACCGCGGGAGCCGTGAAGGGATGAGCATCGGACCGCTCCGACCCGCTCGACAGCACGGCTCCCCGGTCGACTGGAAGTACCACCACATCGGCGCGCACGAGCTCGGCGACGTGCTGCCCTCACACCACGGTCAGCTGTGACCGCTCCCCCGACCCGGGTCGGGAAGCTCGCGGAGAAACTCCACGCGCGCCGCGCGCACCAGCGGATCCTTGGCGGTGTGGAAGGCGACGACGTGCGCGGCGGCCTCGTGCCTCTCGAAGGCCGCCGCGTCCGCGTACACCTCGTAGAAGATCCGGGCCAGCGGCTCCCCGTCGACGCGGTGGGTGGCGTAGGTCAGCGTTCCCGGCTCCCTGGCCCGAATCTGCTCGAGCAGCTGCGCGGTCAACTCGTCGAACCGGACCACCGACGCCTCGTCCCGCAGGTCGAAGCGCACCACCAACGCGAACACCGGATCCTCCACGAGCCTCTGAGCGACAGTCGACGGTACCGCACCGCCGCCCGTCAGCCGGACCACTCCTTGGCGAGCAGTTCGTAGGACTCGTGTCCGGCGGATCCGCCAGGAACGACGCCGCCGCGGTCATGGGCGGATGCTCCACGACCGCGGCGGCGAGGTGATCAGGCAGCGCGCCGGGTGGGTGGTTCGACGTGCTCGGCCAGGCCGGCGTACCCGCCCCGGTGATAGAGCAGCGGCGAGCCCACGTCGGTGTGCCGGAGCAGTTCGGGTTCGGCCAGGACGATGGCGTGGTCGCCGACCGTCACCCGGTCGATCGCCCGGCACAGGAGCCAGGCGAGGGTGTCCTCGATCAGGGGCACCCCCTCCGGACCGAGGCGCCAGCGGGTCGGCGCCGCGAACCGGTCGATGCCGCTGGTCGCGAACGTGCGGGCCACGTCCTGCTGCTGCCGGCCCAGCAGGTGGACACCGAGGTAGCGGCTCCGGGAGACGGCCGGCCAGCTCGACGAGGTGAGGCTCAGGCAGAACGAGACGACCGGTGGCTCCAGCGACACCGGGGTGAACGACGTCGCGGTGAAGCCGACGGCAGGACTGCCGGGTGCGGTGACCACGGTGACGGTGCTGGCCTGGTGACGTAGCAGCTTGCGCAGGGCGTCCGCGTCGGCGTCGACGGGCGAGGCACTGTCGGCGGGCTGGGTCATGTGTTCCTCCCCGGAGGCAGCGGAGCCGAGGGCTACGGCCGGACGGGCGCGAGCCGCTCGTACGGGATCTTCTCGCCGGCCTCGACGGCCACCGGCAGGCGGTTCTCCGCCCGGGCCAGGGCCACCCGGCGGGAGGTGGACAACCGGCGTCGCAGCACGAGACCATTTTCCTATCTGACAGGTAGGACTTCAAGTGCGGGGCCCGGCCGCCCGGACACTGACACGCTGGCGGTCGCGGCATCCGACGTTCGTCTCTCGCAACGGGCCACCGCGCCCGCGTCGTGCGAGATCGACCTTCGTGCCACGAGCACGTAGGACCCTGGATCCATGAAGGTCTTGATCCCCGTAGACATGGATGGCATCTCAGGGAGAGTGCATCCCACCGAGACCAATCCGGATCGGTACGACCATGAGCGTGGCCGAGCCTCGATGACGGCCGAGACGAACGCAGTGATTGCTGGTGTCTTCGATGCCGAACCCGACGCCATCGTGGGGGTCGCCGACGCACACGGACCGTTCCCGGAACATCCTGCCGGAGGACCTCGACCGGCGCGCTCACCTGGTGCGAGGGAAACCCCGCCCGCTGGGCATGCTCGCGGGGCTGGACGAAGACACGGATGCCGCGATGCTCATCGGCTGTCACGCGCGGGCCGGAGCCGGGCCAGCCGTGCTGGCGCACACGATGAGTGGTGACCTCCTCGACGTGCGGGTAGCCGGACGATCGCTGGCGAGATCGGCCTCAACGCCGCCATGGCGGGGCACCTGGACACGCCTGCTTGTCCAACTCGCCACCATCAAACCCGGCCAGCGCGTGAAGCAACCTTCTGTGCGTGTCGCCAGCCGGTCCGGCCGCCGGCCACAGGTCGGTGCCCTACCGGCCAGCCCGTTTCGGGAGCGGCTGCAACGATGCGAAGAAACAACTGGCAGGCACCAAGGCCGACCCTGACTTGACCGCCGGTCAAGATGCGCTAGCCGCCGCCAACTTGACCGATCTTGGTCCCCAGAACGCAGACGAGGGCATATCCATCGATGAGATATGCCCTCGGAGCTGCTGTCGGGACGGCCGGATTCGAACCGACGACCCCTTGACCCCCAGTCAAGTGCGCTACCAAGCTGCGCCACGTCCCGATGCCCTCGCGCGGTTTCCCCCGCGACAGCCGGTACAGCTTAGCGCAGGATCTCCGTACCGCGCGCACGCCCCCTCCCGTGCCGCGGGCCCCACCCGTCACACCCTCTAGAGCGTCCTAGGAGGGTGGTGGTGTGCAGGAACGCCGGGCGGCTGCGGGAGCCGCCCGGCGTTCCGGGGACGAGCAGGATCGGGACGAGCGGGATCAGCCGTGCGCCTTGCCCCGGCCGCCGGGGCCGAGCTTCTTGCGGGGGCGTACGGAAATGTCGATCGGGCTGCCCTCGAAGCCGAACTCCTCGCGCAGCTTGCGCTCGACGAAGCGCTGGTAGCCGGCGTCCAGCGGCGCGGTGGTGAAGAGCACGAACCGCGGCGGGGCGACGCCCGCCTGGGTGGCGAAGAGGATCTTCGGGGCCCGACCGCCGCGCACCGGGTGCGGGGTGGCCTGGACCAGCGCGGTCAGCCACTGGTTGAGCTGCGCGGTCGGGATGCGGGTCTCCCAGCTCGCCAGGGCCTTGCGCAGCGCCGGCGCGAGCTTGTCCACCGCCCGGCCGGTCTGCGCGGAGAGGTTCAGCCGGATCGCCCAGGGGATGCGGCGCAGCTCCCGGTCGATCTCCTTGTCCAGGTAGTACCGGCGGTCGGCGTCGACCAGGTCCCACTTGTTGAAGGCGATCACCAGGGCCCGGCCGGCCTCGACGACCATGGTGAGGATCCGCTGGTCCTGCTCGCTGATCACCTCGCTGGAGTCGAGCAGCACCACCGCCACCTCGGCCGCCTCGATCGCCGCGGCGGTCCGCAGGCTGGCGTAGTACTCGGTGCCGCTGGCCTTGCCGACCCGCTTGCGCAGCCCGGCGGTGTCCACCAGCTGCCAGGTCTCGCCACCGATCTGCACCAGGCTGTCCACCGGGTCGACGGTGGTGCCGGCGACCGAGTCGACGACCGCCCGCTCCTCGCCGGAGAACCGGTTGAGCAGGCTGGACTTGCCGACGTTGGGGCGACCCACCAGAGCGACCCGGCGGGGGCCGCGCGGCCGGTTCTCCACGATCTTCGGCGCCTCGGGCAGCGCGTCCAGGATGGCGTCGAGCAGCTCACCCGAACCGCGGCCGTGCAGGGCGGAGACCGGGTACGGCTCACCGAGGCCGAGCGACCAGAGCGCGGTCGCCTCCATCTCGATGGCCGTGTTGTCGGTCTTGTTGGCCACCAGGATGACCGGCTTGGCGCTGCGTCGCAGCATCTTCACCGCGGCTTCGTCCACATCGGTCGAACCGACCATCGCGTCGACCACGAAGAGCACCACGTCGGCGGTCGCCACCGCCGTCTCGGCCTGCAACGCGATGGCCGCGGCCCGGTCCTTGGCGTCGGGCTCCCACCCGCCGGTGTCCACCACGGTGAACGCGCGGCCGTTCCACTGCGCGTCGTACGGGACGCGGTCCCGGGTCACCCCGGGGACGTCCTCGACGACCGCCTGCCGACGGCCGATGATCCGGTTGACCAGCGTCGACTTGCCCACGTTGGGGCGGCCGACCACGGCCACCACCGGCTGCGGGCCGGACTCCTCCTCGACGTCGAGGTCCGGGTCGCGCAGTTCCACCCAACCGCTCTGCTCGCTCATACCACGCCCCGCTCGGTGAGCAGCTCGCGGAGCCGGGCGACGACCTCGTCGATGCCCAGCGCGGTGGTGTCCAGCTCGACGGCGTCCGGGGCCTGCTGCAACGGGTTCACCTTGCGCGTCGAGTCGATCTTGTCCCGCCGGGCGAGGTCCGCGGCGGTGGCCGCCACGTCGGCCGCGTCCTCGGCGCTGCGCCGCTGGGCACGGGCCGCCTCGGAGGCGGTGAGATAGACCTTCAGGTCCGCGTCGGGGGCCACCACCGAGCCGATGTCGCGACCCTCGACCACGATCCGGCCGGCCTTGGCGATCATCTCCCGCTGGCGGGCGACGAGGAGTTCCCGGACCGCGGGGACGGCGGCGACGGCGGAGACCGCGCCGGTCACCTCGGGGCCCCGGATCTCCTTGTCGACGGTCACGCCGTCGGCGGTCACGCCGTACCCCTGGGGGTCGGTGCCGATGCGCAGGTCGACCTCGCCGGCGACCTTGGCCACCGACGCGGCGTCGGTGAGGTCGACGCCGGAGCGCAGCACCGCCCAGGTGATGGCCCGGTACATCGCGCCGGTGTCGAGGTAGCGGGCGTCCAGGCTGACGGCGAGCCGCCGCGAGACGGTGGACTTACCCGAACCGGATGGCCCGTCCACTGCGACCACGCACCGCCCGGTTCGTTCGTTCTGCCCCACCGTGTTCCTCCTCAGCCCGTATCTCGCGGGTCGCCGGATTCTCCGGCGCCGTTGAGCGGATGGTCTTCGTCAATGATGCCCGCGCCCCCGTGCGGGGCCGCGCGGACGTGGCCCGGCGCGACCCGCGCCACGGCGCTGGTGCCGTCACCGGCCGCGTGGAAGCCTACCTTCAGCGGTACCCGGAACGACTCCGGTCAGTCTTCGACGGCCTTGAACAGGGCGGCGACCTCCGCGTTGGTCAGCCGCCGGGTCCGCCCGGCGCGCAGGTCGCCCAGCTTGATCGGCCCGATCGAGGTACGCACCAGCCGGGACACCGGGTGCCCGACCTCGGCGAGCAGCCGCCGGACGATGTGCTTGCGCCCTTCGTGCAGGGTCAGCTCCACCTGGGCGGTCTTGCCCAGGGTGTCCACCACCTTGAAGGAGTCGACCTGCACCGGCCCGTCCTCCAGCTCCACCCCGGCCGCCAGTCGCTTGCCCAGGTTGCGCGGGATCGGCCCGGCGACCTCGCACAGGTAGGTCTTCAGCACCTCGTACGACGGGTGCATGAGCCGGTGGGCCAGGGTGCCGTCGTTGGTGAGCAGCAGCAGCCCCTCGCTGTCGGCGTCGAGCCGCCCGACGTGATAGACCCGCTGCTCGACCCGGTTGCCGAGGAAGTCCGCGAGCGCGGTCCGTCCCTTCTCGTCCGCCATCGTGGAGACGACCCCGCGCGGCTTGTTCATCGCGAGGTAGACCAGGCGGGTGTCGACCTGGAGCCGTTCGCCGTCGACGTGGATCACGGCGGTGGTGGGGTCGACCTTGTCGCCGAGCTTCGCGACCCGGCCGTTCACGGTCACCCGGCGGCGGAAGATGAGGTCCTCGCAGGCGCGGCGGGAGCCGACGCCGGCGGCGGCCATCACCTTCTGCAGGCGTTCGCCCTCGGGGGCGTCGGTGGAGACGGTGCGGTCATCGCGTGGCATCGGCAAGCTCTTCTACGTCGTCGGGGAGGAACGGGGCGAGCGGTGGCAGGTCGGCCACGGAGTTCAGCCCCAGCTTCTCCAGGAACATGGTGGTGGTCCGGTAGAGGAACGCCCCGCTGTCCGGTTCGGCGCCGCACTCCTCGACCAACCCGCGAGAGACCAGGGTACGGATCACCCCGTCGCAGTTGACACCGCGGATGGCGGAGATCCGTGATCGGGTCACCGGCTGCTTGTAGGCGATCACCGCCAGGGTCTCCAGCGCGGCCTGGGTCAGTCGTGCGGACTGCCCGTCCAGGATGAACCGCTCGACATAGGTGGCGTATTCCGGCCGGGTGTAGAGACGCCAGCCACCGGCCGCGCGGCGCAGGTCGAAACCGTGCCCGGCGGCGGTGTAGCCGGCGGCGATCTCGTCCAGCATCTCCCCGACCCGCTCGGGTCGCTGCTCGAGGATCTGGGCCAGGGTCAGCTCGCTGACCGGCTCGTCCACCACCAGCAGGATCGCCTCCAACGCGCCGCGCAGCTCCGCGTCGTCCAGCTCGGGCGCCGGCTCCGGCGCGGCCGCCACCCGCCGCCTCCCCCGCTTCCCGGGTACGCCTCCCGCGCCGCTCTCCCTGTCGTCCGCGCTCTCTCCGGAGATCTCGGAAGCTTCTGGCCCGCCCGGAGGCAGTCCGGCTTCAAGATCTTCCGGGGTCTTCTCCGTCGTCGCCGTCAGGGAGGACGCCGCGGGCTCCGCCGGGGGTGTCGTGTCGAGGTCGTGAAGAGTTGCCGTTTCCGGTGAACGGGAGGTGTCCGAGGTCTCGGACTGGGCGGGCGTCGGGGTGGGGTCGGGCTTCGGTGGGGTGGGACGCTCCCACGGCGGGATCCAGGCGGCGGCCTGGTCGGCCAGCGAGTCGCGGCGCTCCTCGTCGCTCATCGGGGTCACTCCTGTGTCGGTGCGGGTTCGTCCGGCGGCGGGTCCGACGCGACGTCGGCCGCAGCCCGCGCGCGGTCAGTGGTCGAGGCAGCATCGGGCAGCGTGACATCAGCCGCCCCGGCGGGCACGGGATCCGTCGACGCGACCGGCGTGGGGTCGGCGGGTGCGGGGTCGGTGGGGTCCGGGGAGCCGGCGTACTCGTCGACGTGCAGGTCGGTGTCGCCCTCGGCGGGGCCCGTCCAGCGCACGGTCAGCTCCTCCAGCGCCTGCTCCTGAACGAAGGCGACCAGACCCTCCCGATAGAGCTCCAGCAGGGCGAGGAAGCGCGCCACCACCTCCAGGGTGATCTCGCAGTCGGCGCAGAGCAGCGAGAAGGTGGCGGTGCCGGCGCGGCGCAGCCGTTCGGTGAGCAGCGCGGCGTGCTCCCGGACGCTGACCCGGACCATGTGCACGTGCGCGATGGAGACCTCGGGCACCGGCTTCGGGGTCATCGCCCGCACCGCCAGCTTGAGCAGCCGCTCCGGGCCGATGCCGAGCACCAGGTCGGGCAGCGCCTCGGCGTACCGGGGCTCCAGGGTGACCGCGCGGGGATAGCGTCGACCGCCGACCGCCTCCAGCTCGGCCAGGTGCGCCGCCGCCTCCTTGTACGCCTTGTACTGCAGCAGCCGGGCGAAGAGCAGGTCCCGCGCCTCCAGCAGGGCCAGGTCCTCCTCGTCCTCCACCTCGGCGGCGGGCAGCAGCCGGGCCGCCTTCAGGTCGAGCAGGGTGGCCGCGATCAGCAGGAACTCGCTCGTCTCGTCCAGGTCCCACTGGTCACCCATGGCCCGGATGTACGCGATGAACTCGTCGGTGACCTTGTGCAGGGCCACCTCGGTGACGTCGAGCTTGTGCTTGCTGATGAGCTGGAGCAGCAGGTCGAACGGGCCGGTGAAGTTCGCCAGCCGGACGGTGAAGCCGGTGGTCTCCGTCGGCTCCGGGGCGGGCACCACCCCGTCGACCTCGGCGGCCAGCCCGGCGGCGACCGCCGGATCGGCGGCGGCGGGCGGGTCGAGGGGCGGCGCGGTCACCGGGAAACCGTAGTCCACGCTGCGGACATGCGGCGTGCGACCTACCGCTCCGCCTGGGCGGCGATCACCTCACGGGCGAGCTGGCGGTAGTTGCGGGCCCCGGAGGACGCCGGGTCGAGCGTGGTGATCGGGGCACCCGCGACGGTCGACTCGGGGAACTTGACGGTCTTGGTGATCACCGTCTGGTAGACCTTGTCGCCGAAGGCCTCCACCACCCGCTGGAGCACCTGGCGGCAGTGCGTGGTGCGGCTGTCGTACATGGTGGCGAGGATGCCTTCGAGCTCCAGGTCGAAGTTGAGCCGCTCGCGGACCTTGTCGATGGTGTCCAGCAGCAGGGCCACGCCGCGGAGGCTGAAGAACTCGCACTCCAGCGGGATGAGCACGCCGTGCGCGACGGTCAGCGCGTTGATCGCCAGCAGGCCGAGGGACGGCTGGCAGTCGATCAGGATGTAGTCGTACTCCTTGCGGATGGTGCGCAGCACCCGGGCCAGCGCCATCTCGCGGGCGACCTCGTTGACCAGCTGGATCTCGGCGGCGGAGAGGTCGATGTTGGCGGGCAGCAGGTGCAGCCCGGCGACGTCGGTCTTGATCAGGACGTCCTCGGCGGTGACGTCGTCCTGCATGAGCAGGTTGTAGACCGACAGGTCGAGGTTGTGCGGGTTGACCCCCAGCCCGACCGAGAGCGCGCCCTGCGGGTCGAAGTCGACCAGCAGCACCTTGCGGCCGTACTCGGCCAGCGCGGCGCCCAGGTTGATGGTCGTGGTGGTCTTGCCGACGCCACCCTTCTGGTTGGCCATCGCGATGATCCGCGCGGGGCCGTGCCGGTCGGTCGGCATCGGCTCCGGGATCGGCTTGCGCATCGTGTACGCGGCCGGGTCGGCGGGACCCAGGTCTGCGCCGAGCGACGCCTGCTGCTCGCGGAGCTCCGACGTCCAGGCGTCGGCACGGTCACCGTTGCCAGCCATGTCCTCGTTGCCCCCTCCCGACGACCACCCGGCGTCGGAGCCGTCCGACACCCTTCGCGGCGCCGCTGCGCTCCACCGTCACCGCCGTCGACACCGCACCCCGGTTCGTCGGCCACGAGGTCCGCGCCGATGCCGACTGTACGCCACGCGCCAGCAGCGCGTTCGGTAGCCGGTCGGCGTGTCGGACGTCCCGGCCGGTCAGCGCGGGAACGACGGGTCAGCCACGGGCCCGTGGGTGGGCGGTGGCGTAGACCTCACGGAGTCGCTCCACAGTGACCAACGTGTAGACCTGGGTGGTGGTCACCGAGGCGTGGCCGAGCAGTTCCTGCACCACCCGCACGTCCGCGCCGCCGTCGAGCAGATGGGTGGCGTACGAGTGGCGCAGGGTGTGCGGGGAGACCGCCCCGGTCCCCTGCACCGGCAGGCCGGCCCGCTCGGCGGCGCGGCGCAGGATGGTCCAGGCGCCCTGCCGGGTCAGCGCGCCGCCCCGGGCGTTGACGAAGACCGCCGGGGTGCCCCGGCCCGCCGCGACCACCCCCGGGCGGCCCCGCACCAGCCAGGCGCGCAGCGCGTCCACCGCGTACCCGCCGATCGGCACCAGTCGGGTCCGGCCGCCCTTGCCGCGCAGCAGCACCGCGCCGCCGTCGGTGTCCAGGTCGTCCACGGCGAGACCGACCGCCTCGGAGATCCGCGCGCCCGTGCCGTACAGGAATTCCAGCAGCGCCCGGTCGCGCAGCGCGAGGGGCGCCCCGTCGCCGGTAGCGGTCGCCGCGCCGGCCGTCTCCAGCAGCCGGACCACGTCGTCGACCGGCAGCGCCCGGGGCAGCCGGCGCGGCGGCGTGGGCGGGCGGACGTCGCGGCTGGGGTCGGCGCCGGCCAGCCCCTCGCGCAGCGCGAAGCGGTGCAGCCCGCGCACCGCGCTGGCCGCGCGGGCCGCCGACGACACGGCCAGCGGCGGATGGTCGGCGTCGCCGGCCCGCAGCCGGGCCAGGTGCGACTCGACCACGCCGGGGCCGACGGCGGCGAGGTCGGCGACGCCGGCGTCGACCAGGGTCGTGAGGTAACGGTCCAGGTCCCGGCGGTACGAGGCGAGGGTGTTCGCCGACAGTCCCCGTTCGACGGTGAGGTGGTCCAGATAGCCGCGGACGGCACGACGCAGGGCCGGCGCGGGCTGCTCGCCCGCGCCGGCCCTGCGCGCAGCAGCGGTCTGGCTGTTCCCCTTCGGGCTGGCGTTCCTCAGCCCAGGACCTCGTCCAGCGGCAGGGTCGCCATGCCGTGCGCCTCGGCGACCGGGCCGTAGACGACCTGGCCGGCGTGGGTGTTCAGGCCCAGGGCGAGCGCCGGGTCGCGGCGCAGCGCCTCCTGCCAGCCGTTGTTGGCCAGCTCCAGGGCGTACGGCAGGGTGACGTTGGTCAGCGCGTAGGTGCTGGTGTTCGGCACCGCGCCGGGCATGTTCGCCACGCAGTAGAAGATCGAGTCGTGCACCTTGTAGACCGGGTCGGCGTGCGTGGTGGGCCGCGAGTCCTCGAAGCAGCCGCCCTGGTCGATGGCGATGTCGACGAGCACGCTGCCCGGCTTCATCCGGGAGACCAGCTCGTTGGAGATCAGCGTCGGGGCCTTCGCGCCGGGCACCAGCACCGCGCCGATGACCAGGTCCGCGTCGAGCACGGCCCGCTCGATCTCGTACGCGTTGGAGGCGACGGTCTGCAGGTGGCCCCGGTAGATCGCGTCGGCCTGGCGCAGCCGGGCGACGTTCTTGTCCAGCAGCAGCACCTCGGACTGCAGGCCCAGCGCGATCGCGGCGGCGTTCATGCCGGAGACGCCCGCGCCGATCACCACGGTCTTCGCCGCGTAGACGCCGGAGACCCCGCCCGGCAGCACGCCCCGGCCACCGCCGGTACGCATCATGTAGAAGGCGCCCACCTGCGGGGCGAGCCGGCCGGCCACCTCGGACATCGGGGCGAGCAGCGGCAGCGACCGGTCGGGCAGCTCGACCGTCTCGTACGCGATGCCGGTGACCTTGCGGTCGATCAGCGCGTCGGTGCACTCCTTCGAGGCGGCCAGGTGCAGGTAGGTGAAGAGCACCTGCCCCTCGCGCATCCGGTGGTACTCCTCGGCGATCGGCTCCTTGACCTTGAGCACCAGGTCGGCGGCGCCCCACACCTCGTCGGCGGTGCCCAGGATCTTGGCGCCGGCGGCGGTGAACTCCTCGTCGGTGATGCTGGAGCCGACCCCCGCGCCGGCCTCGACGAAGACCTCGTGGCCGTGGCGGGTGAACTCGTTGACGCCCGCGGGCGTGATCGCCACGCGGTACTCGTGGTTCTTGACCTCGCGTGGGATTCCGACCTTCACGATGCCGACACCTCTCTTCGGGGCAGCCCACCCCCGACTTCTCGGTGCCGCACCGGCTCCGTTGCCGGCGCGGTCCACCGGTCCCGCCGGCGGCAGTCTAGGCGCGCGGGCCCGCCCCGGGAGCCAGCACAGTGACACCCGGTGCCCGGCCCTCCTGACGATGTGTCAGGCGTGAACCGGGCCGGCGGTGGAGACCGCCTCAGCCGTCAGGACAGTGTTCGTCACCCATCGTCCCACCGTGCGCGCGGCGGTGCGGACAGGACGCCAGTGGATCACTATGGTGTCGCCCCATGACCAACCCTTATCAGCAGTACCCCGGCGGCGTCTCCGACAAGAGCAAGGTCGTCGCCGGCATCCTCCAGATCCTCCTCGGCGGCTTCGGCGTCGGCCGGTTCTACATGGGCGACACCAAGACCGGCGTGATCCAGCTCGTGGTGACCCTGGTGACCTGCGGCATCGGCGCCATCTGGGGCACCATCGACGGCATCCTGATCCTCGTCAACGGCGGGGTCGACGGGCAGGGCCGCCCGCTGCGGGACTGACCCGCAAGAACGACCAGGGGCCGCGCGGTGAAGACCGCGCGGCCCCCGTCACGGGTACGCCTCAGCGGGGCAGCGGCGCGTCCGGGCGGCGCAGCTCGGTGAAGCCGGTGTCGCGGGCCCGGGCGGCGGCGAGCAGCCCCGCCACGCAGGAGGCATTGGTGATCTCGCCGGCGAGGACCATCCGGACCGCCTCGTCGAGGTCGACCCGGACGACCTGGAGGTCGGCCTCCTCCTCGCTCCGCTGGTGCCGCTGCTGCGGCGGCACGTCCGCGAGGTCCCGGGCCAGGAAGACCCGGACCACCTCGTCGGAGAAGCCGGGCGAGCTGTGCAGGTCGACCAGGACGTCGACGCTGCCGGCGGTCAGGTCCGCCTCCTCGGCCAGCTCCCGGGCCGCCGCGGCGGCCAGCTCCTCGCCGCTGACGTCCATCAGCCCGGCCGGCAGCTCCCACAGGTGCCGACCGACCGGGTGCCGGTACTGGCGGATCAGCACCACCTGCCCGGCGTCGTCCAACGCCACCACGGCCACCGCCCCCACGTGCTTGACGTAGTCGCGGGGCGCGGTGCCGCCACCGGGCATCGTCACGTCGTCGCTGACCACCGAGAAGATCCGGCCGGACCAGATCTGGCGGTGCGCGGTCACCTCGTACCGGTGCTCGACGGCGCTCATGAGCCCGAGGCCGCCTTCGCCGCCGGGGCGCCGCCGTTGCGGCCCGCCTTCTTCGCCGCCGGGGCCTGCGCCGGGGCGTCCAGGTCCACCGGGAGCTGGTCGGCCTCGGAGTACGCGATGGCGGCCTTCACGAAGCCGGCGAAGAGCGGGTGCGGCCGGGTCGGCCGGCTCTTCAGCTCCGGGTGCGCCTGGGTGGCCACGAAGAACGGGTGCAGCTCGCGGTCCAGCTCGATGAACTCGACCAGCCGGCCGTCCGGGGAGGTGCCGGAGATGTGCAGGCCGGCCTTGGTGAGCTGGTCGCGGTAGGCGTTGTTCACCTCGTACCGGTGCCGGTGCCGCTCGCTGACCTCGGTGCTGCCGTACGCCTCGGCGACGATCGAACCCTCGGTCAGCTTTGCCGGGTACGCCCCGAGCCGCATGGTGCCGCCCAGGTCGCCCTTGCCGGCGACGATGTCCTCCTGGTCGGCCATGGTGGCGATGACCGGGTGCGTCGCCTCCTCGTCGAACTCCAGCGAGTTCGCCCCGTCGAGGCCGGCGAGGTGGCGGGCCACCTCGATGGTCATGCACTGCAGGCCGAGGCAGAGGCCGAGCAGCGGGATGCCGTTCTCCCGGGCGTACCGGGCGGTGCCGATCTTGCCCTCGATGCCGCGGACGCCGAAGCCGCCGGGGATGAGGATGCCGTCGACACCGGCCAGGGCGTGCGCCGCGCCGGCCGGGGTGACGCAGTCGTCGCTGGGCACCCACTTGAGCTGCACCCGGGCCCGGTGGCCGAACCCGGCCGCCCGGATCGCCTCGCTGACCGACAGGTACGCGTCGGGCAGGTCGACGTACTTGCCGACCACGGCGACGGTGACGGTGTGGTGCGGCTGGTGCACCCGCTCCAGCAGGTCGTCCCAGCTGGTCCAGTCGACGTCCCGGAACGACAGGCCGAGCCGGCGCACCACGTACGCGTCGAGACCCTCGCGGTGCAGCACCTTGGGGATGTCGTAGATGCTCGGCGCGTCCGGGGCGGCGACGACGGCCTCCCGGTCCACGTCGCAGTAGAGGGACAGCTTCTCCTTGAGCTTCTCCGGGATCTCCCGGTCGCAGCGCAGCACGATCGCGTCGGGCTGGATGCCGATGTTGCGCAGCTGCGCCACCGAGTGCTGAGTCGGCTTCGTTTTCAGCTCGCCCGACGGCGCCAGGTAGGGCACCAGCGAGACGTGCAGATAGAAGCAGTTGTCCCGGCCCAGGTCGTGGCGGACCTGGCGGATCGCCTCGAGGAACGGCAGCGACTCGATGTCGCCGACGGTGCCGCCGACCTCGGTGATCACCACGTCGGGCAGCTGGCCTTCGGTGTCCGGGTCGGCCATGCCCAGGATCCGGGCCTTGATCTCGTTGGTGATGTGCGGGATGACCTGGACGGTGTCGCCCAGGTATTCGCCGCGCCGCTCCTTGGCGATCACGTCCGAGTAGATCTGGCCGGTGGTGACGTTGGCCTTGCCGGAGAGCGCCCGGTCGAGGAACCGCTCGTAGTGCCCGACGTCGAGGTCGGTCTCGGCGCCGTCCTCGGTGACGAAGACCTCACCGTGCTGGAACGGGTTCATCGTCCCCGGGTCCACGTTGAGGTACGGGTCGAGCTTCTGCATCACCACCCGCAGCCCGCGCGCGGTCAGCAGGTTGCCGAGGCTGGAGGCGGTGAGGCCCTTACCCAGCGAGGAGGCGACGCCCCCGGTGACGAAAATGTGCCTGGTCGTCCGTGCTGAAGGGGCCAACGCCTGCTCCCGTGTCGTCCGTAGCGGTCGTGCGAACCGCCGTGCCGATCAGCCAAGTGATCACGCGATCCACGGGATTCCACGGTAACACCATCCCCGGCCCGGGCGGGCGTCGCACCCACCGTCGGTGCACGTCGGGTCGGGTGCGAGGTCAGCCGGTGACGACGTCGGTCGATGCCGGGCCGGGTTGGGCGGGCACCCGGACCGGGCCCGCTGAAGGGCTCGGCGGCCCCGGTACCGCCGGATGCGCCGACCCGCCGCCCCCCGTCGCGCCGGGCCGGTCCCGTCCGGCGTCGGCCCTTCCCGGCTCGGGTCGTCCGGCGTCGGGCGTGCGTCCGTCGACCGGTGCCCGGCCGCCCCCGGGACCGTCACCGTCGGTGGGCCCGCCCGCCGCGCCACCCGTGCCCTCGTCGCCGGGGCGACCCGCGCCGGGCAGGGTGCGGTCGGTGGAGTGGTCGAGCACCCGCAGCGAGGCCAGCGCCGCCATCGGCACCACCAGCGCACCGGCCGCACCGGCCACGTCCAGCGCCGACCCGCCGAGCAGCCCACCGATGCCGGCGGCCACCGCCGTGCCCGCCATCGCCGCCCGGATCGCCGGATAGATGCCGAAGAGCCGCAGCAGGCCACCCCAGGGCTGCAACAGGGCGAACCAGACCAGCGCCGCCCCGGCCAGGGCGAGCAGGGTGAGCGGGCTGTTCACCAGGGTCTCCACGTTGGCGGAGCTGGAACGGTGCACGGTGAGCCCACCGGTGCCGTCCCCCACGGCGGCCAGGAACCGGCCGAGGCTGCCCCGTTCGGCGGCCGGCCGTCGGACGTCCAGCACCGCGAAGCCGACGGTGACCGCGAGCCCGGCCATCGTGGCCCAGGCCAGCCGGCTCACCGTCAACCAGCCGCCGGTGCTGATCGCCGCGGCGACGCTCAGCCCGGCGGTCAACGCGATCGCGCCGATCGAGTCCGCACCCAGGTACGGGCTGCCGACGATCACCACGGCCACGCCGCCGACGGCCACCATCACCGCCGGCCGCCAGCCCCGCCGGACCCGCTGGGCCAGCCAGCCGGCGCACAGCAGCGCACCGGCGATGAACACGCCGAGGCCGACGGTGCCGAGGCCGGCGTACCGGCCGCCCTCCAGGGCCGAGTAGCCGACCACACCGTTGAGCTGCAACCGCGCCCCGGTGAGCACGTCCGCGCCGACCACCAGGGTGGCCAGGCCGGCGACCGCACCGAGCGGCCCGAGGGTCCGCTCGTGGCCGGGAGCGAACCGCACCACCGCCGTACCGCCGACCACCAGCGCTGCGGTCACCCCGGCGAACCACCACCCCGGGTGCGTCCCCCGCCACCAGGGCACCGCGTCCGCGAGCAGGGCCGCCGGCACCGCCAGGGCGGCGGCCACCAGCAGCAACTCCACCGTCGCCACGATCCGGCGGGAGACCGGGGCGGGACCGTGCGGGCCGGCGTGCCGGCGGGCCCGGCGCAGCAGCGGCAGCACCGCGATCGACAACGCCACCTGGGCGGCGGCGAGCAGGGCGAAGAACCAGCCCGCCACCCGCCGCTGTGCCCCGGCCTCGCGGTCCGCGCCGGCCGGCTCGTCGATGGCGGTCCGCAGGTCCGCCGGCCGGCCCTCGACGGAGAGCGCCGGCCGGCCGAGGAAGAGCCGCTCGGGCATCGGCCGGCCGAGCGCCGAAAGGGCGGTCGGCGCGAGGTCGACCAGTTGCAGATAGCCCTCCCGGCCGGTGCTCGGCGAGGTGAGCCAACCCCGCTCCCAGCCGGGGCCGTCGGCCACCGCCACGTGCAGCCGGGACGGCACAGCGGTGTCGGAGACGCCCGCGACCAGCACCAGCGAGCGGGGTGGACGGGCGGCGAGCACCCGGGCGAGCTGGGCGTCGGCCCGGCGCGCCTGCGCGGCCCGGGCCGTCGGGTCCGTGCCGTCGACGGTGCCCAGGTCGACGATGCTGAGCACGCAGGAGCCGAGCAGCGGCGCCGGGTCGGCGGGCAGGGCCGGCGCGTACCGGTCGACCCGGCCGAACGGGCGCGCGGCGGCGACCGCCGCGCCGGGGCCCACCGCCACCGAACAGCGCACCGACTCCGACAGCGAGCCGGGCATCGTCCCCCAGGACTGCCGGTCCTGGTTGTAGCGGACCACGCCCTCCTGGTCGGGCAGGTTGGCGCCGATGCCGTCCGGCTGCTCCACGGTGACCTCGGTACGGGGGCAGCCGCCCTGGCGGCGGCTGCCGTTCCAGGCCGCGTAGTTGCCCGCGCCGAGGGTGAGCCAGCCGTCCACCGGGCAGGTGGGCCGGTGCGCCGAGCGGGTCGAGAGCGAGCCGATCGAGCCCTGCTCGGCCATCCGCCACAGCGTGGGGGTGGTCTGCGGGTCGACGTCCTCCCAGCGCAGTCCGGCCACCCCGGCGAGCACCACGAAGTCGGCGCTGCGCCCGGCGGGCCCCTGCTCGGGACGGGCCGCGAGCGCGGTGATGCCGAGCACCACCACGACCAGCGTCAGCAGGACGGGGGTCAGTCTGCGCAGCATCTCAGGGACGTCCCGGTTCCGGGTCGGCCGCGTCCGGGTCGGCGGCGACGGCGGTCGGGGCCAGCTCGGCGTAGAGCGCAGCCAGGGTGGCGACGGTGTCCGTCTCGGTGGGCCAGGTCGCGGCCCGGGCCGCACCCCGCCGGGCCAGGTCGGCCCGGCGGGCCTCGTCGTCCAGCAGCTCCCGGACCGCCGCGTCGACCGCGTCGACGTCACCGGGAGGTACCAGCACCGCGCCGTCGTCGACCAGCTCGGGCAGGCCGCCCACCGCGGTCGCCACCAGCGGCACGCCGGCCCGCAGCGCCTCCTGCGCGAAGAGCTGCCGGGCCTCCCAGTCGCTGGTCACCAGCGCCAGGTCGGCGCCGGCGAGCAGGTCCGCGACGTCGGTGCGGTGCCCCAGCAGGGTCACCGGCGCCCGCGCGGCCGAGATCCGGGCGGCCAGTTGCAGGTACGCGGGTCCGCTGCCGGCGATCACCACCACCGGCGCCGGATTCCGGGTACGCCACCGCGCGGCGGCGTCGACCAGCACGTCGTACCTCTTCTGCGGGTGCAGCCGGCCCACCGAGAGGATCAGCGGCCGGTCGGCGGCGACACCGAACTCGGCCCGGACGGCGGCCCGGCGGCGGCGCGGCGCGGGCAGTACGGGCGCGGCGACCGGCGCCAGCCGGGCGTCGGCCGCGCCCAGCTCGGTGGCCCGCTGCACCAGGTCGGCGGAGGCACCCAGGGCGACCCGGACGTTCCGGGCGACGACCCGCTCGACGAGCCGGGAGACCTGGCCGCGCAGCCCACCGGCGAGCACGGCGTTGTGCCAGGTGACCACGAGCGGGGCGGCCGGGCGGGCCAGGACGGCGACCAGGCCGGCGCGCAGCCCGTGCGCGTGGACCACCCGGACCGGGTGGTCGGCGAGCGCCCGGCGCAGGGCGGTCACGGCCCGCGCGTCGGCGGGGGTCGGGCTGGCCGGGATCTCCACCGGGACGAAGCGGGCACCGACCCCGGTGAAGTCGAACTGTTCCTCGGTGGCGGCCGGCCCGCAGACCAGCACCGACGTGCCGCCGGCGGTGAGACCGCGGACCAGTGAGCGGACGTGCTGCCCCACCCCGCCGGTGCTGGAGGCGAGCACCAGGGCCACCGGGCCCGGCCATGCCGTCGTCATCTGAGCCACCCTTCCGTTCGCGACTGCGGGGCTCGCAGAACCGGCTCACTCCCCACCTTCATGGAGCGACCGTCTCCTTACCGTCACCCCCGGTCCGGGGGCGGTGGCCCTCCCCTGGGCCGCCGGGCGGGGCGGGCGGACGCCGTCGGCCCAGCCGGCGACGCACGGCGGCGAGCAGCGGCCGGAGGTCCCGCTCGTCGGTCAACCAGGCGACGGCGAGGAACAGGACGCCCACCACGGCCCCGGACAGCATGCCCTGAACGAGGGCCTCCGCTGTCGTCGGGGTCCCGTCGCCCAGCCCGGCCAGCCACCGCGCGGTGACCGCCCCGCCGAGCCCGGCGACGACGGCGGCGAGCAGACCGGCGGCCCCGGCCCGGCCGACACCGGCCAGCGCGGCGGGCCCCGCCGAACGGCGCACCGCGGCGAGCAGCAGCGCGCCCAGCACCAGCATGCCGAGGGAGGTGGCGAGGGCGACCGCGAGCACCCGGTCGGCGAGCGGCAGCAGCTCGCCGAGCAGCACCGCCGCCGCCGGTACGGTGAGCCAGCCGACCGCGGTGGCGCCGGTAGCCGCCCGGGTCTCGCCCCGGGCGTAGAGGGCGCGGGTGAGCACGGCGAAGAGGCCGTAGCCGAGCAGACCGGGCGCGAAGCCCGCGACGGCCGCCGCCGCGCCGCCGGCCACCTGCGGCGCGAAGAAGAAGTGCCCGACCGGGATGGCGGTGCCGACCAGCGCGGCGGCGCCGAGCAGGCTGAACAGCACCACCCCGCGCACGGCCGGGGCGAGGGTGTCCCGGTAGGCCCGCTCGTCGCCGCCCGCGTGGGCGGCGGCGAGGGTCGGGTACGCGGCCACCGCCAGCGGCACCGCCAGCACCGCCCAGGGCAGGAAGTAGATCGTCTGGGCGATGTTGTAGACGCCCGGGTTGGACCGGGAGCCGAAGGTGACCAGGACCAGCAGGACGATCAGGGCGATCTGCTGGGCGACGACCGTCACCACCCCGGCGACGGCGAGCCCGCCGACCCGGCCCCTCGCCTCGGCCGGAAACCGGTAGCCGACCCGCAGCGGCAGCCGCAGCCGGCGCAGCGGGATCAGCAGGGAGAGCGACAGCACCACCACGCCGAGGGTGGTGCCGCCGGACAGCAGCAGCTCACCAGCGCGGCTCACCTCGCCGACGGTGGCCAGTCTCCCCTCGGTCGCGGTGAAGGCCAGATAGACCACGATCACCGTGATGCTGGACAGCAGCGGGGCGATCACCGGCCAGGCGAAGCGCCGGTGGGCCTGGAGCACACCGGTCAGCACGATGCCGACGCCGTAGAGCGGCAGTTGCGGAGCGAACAGCCGCAGCATCCGGGCCCCGGCGTGCTGCTGGACGTCGCTCAGACCGGGGCCGAGCAGCACGATCAGCGGGTCGGCGAGCAACGCCACCAGCACCGCGAGGGGAATCAGCAGGCTCAGCGTCCAGGTCAGCAGCGCGCCGGTGGTGGCGGCCACGCCGCGCCGGTCACCGGCCTCGACCGCGCCGGCCAGCAGCGGTACGACCAGACTGGCCAGCGCGCCCCCGGCGACGATCTCGAAGACGAAGTTCGGCAGGTTGTTCGCCACCACGTACGCGCCGCCCAGGTCGGTGGGGGCGAGTGTCCAGGTGAAGACGGCGGTCCGGCCGAACCCGGCGAGTCGGCTGACCACGGTGAGCGCGGCGATGAGCGCGGCCGCTCCGGCCACGCGGCCGGTTCCGGCGAGGGGTGCCTTCGTCACGTCAGTCGGCGAGCCGACCCAGCGCGTCGAGTTCCCGCAGCCCCGGGGTCCGCTGGATGACCTGGGTGAAGCTGACCTTCTCGCTGGCCGCGGTGAGCGCGGTGAGCACGGCGAGCACCCCGGCCCGGCCGAGCGGCCCGGTACGCGCCGCCAGGCTCACCCCGAGCAGCGCGCCGAGGGCGTTGGCGCCGCTGTCGCCGACCATCACCCGCTCACCGAGGTCGTCGCCGATCAGCCCGGCGGCGGCGCCGACCGCCCCGACCGCCACGCCACCGTACGGGCCGCCGGCCAGCGGCGCGCCGAGCAGCAGGCCGGACTTCAACGCCCGGCCGGGACGCAGGTCGAGGAGGTTGAGCAGGTTGGCCGTACCGGCGATCACGCCGGCGCCGAGCAGCACGTCGACCCCGCGGCCGAGCACGCCGTGCCGCTGCCGACGGGGGTGCGCGGCGACCCGGGCGTCGGTGGCGAGCAGCGCCGCCGCGCCGAGCCCGGCCGCCCCCACGCCCACGATCTTCACCAGGCCGGCGGTGACCCGCCCCTCCCGCAGGGCGGCGAGGTGCCCGGCGAAGCCCTTGGCGGTCTTCTGCTCGGGTCGCGCGCCGACCACGTCGTCGTACAGCCCGACCGCACCGGCGCCGAGCCCGGCCACCAGCGCGGCGGCCCCGGCCGGGGCGCTGCCCGCGCCGAGCGCGCCCGCCGTGGCGGCGCCGACCGTGAGGGCCGGACCGGCCGCGAGGGTCACCGTCCGGCCCCGGAAGTTGGTTCGTTCCAGCGTCGGCGCGAACGGGGAGGTACGCACCTCCCGCAGCACGTAGCGGGCGGCGACCGCCCCCGCGCCGACGGCCAGCAGCCGACCCCACCTGGTCACGCGACCCCTCCGATCCGGATGCCGTACGCGGTGCGGCGCAGACCGGACAGCGGTCGGGCGCTCACTGGGGCAGTTTAGGCAGCAGCGCCGCGGCGTTGTCGCCGACACCGTACTGGCCGGCCTTCTTCTCGGTGAGCTGCTGCACGAGGGCGAGCGCGGTGACGAGCTGGCCCTGCACGGTGTTGGCGTTGTCGACGGTGGAGATGCTCTGGGAGAGCACCGGATCGCCCCGGACGACGGCGACCACGTTGCCGCCGGCCGAGCCGTTGCCGGCGACCACGATCGCCCCTCCGGCCCGGTCGAACTGCTCGGCGACCTTGACCACCGACTCGTCCTCCTTGGCGGAGTCCTTGTCGACGTACGGCTGCCCGCTGACCAGGACGACCGCCTCGGCCGACGTGGTGACCTTGTCCTCGGCGGTCAGATATCCGGAGGTCGAGTACGCCGACAGCACCGCCTTGCGGTCGGCGTCGGTGACCGGCGGGCTGCCCGCCGGCCGGTCGAGCAGGACGCTGGCGAGCAGGGCGCTGGAGGTCTCCACGCCGTGGCCGTTGCCCGGCAGGCCGGAGGGGGGCGCGCTGCTCGGGCGGCCGGCGGTGACGGCCAGCTCCAGCAGGTTGTTGTTGCTGTCCGGGTTGATGAACTTGTCCTGGAGGTCGATCCGGCCGGTGATGTTCGCCCCGGCCTGCTCCAGCATCTTCACCACGCCGTCGGTGTGCTTGCGGCCGCTGGGCAGGTCGAGCACCAGCACCCGCCGGCCGGCGAGCTTGCCGGGGAGGACGACCGGCGCCATCTCCGCCGCGAAGTCCTCCTCCAGCTCCAGCTCCTTCTGCATGCTGTTGACCGACTGACGCATCTGCTGGTTGTCCTTGCGCAGCGCGTTGACGTTCTCCTTGAGTGAGTCGGCGACCGGCCCGTTGAGGGCGGCCGTGCCGACCACCAGGCCGATCGCCAACGCCAGGAAGACCGCGGTGAGGGACACCACGTGGTAGCGGAAGTTGATCACGCTTGCAGCCTCTTGATCGTCGGGGAGCTAGAAGAGCTGGCCGAGCTGGAACACGAAATTGTCCCACCATTCGGAGACCACGCCCAAATACGCCTTCCCGACGGTGGAGACCGCCACCGCGGAGGCCATCGCGGCCACCGCCGAGAGGACCAGCAGCAGCAGCGACGAACCGGAGATGCTCTGCCGGTAGAGCCGACTCACGCCCTTGGCGTCGACCAGCTTGCCGCCGACCTTCAGCCGGGTGAGGAACGTCGACGCCATGCCGCCGCGCCCCTTGTCCAGGAACTCGACCAGGGTGGCGTGGGTGCCGACGGCCACCAGCAGCGAGGCGCCCTTCTCGTCGGCGAGCAGCATGGCCAGGTCCTCGCTGGTCGCCGCGGCCGGGAAGGTGATGGCCGGCACACCGAGTCCGTTGACCCGGGCCAGTCCCGGCGCCCGCCCGTCCGGGTAGGCGTGCACGATCACCTCGGCACCGCAGCGCAGCACGTCGTCGGTGACCGAATCCATGTCACCGATGATCATGTCGGGCGTGTAGCCCGCCTCGACCAGGGCGTCCGCGCCGCCGTCCACGCCGATCAGCACCGGCTTGAACTCCCGGATGTACGGGCGCAGCACGTCCAGGTCGGCCTTGTAGTCGTAGCCCCGGACCACGATGAGGCAGTGCCGGCCCTGGACCTGGGTCTGGATCTCCGGCACGCCGACGCCGTCGAGCAGCAGCTCACGTTCCTGCTTGAGGTAGTCCATGGTGTTGGCGGCGAACGCCTCCAACTGCACCGACAGCCCCTCCCGGGCGTCGGCCATCGACTTCGCCACCGTCTCGGCGTCCTGGAGCGCGCCGTGCGCCACCGGTTCCTCGCCGACGAAGACGGTGTTGCCCTCGATGCGGATCAGGTCGCCCTCGCGGATCCGCTCGAAGACGCCCTCACCGAGGTCGTCCAGGAGCGGAATGCCGGCCGAGATCAGCACCTCCGGCCCGAGGTTCGGGTAGCGCCCGGAGACGGACGGCTTGGCGTTGAGCACCGCGGTGACCCCGACGGCCACCAACGAGTCGGCCGCCACCCGGTCCAGGTCGACGTGGTCGATGATCGCGATGTCGCCGGGCCGCAGCCGGCCGACCAGCCGTTTCGTCCGGCGGTCGAGGCGCGCGGTGCCGAGGACTGAGCCCGGTTCCGCGCTCCGGGTCCGGCGCAAGGTGGGTAGACGCATCGTGACCATCCTGGCATGGGAGGCAGGTTCTGCTGTCGCGACATGCCTGAGCAGGGCCGCCTACCCAGGGAAGCACACCGGAGCGCATGCCGGTGTGCTTGCGCTCACAAACCCGACGTCACGGTCGCCTTTCCTTGGCCGCAACGGCCAGGAGCTCTTCGGCATGGGCGATACCCAGATCGGAATCCGGCAAACCCGCGAGCATCCGGGCCAGCTCCCGGGCCCGCTCGGTGTCCTCCACCACCCGCACCCCGCTGGTGGTGACCGCTCCCCCGGTGTCCTTCGCCACCACCAGGTGCCGGTCGGCGAACGCGGCCACCTGCGGCAGGTGCGTGACGACGAGCACCTGGTGGCTGCGGGCCAGCCGGGCCAGCCGCCGGCCGATCTCCACCGCCGCCTGACCGCCGACGCCCGCGTCGACCTCGTCGAAGACCAGGGTGGGCGGGCCACCCGAGCCGGCGAAGACCACCTCGATGGCGAGCATCACCCGGGACAGCTCACCACCGGAGGCACCCCGCTGCAGCGGCAGCGACGGCGCGCCCGGATGGGCCAGCAGCCGCAGCTCGACCTCGTCGGCGCCGTCGGGGCCGACGCCCGCCTCCACGCCGTTGACCGGCAGGCTCGGCTCGTTCCGGCCGACAGGGCGGGGCAGCACCGCCACCTCGATCCGGGCGTGCGGCATGGCCAGCCCGGCCAGCTCCACGGTGACCTGCTCGGCGAAGCGGACCGCCGACTCCCGGCGGGACGCGGACACCTTCCCGGCCAGCTCCGCCACCTCGCCGGCCAGCCGGGACGCCTCCCGGTCCAGCTCGTCCAGCAGCTCGTCGGAGGTGTCCAGGTCGGACAGTCGGGTGCGGGCCCGCTCGCCCCAGGCGATGACGCCGTCGACGTCGTCGGCGTACTTGCGGGTCAACGCGCGCAGCGCCGCCCGCCGCTCGTAGATGACCTGCAACCGGGCCGGGTCGGCGTCCAGCGCGGCCAGATAGGTCGACAGCTCGGCGGAGACGTCGGCGACCAGGGTGGCCGCCTCCTCCAGCCGGCCCGCCAGCTCCCCCAGGGCCGGGTCCGTGCCGGCCTGCGCCTCCAGGGTGCGACGGGCGGTGCCCAGCAGCACCGTCGCGTCGGGCGTCTCGTCGGCCGCCTCCACCCCGCCGGCCACGCACTGCTGGGCCAGCTGCGCCGCCGTGCGCAGCCCCTCGGCGTGCTCCAGGCGCTGCGCCTCGGCCTTCAGCTCGTCGTCCTCCCCGGGTTGCGGGTCGACCCGGGTGATCTCGTCGAGGCCCAACCGGAGCAGGTCGGCCTCCTGGTTGCGCTCGCGGGCGTTGCGCCGCCGGTCGGCCAGGTCGTCGACGACCGTCCGCCACCGGGTGTACGCCTCGCGCAGCGCGTCCAACAGCTTCTCGTGCGTCGGGCCGGCGAAGCGGTCCAGGGCGGCCCGCTGCTCCGCCGGGCGCAGCAGCCGCAGCTGGTCGGACTGGCCGTGCACGGCCACCGCCTGCTCGCCCACCTCGCCGAGCATCGACACCGGCATGCTCCGCCCACCCAGGTGCGCCCGGGAGCGGCCCTCCACCGTCACCGTGCGGCTCAGCAGCAGCGAGCCGTCCTCGTCGGGCTCGCCGCCGGCGTCGGTGATCCGGGCGTGCACCGTGTCGGCCACCCGGCCGGTGAGGCGCAGCCGCCCCTCCACGATCGCGCGGCCCGGCTGGGCGCGCACCCGCCCGGCGTCGGCCCGGCCGCCGAAGAGCAGGCCCAGGCCGGTCACCACCATCGTCTTGCCCGCACCGGTCTCGCCGGTGATGACGTTCATCCCGCCGGCCAACGGCAGCGTGGTGTCCTCGATGACGCCCAGTCCGGTGATGCGCAGCTCTTCCAGCACAGCACCCGACAGTAGACGCGGCCCCCGACAGTTGACCAGCCGGCGCGGCCGGGACGGGGTGACGTCGCCGCCGTCGGCCCTGCTGATCAGGCGCGCCGGCCGGCCGGGGAGACGCCGCTCACCTGCGGCTGCCGCGCCAGCCCTGCACCGGCAGGTCGAACTTGGCCACCAACCGGTCGGTGAACGGGCGGGCCCGCAGCCGGACGATCCGCACCGGCAGGGTCCCCCGACGCACCGTCACCTTGGCGCCCGGCGGCAGGTCGTAGACCCGCCGCCCGTCGCAGCAGAGCACCGCGAGGGTGGTGAACGGGTCGACGGTGATCACGAAGGTCGAGGTGGGCGCGGTGACCAGCGGCCGACTGAACAACGCATGCGCGCTGATCGGCACCAGCAGCAGCGCCTCCACCTCCGGCCAGACCACCGGTCCGCCACCGGAGAAGGCGTACGCGGTGGAGCCGGTGGGGGTGGCGCAGACCACGCCGTCGCAGCCGTACCGGGACAGCGGGCGGCCGTCCACGTCGACGAGGAGTTCCAGCATCTGGGCCCGCTCGCCCTTCTCGACGCTGATCTCGTTGAGCGCCCACGACTCGATGGTCGGACCGCCCTCGAACTCGGCGGTCACGTCGAGGGTGAGCCGTTCGTCCACCGTGTAGTTCCGGTGCACCACGTCGCGCACCGCCACGTCCAAGTCGTCGATCTCCGCCTCGGCGAGGAAGCCGACCTTGCCCAGGTTGATGCCGAGCAGCGGGGCCTTCGCCGGCCGGGCCAGCTCGGCCGCGCGCAGGAAGGTGCCGTCGCCGCCGAGTGCGAAGACGATCTCCGCGCCCTCGGCGGCCTGCGGGCCGGTCACCGGCACCACGCCGGGCAGGTCCAGGTCGTCGGCCTCCTCGGCCACCACCCGCACCTCGAAACCCGCCGCGATCAGGTCGGCCGCCACCGCCCGGGCGTGCTCGGTGCTGCGTCGACGGCCGGTGTGCGTCACCAGCAGCGCCGTCCGCTCCGCTGCATCCCGCACCCTCATGGGGCGACCTCCTGACTCGTGGTCGGGGCGTCCGGCGCGTCGGCCGGGGGCGGGAAACCCGCCGGCCCGGCCGCCACCACCGCGCGTACCCGCTCCGGGTCCGCGGCCGGGGCGCCCCGGCGTAACCATACGAAGAACTCGACGTTGCCGCTGGGTCCCGGCAGCGGGCTGGCCGCGACGTCGGCCAGGCCCAGCCCGAGCCCGGCCGCGGCGGCGGCCACGTCGAGCACCGCCTCGGCCCGCAGCGCCGGGTCGCGGACCACGCCGCCCGCACCGACCCGCTCCTTGCCCACCTCGAACTGGGGCTTGACCATCAGCGCCAGGTCGCCGTCGGCCCGGGTGCAGCCGGCCAGGGCCGGCAGGACCAGGCGCAGCGAGATGAAGGAGAGATCGGCCACGGTGAGGTCGACCTCGCCGCCGATCACCTCCGGGGTGAGGGTACGCACGTTGGTGCGCTCGAAGACCCGGACCCGTTCATCGGTGCGCAACGGCCAGGCCAGCTGCCCGTAGCCGACGTCCACGGCCACCACCTCGGCCGCGTCGGCGCGCAGCAGCACGTCGGTGAAGCCGCCCGTGGAGGCGCCCGCGTCGAGGCAGCGCCGGCCGGCGACGGTGAGGCCGCCCGGGGCGAACGCGGCGAGCGCGCCGGCGAGCTTGTGGCCGCCCCGGGAGACGTACTCGGAGACCGGGTCCTCGCCGGTGACCAGGAGCGGGTCGGCGGGGTCGACCATCGCGGCGGCCTTGCGGGCCGTCACCCCGCGCAGCTGGACCCGGCCGGCCTCCACCAGCGCGGCGGCCTGTTCCCGGGAGCGGGCCAGACCGCGGCGGACCAGTTCGGCGTCCAGCCGGTTGCGACGTGCCATGGGTGGTTCTCCGACTCGGTCAGGCCTGGTCGATGGTGGCCAGGGTCTCGCGCAGCGTGTCGTACGCCGCCTCGTACTGGGGGATCTGGTCGGCCGGCGACAGCGCGGCGGCGTTGGCCATGGCCTGGACGGCGGCGTCCACCGCCGGGTGCCGGGCGTCCTCGACGTCCTCGATCGACGGCGGCGGGCCGGGCCGGGCGCCCGACGGCGGCCCGGGACGCGGGCCGACGGGCGGGCCGGGACGGGCGCCGGGCGGTGGGCCGGGACGGAACGGCGTGCTCACCCGTCACCACCCGGCGACTGCCGGCGCGGCGCCGCCTTCTTCACCGGCCGGGACGGCGTGGCCGGGGACCCGTCGGCCGGGGTGCGGGACACGGTGGCCGGCGGCTTCTTCGCGATCGCCTTCTTCGCCACGGTCTTCTTCGCCACCGCGGTGGTGGGGGCCGGCGCGGGCACCGTCGGCGCCGCGGAGACCGGCCCGGTGGCCGGCGGCTGAGCGGTCGACGGGGTCGCCGCCGGCGCGGCGGAGACCGGCCCGGTGGCCGACGCGGTCGTGCCGGCTGACTTCGCCTCGCGGCGCTCCCGCTCCAGCTCGTGCACCCGGCGGGTCAGCTCGGCCACCTCGTCGGCGGTGGCCAGCCCGACCGCGCCGAGGGCCCGGTCCACCTCGAACCGGACCAGCTTGGTCAGCGCCTCCCGGTTCGCCGCGCCGGTGGAGAGCAGCTCCTCGGCCAACGCCTGGAGCTGGGCGGCGGTCGCGCCGCCCTGGCCCACCGCGCGACGCACCGCGTCCTGGGCCTTCTTCCGGGGCGCCTCCGTCAGGCCCATGGCCAGCTCAAGATAGGCGCGCCACGCGTCCTGCATGCCTGAGTCCTTCCGCGGGGCGGTGGTTGCGGGTCTCACGCTACCGGGCGCCCCCGACGGCCCATTGCGGTACGGTGCCGGGGAACGGCGTGGCGTGCGACGAGGAGACGATGTGGCCAGCGTGGACGAGTGCCGGCAGGCGTTGCGGGATCTGGCCGCCCGGCTGGACCGGCACGCCGAGATGCAGGGCAGGATCGATCTGGACCGGACGCTGGCCTGCCGGATCACCGACCTCGACACCGCGTTCCACGGCCGGATCGCCGGCGGGCGACTGGTCGACCTGACCGACGGCGACGACCCGAAGGCGAAGATCGCGCTGAGCACCACCAGCGACGACCTGGTCGCCCTGGTGCACGGTCAGCTCGACGTCGGCCGGGCGGTCACCTCTCGCCGCGTCTCCATCAAGGCCAACCCGTTCGACCTGATGAAGCTCCGCAAGCTGCTCTGAGCCGGCGTCAGGCCGCCAGGCCCAGCGCGGTGAGGGCCTCCGCCGCCCGCGGCGACGCCGCCCGCACCACCGGGCCCGCCGACGCGGCCCAGGCCACCGCGCAGAGCGCCGCCAGCGCGTCCAGCGGCCGACCCGCGCCGTCGAGCACCAGCTCGCCGTCGGTCACGGTGACCGACCAGCCGTCGACGTCCGGGGCACCCGGCACCCGCACCACCGCCGCCGGGTCGAAGAGCCCCGCCAGGTCCTGCGAGACGTACGTGGGACGGCGCGACTCCGGCGCGGCCAGCAGCTCCGCCACGTCGCTGACCCCGGTGAGCACCAGCAGACTGTCCAGCCCGGCCCGCCGGGCGCCCTCGATGTCGGTGTCCAGCCGGTCACCGACCACCAGGGAGCGCCCCCCGTCCGCCCGACGGGCGGCGGTGGCGAAGAGCGCCGGTTCGGGCTTGCCCACCACCACGTCCGGCTCCCGGTCCAGGGCGGTACGCAGCACCGCCACCAGGGAGCCGTTCCCGGGCAGCGGCCCTCGGCCACTGGGCAGGGTCCGGTCGGTGTTCGTGGCGTACCAGCGCGCGCCGGCCCGGACCGCCACCGACGCCTCGGCCAGCTCCACCCAGCCGACCTGCGGCCCGTACCCCTGGATTACCGCGGCCGGTTCCTCGTCGGCCAGGGTGACCGGGCGGAGGCCGACGGCGCTGATCTCGGCCCGCAGCGCCTCCGCCCCGACCACGAGCACCGCGGCGCCCGCGGGGAGCGCCTCCCGCAGCAGTTCGGCGGCCGCAGCGGCGGAGGTGAGCACCTCCTCCGGCCGGGCCGGCACGCCCATGCCGGTGAGCAGCTCGGCGACCTCGCTGGAGCGGCGCGAGGCGTTGTTCGTGGCGTACGCCACCGCCCGGCCCTCGGCGCGCAACCGGCCGACCGCGTCGACCGCGCCGGGGATCGGCCGGTCGATCAGATAGATCACCCCGTCCAGGTCGAAGACGACCAGGGTGTACCCGTCGACCAGCCGTTCCCCGGCGTGCGTACTCACCGCTGTCCGGCCTCCGGGTCACGGTCCGACCGGTCGGCGTGGTCGGCCGACGTACCGGCGGGGCGCTCGTCCGCCGACGCGGCGTCGGCCAGCGACTCCGCCCGGTCCTCGGTCAGCTCGTCGTCGGCGAGGTCGTCGCCGACCACGTCGTCCCGCTCGTCGTCCTCGTCGTCGTCAAGGTCGTCCGCACGGGCGTCGCCGTCGAGGTCGTCGTCCTCGTCGAGGTCGTCCTCGTCCTCGTCGTCGAGGTCGTCCTCGTCGTCGAAGTCGTCGTCGTCCTCGTCGAGGTCGTCGGCGTCGTCGGGCTCGCTGTCACCGCCGGTGAGCGAGGCGTCCGGCTGGGCCGGAACCGCGCCGGGCGTACCCGGTCCCGCGGTTGCCTCCTCCACCGGGAGCTCCTCGTCCTCGTCGTCGCCCTCGATCGACACGCCGTCGAGCTCGAGCAGCCGCTCGGCCGCATCCGTCTCGCCCTCGGAGTCCATGTCGGCGGCCCGGGAGAACCACTCCCGTGCCTCCTCGCGACGACCCACCGCCAGCAGCGCGTCCGCGTACGCGTAGCGCAGCCGGGCCGCCCACGGCTCGGACGAGTCGTTGGTCAGCTCAGGGACCTGGAGCATCGCCACGGCCGCGTCCTTCTGGCCGAGGTCGCCCCGGGCCCCGGCGGCGACGATCAGCAGCTCGATCGCCACGGCCTTGTCCAGCTTCGCCTGGTCGGCGCCGCGGAACAGGTCGATCGCCCGCTCCGGGCGTCCCAGCGCCCGCTCACAGTCGGCCAGCACCGCGAGGTGGCTCTGCAGCCCGCTCATCCGGTGGTAGGTGCGCAGCTCGGCGATCGCCGACTGCCACTCCCCCGCGTGGTACGCGGCCAGCCCGACCGCCTCCCGCACCGCCGCGATCCGGGACGCCAGCCGACGGGCCGCCAGCGCGTGCTCGAGCGCCAGCTCCGGGTCGTCGTCGATCAGCTGACCGGTGGCGACCAGGTGCCGGGCGACCTTCTCGGCCACCGGCTTGTTCAGCGAGAGCAGCTCGGCCCGGACGGCCGTGTCCAGGTCGGTCGCGACGATCTCGTCCGGCAGCACCGGACCGGTCGGGCGGTCGCCCTCGGGCCGGTCCGACCGGTCGTCCCCGCGCGGGCCGGCACCGTAGCCACGCCGGTCGCCGTCCCGCTCGGTACGCGGCCGGTCCTCGCCCCCGCGGTAGCCGCCCTCACGACGGTCACCGCCCTGGAAGCCACCCTCGCGGCGCTGCCCGCCGCCGAAGCCGCCCTCACGGCGCTCGCCGCCCCGGAAGCCACCCTCACGGTTGTCACCGCCACGGAAGCCACCCTCACGACGGTCACCGCCCTGGAAGCCACCCTCGCGGCGCTGCCCGCCGCCGAAGCCGCCCTCACGGCGCTCGCCGCCCCGGAAGCCACCCTCACGGGGACCGGATCGGAAGCCGCCCTCACGGTTGTCCCCGCCGCGGAAGCCACCCTCACGACGCTCACCGCCCTGGAAGCCACCCTCGCGGCGCTCACCGCCACGGAAGCCGCCCTCACGGCGATCGCCGCTGGGCGCGCCACCCTCGCGCGGACCGGACCGGAAGCCGCCCTCACGACGGTCGCCACCCCGGAACCCACCGTCACGGCGGTCACCGCCACGGAAGCCGCCCTCACGGGGCGCCTCACCGTCGCGGCGGAAGCCGCCCTCACGCGGGCCGGACCGGAAACCGCCTTCGCGGTTGTCCCCGCCGCGGAAGCCACCCTCGCGGCGGTCACCGCCCTGGAAACCGCCCTCGCGGCGCTCGCCACCCCGGAAACCGCCTTCGCGACGGTCGCCGCTGGGCGCGCCACCCTCACGCGGACCGGACCGGAAGCCACCCTCACGGCGGTCGCCGCCCCGGGAGCCGCCGTCGCGGTCGTCGCGGCGGAAGCCGCCCTCACGAGGACCGGACCGGAAACCACCCTCGCGGTTGTCCCCGCCACGGAAGCCACCCTCGCGACGCTCACCGCCCTGGAAGCCACCCTCACGACGCTGTCCGCCGCCGAAGCCGCCCTCACGGCGGTCGCCGCCACGGAAGCCGCCCTCGCGACGCTCACCGCTGGGCGCACCACCCTCGCGCGGACCGGACCGGAAGCCACCCTCACGGCGGTCGCCACCCCGGAAGCCACCCTCGCGGTTGTCCCCGCCCCGGAAGCCACCCTCGCGACGCTCACCGCTGGGCCCGCCACCGTCGCGCGGACCGGACCGGAAGCCACCCTCACGGCGGTCGCCACCCCGGAAGCCACCCTCACGGTTGTCCCCGCCGCGGAAGCCACCCTCGCGACGGTCACCGCCCTGGAAGCCACCCTCACGACGCTGTCCGCCGCCGAAGCCGCCCTCACGGCGGTCGCCGCCACGGAAGCCGCCCTCACGACGCTCACCGCTGGGCGCACCACCGTCGCGCGGACCGGACCGGAAACCGCCCTCACGACGGTCGCCACCCCGGAAGCCACCCTCACGGGGGGCCTCACCGTCGCGGCGGAACCCGCCCTCACGGGGACCCGACCGGAAACCACCCTCGCGGTTGTCCCCACCGCGGAAGCCACCCTCACGGCGGTCGCCGCCACGGAAGCCACCCTCGCGGTTGTCGCCACCACGGAAGCCGCCCTCGCGGGGGCCGGACCGGAAGCCGCCCTCACGGCGCTCACCGCCCCGGGAGCCGCCGTCGCGGTCGTCGCGGCGGAAGCCGCCCTCACGCGGGCCGGAGCGGAAACCACCCTCACGGCGGTCACCACCGCGGAACCCACCCTCGCGGGCACCGCCGGGGCGGAAGCCGCCCTCACGGCGGTCGCCGGCGGAGGCGCCACGCTCACCACCGGAGCGGTCGTCACGGCTGCCACGGTACGAGGGACGGTCGTGCCGGCGGGCGTCACCGCGCCCCTGCTGACGGTCGGACCGATCCTCGTAGCGGCGCGGACGATCTCCGCCCTGCGGTTCTGAACTCACAGGTACATCCTTCCTGATTGCGTCCCTAAGACGCTAACGCAGTCGAGGGCCGACCCAAATGGGGCGGCCCTCGACTGGAAGATTGTCCGGCGGTGTCCTACTCTCCCACACCCTCCCGAGTGCAGTACCATCGGCGCTGGAGGGCTTAGCTTCCGGGTTCGGAATGTGACCGGGCGTTTCCCCTCCGCCATGACCGCCGTAACTCTATGAACATGTCAAACACACCGGCACACACACGGGTGTTCGCTTGTTCAGAGTTGCACAGTGGACGCGTAGCAGCTTCGTAGTCAAGTCCTCGGCCTATTAGTACCGGTCAACTGAACCCGTTACCGGGCTTACATTTCCGGCCTATCAACCCAGTCGTCTAGCTGGGGGCCTTACCCCACCAAAGGTGGGTGGGATACCTCATCTTGAAGCGAGCTTCCCGCTTAGATGCTTTCAGCGGTTATCCCTTCCGAACGTAGCTAACCAGCCGTGCCCCTGGCGGGACAACTGGCACACCAGAGGTTCGTCCGTCCCGGTCCTCTCGTACTAGGGACAGCCCTTCTCAAGTATCCTACGCGCACGGCGGATAGGGACCGAACTGTCTCACGACGTTCTAAACCCAGCTCGCGTACCGCTTTAATGGGCGAACAGCCCAACCCTTGGGACCTGCTACAGCCCCAGGATGCGACGAGCCGACATCGAGGTGCCAAACCATCCCGTCGATATGGACTCTTGGGGAAGATCAGCCTGTTATCCCCGGGGTACCTTTTATCCGTTGAGCGACACCGCTTCCACTCGCAAGTGCCGGATCACTAGTCCCGACTTTCGTCCCTGCTCGACCTGTCAGTCTCACAGTCAAGCTCCCTTGTGTACTTGCACTCAACACCTGATTGCCAACCAGGCTGAGGGAACCTTTGGGCGCCTCCGTTACCCTTTAGGAGGCAACCGCCCCAGTTAAACTACCCACCAGACACTGTCCCTGAACCGGATAACGGTCCGAAGTTAGATACCCAAATCAACCAGAGTGGTATTTCAAGATTGCCTCCACCCATACTGGCGTATGGACTTCACCGGCTCCCACCTATCCTACACAAGCTAATTCGGATACCAATGTCAA
Source organism: Micromonospora sp. CCTCC AA 2012012 (assembly GCF_040499845.1). NCBI lineage: Bacteria > Bacillati > Actinomycetota > Actinomycetes > Micromonosporales > Micromonosporaceae > Micromonospora > Micromonospora mangrovi. The sequence continues at coordinate 2,918,965 of NZ_CP159342.1, forward strand.
GCTATAGTAAAGGTCCCGGGGTCTTTCCGTCCTGCCGCGCGTAACGAGCATCTTTACTCGTAATGCAATTTCGCCGGGCCTGTGGTTGAGACAGTGGGGAAGTCGTTACGCCATTCGTGCAGGTCGGAACTTACCCGACAAGGAATTTCGCTACCTTAGGATGGTTATAGTTACCACCGCCGTTTACTGGCGCTTAAGTTCTCCGCTTCGCCCCGAAGAGCTAACAGGTCCCCTTAACGTTCCAGCACCGGGCAGGCGTCAGTCCATATACATCGAATTACTTCTTCGCATGGACCTGTGTTTTTAGTAAACAGTCGCTTCCCCCTGCTCTCTGCGGCCATACAACGCTCCACCCGCGCGGGGCTTCACGTCTCCGGCCCCCCTTCTCCCTAAGTTACGGGGGCAATTTGCCGAGTTCCTTAACCACAGTTCGCCCGATCGCCTCGGTATTCTCTACCTGACCACCTGTGTCGGTTTGGGGTACGGGCCGCTAAGAACTCGCTAGAGGCTTTTCTCGGCAGCATAGGATCACTGACTTCACCTGAATCGGCTCGGCATCACGTCTCAGCCTCCATGCACCGCGGATTTGCCTACGGTACGGCCTACACGCTTACCCCGGCACAACCACCGGCCGGGCTCAGCTACCTTCCTGCGTCACCCCATCGCTTGACTACTACCCGCCAGGTTCCCACGCTCCCCAACCTTGACCCGAAGGTCGCCGCTGGTTTGGGTGGTTAGCACAACGAGGTTCGTCAGGGTCGCTCTTTCGCGGGTACGGGAATATCAACCCGTTGTCCATCGACTACGCCTCTCGGCCTCGCCTTAGGTCCCGACTCACCCAGGGCGGATTAGCCTGGCCCTGGAACCCTTGGTCATCCGGCGGAAGGGTTTCTCACCCTTCTTTCGCTACTCATGCCTGCATTCTCACTCGTGCCGCGTCCACAACTAGGTCACCCCGTTGCTTCACCCCCGGCACGACGCTCCCCTACCCATCCACACACCTGCACAAGGAATCAAGTCCAAGCGAGGTTGAAATGTGAATGCCACAGCTTCGGCGGTGTGCTTGAGCCCCGCTACATTGTCGGCGCGGAACCACTTGACCAGTGAGCTATTACGCACTCTTTAAAGGGTGGCTGCTTCTAAGCCAACCTCCTGGTTGTCTATGCGACCCCACATCCTTTTCCACTTAGCACACGCTTAGGGGCCTTAGCTGGTGATCTGGGCTGTTTCCCTCTCGACTACGAAGCTTATCCCCCGCAGTCTCACTGCCGCGCTCTCACTTACCGGCATTCGGAGTTTGGCTGATTTCGGTAAGCTTGTGGGCCCCCTAGACCATCCAGTGCTCTACCTCCGGCAAGAAACACGCGACGCTGCACCTAAATGCATTTCGGGGAGAACCAGCTATCACGGAGTTTGATTGGCCTTTCACCCCTAACCACAGGTCATCCCCCAACTTTTCAACGTTGGTGGGTTCGGCCCTCCACGCGGTCTTACCCGCGCTTCAGCCTGCCCATGGCTAGATCACTCCGCTTCGGGTCTAGAGCATGCGACTGAATACGCCCTATTCAGACTCGCTTTCGCTACGGCTCCCCCACACGGGTTAACCTCGCCACATGCCACTAACTCGCAGGCTCATTCTTCAAAAGGCACGCCGTCACCCCGCAAGGCTCCGACGGATTGTAGGCGAACGGTTTCAGGTACTATTTCACTCCCCTCCCGGGGTACTTTTCACCATTCCCTCACGGTACTCGTCCGCTATCGGTCACCAGGAAGTATTTAGGCTTACCAGGTGGTCCTGGCAGATTCACGGCAGATTTCAGGGGTCCGCCGCTACTCGGGAACACCCACAGAAGGTCAGCAACTTTCACGTACCGGACTATCACCGTCTACGGTTGGCTTTTCCACACCATTCGGCTAGCCACTGACTTTGTAACTCCTCGAGCGCATGTCAGTACACTCAGCGGGGTCCCACAACCCCGACCACGCAACCCCTGACAGGTATCACACGCAGCCGGTTTAGCCTCAATCCGCTTTCGCTCGCCACTACTCACGGAATCACTAAATTTGTTTTCTCTTCCTACGGGTACTGAGATGTTTCACTTCCCCGCGTTCCCCCCATACACCCTATGTGTTCAGGTGCAGGTGACACCACATGACTGGTGCCGGGTTCCCCCATTCGGACACCCTGGGATCACAGCTTGGTTGACAGCTCCCCCAGGCCTATCGCGGCCTCCCACGTCCTTCATCGGCTCCTGGTGCCAAGGCATCCACCGTTCGCCCTTGACAACTTGACCACAAAGATGCTCGCGTCCACTGTGCAATTCTCAACAAACGACCAACCCACAACCCGAACTGCCCCACACCAGCACCACCACAGTGATCGGTATGCGAGGCCAGGCCATGCCTGGCAGACTCCCGAAGCTTCCGCCTCGGACAAGTCTCTGAAAGACAACCGATGGTTGTTCTTTCAGGACCCAACAGGGTGCTTTACGCCTTTCCTCAGCCGCATCCAGGACATCCGTTCCCACCACCGAAGTGGCTGTACTAGGCGCCCCCGACCGTTGCCGAGAACAAACTGGCCAGTGTCTCCGCCATCTGAGCACCCCGACCCGACATTCGCGGGCCGCGGGCTCCATGCCGTCTTTCGACGGATGGTGCTCCTTAGAAAGGAGGTGATCCAGCCGCACCTTCCGGTACGGCTACCTTGTTACGACTTCGTCCCAATCGCCAGCCCCACCTTCGACGGCTCCCTCCACAAGGGTTGGGCCACCGGCTTCGGGTGTTGCCGACTTTCGTGACGTGACGGGCGGTGTGTACAAGGCCCGGGAACGTATTCACCGCAGCGTTGCTGATCTGCGATTACTAGCGACTCCGACTTCACGGGGTCGAGTTGCAGACCCCGATCCGAACTGAGACCGGCTTTTTGGGATTCGCTCCACCTCACGGTATCGCAGCCCATTGTACCGGCCATTGTAGCATGCGTGAAGCCCTGGACATAAGGGGCATGATGACTTGACGTCATCCCCACCTTCCTCCGAGTTGACCCCGGCAGTCTTCGATGAGTCCCCGCCATAACGCGCTGGCAACATCGAACGAGGGTTGCGCTCGTTGCGGGACTTAACCCAACATCTCACGACACGAGCTGACGACAGCCATGCACCACCTGTGACCGCCCCCGAAGGACCCCCCATCTCTGGAGGTTTTGCGGCCATGTCAAACCCAGGTAAGGTTCTTCGCGTTGCATCGAATTAATCCGCATGCTCCGCCGCTTGTGCGGGCCCCCGTCAATTCCTTTGAGTTTTAGCCTTGCGGCCGTACTCCCCAGGCGGGGCGCTTAATGCGTTAGCTGCGGCACAGGGAACCGGAGAGGCCCCCCACACCTAGCGCCCAACGTTTACAGCGTGGACTACCAGGGTATCTAATCCTGTTCGCTCCCCACGCTTTCGCTCCTCAGCGTCAGTATCGGCCCAGAGACCCGCCTTCGCCACCGGTGTTCCTCCTGATATCTGCGCATTTCACCGCTACACCAGGAATTCCAGTCTCCCCTACCGAACTCTAGCCTGCCCGTATCGACCGCAGGCTTGGGGTTGAGCCCCAAGTTTTCACGGTCGACGCGACAAGCCGCCTACGAGCTCTTTACGCCCAATAAATCCGGACAACGCTCGCGCCCTACGTCTTACCGCGGCTGCTGGCACGTAGTTGGCCGGCGCTTCTTCTGCAGGTACCGTCACTTACGCTTCGTCCCTGCTGAAAGAGGTTTACAACCCGAAGGCCGTCATCCCTCACGCGGCGTCGCTGCATCAGGCTTCCGCCCATTGTGCAATATTCCCCACTGCTGCCTCCCGTAGGAGTCTGGGCCGTGTCTCAGTCCCAGTGTGGCCGGTCGCCCTCTCAGGCCGGCTACCCGTCGTCGCCTTGGTAGGCCATCACCCCACCAACAAGCTGATAGGCCGCGAGCCCATCCCAGGCCGAAAAACTTTCCACCAAACGCCATGCGGCATAAGGTCATATCCGGTATTAGCCCCCGTTTCCGAGGGTTATCCCAAAGCCTGGGGCAGGTTACTCACGTGTTACTCACCCGTTCGCCGCTCGAGTACCCCGAAGGGCCTTTCCGCTCGACTTGCATGTGTTAAGCACGCCGCCAGCGTTCGTCCTGAGCCAGGATCAAACTCTCCAACAAAAACTTGTTGAAAAACTGTCCCGGCAACAAAATGTTGCCAAAGGAATCCCCACCAGCCAGACAAAAGCCTGACCAGTGCGGGGTATAAAACAATTGGCACTGGCTTATCAAGCACCCTGTTGAGTTCTCAAAGAACAACCACACATCGCCGGAAGCTCCACATTCGCGGAACCCCGTCCGGGGCATTTCATTCGTCTCGCACCCGCCGCTCTCGCGCCAGGCACTTTTACTACGTTACCCGGTGGTTTCCGCCGCGTCAAACCGCTCTGTAGCGATCCGCGCCACTTCGACCCGATTCCGGGCGCCACGATTCAGACCGGCTTTCGCCGCTCTCCCTCGTGGCTTCCGGCAGGCCGGCCGCTGCGGTCTCCCGCATGCTCGCCCGTTTCCCTGCCGGCGTTGAACCTTACCCGGTCGGTTCCGCCTCGCCAAATCCGCCTCGCGGCGAATCCGGGGCACCACCCGGAGGTCCACTCCCGCGCTCCGGCCTCGCAGGCTCTTTGGCCTGTTTCGTCCGTTCCGCGCTGGCAGAGAGAAAGTTACGCCCCCGGGGAGTTGATCGTCAAATTCCCCGGGGGCGTCCCGCGTCACATCGCTCTCAACGCGTCATTTCCGCAGCTCAACGCCCGCGAAGGAGCGCTTGCCCCGCCGCAGCACCAGGTAGCGGCCGTGCAGCAGGTCGGTCGGCGCGACGGTCGCGTCCGCCTCGGTGACCCGGGTGTTGTTCACGTAGGCCCCGCCCTCGGCGATGACCCGGCGGGCCTCCTTCATGCTCGGCACCAGACCCGACTCCTTGAGCAGCCCGGCGACGTCGGGCAGTTCGGTGAGGTGGACCAGACCCGCCTCGGTGAGCGCGGCGCGCAGCGTCTCCGGGGCCAGGTCGTCCAACGACCCACGGCCGAAGAGCGCCTGACTCGCCGCGACCGCCTGGGCCATCTCCCGCTCGCCGTGCACCAGCGTGGTGAGCTCCTCGGCCAGGGCCCGCTGGGCGAGGCGGGCCGCCGGGCGCTCCGCGGTCTCCTTCTCCAGCGCCTCCAGTTCCTCCCGGGAACGGAAGCTGAAGTAGCGCAGGTAGCGGGTGACGTCGCGGTCGTCGGCGTTGACCCAGAACTGGTAGAACGCGTACGGGCTGGTCATCTCCGGGTCGAGCCAGACCGCGCCGCCCTCGGTCTTGCCGAACTTGGTGCCGTCGGACCGGGTGACCAGCGGCGTGGTGAACGCCTGGACCGGCCCGGCACCCCGCCGGCGGACGTAGTCGACGCCGGCGGTGATGTTGCCCCACTGGTCCGAGCCGCCGTACTGGAGCTGGCAGCCGTGCCGGCGGTGCAGCTCGAAGAAGTCGTTGGCCTGGAGCAGCTGGTAGCTGAACTCGGTGAAGCTGATGCCGGTCTCCAGCCGGGCCTTGACCACCTCGCGGGCCAGCATCTTGTTCACCGGGAAGTGCTTGCCGACGTCGCGCAGGAACTCCACCACCGACATCTCGCCGGTCCAGTCCAGGTTGTTGACCAGTTGGGCCGCGTTCTCCCCGGTGTACGACACGAACGGCGAGAGCTGGTCACGGATGCGCTGGACCCAGCCGGCGACCACCTCGGGCGGGTTGAGGGTCCGCTCGGCGCTCTCCTTCGGGTCGCCGATCTGGCCGGTGGCGCCGCCGACGAGCAGCAACGGCCGGTGCCCGGCGAGCTGGAGCCGGCGGGCCGTGGTGACCTGCATGAGATGGCCGACGTGCAGGCTCGGGGCGGTCGGGTCAAAGCCCACATAGAAGGTGGCGCTCCCGCCGTCGAGCAGCGCGCGCAGCTCGTCGAGGCCGGTCGAGTCCTGGATCAGGCCCCGCCACCGCAGGTCTTCGGTCAGGGAGTCCCGCCCGTGCGGGAGGTTGCTGTCGGTCACGGTCACCGATTGTCCCCCATCGCGGGGCGCGGACCGTACCGGGTTTGCCGGCGGCGGGGCGGCTAGGCTGGCGCTCCGCACACCGCGAGGAGGAACTGCCGTGGAGATGCCGGACGTGACCGGGGGCTTCGTCGAGCTGCTCGGCCTCCAGTTCGACGAGGTCAGCGGGGAGAAGGTGGTCATCCGCTGGCGGGTCCGCCCGGAGCTGCACCAGCCCTTCGGCATCCAGCACGGCGGCGTCTACTGCTCGGTCGTGGAGACGGCGGCCAGCGTCGGTGGCGCGCTGTGGCTGGGCGACAAGGGCCAGGTCGTCGGCGTGGCCAACCAGACGGACTTCCTGCGGGCGGTCCGCGAGGGTGAGCTGACCGCGGTGGGCACGCCGATCCACCAGGGGCGCAGCCAGCAGCTCTGGCAGGTGGAGATCGCGGACGAGGCCGGCCGGCTGGTCTCCCGCGGCCAGGTCCGGCTGCAGAACCTCACCGACGCCTGACCCGTCCACCAGATCCGGCCGCCGGCCGGCCGTCGGGTCGGACCGACACCGCCGGGCCGAACGAGGACAGCGCCCGGCCAGCTGCGTGATTCGGCGGAAAAGGGTACCCCAGCGCCGATATCGTCGCGTCGATGACACCCTCCGATCCGCCGCCGCCGTGAGGAAGCTGCTCGCCGCCACGCTGGGCGTGCTCTCCGCCATCGGCGGCTTCGTCGACATCGGCGATCTGGTGGCGGCGAGTCAGGCCGGGGCGCGCTTCGGCATGGCCCACGCCTGGGTGCTGCTGGTCGGGGTGCTCGGCATCTGCGCGTACGCGGAGATGGCCGGACGGATCGCGGCGGTGAGCGGCCGGGCGGTGTTTGACCTGGTCCGCGAGCGGTTGGGGCCGCGACTGGCACTGCTCAACCTGGTCGCCTCCTACCTGGTCACGGTGATCACCCTGGCCGCGGAGCTGGGCGGGGTGGCGCTGGCGCTGCAACTGGCCTCCGGGGTGAGCTACCTGCTCTGGGTGCCGGTGGCCGCGCTCGCGGTCTGGCTGGTGCTGTGGCGGATGCGCTTCGAGCTGATGGAACGGGTCTTCGGTCTGGCCGGGCTGGCGCTGCTGGTCTTCGCGGTGGCGCTGCTCGCGCTGCCGACCGACTGGGGACGGCTCGGCCAGCAGGCGTTGCAGGTCAGCGCCGCCGGGCACGGCTGGGGCACCTACTGGTTCGTGGCGGTGGCGCTCTTCGCCTCCACGGTCAGCCCCTACGAGGTGTTCTTCTTCTCCTCCGGCGGGGTGGAGGAGAACTGGAGTGCCGCCGACCTGGCCGACGCGCGGTCCAACGTGCTGATCGGTTTTCCGGTGGGCGGCTTCCTGGCGCTGTCGCTGATCGCCACGGCCGCCGTGGTCTACCACCCCGGCGGGACGTCCCTGCAGACGTTGGACCAGGTGGCGCGGCCGGTGGTGCTGGCGTTCGGCGGGATCGGCCTGGCCGTGGCGGTGCTGGCGTTCTTCGCGGTGACCTTCGGCGCCGCGCTGGAGACCGGCATCTCGGCGGCGTACGCCGCGTCGCAGTACTTCGGCTGGCAGTGGGGCAAGCGGGTCAGCCCGCGCGAGGCGGCCCGGTTCCACAGCGTCCTGCTGGTCAGCGTGCTGGCCGGGATGCTGCTGCTGATGACGACCGTCGACCCGGTCGCGCTCACCGAGTACATGCTGGTCCTGAGCGCGGTGGTGCTGCCGCTGACGTACCTGCCGATCCTGGTGGTGGCGAACGACCGGACGTATCTGGGTGACCGGGTGAACGGGCGGTGGAACAACCTGCTCGGGGCGGTGTTCCTGCTGCTCATCGTCGTCGCGTCGGTGGCGGCGATCCCCCTGGCGATCGTGACGGGGATGGGGCGGTGAGGATCCAGCTCGGCAAGCGGCTGCTCGACCGGCAGATCGTCGACCGCGACGGTCGGCTGATCGGCCGGGTCGACGACATCGGGTTCGCCGTCGACGCCGACGGCTTCCCGTACGTGGACTGCCTGCTGACCGGGCAGGGGGCGCTCGGGCAGCGGATCGGTGGCCGGGTCGGGCGGCTGCTGGTCGCCGTCGCCGACCGGTTCGTCGACGACCCGCCGGTGCCGCCGGTGCGGATCCCGCTCGCCCTGGTCGACCGGCTGGACAGCGTGGTGCGGCTACGGGTGGGGGCGGCGGAGCTGCCGCCGTCACCGGTGGAGTCGTGGCTGCGCCGGCACCTCATCGACCGGATCCCGGGAGCCAACCGTGCGAGCGGGTGAGCTGCTCGGGCGGACCGCGTACGACCTGCACGGCCGGCGGCTCGGGCGGGTGGTGGACGTGGTGGTGCGGGGCGGTTTCCCGCCGGCGACGTTCCGGCTGACCGACGTGATCGTCGCCGGGCACTGGTGGACCCGGGTGACCGGGCGGCTGATCGGGCCGGAGCTGCACCCGGCGGGCCCGTGGCTGCTGCGCGCGACGGCGCGGCTGCTGGGGCGCAGCACCCGTCAGCTCCCCGTCGACCAGGTGCGCCTGCATCCCCCGGTGCCCGACTTCCCGTTCGGCACGCCCCGCCCCGACCGGCTCTGACCCCGCGGGCCGCCGGCTCAGCTGCGGGCCTCGTCCAGCACCGGCAGGTCGGTGTCGTCGGCGGCGTCGCCCTCGGCCGGGGCGTCGCGGCGGATCCGCACCTCGCTGATCGCGTGGTGGTCGATGTCGGCGACGACCAGCTGCCAGCCGTCCATGGTGACGCTCTCCCCCGCCACGGTGGGGATGTGCCCGAGGCAGGTGAGCACCAGCCCGGCGACGGTGGTGTAGTCGCCGGCCGGCCGACCGGGCAGCTCCACCCGCAGGTTCGGCAGGTCGTGCACGGGGAAGGTGCCGGGCAGCACCAGCGCGCCGTCGGGCTCGGTGCGTACCGAGCTGAGATCCCGGTCGGTCTCGTCGTAGATCTCGCCGACGATCTCCTCGAGGATGTCCTCCAGGGTGACGATCCCGTCGACCGCGCCCCGCTCGTCGACGACCAGGGCGATGTGCTGCCGCTCCGCTTTGAACTGGCGCAGCGCGTCCACCACCGGCAGCGAGTCGGGCAGCAGCATGGGCGGGCGGGCGATCTCGTCGACCGGTCGGTCGTCCGGCACGCCGACCAGGTCGCGCAGGTGGATCACGCCGACCGCCTCGTCCAGGCCGCCGTGCCGGACCACCGGGGCCCGGGAGTGGCCGGTGGCGGCGAGGACCAGCCGGGCGGCCTCCGCGGTGGTCCCGCTGTCGAGCGTGAAGACCTGCAACCGGGGTACGAGCACCGCCCGCAGCTGCCGGTCGGCGATCTCCACCGCACCGGCGATGATGGTCCGCTGCTCCTTGGTGAAGCCGTGGTTGCCGGCGACGATGTCGCGCAGCTCGTCCGGGCCGATCTCGTCGGGCTGGTGCTTCGGGTTCAGGCCGAACAGGCGTACCACCAGGTCACTGGTGGCGCCCAGCGCCCAGACGGCGGGCCGGGTGAAGGTGGCCAGCAGGTCCAGCGGCTTGGCGACCATGAGCGCCCACCGCTCGGCGGACTGCATGGCGATCCGCTTCGGGGCCAGCTCACCGAAGACCAGCGTGACGAAGGTCAGCGCCAGGGTCACCACCACGATCGCGACCGTCTCGGCGGCGTCGCCGAAGAACCCGAGCAGCGGGATCAGCGGCTTCGCCAGGGAGACCGCCGCCGCGGCGGAGGCCAGGAAGCCGGCGAGGGTGATGCCGATCTGGATGGTGGCGAGGAACCGGTTCGGGTCCTTGGCGAGCCGGGCGAGGGTGCGGCCGGCACGGCTGGTGCGCTCCAGGCGCTGGAGCTGGCTCTCCCGCAACGACACCAGCGCCATCTCGCTGCCGGCGAAGACCGCGTTGACGATGACCAGGACTCCGACCAGGGCCAGTTGGCTCCAGTAGCTCTGCACGCCCGGTTCTCTCCCTCACGCGGCCGGCACCGGCCGACCGGCCGACGCCGCCGACCGGAGGACCCGGTCGGCGTAGGCCCCTCTGTGCCCCGTGGAGGGGTCGCGCAATCCTCCCCGCGGGTCAGGCCGGCGCGGGCAGGTCGAGCACGTACGCGTCACCCTCCGGGCGGAAGCCCAGCCGGTGGTAGTACGGGGCGACCATGCCCGGCGGGCTGACCACGCGACGGAACCCGCGGTCGGTGAAGAGGCTGCTGCGCCGGTAGACGAACTCGCCCGGGGTGAAGTCGCGGAACCGCTGGGTCACGTAGTCGAGGTCGATCTGGGCGACCCCGCCGGCCTCGGCGTGCGACACCACCACCCCGACCACCTCGTCGGCGCGGACCACCAGGAACGCCGACCGCCGCCCGTCGCCGGGCGTCCAGCGGAAGTCCGGGTTGAACCGGGCGATGTCGGCGGCGTGCACGCGCAGGGTGTGGGCGAGGAACGCGTCGTCGGTGCCCACCTCGACGACCTGGTAGGTCTCGTCGTCGTGCCGGGTGGCCAGCATCTTCCGCAGGTACCACACGTTGATCACGGCCAGCACCACGTTGAGCCCGACCATCGGCCAGACGTGCACGGCGGCGTTGTAGCCGATCAGGATCAGACAGCCGACCAGGTTGAGCGCGCGCAGGCGCAGGATGCGCGTCTGCAACAGGGACCAGACCAGCAGCGCGGAGCCGGCCCAGCCGACGAGTTCCAGCCAATTCACCCTGGGGAGACTAGTGGTCGTGCTGGTCAGCCGACCCGGCGGGCAACTCCAGCACCCACTCCTGCACCTCGGTGCCCCGGCCGTGGGCGTACCCGGAGTCCTCGCCGACCACGACGAAGCCGCACTTGCGCAGCACGGCGAGGGAGGCGCGGTTGTCCTTGGCGGCGCGGGCGTGCACCGGCCGCTGCGGCACCTCGCGCAGCAGCGCGGTCAGCGCGGCGGTGGCGTGACCGCGACCCCACCGGCGCGGGTCGATCCAGTAGCTCACCTCGGTCTGCTCGTCGACCGGGAAGGCCGCGACGTAGCCGACCACCTCGTCGCCGGCCAGCACGGTGCGGTTGACGATCCGCGGGTCGGCGCGGATCCGCGCCCAGTGCGCGTCGAAGGCGGCCCGGTCGGCCGGGTCGGCGGGGCCGAAGGCGGCCATCCAGTTCGCCTCCGGGTCCTGCTGGTGGGCGAAGAAGGCGGACAGGTCCTCGTCGCGTACCGGCCGCAGCCGCAGCTCACTGGTCACGGCCGGAGGATACGTCTGCGCACCGACACGATCGGGACCTCTGGCCCGGTCGGCGTCCCGTCCGGCCCTGCCGGCCGGTGCCCGCCGGTTGCTACCAACGAGGGGACGGGGGTCGAGCGGTAGCGGAGCGGAGGCCGGGACCATGCCCAAGTACGTCTACGACTTCATCGAGGGTGACCGGAGCAGGGCCGACCTGCTCGGCGGCAAGGGCGCGAACCTCGCCGAGATGACCCGGCTGGGGCTGCCCGTCCCGCCCGGCTTCACCGTCAGCACCGACGCCTGCCGGGCGTTCCTGGCCGCCGGGTCGCCTCCGGCCGGGCTCTTCGAGGAGGTGACCGCCCACCTGCGGCAGGTCGAGGCCAAGCTGAACCGGTGGCTCGGCGACCCGCACGACCCGCTGCTGCTGGCGGTCCGCTCCGGCGGGCGCTACTCGATGCCCGGGATGATGGAGACGATCCTCGACATCGGGCTCAACGACGCCACCGTCGGCGGGCTCGCCGCGCGTCTCGGTGACGAGCGGTTCGCCTGGGACTCGTACCGCCGGTTGATCCAGATGTTCGGCCGGACCGTGTACGGGGTGCCCACCGACGAGTTCGAGCGGGAACTGGCGGCGCTGCGCGCCACCGCCGGGGCCGGCGGGCCGAACGCCGGGCAGCTGCGGGACCTGGTCGAGACGTACAAGAAGATCTTCCTGCGGCACGTCGGGCACGACTTCCCGCAGGCCCCGCACGAGCAGCTCTTCCTGGCCGTCCGCGCGGTCTTCGAGTCGTGGAACTCGGAGCGGGCCCGGCTGTACCGGCGGCAGGAGCACATCCCGGACGACCTGGGCACCGCGGTCAACGTGATGGCGATGGTCTTCGGCAACCTCGGCCCCGACTCCGGCACCGGCGTGGCGTTCACCCGCGACCCGGCCACCGGCGCGCCCGGCGTGTACGGCGACTACCTGGCCGACGCCCAGGGCGAGGACGTGGTGGCCGGCATCCGCAACACCGTCCCGCTGCCCGAGCTGGAACGCCTCGACCCGGTCAGCTTCCACCGGCTGCTGGAGATCATGACCACCCTGGAGCGGCACTACCGGGACCTGTGCGACATCGAGTTCACCATCGAACGCGGGAAGCTGTGGATGTTGCAGACCCGGGTCGGCAAGCGCACCGCCGCGGCGGCGTTCGTGATCGCCGGGCAGCTCGTGGACGAGGGCCTGATCACTCTCGACGAGGCGCTGCTGCGGGTCACCGGCGGGCAGCTCGCCCAGCTGATGTTCCCCGCCTTCGACCCGGCCGCGGCGCCCGCGCCGCTGGCCGCCGGGGTGGGCGCCTCCCCCGGCGCCGCCGTCGGACGGGTGGTCTTCGACTCGGCCGCCGCCGCGGCGGCCACCGACCCGGTGATCCTGGTCCGCCGGGAGACCAACCCCGACGACCTGCCCGGCATGATCGCCGCGCAGGGGGTGCTCACCTCGCGGGGCGGGAAGACCTCGCACGCCGCCGTGGTGGCCCGGGGCATGGGCCGGACCTGCGTCTGCGGCGCGGACGCGCTCGACATCGACCCCGACCGCGGCGAGTTCACCGTCGGCGACCGGGTGGTCCGGGCCGGCGACGTCATCTCGATCGACGGCACCACCGGCCGGATCTATCCCGGCGAGGTCCCGGTGCAGCCCTCCCCGGTGGCCCGTTACCTCGCCGGCGAGCTGAGCCCCGAGGCGGACCCGCTGGTCGCGGCCGTGCACCGGCTGCTCGGCCACGCCGACCAGGTCCGCAAGCTGGGCGTACGGGCGAACGCCGACACCCCGGACGACGCCCGCCGGGCGCACCGGTTCGGCGCCACCGGCATCGGGCTGTGCCGCACCGAGCACATGTTCCTCGGCGAACGGCGGGAGCTGGTGGAGCGGCTGATCCTGGCCGACGGCCCGGACGAGCTGACCGCCGCGCTGGACGCGCTGCTGCCGTTGCAGCGGGCCGACTTCGTCGGCATCCTCGCCGCGATGAACGGGCTGCCGGTGACCATCCGGCTGCTCGACCCGCCGCTGCACGAGTTCCTGCCGCCGCTGGCGGAGCTGACCGCGCGGGTGGCCCGCGCCGAGGCGCTCGGTCGGGACCCCGGCCGGGACGCGACGCTGCTGGCGGCGGTCCGCCGGATGCACGAGGCCAACCCGATGCTCGGACTGCGCGGGGTGCGACTCGGCCTGGTGGTGCCCGGACTCTTCGCCATGCAGGTCCGGGCGGTCGCCGAGGCGGCGGCGCAGCGGATCCGGGCCGGCGGCGACCCCCGGCCGGAGATCATGGTGCCGCTCGTCGGCGACGTGCGGGAGCTGGCCGCGGTGCGGGACGAGGCGGAACGGGTCCTCGCGACGGTCGACGGCGCGCCGGAGATCCCGATCGGCACGATGATCGAGGTGCCGCGGGCGGCGCTCACCGCCGGGGAGATCGCCGCCGAGGCGCACTTCTTCTCGTTCGGCACCAACGACCTCACCCAGACCGCCTGGGCGTTCTCCCGCGACGACGTCGAGGGCTCGTTCTTCAGCACCTATCTGGAGCGCGGCATCTTCCCGGTGTCGCCGTTCGAGACGATCGACGCGCGGGGCGTCGGGCGGCTGATCCGGCTGGCCGTGGCGGAGGGCCGGGCAGCCCGCCCCGAGCTGACCATCGGGGTGTGCGGGGAGCACGGCGGCGACCCGGACTCGGTGGCCTTCTTCGCCGAGGCGGGCCTGGACTACGTCTCCTGCTCGCCGTACCGGGTGCCGATCGCCCGGCTGGCAGCCGGGCGGGCCGCCGTCGAACCCACCACCGGCACGTCCGACTCCCGTTAGGAGGGCAGCGCGATGACCGCGATCTTCAACCCGACCGGGACCGCCCCGGCCAGCCCACCCCTGCCCCGGCCGGCGTCCACGCCGGCTCCCGCCCCGACCGCACCCGAGCCGGTCGCCCCGGTCGCCCCGATCGGGCCGGTGCTGGAACTGCCCGGCACGCCGGCCGCCGCGCTGGTGCCGGTCACCCACGCCGGCCGGCCGATCGGCGCGTTCGTGCTCGCGCAGGGGCGGGTCCGGTACCGGCGGGTGGTCGACCCCGACCAGCTCGTCGCGGCGGCCGCCGGGGCCTTCGCGGTGGCCGTGCTCACCGCCGCCGTCGCGGTGACGGCCCGCCGCCGGGCACCGGCGATCGGCGCGGTGACCATGGGACCGGGCGGCTGGGTGAGCCTGCGCGGCGTACGCCCGTCGACCCTGCGGCCCGCCGACCGGCCCTGGTGGGCGCGCGTGCTGCGGGCCCGGCGGCTGGTCGTCGAACGCTGACCCGCCGCGACCGCCGCCGGGCGTCGGCCCCCTCCTGCGGGGTCGGCGCCCGGCGGCCGTTCCGGTCCCCGGGGCGCCGGGGTCGACCGGCCCGTCGACAGGGGCGGAGGTCCCGGACCGGTCGGTACCGGCGGCCCTGCCCGGTGGCACCGCCACGCGGAAGGCTTGCGGTGGAAGGTCAACCGGCTCGACGGGAGCAGATCATGACCGGCAACCAGCGCACCCTGGACCCGTGGCGGGGCTTCACCGACGGCCCCTGGCGCGAGACGATCGACGTGGCGGACTTCGTGCGGCGTCACCACGAGCCGTACACCGGCGACGCGTCGTTCCTGACCGGGGCGACCTGCCGCACCCTGGAGGTCTGGGGGCGGTTGCAGGCGATGTTCGTCGACGAGCGCCGCAAGGGCGTCCACGACGTCGACGCGGCCACCCCGTCCACCATCACCGCTCACGCGCCCGGCTACATCGACCGGGACCGGGAGCTGATCGTCGGCCTGCAGACCGACGCGCCGCTGCGCCGGGCGATCATGCCGGCCGGCGGGCTGCGGATGGTGGAGACGGCGCTGAAGGCGTACGGCTACACCCCCGACCCGACGGTGCACCGGATCTTCACCAGCTACCGCAGGACGCACAACGACGCGGTCTTCGACGCGTACCCGGCCGACGTGCTCGCCGCGCGGCGCTCGCACGTCATCACCGGGCTGCCCGACGCGTACGGGCGGGGCCGGATCATCGGCGACTACCGGCGGGTCGCGCTCTACGGCGTGGACCGGCTGATCGCCGAGCGGAAGGCGCACAAGGCCGCGCTGGACGACCGGCCCTCCACGGACGACGTGATCCGCGACCGGGAGGAGCTGGCCGAGCAGATCCGCGCGCTGGGCGAGCTGAAGGAGATGGCCGCCTCGTACGGGTACGACATCTCCCGTCCGGCCGCCACCGGCCAGCAGGCCGTCCAGTGGCTCTACTTCGCCTACCTGGCCGCCACCAAGGAGCAGAACGGCGCGGCCATGTCGCTCGGCCGGACCGCGAACTTCGTCGACGTCTATCTGCGGCGGGACCTCGCCGAGGGGCGCCTGACCGAGATGACCGCCCAGGAGCTGATCGACGACTTCGTGATCAAGCTGCGGATCATCCGGTTCCTCCGCACCCCGGAGTACGACCAGCTCTTCTCCGGCGACCCCACCTGGGTCACCGAGGCGCTCGGCGGGATGGGCGCGGACGGTCGGCCGCTGGTGACCCGGACCAGCTTCCGCTACCTGCAGACCCTCTACAACCTCGGCCCCGCGCCCGAGCCCAACCTGACCGTGCTCTGGTCACCGCGGCTGCCCGACGGGTTCCGGAAGTTCTGCGCCCAGGTGTCCCTGGACACCAGCGCCATCCAGTACGAGAACGACGACCTGATCCGCCCCGCGTACGACGACGACACCGCGATCGCCTGCTGCGTGTCGGCCATGCGGGTCGGGAAGGACATGCAGTTCTTCGGGGCGCGGGCGAACCTGGCCAAGGCGCTGCTCTACGCCATCAACGGCGGCCGGGACGAGCTGACCGGCGAGCAGATCGCCCCGGCGACCCCGCCCGTCGACGGCGAGACCCTCGACTACGACGAGGTGCTCGCCGCGTACGACCGGACGCTGGACTGGCTGGCCGAGACGTACGTGGACGCGCTGAACGTGATCCACCACCAGCACGACCGGTACGCGTACGAGCGGCTGGAGATGGCGCTGCACGACCACCCGGTGCGCCGCTTCATGGCCACCGGCATCGCCGGGCTCTCCGTCGCCGCCGACAGCCTCGCCGCGATCCGCTACGGCCGGGTCAAGGTGCTGCGCGACGAGACCGGGCTGGCGGTCGACTACCTGGTCGAGGGGGAACCCCCCACCTACGGCAACAACGACGACCGGGCCGACTCCATCGCGGTGTGGCTGACCGAGACGTTCGCCGAGAAGCTGCGCCGGCAGCGCACCTACCGCGACGCCGAGCTGACCATGTCGGTGCTGACCATCACCTCGAACGTGGTCTACGGCAGGCACACCGGCAACACCCCGGACGGCCGGCGGGCCGGTGAGCCCTTCGCGCCCGGGGCGAACCCGATGAACGGGCGGGACACCCACGGGCTGGTCGCCGCCGCGCTGTCGGTGGCGAAGCTGCCGTACGCCGCCGCCCGGGACGGCATCTCGCTGACCGGCACGGTCACCCCGGACGGGTTGGGGCGCACCCGGCAGGAGCGGATCGACAACCTGGCCGGTGTGCTCGACGGGTACGCCGACGCCGGCGGCTTCCACCTCAACGTCAACGTGCTCGACCGGGCCACCCTGGTCGACGCGATGGCCCACCCGGAGCGCTACCCGCAGCTCACCGTCCGGGTCTCCGGGTACGCGGTGAACTTCGTCCGCCTCACCCCGGAACAGCAGCGGGACGTGGTGTCCCGGACGTTCCACGGGTCGCTGTGAGCACGCCGACGCCCGGGCCGGTCCGGCCCGGGCGCACCGGCGGGCCGCTGACCGGGGCCGTCCACTCGTACGACCTGTCGGTCGGGGTGGACGGGCCCGGCACCCGCTTCGTGGCGTTCCTCGCCGGCTGCCCGCTGCGCTGCCGGTTCTGCCACAGCCCGGACACCTGGTACCGGCGCAGCGGCCGGCACCGCACGGTCGACGAGCTGATGGCGGAGGTGGCGAAGTACCGCCGGTTCATCACGGTGGCCGGCGGCGGGGTGACCGTCAGCGGGGGCGAACCGCTGCTGCAACCCCGGTTCACCGGCGAGGTGCTGCGCCGCTGCCACGACCTCGGGCTGCACACCGCGCTGGACACCTCCGGCTTTCTCGGCGCCCGCGCCGACGACGCGCTGCTGGACGCCACCGACCTGGTGCTGCTGGACGTCAAGTCGCGGGACCCGGCGACGTACCGGCGGGTGACCCGGACCGGCGAGATCGCCCCGACGCTGCGCTTCGGCCGGCGGCTCGCCGACCGGGGCACTCCGATCTGGATCCGGTTCGTGCTGGTGCCCGGGCTCACCGACGACGAGGCGAACGTGGCCGGGGTCGCGGACTTCGCCGCCGAGCTGGCCACCGTGCAGCGGGTCGAGGTGCTGCCGTTCCACCGGTTGGGCGCGCACAAGTACGCCGAGCTGGGCATCACGTTCCCGCTGGCGGGGACCGAGCCGCCGGGCGCCGAGCTGCTGGACCGGGTACGCGGGCAGTTCGCCGCGCGGGGGCTGACCGTCTACTGACCCGCCGCCGGGGTGGTCCCCCGGCGGCGGTCGCAATCAGCCGGTCCGCGGCAGCGCGGTCGGGTAGCCGTACAGGTCGAGCAGGCGGACCCGGGAGGACTGGAGCCGGTCCACCACCACGCTCATGAACCGGGTGGTGAGCTGCCGGCCGAGCCGGTCGTCGGCCTCCATCAGCCGGCGCACCCCCTCCGCGGTGAACTCCACCGCCGTGCTGCGCTGCACGGCCACCGCCCCGAACTGCCAACGGTAGGGCGGGAAGAGCCAGGACCAGCCGAGGACACCGCCCGCGCCGATCGTCTCGATCCCCACGTCGCCCCGGCCGGGCACCGGGAAGTCCAGCGCCACCTGGCCGCCACGGACGAGCCAGAACCGTTCCGCGGGCTGCCCGGCCCGGAACAGCCGGTGCCCGGGGTGCCACACCACCGGGCGGGCGTAGCCGGTCAGCCGGGGCAGCCACTCCTCGGGCAGTCCGGCCAGGAAGGGATGTACGCGGAGCATCTCCAGCGGGGTCATCGCACTCGCGCCTCCGTGCTCGGGTGAGGGACCCGGCGTACCGCCGGGCCCCTCGGGTCTGGTCACCGCCGGCCGGCGTGCTCCGCCTTGACGGGGGGCTCCACCTTGACGGCGGGCTCGACGGTGATCGGGATCTCGCGGGCGGTCGGCTCGGTGAGGCCGACGGTCGCGGTGATCTCGAGGATGCCGTCCGCGTACCGGGCGGCGATGGTCTCCTCCTTGACTCCGCCCGGCAGCGGGATCAGCCGGGAGAAGGAGCCGTAGTGGAACTCGGAGTGGACCTTGTCGGTGTGGCTCTCCCGGCGGACCACGTCCAGCCGCAGGGTGTCGCCGGTACGGGTGATCCGCACGTCCTTCGCCGGGTCGATGCCGGGCAGTTCGGCGCGCACGACGTACCGGTCGCCGTCGAGGTAGTCCTCGACCCGGATGGTGGGCGCCAGCATCGGCAGCCAGGACAGGTTCGTCCAGTCGAACGGCGCCAGGGCACCGCCGCGGAACTTGGTGGAAGTGGACATCTCCGACCTCCTTGTCGATCGTCCTGAGTCCATCCGACTCCCCACCGGGGGCCCGGCGTCAGGGCCGATGGTCCCGGGCCTCGCGGGCGCAACGCCTCTGCCGCCACACCTTCGACGGGACGACGGTGGAGCGGGACGGTGCGCGCAGTCGGCGCGCCACGAGGACGGAGGCCACCGGTGGGCACAGTCGGTACGACGACCCGGACCGGCCGGCCCGCGGCAGCCGCCGTCCCCGTGGCACCGGTCGGCCTGAGCGCGGCGACCGCCGAGGCGCGGCTGCGTACCGACGGCCCGAACCGGGTGGCCCCGCCACCCCGCCGGCACCTGGCCGTCCGGGTCCTGCACCAGCTCACCGACCCGCTGGTGGCGCTGCTGCTCGCCGCCGCCGTGCTGACCACGGTGCTCGGCGACCACCCGGACACCGCGGTGATCCTGCTGGTGGTCGCCGTGAACACCGCGATCGGGGTGGCGCAGGAGCTGCGCGCCGACCGGGCGATCGCCGCGCTGGACCAGCTCGCCGCGCCGACCGCCCGGGTGGTCCGGGACGGACACGACCTGATCGTGCCCGCCGCCGAGGTGGTCCGCGACGACCTCGTCCGGGTCGAGGCGGGTGACGTCGTCCCGGCGGACCTGCTGCTGACGCAGGCCAGCCGGCTGCGGCTGGACGAGTCGGCGCTGACCGGTGAGGCGGCGCCCGTGGCCCGGGACGCCGGCGGGGAACTCGCCGCGGGCACGGTCGTCGCCACCGGCCGGGGCACCGGGGTGGTGCTGCGGACCGGGCCGGCCAGCGCGCTGGGCCGGATCAGCGGCCTGGTCGCCGGGACCCGCCCCGGCCCCACCCCGTTGCAGCGCCGGCTGACCGGCCTCGGCCGGGTCCTCGGGCTGGTGGCGGTGCTCCTGTCGGGTCTGGTCTTCGTGCTCGGCGTGGCCGGCGGGCGGCCGGCGGTGCAGATGGCGGTCACCGCGGTCAGCCTGGTGGTGGCGGCGGTGCCCGAGTCGCTGCCCGCCGTGGTGACCCTGGCCCTGGCGCTGGGCGCCCGCCGGATGGCGCGGTCCCGGGCCGTTCCCCGCCGGCTGCACGCGGTGGAGACGCTCGGCTCGGTGACGGTGATCGCGTCGGACAAGACCGGCACCCTCACCCAGGGGCGGATGGCGGTGCAGCGGGCGGTCACCGCCGACGGCGCCGGCTACGCGGTCACCGGCACCGGCTACGCGCCCGAGGGCGTGGTACGACAGGACGACGGGCGGGTGGCCGTACCGGACGAACTGCGCCGCCTGGCGCGGGCCGGGCTGCTCTGCAACGACGCCGCGCTGGCGCCACCGGACGACCGGCGACCGGAGTGGACCGCCGTCGGCGACCCGCTGGAGGCGGCGCTGGTGGCCTTCGCCGCCCGGTGCGGCCTGGACCCGGAGGCCACCCGCGCGGCCTGGCCCCGGGTCGCCGAGCACCCGTTCGACCAGGACAACCGGCGGATGACCACGGTGCACCGCAGCTGCGGCCGGGGCTGGCTGGTGGTGTGCAAGGGCGCGCCGGAGAACGTGCTGGTCGCCCCGCTGGTGGACGCGTCGGCGGAGGAACTCGCCGCGCTGACCGCGCGGGCGCACCTGCTGGCGGCGGAGGGGCTGCGGGTGCTCGCCGTGGTCAGCGGGTGGGTCGGCACCGCGCCCGACCCGGCCGCCCCGGTCGGCCTGCGGCCGGTGGGCCTGGTGGCGGTGGGCGACCCGCTGCGCGCCGGCGCCGCCGCGCTCGCCGACAGCTTCGACCGGGCCGGCGTACGCCTGCTGCTGGTCACCGGCGACCACCCGGCCACCGCCGCGGCGGTCGGCGGGCAGCTCGGCCTCTGGCGCGACGGCGACCCGGTGGTCCGGGGCGACGACGGCGACCCGGCCGACGCGGACCCGGCGACCCGGGTCTTCGCTCGCACCCAGCCGGACCAGAAGCTGGACATCGTCGCCGGCCTCCAGGCCCGGGGCCACGTGGTGGCGATGACCGGCGACGGCGTCAACGACGCCCCGGCGCTGCGCCGCGCCGACATCGGGGTGGCGATGGGCGGTGGCACCGAGGTGGCCCGCCAGGCCGCCGACCTGGTGCTGGTCGACGACGACCTGGCGGTGGTGGCCGCCGCGATCGGCGAGGGCCGCCGGATCTACGACAACATCCGCCGGTTCCTGCGCTACGCCCTCGCCGGCGGGGTGGCGGAGCTCGCGGTGATGCTGGCCGGACCGCTGTTCGGGCTGGCGCTGCCGCTGCTGCCCGCGCAGATCCTCTGGATCAACCTGCTCACCCACGGGGTGCCCGGGGTGGCGCTCGGCGCGGAACCGGCGGAGCCCGGCACGCTGCACCGCCCGCCCCGCTCCCCGCAGGAGTCGGTGCTCGGCGCGGGCCTGGGCCGGGACGTGCTGCTCACCGGCGGGCTGATCGCGGCCGTGACCCTGGGCGCCGGCGTGGTCGCCGCCCACGCCGACCGGCCCTGGCAGTCGGTGGTCTTCCTGGTGCTCGGCCTGGCCCAGCTCGGGGTGGCGCTGGCGGTCCGCGCGCGTCGCCTCGCCGGCGCCCGGCGGGGCAATCCGGGGCTGCTCGTCGCGGTGGCGGCCTCCGCGCTGCTCCAGGTCGGCGGGGTGCTCGTCGGCCCGTTGCGGGCGCTGCTCGGCACCGCTGCGCTCGGTGCCGAGCAGCTGCTGGCCTGCGCGGCCGTCGCGGCGCTGCCCGGGCTCGTGCTGCGGCTGACCCGCCGGTGGCGGTGAGGACGGGACCATCGTCCCGGCGCCCCCGGGACCGCCGGCCCTGCCCGCCCGCAGCGCCGCGGAGCAGGCTGGAACCGGACGAAGGAGGACGTCATGACCAGCAGATCCGGTGCCCCCGTCGTGGTGGGCGTGGACGGTTCCCCCTCAGCTCTGGACGCGGTGCGGGTGGCCGCGCGGGAGGCGGCCGCCCGGCACCGGCCGCTGCGGGTGGTGCACGCCTTCATCTGGCCGCTGCTCGGCACGCCGCTCGGGCCGGTGCCCGGGGGCCCGCCCGACGCCGGCCTCCAGCAGCAGGCGCTGTCCCTGCTGGACGAGGCGGTCGACGAGGCCCGCAAGGTCTCCACCGACGTGGTGGTGACCGGTGAGGTGGTGGCCGGCGCGCCGGTCGCGGTGCTGCGCCGGGAGAGCCGGGACGCGGCCCTGCTGGTGCTCGGCCACCGGGGGCTGGGCGGCTTCGCCGAGCTGCTGGTGGGCTCGGTGGCGGTCCAGGTGACCGCCCGGGCCGACTGCCCGGTGCTGGTGGTGCGCGGCGAGGCGCGCGCCGACGGCCCGGTGGTGGTGGGCGTGGACGGCTCGCCGCTGTCGCACGAGGCGATCGGTTTCGCCTTCGCCGAGGCCGCGCAGCGCGGCACCATCCTGGTCGCGGTGCACGCCTGGCTCTATCCCGCGCCGGTCGGCCCGGGCGACATCGTGCCCCTGGTGTACGACGTGGACACGCTGCGCGCCGAGGAGGAGCGGGTGCTCGTCGAGTCCCTCGCCGGCTGGTCCGAGCGCTATCCCGAGGTGCCCGTGCGGCACCGGCTCGTCGCCGGCACGGCGGCCCGGGTGCTGGTCGAGGAGTCCACCGACGCGCAGCTGACCGTGGTCGGCGCGCACGGTCGCGGCGCCCTCGGCGGACTGCTGCTCGGCTCGGTCAGCCACGCGGTGCTGCACCACGCGCGCAGCCCGCTGGCCATCGTCCGGCACCCGAAGGACGGCGACGGCTCCTGAGGCGTCCCGGTCCCCCACCGTCCGCGTCGACCGCTCCCCCGGCCGACGCGGACGGCTCCGTCGGTGGGGCAAATGCGCGGCGGTGACGGCGCGGGCGTCCACAATGACCTGACCGACCTCTGGGGGGAGTCATGAACCGACCTGTCGTGGTGGGCGTCGACGGATCGCCGTCCAGCCTGGTCGCCGCGGAGCACGCGGCCCAGGCCGCGAGTCGGCGTTCCCGACCGCTGCACCTGGTGCACGGCTACCTGCACCCGCTCGGGTACGGCGTGCCGCTCAACCCGTACGACCTCGGGGTGCCGGCGCCCACCGAGGAGGCGCAGAAGATGCTCGAACAGACCGCCGCCGACCTGGTGACGCGGCACCCCGGGTTGACCGTGGAGGTGCGTCAGGTCGCCGGCGGGCCGGGCGCCGCCCTGGTCGAGGAGTCCCGCCGGGCCGACCTGGTCGTGGTGGGCAGCCGGGGGGTGGGCGGCTTCGCGGGGCTGCTGCTCGGCTCGGTCAGCGCCCAGGTGGCGCTGCACGCGCACTGCCCGGCGCTGGTGGTCCGCCCCGCCGAGCAGCCGATCCCGGTCGGTGGGCCGGTGCTGGTGGGGGTGGACGGCTCGGAGTCGGCGGCGCTGGCCGTACGACTCGCCGCCGAGGAGGCGGTCCGGCGCGGCGCTCCCCTGGTGCTGCTGCACGTCCGCGCCGCCGACGACGGGCGCGGGGTGCCCGACGAGGTGGCCGAGTCGGGTGCCGCCGGGCACGCCGAGTCGACCGACCTGCTCGCCGGTACGGCGGCCCGGGTCCGCTCCGACCATTCCGGGCTGCCGGTCGAGGAGCGTACGGTCCGGGCGGCCGAGCCGGAGCAAGCGTTGATCTCCGCGAGCGGGCAGGTCGCGCTGGTGGTGGTCGGCTCGCGGGGTCGGGGCGGCTTCGCCGGGCTGCTGCTCGGCTCGGTCAGCCAGGCCGTCGTGCAGCACGCGCACTGCCCGGTGCTGGTGGCCCACCCGCACGAGCCGGCGGACTGAACCGGGCGTACCGGATCGGTGGGGTCCGGAACGCGGACCGCCGGCCGCTCCGGTGCGGAACGGCCGGCGGGCCGGGGTGTCGTGTCCGCCCGGTCAGGCCGGGTCGCGGCCGGCGAGCAGGTCGGTGAAGGTGGTGGTGAGGGCGAACGGGTCGGCCGGGCCGGTGGCCGCCGGCCGCCGGTCCACCTGGTCGGCCAGCTCCGCGCCGGCCCGGCGGATCCGGCCCCGCAGCGCGCCGTCGACGCCCTCGCCGGACCAGTCCTCCGGCGCGGCGAAGACCGCGGTCGGCACGACCACCGCCCGCAGGTAGGCGAACATCGGCCGGAGCGCGTGCTCCAGCGCCAGCGAGTGCCGGGCGGTGCCGCCGGTCGCGCCGATCAGCACCGGCCGGTCGACCAGGGCGCCGGGGTCGAGCACGTCGAAGAAGGACTTGAACAGGCCGTTGTAGGAGGCGTTGAAGATCGGTGTGACGGCGATGACGGCGTCCGCGCCGGCCACCGCGTCCAGCGCCGCCCGCAGCGCCGCCGACGGGAAGCCGGTGAGCAGGTGGTTCACCACGTCGTGGGCGTGCTCGCGCAGCTCCACCGGGCGGATCTCCACCTCGGCGCCGCGCCGGGCCAGCTCGTCGCGAGTGGCCGCGGCGAGCTGGTCGGCGAGCAGCCGGGTCGACGAGGGCTGGCCGAGACCGGCCGAGACCACGGCGAGGGTACGCCGGGTCATCGCTCCTCCTTCGCGCCGGTCAGGCTCGCCTCCCGCGCGGCGACCAGCGACGCGTGGGTCGGCGCCTCCGGCACGTGCGCCGGTCGCAGCGTGTCGAACTCCTTGCGCAGCACCGGGACCACCTCCTCGCCGAGCAGGTCGAGCTGCTCCAGCACGGTCTTCAGCGGCAGGCCGGCGTGGTCCATCAGGAACAGCTGGCGCTGGTAGTCGCCGACGTACTCGCGGAAGCCCAGGGTGCGGTCGATGACCTCCTGCGGGCTGCCGACGGTCAGCGGCGTCTCCCGGCTGAACTCCTCCAGCGACGGCCCGTGCCCGTAGACCGGGGCGTTGTCGAAGTACGGCCGGAACTCGCGGACGGCATCCTGGGAGTTGCGCCGGAGGAAGACCTGCCCCCCGAGCCCGACGATCGCCTGCTCCGGGCTGCCGTGCCCGTAGTGCGCGAAGCGCTCCCGGTAGAGGCCGACCATCCGCTGGGTGTGCTCCTTGGGCCAGAAGATGTGGTTGGCGAAGAAGCCGTCACCGTAGTAGGCGGCCTGCTCGGCGATCTCCGGGCTGCGGATCGAGCCGTGCCAGACGAACGGGGGCACCCCGTCGAGCGGGCGCGGCGTCGAGGTGAACGACTGGAGCGGGGTGCGGAAGCGTCCCTTCCAGTCGACCACGTCCTCGCGCCACAGCCGGTGCAGCAGGTCGTAGTTCTCGATGGCGAGCGGGATGCCGCTGCGGATGTCCTGGCCGAACCACGGGTAGACCGGCCCGGTGTTGCCGCGGCCCATCATCAGGTCGACCCGGCCGTCGGCCAGGTGCTGGAGCATCGCGTAGTCCTCGGCGATCTTCACCGGGTCGTTGGTGGTGATCAGCGTGGTCGAGGTGGACAGCAGCAGCCGGGACGTACGCGCGGCGATGTGACCCAGCAGCGTGGTGGGCGACGAGGGCACGAAGGGCGGGTTGTGGTGCTCGCCGGTGGCGAAGACGTCGAGCCCGACCTCCTCGGCCTTGAGCGCGATGGCCACCATCGCCTTGATCCGCTCATGCTCGGTCGGCTCCCGGCCGGTGGTCGGGTCGACCGTGACGTCGCCGACGGTGAAGACTCCGAACTGCATGACCCGCTCCTCGTGTGACTCCCGGACCGGTGCGTCCGGGTCGCCCCGCACAACATGCTTGACGCGTCAACTATTTCCGTCGGGTGCGGGGGACGTGCCGGCGGTAGGCGCTCACCGTCGGGTCGCCGGCGATCCAGAACCGCCACGGCACGTCGTGGGCGCCGGTGACGCCGACCCGGGGACCGGCCTCGACCGCCGCCCCGGGCACCGGCACGGGGGCGGGACGCAGCCGCACCGGGCCGTCCGCCAGCAGGTCCGCGCCGTAGGCCGTGCGGTCGACGCCGAGGGTGGCGCAGAGCCGCGCCGGCCCGCGCGCCAGGTCCACGTCCCGGCGTACGGCGGGGCGCCGCGCCCGGGCGACGTCGAGGCCGTCGACCACCTCCCCGGCGCGCAGCAGCACCGCCGAGGCCTCCCCGTCGGGGCCGGTCACCACGTTCATGCACCAGTGCATGCCGTAGGTGAAGTAGACGTAGGCGTGCCCGGCCGGCCCGAACATCACCGCGTTGCGCGGGGTGCGCCCCCGGTGGGCGTGCGAGGCCGGGTCACCGGCGGTGCCGGCGTACGCCTCGGTCTCGGTGATCCGGACGGTGACGTCGTTGGCGGTCAGGGTGCAACCGAGCAGGCCCCGTGCCGCCGCCACCACCGGGCCGGCGAGCAGGTCGGCCAGCTGGGCGCCGGTGTCCGGGTCGACGGTGGTCATGGTCCGACCCTAACCGGCGGCCGGGAGATGAGCAGGACTTGCTTTCAACGGAGTGTTGACAAAGCATCGTTCAAGGGGCTGTGATGGAGCACATGGTCACCCTGGACAACGACCCGTTCACCGCTCCGGATGCTGCTCAGGCGCGAGCGCACCGCAACTACGCGGCGCTGGTGCGGATCGCCGAGCGGCACGCCGGCAGCGACGCCCGCCGCCGGCGCTACGCCCACCCCGACGTGCCCGACGCCTACGAGGCGGCGACGCTGGTGATGGCGCTGGCCGGCGGGGCGGAGCTGGAGCCCGGCGAGGAGCCGGTCGACCAGGCGGACCTGATGGCCGCGCTGACCCTGATCCCGCACGTCCGCGCCGAGGTGGACGCGCTGGAGGCGGGGTTGCTCCAGGTGGCCCGGGGCCGGGGGCTGACCTGGCAGGCGATCGCGTTCGGGCTCGGGCTGGGCAGCGCCCAGGCGGCGCGGCAGCGCTACGAGCGGCTGACCGTCCGGACCGGCACCGGCGACTGACCCGGCGGGAGCGCGCCGCGGGAGGCGGACGGGCGGAACGTGTCGGTGGCCTGCGCGAGACTGGGCGGGCAACCGGCACGGGAGGACGCGATGACGCGCGCGGAGATGCTGACGTACTGCCTGGCGAAGCCGGGCGCCTGGCGGGACCGCCCGTGGGAGGGCGACGAGGTGGTGAAGGTGGGCAGCCGGATCTTCGCGTTCCTCGGCTCCCCCGACGGCGAGCCACGGGTGGGCGTCAAGTGCGGCCCGAACCGGGACGTCGCCGACGAGTGGCTGCACCGCTTCCCGGCCGACGCGAAGCCGTCGCCGTACATCGGCCGGTCCGGCTGGAACAGCCTGCGGCTGGACGGCGGGATCGACGACGAGGAGCTGATCGACGCCGTCGACGGGTCATACGACGCGGTGGTGGCGAAGCTGCCCCGCCGCGAGCGGCCGACGGCCTGAGGGTCGGCGCGGGTGGTGCCACCCGCGCCGACCCGACGGACGTCAGCGGGGCACGACCCGCTCGGAGGCCCAGTCCCGCCAGCCGGCCAGCTTGTCGGCGGCGGCCGCGAGCTGGTCGGCGACCGGGCCGGGCCCGGTGGAGCCGGGCGTGGTCCGGGCGGCGAGCGCGGAGCGGACCGAGAGCACGTCCCGCACCGACGGGTCGAGGTGCTCGCTCACCGCGGCCAGGTCGGCGTCGGAGACCTCGTCCAGGGCGCAGTCGCGGGCCACGCAGAGCGCGACCAGCTTGCCGGTGATCTCGTGAGCGTCGCGGAACGGCACGTTCCTGCGGACCAGCCAGTCGGCGACCTCGGTGGCGAGCGAGAAGCCGACCGGCGCGGCGGCCACCAGGCGGTCCACCCGGACCGTCATCGTGGAGATCATCCCGGCCAGCGCCGGCAACAGCAGCTCCAGGGTGTCGACCGCGTCGAAGGCCGGCTCCTTGTCCTCCTGCATGTCCCGGTCGTAGGTCATCGGCAGGCCCTTGAGCATGGTGAGCACGCTCATCAGCCCGCCCACCAGGCGGCCGGACTTGCCCCGGGCCAGTTCCGCGACGTCCGCGTTCTTCTTCTGCGGCATGATCGACGAGCCGGTGGCGAAGGCGTCGTCCAGCTCGACCCAGCCGAACTCGTGCGACGTCCAGAGCACCACCTCCTCGCCGAGGCGGGACAGGTGCACCCCGATCAGCGCGGTGGTGAAGAGGAACTCGGCGACGAAGTCCCGGTCGGCGACCGCGTCCATCGAGTTGGCGAACGAGGTGCGGAAGCCCAGTTCCTTGGAGACCGCCACCGGGTCCAGCGGCAGGCCGGAGCCGGCCAGCGCACCCGCACCGAGCGGGCTGATCGCCGCCCGGTGGTCCCAGTCCCGCAGCCGTTCCAGGTCGCGCAGCAGCGGCTGCACGTGGGCGAGCAGCCAGTGCCCGAACGTCACCGGCTGCGCGTGCTGCAGGTGCGTCATGCCGGGCGCGGCGGTGTCCACGTGCCGCTCGGCCTGCTCGACCAGCGCCTCGGCCAGCTCGACCAGCCGGGCGGCCACCCCCCGCGCGTGGTCGCGCAGATAGAGCCGCAGGTCGGTGGCGACCTGGTCGTTGCGGGACCGGCCGGCGCGCAGCTTGCCGCCGAGGCTGCCGAGCCGCTCCAGCAGACCCCGTTCCAGGGCGGTGTGCACGTCCTCGTCGTCGATGGTCGGCCGGAACTGCCCGGAGGCGCAGGCCGCCTCCAGGTCGTCCAGGGCGGCCAGGATCCTCCCGAGTTCCTCGGGGTCGAGCAGGCCGGCGCCCGCGAGCACCCGGGCGTGCGCCCGGGAGCCCGCGATGTCGTACGGGGCGAGGCGCCAGTCGAACTGCACGCTCACCGACAGCCGCGCGAGGGCCTCGGCGGGGCCGCCGGCGAACCGGCCGCCCCACAGGCTCGTCCGGTTGGTGGCGGCACTGTTCTCGGTCAGGCTCTTGTCGTCCACCCCGCCCATTGTGGTGCCCATTGTCAGGCGCCGCCGACCCGGGCGTCCCGCGCGGCGGCCATCTTGCTGGGCAGGCCCCAGAGCTGCACGAAACCCTTGGCGAGGGACTGGTCGAAGGTGTCGCCGGTGTCGTAGGTGGCCATGCCGAAGTCGTAGAGGCTGGCCTCGGAGCGCCGGCCGGTGACGGTGGCCCGGCCGCCGTGCAGGGTGAGGCGCACCTCGCCGGTGACGTGCCGCTGGGCGTCGTCGATGAAGGCGTCCAGGCTGTCCTTGAGCGGCGAGAACCAGAGGCCGTCGTAGACCAGCTCGCCCCAGCGCTGGTCGACACCGCGCTTGAACCGGGCCAGGTCCCGCTCGACGGTGACCGCCTCCAGCTCCTGGTGGGCGGTGATCAGCGCGATCGCGCCGGGCGCCTCGTACACCTCGCGGCTCTTGATGCCGACGAGGCGGTCCTCGACCATGTCGAGCCGGCCGACGCCCTGGGCGCCGGCACGCCGGTTCAGCTCCAGGATCGCCTGGTACGGGGTGACGGTCTCGCCGTCCACCGCGACCGGTACGCCGGCGTCGAAGGTGATCACGACCTCGTCGGCGTCGCGCTCCTGCGCCGGGTCCGAGGTGTACGAGTACAGGTCCTCGATCGGACCGTTCCAGATGTCCTCCAGGAAGCCGGTCTCCACCGCGCGGCCCCACAGGTTCTGGTCGATCGAGTACGGCGACTTGGCCGACACGTCGATCGGCAGGCCCTTCTCCTCGGCGAAGGCGATGGCCTTGTCCCGGGTCCAGGCGAAGTCCCGGGCCGGCGCGACGATCTTCAGGTCGGGGGCGAGCGCGCCCAGGCCGACCTCGAAGCGGACCTGGTCGTTGCCCTTGCCGGTGCAGCCGTGCGACACGATGGTGCCGTTGTGCTTGCGGGCCGCGGCGACCAGGTGCTTGACGATCAGCGGCCGGGACAGCGCGGAGACCAGCGGGTAGCGGTCCATGTAGAGGGCGTTGGCCCGGATCGCCGGCAGGCAGTACTCGGCGGCGAACTCGTCGCGCGCGTCGACCACCTCGGACTCGACGGCGCCGCAGTCCAGGGCGCGCTGCCGGATGGCGTTCAGGTCCTCGCCGCCCTGCCCGACGTCGACCGCGACCGCGATCACCTCGGCGCCGGTCTGCTCGGCGAGGTAGGGAATGGCGACGGAGGTGTCGAGACCTCCGGAGTAGGCAAGGACGACCCGCTCGGTCATGATGTGGTGCTCCCTTCAACGTTGTCTTCCCGGCGGGCCCAGCCGGCGAGCTTGTCGCCGAGCGCGGCCCCGCCGAGGGCCTCGCGGGCCACGACGAGGATGGTGTCGTCGCCGGCGATGGTGCCGACGATCTCGGGCAGGCCCGCTCGGTCCAACGCGCTGGCCAGGTAGTGGGCTGCGCCCGGCGGGGTACGCAGCACGGCGATGTTGCCGCTCGCGTCGACCCCGTTGAGCAACTCGCGCAGCAGCCGGAGGAGCCGGGCCGGCGCGGCCTCGGCGTCCCGCAGCGGCCGGTGGCCGTCCTCGGGGATCAGATAGACGCCCCGCCCGTCGCCGCCGCGCGCGGTGACCGCCCCCAGTTCCTTCAGGTCCCGGGAGAGGGTGGCCTGGGTGACCTGGATGCCGTCGGTGGCGAGCAGGTCGGCCAGCTCGGTCTGCGAGTGGATCGCCGTGTCGCGGATCAGCTCGACGATCCGGGCGTGCCGGGCGGTACGGGTCAGCGGGGCGGTCATGAGGAGGCCTCCAGGAGAAACGTCAGCAGCGCCTTCTGGGCGTGCAGGCGATTCTCCGCCTGGTCGAAGACCGCGCTGCGCGGCCCGTCGAGCACCTCGTCGGTGATCTCCTCGCCCCGGTGGGCGGGCAGGCAGTGCAGCACGATGACGTCCGGCCCGGCCGCGTCGAGCAGCGCGTCGTTGACCTGGTACGGCCGGAACGGGGTGATCCGGTCGAGCCCGTCGGACTCCTGGCCCATCGAGGTCCAGGTGTCGGTGGCCACCACGTCGGCGTCGCGGACCGCCTCGACCGGGTCGGTGAGCACCCGTACCGACCCGCCGGTGCCGGCGGCGATCTTCGCCGCCCGGGTCACCACGTCCGGGTCGGGCTGGAACCCGACCGGCCCGGCGATCCGCACGTGCATCCCGGCGGTCGCCCCGGCCAGCAGGTACGAGTGCGCCATGTTGTTCGCCGCGTCCCCCACGTACGCCAGGGTCCGTCCGGCGGTGGCGCCGAACCGCTCGCGGACGGTGAGCAGGTCGGCGAGGAGCTGGCACGGGTGGTAGTCGTCGGTGAGCGCGTTGACCACCGGGACGGTCGCGTGCGAGGCGACCTCGGCGATCCGGTCGTCGCCGTGGGTACGCAGCACGATCGCCGCGACGTAACGCGACAGCACCCGGCCGGCGTCGGCCAGGGTCTCGCCGCGCCCGAAGTGGGTGACCTGGGTGTCCACCACGAGGGGGTGGCCGCCCAGCTCGGCGATGCCCACGTCGAAGGAGATCCGGGTCCGCAGGCTCTGCTTGTCGAAGAGCACCGCCACCGACTTCGGCCCGGCGAGCGGCTGGTGGCCGAACCGGTCGGCCTTCATCCGCGCGGCCAGGTCGAGCACGCCCGCCTGCTCGGCCGGCGTCAGGTCGTCGTCCCGCAGGAAGTGCCGGATCACGCGTCCACCTCCATGGCGGCGGGGGCGCCGGCCGGCGACGCGGCGTCGAGGGCGGTGGGGAGGGCGGCCAGGAAGGCGTCGACCTGGTCGGCGGTGAGGATCAGCGGCGGGGCGAGCCGGACCACGTCCGGCTGCACCGGGTTGACCAGGAAGCCGGCGTCGCGCAGGGCGGCGGTCACCGCGCCGGAGACCGGCCCGGTGAGCACGATCCCGAGCAGCAGCCCGGCGCCGCGCACCTCGGCGACGAGGGGATGGTGCAGCGCCTCCACGCCCCGCCGCAGCCGCTCACCGACCCGCTTGACGTGGTCGAGCAGCCCCTCGCTGGCGATGGTGGAGATGACGGCGAGGGCCGCCGCGCAGCTGATCGGGTTGCCGCCGAAGGTGGTGCCGTGCGAGCCGGGACCGAGCAGCTCGGCGGCCGGACCGAAGGCCAGGCAGGCGCCGATCGGCAGGCCACCGCCGAGCCCCTTGGCCAGGGTGACGATGTCCGGCTCCACCCCCTCGGCCTGGTGCGCGAACCAGTGCCCGGTCCGGCCGATGCCGGTCTGCACCTCGTCCAGGACCAGCAGCGCGCCGCGCCGCCCGGTGATCCGACGCGCCTGCGCCAGGTAGCCGGCGGGCGGGACGACGACGCCGTTCTCGCCCTGGACCGGTTCGAGGATCACCATGGCGGTGGCGTCGGTGACGGCCGCGTCGAGGGCGGCGGTGTCGCCGTACGACACGTGGGTGACGTCGCCGGGGAGCGGGCGGAAGGGGTCGGCCTTGGCCGGCTGGCCGGTGAGCGCGAGCGCGCCCATGGTCCGGCCGTGGAAGCCGCCGGTCGCGGCGACCACGTGGGACCGGCCGGTGAGCCGGGAGAGCTTGAACGCCGCCTCGTTGGCCTCCGCGCCCGAGTTGGCGAAGAAGACCCGCCCGGGCCGGCCGGCGAGCGCCAACAGCAGCTCGGCCAGGGCCACCGGCGGCTCGGCGACGAAGAGGTTCGAGACGTGCCCGAGGGTGGCGACCTGCTTCGACACTGCGGCCACCACGGCCGGGTGGGCGTGGCCGAGGGCGTTCACCGCGATGCCGCCGAGCAGGTCGACGTACTCCCGGCCGGTCTCGTCGGTGACCACCGCGCCGGTGCCGGCGACCAGCGCCAGCGGCGGAGTGCCGTAGTTGTCCATCATGGCCTGGCCCCAGCGTTCCACCAGCGTGCTCATGACCCGATCACCATCGTTCCGAACCCCTCTGAGGTGAACACTTCGAGCAGCGTGGAGTGGGCGACCCGGCCGTCGACGACGTGCGCGGCGGGCACACCCTCGCGGACCGCCCGCAGGCAGGCCTCCATCTTGGGGACCATCCCCGACTCCAGGGCGGGCAGCAGCTTCGCCAGGTCGTCCGTGGTGATCTCGCTGATCAGGCTGGACGTGTCCGGCCAGTCGGCGTACAGGCCGGGGACGTCGGTGAGGACGACCAGCTTGCGGGCCTGGAGGGCGACCGCGAGCGCGGCGGCGGCGGTGTCGGCGTTGAGGTTGTGCAGCACCCCGTCGACGTCCGGCGCGACCGTGGAGATCACCGGGATCCGGCCGGCCGCGATGAGGTCCGCCACGGCCGAGACGTTCACCGACTCGACGTCGCCGACCTGGCCGACGTCGACCGGCTCCCCGTCCACGTACGCCGGGCGGCGCACCGCGGTGAAGAGGCCGGCGTCCTCGCCGGAGAGGCCGACGGCGAACGGGCCGTACGCGTTGACCAGCCCGACCAGTTCCCGCCCGACCTGGCCGACCAGCACCATCCGGACGACGTCCATCGCCTCGGGGGTGGTGACCCGCAGGCCGCCCTTGAACTCGCTGGCGATGCCGAGCCGACCCAGCATGGCGGAGATCTGCGGCCCGCCGCCGTGCACCACGACCGGCTTGAGCCCGGCGTAGCGCAGGAAGACCATGTCGGCGGCGAAGGCGCGCTGGAGTTCGGGGTCGACCATGGCGTTGCCGCCGTACTTGATCACGACGGTCGCGCCGGAGAAGTCGGCCAGCCAGGGGAGCGCCTCGATCAGCGTCTCGGCCTTGGCCTGGGCCCGGGTGAGGTCGGCGGAGAGACTCATGAGGAATAGGCCGAGTTCTCGTGGACGTACGCGTGCGACAGGTCGTTGGTCCAGACGGTGGCCGCGGCGTCGCCGGCGTGCAGGTCGATCCGGATGGTGACGTCCCGCCCGCTCAGGTCGACCTTGGAGCGGTCCTCGGCGGCGGCCCCGCCCCGGCAGACCCAGATCCCGTTGACCGCGACGTCCACGCCGTCCGGCTCGAACGCGGCCGAGGTGGTGCCGACGGCGGCGAGGATCCGGCCCCAGTTCGGGTCGTTGCCGAAGAGCGCGGTCTTGACCAGGTTGTTCCGGGCGACGGACCGGCCGACCTCGACCGCGTCGTCCTCGGTCGCGGCCCCGACCACGTCGATGGCGATCTGCTTGGTGGCGCCCTCGGCGTCGGCGATGAGCTGCTGGGCCAGGTCGTGGCAGGCGGCGGTGACCGCGGCGGTCAGCTCCGCCTCGCTCGGCTCGACGCCGGACGCGCCGCTGGCCAGCAGCAGCACCGTGTCGTTGGTGGACATGCAGCCGTCCGAGTCGATCCGGTCGAAGGTGACCCGGGTGGCGGCGCGCAGCGCGGCGTCGAGCGCGTCCGGCCCGGCCACCGCGTCGGTGGTGAGGACGCAGAGCATGGTGGCCATGGCGGGGGCGAGCATGCCGGCGCCCTTGGCCATGCCGCCGACGGTCCAGCCGCTGCCCTTCGCGACGGTGGTCTTGGGCCGGGTGTCGGTGGTCATGATCGCCTCGGCCGCCGCCGCGCCGCCGTCCCGGGTGAGCCCGCGGATGGCGCCCCGGACGCCAGGGAGCAGCTTCTGCATCGGCAGCCGCTCGCCGATCAGGCCGGTGGAGCAGACCGCCACCTCGCCCGCGCCGAGCCGCCGCCGGGGGCTGCTGGCGGTGAGCGCCGCGGCGGTGTGCTCGGCGGTGGCGTGGGTGTCCTGGAAACCGGCCGGGCCGGTGCAGGCGTTCGCGCCGCCGGAGTTGAGCACCACGGCCCGGACCACGCCGCCCCGCACGACCTGCTGGGTCCAGAGCACCGGCGCGGCCTTGACCCGGTTCTCGGTGAAGACGCCGGCGACGGTGGCGTCGGGGCCGTCGTTGACGACGAGGGCGATGTCGGCGGCGCCGCTGGCCTTGAGCCCGGCGGCGACGCCGGCGGCCCGGAAGCCCCGGGGGGTGGTGACGGTCATGGTGCCATCCCGAACGTGGAGAGCCCGGTGGTCTCGGGGAGGCCGAGCATGAGGTTGGCGTTCTGCACGGCCTGACCCGCGGCGCCCTTGCCGAGGTTGTCGATGGCGCTGACCACGATCACCCGGCCGGAGTCGGCGTCGACCGTGGCCTGGAGGTGGCAGGAGTTGGAGCCGGCGGTGGCGGCGGTGTGCGGCCAGGCGCCCTCGGGCAGCACGTGCACGAACGGGGTGTCCGCGTACGCCCGGGCCAGCACCTCGCGCGGGTCGGCGTCGCCGGTGGGCACGGCGGTGACGGTGGCGAGGATGCCCCGCGGCATGGGCGCGAGGACGGGGGTGAAGGAGAGGCTGGTCGCGCCGGTGGCCTGCTTGATCTCCGGCACGTGCTGGTGGGCGCCGACCTTGTAGGGCGACAGGTCGCCCATCACCTCGCTGCCGAGCAGGTGGGCCTTGGCGGCCCGGCCCGCGCCGGAGGTGCCGGAGGCGGCGACCACCACCACGTCGGCGGGGAAGACCGCGTCGGCGGCGATCAGCGGGGCGAGGGCCAGGGTGGTGGCGACCGCGTAGCAGCCGGTGCTGGCCACCCGGGTGGCGGCGGCGATCGCCGCGCGTTGACCGGGCAGCTCGGGCAGGCCGTAGGTCCAGGCGCCGGCGTGCGGGCCGCCGTACCAGCGGGCCCACGCGTCGGCGTCGTGCAGCCGGTGGTCGGCCCCGAGGTCGACCACCGTGACGGTTTCGGGCAGGGCGGCGGCCAGGGCCGCCGACTCGCCGTGCGGCAGGGCCAGGAAGACCAGGTCCGCGTCGGCCAGGGTGGCCGGGTCGGTCGCCCCGAGGACCAGGTCCAGCCCGGTGAGCTGCGGGTGTACGGCGGCGACGGGTTGGCCGGCCTGACGGTGCGCGGTGGCGGCGACCAGGTCGAACTCCGGGTGCCCGGCGACCAGGCGCAGCAGTTCGCCCCCGGCGTACCCGCTGGCCCCGGCGACCGCGACTCGGATGCCCATACTCACCTCCGCATGACTATGCAGCTCAGCCTAGCGGCGCGGGCGATGTCCTGCAAGTTCATGCATCCCACTGCATGGACATGTGAAGGTGACGGCGGTCACCGCATTGACAGATCGGGATACGGGCCGGATGCTGAGAGAGCGCTCTCACAGCCACCAAGTGGGGGCGTACCACACCAACCACCCCTTTTCCCGCCCCGTCCCGCGCGGCCGGCCCGGCCGCGTCGAAGGAGTCGTCGTTGCGCATCACGAGGAGATTCGTCGGAATCCTGGCGGCGCTCGTCCTGGCCACCGCCACATCGATCGGAGCGGCGACGCTGGCCCGGGCCGTCGGCCCCAACCTGCTGCCGTTCACCGTCACCAACAGCACCGGACGCACCGACGCCGTGCACCTCTACGTGCTCGGCGTCGACCTCACCTCCGGCCGGCTGGGCTACGTCAACGCCGACGGCGTCTTCACGCCGTGGCCGGCCGGCGGCCTGCCCCCCACCCCGGCGCCGGACGTCTCCATCCCCGGCCCGGCCGCCGGGGCGAGCACCGTGCTCAAGGTGCCCCGCAACCTCTCCGGCCGGGTCTACTTCTCCTTCGGGGAGAAGCTGAGGTTCCTCCTCACCCCCGACGGCCTGGTCCAACCCGCCCCCTGGGCGGCCGGTGACCCGAACCGGGACATCCTCTTCGACTGGTCCGAGTTCACCTACAACGACTCCGGGCTCTGGCTCAACAGCTCACAGGTCGACATGTTCGCCGTACCCCACGTGGTGAGCGTGACCGGCGCCGACGGCACCACCCGGAGCACCGGCGCCCTC
This sequence comes from Micromonospora sp. CCTCC AA 2012012, assembly GCF_040499845.1. Lineage (NCBI taxonomy): Bacteria > Bacillati > Actinomycetota > Actinomycetes > Micromonosporales > Micromonosporaceae > Micromonospora > Micromonospora mangrovi. The sequence continues at coordinate 2,955,188 of NZ_CP159342.1, forward strand.
GTCGACGACGGGCGGAACAAGGTGATCGACGCGGTCCGCGCCCAGCCCGGCTGGGGCAACTCGGTGCAGACCCGCGCCGACGGCACCGTGCTGCGGGTGCTCTCCCCCGGCAAGGCCGCCGACGCCGGCCGGTTCAGCACCAGCTACCTCGACCCGTACATCACGGCCGCCTGGAACACGTACGCGACGAGGACGCTGACCGTCGCCCCCTTCACCGAGCAGCCGAACGTGACGTACTTCGGGCGCACCAGCGGCGACACCATGACCTTCACCGACGGCGCCGGCCAGCGGGTCGCCTCGTTCACCAAGCCGTCCAGCTCGGACGTGTGGGACTGCGACGGGGCGCTCGCCGCCCCCAACGACCTCGTGGTCGGGCCGATCGCCCGTACCCTCTGCGCCGCGCTGCACCGCTCCACCCTCGCCAGCCGGGACGTGCAGCCCTCCGGCGGGCCGGCCGACTTCTACCAGGGCACGCTCACCAACCACTACTCGCGGATCGTGCACGCGAACATGGTCGACGGGAAGGCGTACGGCTTCGCCTTCGACGACGTGCTCAACCAGGAGTCGCTGGTCCACGACGGTGACCCGCGCGCTGCCGGCATCGACCTGAGCCCGTTCGGGCCGGGCGGTGGACCGACCAGCCCGCCGCCGAGCCCCACCCCGACCAGCGCCAGCCCCTCGCCGACCGTGACCGCCAGCCCGCCACCGGCATGCGACGACGGCAGCGGCGCCATGAGCCGGATGCTGCAGGCCAACGGCTCGCTGACGTTCCTGCCCCGACCGGCCACCACCGTGTCGCTGCCGGCCGCCGCCGGCAACCACGACGGCACCCCCACCAACGCCGAGGTCTTCACCGCCTGCGGCCTCACCGGCCGGTACACCGGCGCGGGCACCGGCTTCGACCTGCTCGTCGACGCCGGCACCGCGGCCGGCGACGGGGTCCAGCTCCGGGTCTCGTACGACCTGACCGGCGACGGCACGTTCGACCGGGTGGAGACCTACCGCTACTTCGCCACCGACCCGGTCACGGGCATGGAGCACTACCGCCAGACGCAGGGCCTGGCCTCCGCCACCGGGACCCTCGGCGACCTGCGCAACGGCACCGTACGCGTCGAGGTCTGGAACGCCATCGGCGGCACGGCGACCACCCTCGGCGTCGGCAACGGCTCGACCCTCACCCTGCCGTACAGCGGTGACACCCCGCCCCCGCCGAGCCCCACTCCGTCGGCGTCGGTGTCGGACAGCCCGTCGCCGGACCCGACGATGAGCCCGTTCGGGCCGCAGCTCTATCTGGAGGAGCCGAACGTGCTCTGGCAGCGCCCGGCGGGCACCGCGCAGACCACGATCGCGGCGGCCAACGGCAGCTGGGTGGGCACCCCGCACACGCCCCGGGTCTACCGGTCGGGCAACCTGACCGCGACGTACACCGGAGGCACGACCTCGTTCCGCCTACTCCTGGACGCCGGTACCGCGGTCGGCAACGGCACCCAGGTCCGGGTCTCGTACGACCTGACCGGCGACGGCACCTGGGACCGGGTGGAGACCTACAACTACTACGCCACCGACCCGGTCGTCGGATGGGAGACCTACACCCAGAACCAGGGCCGCGTGTCGGCCACCGGCGCCCTCGGCGACCTGCGAGGTGGCCTCGTGCAGGTGGAGGTCTGGAACGCCATCGGGTCGGCCTCCACCAGCCTCGCCGTCGGCGACCAGTCCAGCGTCGTCCTGCCGTACACGGCCTGACCGGTCGGCAGGGGGCCCTGACCGGGCCCCCTGCCGATCCCGCTCAGGCGCCGCGCAGGGTGGCGTCGACGCGGCGGGCGGCCTCGGCGACGGCCGCGTCGCGGGCGGCGACCGCCTCCTCGACGGTCAGCGTCCGGTCCGGAGCCCGGAAGGTCAGCTTGTACGCGAGCGACCTGCGCCCGGCGCCGAGCTGGTCCGAGGCGTACACGTCGAAGAGCCGGACCCCCTCCAGCAGCTCGCCGGCCCCCTCGACCAGGGCGCGCTGCACCTCGGCCGCCGGGACCGACTCGTCCACCACCAGCGCCACGTCGATCAGCGCCGGCGGGAAGGTGGAGATGGCCGGCCCGGTCACCGTGGGCGCGGCGGGCACCGCGTCCAGGTTCAGCTCCATGGCGCTGGTGCGGCGGGGCAGCTCCAGCGTCGCCACCACGCTCGGGTGCAGCTCACCGGCGTGCCCGACCACCACGTCGTCCACCAGCAGCTCGGCGCAGCGGCCGGGGTGCCAGGGGGCGTACGTGGCGGCGCGGACGCCGATCCGGTCGGCGGGGATGCCGGCGGCGGCCAGCACGTCCCGGCCGGCCTGGACCGCGTCCGCCCAGCCGGCCGCGCGACCCGCGCCCCACCAGCCGGCCGGCTCCAGCTCACCGGCGAGCACCACGGCGACGTGCCGGGGCTGGTCCGGCACCACGGCGTCGGCGGCGGCGAACTCGGCGTCGGTCGGCCGCCGGTCCACGCCCATCGCGGGCGGGGCGCCGGCACCGGGACGCGGGTGGAAGACCGCACCGATCTCATAGATCGCCACGTCGCGCAGGCCCCGGCCGATGTTGCGCCTGGCGATGCCGAGCAGCGGGCCGAGCAGCGTGGTACGCAGCAGCGGCTCCTCCTCCGACAGCGGGTTCGCCACCCGGACCGCGGGGCGACGCGGGTCGTCGGCCGGCAGGCCGAGCTGGTCGGCGAGGTCGGCGGCGACGAACGGGTGCGCGAGCACCTCGACGTACCCACGCTCGGCCAGCGAGCGGGCCACCGCCCGGCGGCGCTGCTGCTGCCAGGTCAGGCCACGGCCGGCGGGCGCGGTCGGCAGCACCGACGGCACCCGGTCGTACCCGTCGAGGCGGACCACCTCCTCGACCAGGTCGGCCGGGTCGGTCAGGTCGGGCCGCCAGCTCGGCGGGGTCACGGTGAGCACGTCACCGCTGCCGGCGGGCACCCCGACCTCGCCGGCGTCCTCGCCGAGCCGGTCCGCGCCCCGGGTGACCGTGCAGCCGACCAGCTCCAGCAGCTCGACCACCCGCTGCGGCGAATAGCCCACGCCGACCCGCCGGGACGGCAGGTCCGCCGGCAGCACCACCGGGGTACGCGGCCGGACGTGGTCGAGGTCGAGGATCTCCTCCCCGACCGTGCCGCCGGCGTGCTCGGTGAGCAGCCGTACCGCCCGCTCCAGGGCGACCAGCGGCAGGGCCGGGTCGACGCCCCGCTCCCAGCGCTTCGCCGCCTCGCTGAACAGCTTGTGCCGCCGGGCGGTCCGGCCGACCATCGCCGGGTCCCAGTGCGCCGCCTCGAAGAGCACGTCGGTGGTGGACGCCACGACCTCACTGGTCTCGCCCCCCATCACCGCGGCGAGCGAGATCGGCCCGGTGTCGTCGCAGATGACCATGTCCTCGGCGGCCAGGGTGCGCTTCACCCCGTCCAGCGTGGTCAGCTGCTCCCCCGGCTCGGCGCGGCGGACCACCAGCGGCCCGCTGATCCGGTCGGCGTCGAAGGCGTGCATCGGCTGACCGAGTTCGAGCATCACGTAGTTGGTGATGTCCACCGGCAGGGAGATGCTGCGGATGCCGGCCACGGTGAGCCGCCGGGCCATCCAGCCGGGGGTCTGCGCGGTCGGGTCCACGCCGCGGACCAGCCGGGCCGCGAACCGGTCGCACCCCACGGTGTCCCGCACCTCGACCGGGTACGCCGGCTCGGCGGTGCCGCCCGGCGCGGCGGCCAGACCGGGGTCGCGGAACTCGACGGCCAGGGCGTGGGCCAGCTCCCGGGCCAGGCCGCGCAGGCTCAGCGCGTACCCCCGGTCCGGGGTGATCTCCAGCTCGACCACGACGTCGTCGAGCCCCACCACGGGCCGCGCGTCGTCGCCCGGCTTGGCGGGGGTGTCCTCCGGCAGCACGATGATGCCCGAGTGGTCGTCGCCGAGGCCCAGCTCCTTCGCGGAGCAGATCATGCCGTGGGAGTTGCGCCCGTACGTCTTGCGCGCGCCGATGTGGAAGTCACCGGGCAGCACGCCGCCGGGGAGGATCACCACCACCCGGTCGCCGGGGGCGAAGTTGCGCGCCCCGCAGACGATCTCCTGGGGCTCGCCGGTGCCGTTGGCGGCACCCACGTCGACCCGGCAGAACCGGATCGGCTTCTTGAAGCCGGTCAGCTCCTCGATCTCCAGGACCTCACCGACGACCAGCGGACCGCTGACGGTCTCCCGCAGGTCCACGATCGACTCGACCTCGATGCCGAGGTCGACCAGCGCCTGCTCCAGGTCGCCGGTGGGCAGGTCGGCGGGGAGGTCGACGTACTCCCGCAGCCAACTGACAGAAACTCGCATGACTCTTTACCACCGTCTCCGTAGCTCGTGGCGCCGCTCAGGCCCCGAACGCGCGGGTGAACCGCACGTCGCCCTCGGCCATGTCCCGCATGTCGCTGACCCCGTGCCGGAACATGACCGTGCGGTCGATGCCCATGCCGAAGGCGAATCCGGAGTAGACCTCCGGGTCGATGCCGCAGGCGCGCAGCACCCGCGGGTTGACCATGCCGCAGCCGCCCCACTCGACCCAGCGCGGTCCGTCCCGGTGCTCCGGGAACCAGACGTCGAACTCGGCGGACGGCTCGGTGAACGGGAAGTAGTGCGGGCGGAACCGGGTCTTCGCCCCCTCGCCGAACATGGCCCGGGCGAAGTGGTCCAGCGTGCCGCGCAGGTGCGCCATCGTGATGCCCTTGTCCACCACCAGGCCCTCGACCTGGTGGAAGACCGGGGCGTGGGTGGCGTCCAGCTCGTCGGTGCGATAGACCCGGCCGGGCACGATGACATAGATCGGCGGCTTGCGGGTCAGCATGGTGCGCGCCTGCACCGGCGACGTGTGGGTGCGAAGAACAAGGCCCGAGCGCGCTGAGCCGCCGGCTGCCGCACCGGCTTCGCCGGCGGCGGCGGAACCCGCCGGGGGTGCGATGTGGAAGGTGTCCATCAGGCCGCGGGCCGGGTGGTCGGCGGGGATGTTGAGGGCGTCGAAGTTGGTCCACTCCAGCTCGACCTCGGGCCCCTCGGCCACCTCGTAGCCCATCCCGACGAAGAGGTCGCTGATCTGCTCCATCAGGGTGGACAGCGGGTGCCGCGCGCCGCGCGGGCGGCGGTCGTACGGCAGGGTCACGTCGACCCGCTCGGTGACCAGCACCCGCTCGGCCTGCTCGCGCTCCACCGTCTCCTGTCGGGCGGCGTACGCGGCCTCGATGGCGCGTCGGGCCTCGTTGACCCGCTTGCCGGCGTCGGACTTCGCGGCCGGCGGCAGCGCGCCGATCTCCCGGCGGGCCAGCGAGACCGGTGACCGGTCACCGAGGTGCGCGGGGCGCAGCGCGGTCAACGCGTCCGGGTCGGCGGCGGCGGCGAACGCCTGCTCGGCGTCGGCCACGGCCTCGGCCAGGGCGTCCGGGTCGAGCAGGGCGACCTGCTTCGGGTCGTACGGATCGTTGCGGTAGCTCATGGCGTACGGGCACTCCCTCACGGCGGCGCCGACCCTCACGGGCGGCTAGGCGAGTCTACGGACGCGCGGCTTCGCCGCTGCCCGCCGGTGGGAGTTACGCGCAGGAGGAAGGGTCAGGCCCGCCGCCCGCCGACACCGGCGGGCTGGGTAAACGAACGCCGAGACGCGTTCATCACGTGGCCGACTCCCCTGCTGTGGACCGCGCGACCGGAAGTCAGCGCAGTGCTCTGGCTGAAGCGTACAGGCAGACGGCGGCGGCCGCAGCCAGGTTCAGGCTCTCGGCGCGCCCGTGCAGCGGCACCCGGACCCGGGCGTCGGCGGCGGCCGTCAGCTCCTCGGGCAGCCCGTGCGCCTCCGAGCCGAAGAGCCAGGCGGTGGGAGCGGCGAGCCGGCCGTAGTCGATCAGGTCGTCCAGGTCGCTGTCGCCGTACCCGGTCGTGGCGAGCACGGTGAGCCCGGCGGTGCGCAGCGCGGCGACCACGTCCGTCGGGTCGGGGGCGCGGACCACGTCGACGTGGAAGAGGCTGCCGGCCGACGCCCGCACGCACTTGCCGTTGTACGGGTCGACCGCCTCGCCGGCGAAGACCACCGCGCCCGCGCCGGCGGCGTCGGCGGTGCGCAGCACGGTGCCGGCGTTGCCCGGGTCGCGGATCTCGGCGAGCACGGCGACCAGCCGGGGCCCGTGCGACAGCGCCTCGGCCAGCGGCACGTCGAGGTGCCGGCAGACGGCGACCAGGCCCTGCGGGGCGACGGTCTCGGCGAGCGCCGCGAGGCCCTCGCCGGTCACCTCGGAGACGGGTACGTCGGCGTGGGCGGCCTGCGCCGCGAGGTCGGCGTACCGGTCGAGGGCGGCCGGCGTACCGAAGAGTTCGGTGACGGTCCCGGCGCGGGCCAGGGCCTCGCGGACCGCCTGCGGGCCCTCGGCCAGGAACCGGCCGGCGGCCTCGCGGTCCCGGCGGCGCTGGAGCCGGCGGGCGGCGACCACCCTGGGGGTACGCGGGGTGAACGGGCCGGAGACAGCGTCGAGGCGCCTCCCGCGCGATGGTGACTGCATGGGAGACGCCTCGATCTGCTGCGGTCGGTGGATCAGGCGGCCTGGGCCGCGGCGCCACCGGTGCCCTCGGCCGCCACGGCGGCGCGGGCCAGCTCGACGATCGCGGCGAAGGCCGCGGCGTCGTTGACGGCCAGGTCGGCCAGGATCTTGCGGTCGACCTCGATGCCGGCCAGGCGCAGGCCCTGGATCAGCCGGTTGTAGGTCATGCCGTTGGCCCGGGCGCCAGCGTTGATGCGCTGGATCCAGAGCTGCCGGAAGTCGCCCTTGCGGTCACGACGGTCCCGGTAGGCGTACTGCATCGAGTGCAGCACCTGCTCCTTGGCCTTGCGGTACAGCCGGGAGCGCTGACCGCGGTAACCGCTGGCGGTCTCGAGCAGGGTACGACGCTTCTTCTGGGCGTTAACAGCCCGCTTGACGCGTGCCATCTCAACTCCTTCTTCGGTTCAGGTGGCGCGCGTCAGCGGCCGAGCAGCTTCTTGATTCGCTTGACGTCAACCTTGGCCAGCTCGACCGTGCCGGTCAGCCGCCGGGTCTGGGTGGACGCCTTCTTCTCCAGGTTGTGGCGAAGGCCGGCCTGCTGGGCAACGATCTTGCCCTTGCCGGTCACCTTGACCCGCTTGCCCATACCCGTGTGGCTCTTCATCTTCGGCATGTGGAACGTCTTCTCCCTGTTACTGGCCGCTGGTCTCAGCGGTCGGGCCGGTCTCGCCGGCTGCTGCGGTCTCACCGGCTGCCGGAGTCTCGCCGGCCTCCGGCGCACCGGTCTCCTCCGCCCGTTCCCGAGGTCCACCACGGGACGCCGTGGCGGCGACCGCGGAGGCCTTCACGGCCCGGTGCGGAGCGAGCACCATGATCATGTTTCGACCGTCCTGCTTCGGAGCGGCCTCGACGTATCCCAGGTCCGTGATCTCAGACTCGAGCCGACGCAGGAGCCGGTAACCCAGCTCCGGGCGGCTCTGCTCGCGACCGCGGAACATGATCGTCACCTTGACCTTGTCGCCCGCCTTGAGGAACCGCACCACGTGACCCTTCTTGGTCTCGTAGTCGTGCGGGTCGATCTTCGGGCGGAGCTTCATCTCCTTGATGACGGTCTGCTGCTGGTTACGCCGCGCTTCGCGCGCCTTGAGTGCGCTCTCGTACTTGAACTTGCCGAAGTCCATGAGCTTGCACACCGGCGGGCGCGCCATCGGCGCAACCTCGACCAGGTCCAGGTCGACGTCCGCGGCCAGCTGCAGGGCGCGCTCCAGCGGGACGATGCCCACCTGCTCACCCTCAGGGCCGACCAGTCGGACCTCACGTGCCCGGATCTGTTCGTTCACGCGTGGTTCGACGCTGATGTGGCCTCCTCGAGTCGAGTCTCCTGCGGTGCCGACTCCGCGGACTCCCGGGCGGGAGCCAACCCGGAAAGCAGAAGGCCCCGGCGCATGCCAGGGCCCGCTCGACCGGTCGGCACGATCACAGGATCGCGCATCCGGGACCGGGATGTGCCCGGAACCGGGGACCGGACCCGGCCACCGTCAGGGGCGACTCGGGTGGGAGCAGGCGCTCCGCTTCAAGACCGCCCGCACGTCGGAACGGGGGCAGTCTGGTCGACATGGCAACACTACACCCCCGGCCCGGCCGGCCCCAAACCAGGGCGGCGGCCCGGCGCACCGAACCCGGCGCGGGCGGCGTCGCCCGGCTCAACGGTCGGCGGTGTGGCCCGGCTCAGCGGGGGGCGGCGTCGCCGGCGAGGGCGGCCAGGTGGGCCTGGTGCAGCCGGCGCAGCGCGCGGACACCCGCCACGGCGAGTTCCTTGTCGGCCGCCTGGAGGGCGACCATCGGCAGCAGGTCGTCGTCGTGCAGCTCCAGGCTCGCCCACGGGGCGCCCCGGTCGAACCGCACCCCGCGGACGACCTCCCACGGCAGCTCGTACGAGCCGAGCACGTTGCGCACCCGGACGCCCTTCGCGTCGGCCACCACCCGGGGCCGGGTGAAGAGCAGGATGCCGAGCGCGCCGAGGACCCCCAGGCCGACCATGGCGAGCTGGTCGCCGCGCTGGAAGGTGCCGTAGCCGTCCCCGGTACGACCGGTCAGCGACGTCGCCACCAGGCTGAACACCAGCAGCAGGGCCGCCGCCGACGCCCAGCAGACCAGCCGGATCCGGCGCGGCCGCACGGTCACCTGTGCTTCGCTCACCCGACCAGTCTGCCATCCGGTTCCCGGCTGCGGTCCGGCGCCACACGGATCGGGCCGCGCCGCCGCACCCCGGCCACCAGCACCGCGACCACGGTGAGCGCCGCGCCGGCCAGCACCGGCACCCGCACGCCCGCCCCGCCGGGCAGCAGCACGTCCAGCAGCAGGGCACCGGCCAGCTGCCCGGCGACCAACGCCAGGCCGGTCCGGAGCACACCGACCGCGCGGACGCCGACCAGCAGGGAGAGCACGATGCCGACGCCGAGCAGGCCACCGCCGTACCACCACCACTGGGTGGGCCAGCTCGGGCGGGCCGCGAACGCCCCGACGAGCGCGGCGACGGCCAGGATGACCGGGGTGCCGACGGCGAAGTTGACCGCGATCCCCGCGGCGGTGGTGCCGGCGGCGGAGACCCGCCCGTTCAGCGCGGACTGGAGGGCGACCGCCAGGCCGCCGGCCACCGCGACGAGGACCGCGCCGACCGCCAGCTCCCCGACCGGCCGGCCGAGCTGGGCCAGGGTGACCGCCGCGATGCCGAGCAGCGCCCCGGCCACCCGGGGCACGGTGAGCGGCAGCCGCCCCACCGGGGCCAGCCCGACCCGGTCGGCGGCCAACCCGCCGAGGCTGCCGCCGGCCACCTGGGCGATGGTGAAGACCGCGACCCCGAGCACGGGTACGACGTACGTGCCGATCACCACGATCGCCGCGCCGCCGAGCCCACCGAGATATGACCACCACGGCAGCCCGGAGCGGCGCAGCGCGGCCAGCCCGGCCCGCATCGACGGGACGGCGAGCAGCCCCAGCGCCACCAGCAGGCTGCCACCGAGGTTGTTGACCACCGCGCCGAGCACCGGGTTGCCGGCCCGCTCACCCAGCCCGGCGTTGACCACGCCCTGCGCCGCCGAGGCCGCCCCGCCCAGCACGACCAGGGCGAGGGCGGCCGACGGCGGCAGTGGCCTCACAGCCGGCAGGCGTGGATGTTGGTGACCAGGATGGCCCGGGCGCCCAGCTCGTAGAGCTCGTCCATGATCCGGTGCACGTCGTCGCGCTTCACCATCGCCTGCACCGCGACCCAGCCCTCCCGGTGCAGCGGGGAGACGGTCGGCGACTCGATGCCCGGGGTCAGCGAGCTGGCCCGCTCCAGCAGGCCGGCCGGCACGTCGTAGGCGAGCATCACGTACCGGCGGGCGACCAGCACCCCGTGCAGCCGGCGCAGCAGCTGCTCGGCCTGGGTGCAGGCCGGCGCGCCGGCCCGGCGGACCAGCACCGCGGACGAGCGCAGCAGCGGCTCGCCGAAGACCACCAGGCCGGCCTGGCGCAGCGTGGCACCGGTCTCCACGACGTCCGCGACCACGTCGGCCACGCCCAGCCGGATGGCGTTCTCCACCGCGCCGTCGAGGCGGATCACGTCGGCCTTGACGCCCTGCTCGCCGAGGTAGCGCTCCACCAGCCCCGGGTACGCGGTGGCGATCCGGTGCCCGCCCAGCTCCTGCACGGAGTGGACGTCGTCGGGGCGGGCGGCGAAGCGGAAGGTGGCCCGCCCGAAGGCCAGGTCCACCACCTCCTCGGCCGGCGCGCCCGAGTCGATCAGCAGGTCCCGGCCGGTGATCCCGACGTCGAGGTCACCGGAGCCGACGTAGGTGGCGATGTCCTTCGGCCGCAGGTAGAAGAATTCGATGTCGTTGGGCTCGTCCCGGCAGACCAGGTCCTTCGGGTCGGTGCGCTGGCGGTAGCCCGCCTCGCGCAGCATCTCGGCGGCCTTCTCGGCCAGGGCGCCCTTGTTGGGTACGGCGACACGCAGCATGACGGAGTGCTCCTTCGATCGGTTCTGATCAACGGGTGGAGGCACTCAGAGATGTCGGTAGACGTCCTTGAGTTCGAGACCGGTGGCGATCATCAGCACCTGGGCCTGGTAGAGCAGCTGGGAGATCTCCTCCGCGGCCCGCTCGGGGCCCTCGTGCTCGGCGGCCATCCACGACTCGGCCGCCTCCTCGACGACCTTCTTGCCGATGAAGTGCACCCCCTTGTCCAGCGCGGCGACCGTGCCGGAGCCCGGGGTGCCGGCGGCGGCCTTGGCCTGCAGCTCGGCGAACAACTCCTCGAACGTCTTCACGCCGTGATTCTTCCAGCCGCCCCCGGCCACCACACGCGCCGGGTACGGTGCGGCGCGACACCGGCCACATCGTGGGCGCGCGGAGACCCGGGCCGACCAGGAACGACGGGCCGGGCCCCGCAGCGGGCCGGATCAGCCGCCGAAGCCGACCCGCTGGGCGCTCGCGGAGAGGCCACGGATCGCCAGCGCGGCGTCCAGGGCGGCCACGGTGGCCGCCCAGCCCTTGTCCTCGGCGGAGCCGGGCAGCCCGGCCCGGTCCCGGGCCTGCTCGATGGTCTCCACGGTGAGCACCCCGTGCGCGACCGGCTTCCCCTCGTCCAGCGCGACCCGGGTCAGTCCGTCGGTCACCGAGCGGCACACGAAGTCGAAGTGGGCGGTCGCGCCGCGGACCACCACGCCGAGGGCGACCACCACGTCGTACCGGCGGGCCATCGCCTGGGCCACCACGGGCAGCTCGACCGAGCCGGCCACCCGGGCCACCACGGCCCGCGCGCCGCACGCCCGCGCCGCCTCGACCGCCCGGTCGACCATGTGGTCGGTGAGGTCACCGTGCCAGCGGGCGGCCACCACGCCGACGGTCAGCCCCGCCGCGTCGACGGTGTGCACACCCGGTTCGCCGAAACCCGCCACGTCTACGCTCCGATCTCGTCGCCGGCGACCGGGCGGCCCATCGGCGCCTCGGTCTGCTCGTCCAGCTCGTCCAACTCGTCCAGCAGGTGCCCCATCCGGTCCCGCTTGGTGCGCAGGTAGCGCACGTTCTCCGGGTTCGACCGGATGGACAGGCCCTCGCGGCCGCTCACGGTCAGGCCGTACCCCTCCAGCCCGGCCCGCTTGGCCGGGTTGTTGGTGATCAGCCGCATCGAGCGCACCCCGAGGTCGTAGAGGATCTGCGCGCCGGTGCCGTAGTCCCGGGCGTCGGCGGGCAGCCCCAGGTCGAGGTTGGCGTCCACGGTGTCCCGGCCGGAGTCCTGAAGCTGGTACGCCCGGAGCTTGTGCAGCAGGCCGATGCCCCGCCCCTCGTGGCCGCGCACATAGAGCACCACTCCGCGCCCCTCCTGCGCCACCCGGGCCAGGGCGGCCTGCAACTGCGGCCCGCAGTCGCAGCGCAGCGAACCGAAGACGTCCCCGGTGAGGCACTCGGAGTGCACCCGGACCAGCACGTCCCGCCCGTCGCCGAGGTCGCCCATGACCAGCGCGACGTGCTCGGCGGAGTCGTGCTCGCTGCGGTAGCCGAGCGCCCGGAACACCCCGTACGGGGTGGGCATCCGCGCGTCGGCGACCTGCTCGACCTGCTTCTCGGTACGCCGCCGGTGCGCGATCAGATCGGCGATGGTGACCAGGGTCAGCCCGTGCTCGGCGCAGAACTTCTCCAGGTCCGGCAGGCGCATCATGGTGCCGTCGTCGTTGACCAGCTCGCAGAGCACGCCCGCCGGGCGCAGCCCGGCCAGCCGGGTCAGGTCGACGGCCGCCTCGGTGTGCCCGGGGCGGCGCAGCACCCCGCCCTCGCGGGCGCGCAGCGGCACCACGTGCCCGGGTCGGGCCAGGTCGGTGGGGTCGGTGCCGGCGTCGGCGAGCAGCCGGATGGTGTGCGAGCGGTCGGCGGCGGAGATGCCGGTGCTGACCCCCTCCCGGGCGTCCACGGTCACCGTGTAGGCGGTGCCGCGCCGGTCCTGGTTGGTGTGGTGCATCGGCGGCAGGTCCAGCCGGTCGCACTCGCTCTCGGTGAGCGGCACGCAGATGTAGCCGGAGGTGTAGCGGACCATGAACGCGACCAGCTCCGGGGTGGCCAGCTCGGCCGCGAAGATCAGGTCGCCCTCGTTCTCCCGGTCCTCGTCGTCGACCACGACGACGGGCCGGCCGGCGGCGATGTCCGCCACCGCCTGCGCGATACTGCCGAAGCTGCTCATACCGGCACTCCGCTTCGCTCCGTGCCGCCCTGAGGCACCAGGTGACTGCGCCTGACGATTCGTTCGCTTCGCTCACTCATGCCACTGCCTCCGAGTACGTCGGCGGAATCGGGGTGCGGTTCGGCGGGGTCGCCCGGGAGGTCCGCCACCAGGCGGCGAAGCCCCAGGCGCAGAAGGCGCCGTAGACCAGGTACATGGCGGCCGACGGATAGAAGCCGCCGTCCAGCAGCAGCGGCACGCCGACCGCGTCGACGGCGATCCAGACCAGCCAGAACTCGACCCAGCCCCGGGCCATGCCGTAGGTGGCGAGCAGGCTGCCGACCAGGATCCAGGCGTCCGGCAGCGGGCCCCAGGAGCCGAGCGCGGCCAGCACCGGGTAGGCCGCCGCGGTGCCGACGGCCGCCGCCGCGAGCAGGACGAGGCGTTCCCGGCCGGTGGCCCAGCGCGGCAGCACCGCGGGCTGCTCCCCGCCGGCCGAGCGGCGGTTGCGCGACCAGCGCCACCAGCCGTAGACGCTGACGGCGAAGAAGAAGACCTGCCGGCCGGCCTGGCCGTAGAGGTCGTGCGCCTGCGGGGTGGCGAAGACGCCGCCGAGGAAGACGGTGAACAGCAGCGCGTTGCCGATCATGCCGACCGGCCAGGCCCACACCAGCCGGCGCAGCCCGAGCAGCGCCGAGGCCAGCCCGAAGACGTTGCCGACGATCTCCCGGACCAGCACCGGCGAGCCGGCCACCTGGACCTGGGCGTCGAGCAGCCAACCGAGCGGGCCCATCAGCGGACACCCCCCGCCGACCGGTCGCCGAGCAGCCGCTCGACGTACTTGGCCAGCACGTCGACCTCCAGGTTGACCGGGTCGCCGGGGCGCTTCGCGCCGAGCGTGGTCAGCGTGAGCGTGGTCGGGATCAGCCCGACGGTGAACCAGTCGTCCCCGACCTCGGCGACGGTCAGCGAGACGCCGTCGATGGTGATCGAGCCCTTCTCCACCACATAGCGGGCGAGCCCGGCGGGGAGCCGGAAGCGGACGGTCTCCCACTGCGCGGCCGGCTCCCGGGAGAGCAGCTCGCCGACCCCGTCGACGTGCCCCTGCACCAGGTGCCCGCCGAGCCGGCTGCCGAGCGCGGCGGCCCGTTCCAGGTTGACCGGGTCGCCGGGGCGCAGCCCGCCGAGCGCGGAGCGGCGCAGCGTCTCCCCCATCACGTCGGCGGTGAAGACCCCGCCGTCGACGTCCACCACGGTCAGGCAGACCCCGTTGACCGCGATGGAGTCGCCGTGCCGGGCGTCGGAGGTGACCAGCGGGCCACGGATGGCGACCAGCGCGGAGTCCGCCGCGGTCTCGGTGGCGCGGACGACCTCGCCCAACTCCTCGACGATGCCGGTGAACATGTCAGGCCTCCCTCTTCCGGGGCAGCGCGGTGATCCGCAGGTCGGGGCCGACCTGCGTGACGTCGGTGAGTTCCAGGTCGATGGCGTCGGCGATGGTGCCGACGCCGGCGTCCAGCAGCGCGGTCGGGCCGGCGCCGAGCAGCTTCGGGGCGACGTAGCCGACGACCTTGTCGACCAGCCCGGCGGCGAGGAACGCGCCGGCCAGCCGGGGGCCGCCCTCCAGCAGCGCGGCCCGCACGCCGCGGTGGTGCAGCTCGGCCAGGAGCGCCGGCAGGTCGACCCGGCCGTCCGGGCCCGCCCCGACCTCCGCGGTGGTGGCGATCCAGGTCCGGGCGGCGCCGTCGCGGACCCGGGCGTCGAGGGGGGTACGCCCCGAGCTGTCCACCACCACCCGCAGCGGCTGCCGGATGGCCAGGGTGCCGTCGCGCAGGTTGCGGGCGGTCAGGCGGGGATCGTCGGCGAGCACGGTGCCGACCCCGGCGATGACCGCGTCGACCGTGCCGCGCAGGGCGTGCACGTCGATCCGGGCGGCCTCGGAGGTGATCCACATGCTGCTGCCGTCGGCCGCCGCGGAGCGCCCGTCGAGGGTGGCCGCGTACTTCCAGATCACGTACGGCCAGCCGCGGCGCATCGAGGTCAGCCAGGCGATGTTGCCGGCCTCGGCCTCGGGCGCGCGTACCCCGAACTCGACCTGGACCCCGGCGGCGCGCAGCGTGGCCGCGCCCCCGGAGGCGACGGGGTTGGGGTCGGGCACGGCGACGACCGCCCGGGCGATCCCGGCGGCGATCAGCGCGTGGCTGCAGGGGCCGGTGCGGCCGGTGTGGTCGCAGGGTTCCAGGGTGACCACGGCGGTGCCGCCACGGGCCCGCCGGCCGGCCTGGGCGAGCGCGACGATCTCGGCGTGCGGTCCGCCCGCGTACGCGTGGAAACCCTCGCCGACGACCTCACCGTCGGCGTCGAGCAGGACGCAGCCGACGACCGGGTTGGGGCTGGTGGTGCCGAGCCCGCGGGCGGCCAGCGCGATCGCGCGACGCATCGCCTCGTCCACGGAGACGCTCGCCATCGCCTGCCCCTGCCCTCTCGCTCGCCGGTCCACGCGCGGGCGGGGAGTGACGGCGGGACGCCGCAGGCGGGCGGCGGCGGAGATCCGGGGACGGCGGAGCCGACCCCGGGGAGCCCACGCGGCAGCTGAGGGTGTCAGCGGCCGGCAGGGGGCCTCCCCGTCCCGCGCGCTGTCTCCCATCCGGACTTTCTGGAAGCGGACGAACCGCTCCCAACCGTCGGCCCCGGATTCTCACCAGGTCCACCGGGCGGCAGAGCCGTCCGGGTCGCGGGCTTACCACGGTCGGACCGTGGATCACCGCCGGTTCGGAATTTCACCGAGCCCCGCCAGCGCGTGGTGGGTACACGGGAAGTCTTACACGCCGGGCGGGGGGCCGCGCCACAGAGGGGAGCTACCTCACAGCAGGAGCGCACGATCACGTAACACCGCGGCGGCGGTCGACCGCCACGTACGACCCGGGTTGGCTCTTGGCGACCGTTTTCATCTCGGAGGCGACCGCGATCGCCTCCAGCGGGTCGGTGAACCGCTTGCTGGCGTCGGAGAGCGAGACGCCGATGGAGAGGGTGACCAGGGCGGCCCGCCGGATGTTGCCCCGGCGGTCCTTCAGCTCGACGAACCCGCGCGCGGCGTCGGTGGGGTCGTAGAGCGCGTCGGCGGCCTTCTCGAAGTCGACCACGGCCCGGCTGGTGAGTGGGCGGACCTGGCTGGGCGTGCAGACGATGACGAAGTCGTCGCCGCCGACGTGACCGAGGAAGGCCGGCGGCAGGCCGATCGAGACCACCGCCCGGTGCAGGCTGCGGGCCAGCGCGGAGATGAACTCGTCGCCGCGGACGAACCCGTACCGGTCGTTGACGCTCTTGAAGCGGTCGATGTCGATGTAGCCGACGGCGTAGTCGACGCCGCTGCGGACCCGGTCGCTGATCTCCCGCCGGATCCGGCTGTTGCCGGGCAGCCCGGTCAGCGGGGAGACCTCCCGGAACTCCTTGTTGCGGCGCAGGGTGGAGCTGACCCGGGCCACCAGCTCGGCGGTGTCGAAGGGTTTGACCAGGTAGTCGTCGGCGCCGGCGCTGAGGCCGTGCACCTTGTCGACGGTCATCCCCTTGGCGGTCAGCATGATCACCGGCAGGGCGGAGGTCATCGGGTCGGCGCGCAGCCGGCGGGTCAGCTCCAGGCCGTCGATGCGCGGCATCATCAGGTCCACCACGGCCAGGTCGGGCCGCTGCCGCTCGATCACCTCGAGCGCCTCCTGGCCGTCGCTGGCGTGGATCACCTCGAAGCCGTGCAGCCGGAGGTTGAACTCGACGAAACGGGCGATGTCCTCGTCGTCGTCGACGACCAGGATGACGTCGGGTCGCTCGCCGGCCGGCTCCACCTCAGGCCCCGGTGGACGCGCGCTCCGCCAGGGCCCGCAGGCGGCGTACCGCCTCGGCCGGATCGTCCGCGCCGTAGACCGCGGTGCCGGCGACGAACGCGTCGGCGCCGGCCTCGGCGGCCTGCTCGATGGTGTCGGCGGCGATCCCGCCGTCGACCTCGATACGCAGCTCCAGGTGGCCGGCGGCCACGTGGCGGCGGGCCGCGCGCACCTTGTCCAGCAGGTGCGGGATGAACCGCTGCCCGCCGAAGCCGGCCTTGATCGTCATGATCAGCAGGGTGTCGAAGCTGGGCAGCAGCTCCAGGTACGGCTCGATCGGGGTGTCCCGGTCGATGGCCAGCCCCGCCTTCGCCCCGGCCGAGCGCAGGTCCTTGGCCAGCGCCACCGGGTCGTCGCACGCCTCGGCGTGGAAGGTGACGTTGTACGCCCCGGCGTCGGCGTAGCCGGGCGCCCAGCGGCGCGGGTCCTCGATCATCAGGTGGACGTCGAAGGGGATCTCGGTCACCGCGCGCAGGCTCTGCACCACGGGCAGGCCGATGGTCAGGTTCGGCACGAAGTGGTTGTCCATCACGTCCACGTGCAGCCAGTCGGCGGCACCCTCGACGGCGCGGACCTCTTCGGCGAGACGGGCGAAATCGGCGGCCAGGATGCTGGGGGCGACGATCGACGGCGGTACGGTCACGGGGCCAGTGTACGAACGCGGCCACCCGCCGCCCGCAGCGCGGCACCGACCGAGACTCGCTGTGACCCAGCCGTGACCGGTGGTGCAGAATCGGACCCTCCGGGCCGGAAATCCGGAACGAATAGCCAGCCGTGACTGGCCGAACGACCGAAACACGACGACACTCCAACAGGGACGGTCTCGTATGCCGCACGTCCGGGGGCGGGAAGACGCCGCACCGGGCCCACGGCGGGACGGCTGTCATCTCCCGGGAAGGGCGGACGATGCGACGGTGGCTCCTGGCGCTGGCGCTGGCCGGCACGGCGACGGTGGCGCTGGGCGGTTGCGTCCAGCCGCACCGGGCCGACGGTGACCTGATCGACGACTGGCCCGCGCTGCCCGCGCCCCGGCTCTTCGTGCCCGCCACGGACGCCTGCCTGCCCCGGATCACCGCCGTCGTGCAGGCCGGCACGTACGAGACGGTGGAGTGCGCGCGCAGCCACCTCGCCGAGGCCGTGCACGTCGGCACCTTCACCGGCGCCACCGCCGGCGGCACCCGCCCCGAACCGGGCTCCCCGGCGCTGCGGACCGCGCGGGCCGAGTGCGACCAGCGGGCCCGCGAGGCGATCGGCGGCGACTGGCACGCGGCCCGGCTCACCCTCAACATCGCGCTGCCGTCGGTGACCGCCTGGCTCAGCGGCGCCCGCTGGTACCGCTGCGACCTCAGCGAGACCGACAGCATCGACAACACCCGCCCGGTGAACCGGGTGGGCAGCCTGCGCGGCGCGCTGGTCAGCGACAACCCCCTGGTGCACCGCTGCTTCGACCCGAAGCTGATCGGCAACAACCTCAACTACATGGCCCCGGTGCTCTGCACCGAGCCGCACCGGGCCGAGTTCGTCGGCGTCTACGTCGAACGCGACATGAGCTGGGCGGTCTTCACCCGCTCCAGCCAGCAGGTGCACCGGCGCTGCATGGGGCTGATCGCCGCCTTCGCCGACGTGCCGAACAACAGCGACCTGCCGTACCGGGCCGGGTCCATCTTCTATCCGCCGTCGCAGCGGGAGTGGGAGGAGGGCGACCGGGGGGTGCGCTGTTTCCTGTGGAGCGACGACCGGCGGCTGACCCGCTCGATGCGCGGCGTCGGGCCCAAGGGACTCCCCGCGATCTGAACGCCCGTGGCGTATGCTGCACCGCCGTGGCGTACCCCGGCGGTCGGAGCCGGTCGATGCGCCGCGCGACGGGGAGGTCGAGCAATGCGGCGCTGGTGGTCGGCGGTCGTCATGGGGGTGACGGCGACGCTGGCGCTCGCCGGCTGCGGCACGCCGGCCGGGGTGGACCGGGACGTCGCCGACGACTGGCCGGCCTTCGGCCCGGCGAAGGGCTTCGTGCCGGCGAACAACACCTGCCACACCATCATTCCGGAGACCGGCTACCTGACCGGCTACAACCCGGTCGGCTGCACCGAGCCGCACCGGTCGGAGACGCTGCACGTCGGCACGCTGACCGGCACCGACGCCAACCGCGGCACTCCCCCGCGCCCCGGCTCCACCGGGATGCGGACGGCCTCGGCCGAGTGCGACCGGCAGGTCAGCCGGGCGGTCGGGGCGGACTGGCGCACCGGGCGCCTGCACGTCACCGTCATCTTCCCGTCGACCCAGGGCTGGTCGGGGGGAGCCCGCTGGTTCCGGTGCGACGTCTCCGAGACCGTCAGCCTGGACGACTTCGGCGTCATCACCCGCGAGGCCGGCCTGCGCAACGCGCTGGCCGCCGGTTCTCCGCTGGCGTACGGCTGCTTCAACCCGAAGCTGGTCAAGGACGACATCGACGAGATGCCCTCGGTCGCCTGCACCGCCAAGCACCACGCCGAGTTCGTCGGCATCTGGCAGGCGCCGGACGTCAGCTACGCCACCTTCGTCAAGAGCACGGTGCGCGCCCACCGGGCGTGCCGGTCGCTGATCGCGAAGTACGTGAAGGTCCCCGACAACAGCGACATGCAGTACCGGGCCGGCACGATCATGTACCACCCCTTCGAGGAGGAGTGGAACAACGGCAACCACGGGGTGCAGTGCTTCCTCTGGCTGGACGACCGGACCGTGACCCGCTCGTTGCGGGGCGGCGGGAGCAAGGCCCTGCCGATCCAGTGAGCGGGGCGGGCCGACCGGCCCACCCCGCCCCGATCCTCAGCTGGCCTGCAGCGTCACGTCGTCGACGACGAAGCTGGTCTGCAGCGAGGCATCCTCGACGCCGGTGAACTTCAGCGTCACCGTCTGACCGGCGTACGCGGCCAGGTTGAAGGTGCGCTGGGTGTAGCCGGTGACGGCGTTGACGTTCGAGTACGTCGCCAGGGTGGTCGTGCCGACCTGGACGGTCAGCTTGTCGTACGCGGTGGTGCCGCTCTCGGCCGTGTCGATGTGCAGCCAGAACGCCAGGGTGTAGCTGGCACACCCGGCCGGGATGCTCACCGACTGCGACAGCGTGTCGGTGTGGCTGCTGCCGTACCCGTCCAGCCACGCCTTGTACGACCCGCCGTGCGCGGCCTGGCCGGTGTCGCTGGTGATCACGCCCGAGCTGGCGGTCCACGGCGTGCTGCCCGACTCGAAGCCGCTGTTGCCGATGAGCTGGCCGCCCGCGCAGCCGCCGGTGCCGGTCACGGTGAGGCTGTAGGTGGCGGTGTGGGTGACCGCGCCGGTGCCCGTGACGGTGAGGGTGAAGGTGCCGGTGGTGGCGGTCGACGAGGCGCTGACCGTCATGGTGGCGGAGCCGCCTGAGGTCACCGAGGACGGGCTGAACGACACCGTGACCCCGCTCGGCGCGCCGGAGGCGGAGAGGCTGACCGTCTGGGCGGTGCCGCTGGTGGTCGTGGTGCTGACGGTCGCGGTCGTGGAGCCGCCCCGGGCCACGCTGCCGGAGGTGGGGCTCACCGCCACGGAGAAGTCGTTGGTCGCGGTGCCGCCGACCGCGAGCTGCCAGATCGCGTACGCGACGCCGTCGGCGCTGCGGTTGAGGATGGTCGCGTTGATGTTGCTGGCGGTGTCGCAGGAGCGGTGGTAGCAGGAGTCGTACGCCGCACCGGCGGTGCCGCCCCACTTGCTGGCCTGCGCGGAGGTCTTGGTGGCGCTGGCGCCCGCGGCGTAGCCGGAGGTCTGGATGCCGGCGTTGGCGAACGAGTAGTCGTCGGAGCGGCCCTGCCCCTCGACGTTCTCCTCCGGCTGGATGCCGAAGCTGTCCCAGTACGCCTTCAGCGGCGCGGCGGTGGCGGAGGTGATCCGGTTGATGAAGTAGCCGCCGTTGGGCGAGGCCACCATGTCGAAGTTGTAGTAGCCCTTGATGTAGCTCTTCTGGGTGGCACTGAGCGAGTTGACATAGAAGTTCGAGCCCTGCAGGCCCTGCTCCTCGCCGTTCCACCAGGCGAACCGGACCCGCTTGGTCATGGTCGGGTTCTGGCTGGCCAGCACCAGCGCGTTCTCCAGCAGGGTGGCCGAGCCTGAGCCGTTGTCGTTGATGCCGGGGCCGGCGGAGACGCTGTCGAGGTGGGCGCCGAACATGACCACCTGGTCGGCGGGGCCCTGCGGCCACTCGGCGATCAGGTTGCTGCCCGGGTAGGTGCAGCTGGTGCAGGTCTGCTCGGTGACGGTGTAGCCGGCCGCCTGGAGCTTGCCCTTCACATAGCTCACCGAGGCGGTGTAGCCGGCGGAGCCGGCCCGCCGGGTGCCGCCGTTGTTGGTGGCGATCGTGTTGAGCTGGGTCAGGTGCGCCTGGACGTTGGTCACCGAGATGTCCGGGGCGGCGGCGACCAGGGTGGGGGTGGCGGTGGCCGGGCGGGCGGTGGCGGCGGCCGGGACGGCCAGGGTCGCCGTCATGGCGGCGAAGAGGGCGAGCGCGAGGCCGGCGGCCGGCGTTCTCCGTCTCATGGTGACTCCTCGTGGGGTCGGCGGGGGTGCCTTCGGGGTGGCCCGACCCGTGGGCTCCCGGGGGTGGGGAGCCCCGGCGTCGATTCCGGTGATCGGAACAGTTACATGTATCGATCGCATAGTCAACGGCGCTGTAACAGTTCCGCCGGTCCGGGCGGAGCACCGGAGGTGCCCGGGCGGTGGACGCGGGGTGCTGCCGGGCCGTCGGCGACTGAGGGGTTCACCGATCGGCCCGGCCCGTCCACCCCCGGGCCAGGAGACGTTCACATCCGCCGATCCCCTGGTCAACGAGGAACAGGCCGACCGGGAGCGGTTGTCACAATCCGGCAAAGTGGACCGGCCCGGGTCAGTGGGCGGATGGACCCAGCAGGTCGGTCAGCTCGCGGACCTCCGGCAGGTCGTCCCAGCCCTGCCGCAGCCGGGCGCGCAGGCCGTGCAGCTCGTGGACGATGGTCGCCCGGCCGGTCCGCAGCGCCTCCTCGGCGACCGGCGTCGCCACCGCCACCGCCGCGTCCGGCTCCCCGGCACAGGCGTGGGCGTCGGCCAGCCGCACGGTCAACAACAGATAGGTGGGGCGCATCCGCGCCGGCAGGTGGGCCAGCGCCCGGCCCGTCGCGTGCACCGCCCGACGGGCCACCGCCCGGTCCCCGGTGGACGCCGCGAGGTCCCGCAGCGCGCCGCCGATCGAGGACTCGGCGCGTACCACCCCCGCGTCACCGAGCAGCCACGGCGCCTCGGCGGCGTCCCGGGTGTCCAGCCGGTCCAGTCGACGGCGGGCCAGCAGGACCTGCCGGCGGCACTCCCCCACCGCGCCGGCCAGACCGTACGCCCGCGCCTGGTAGAGGTGCGACAGGGTGGTCATCCAGCCGCGTTCCCGGTCCACCGCGCCGAGTGCCCGCGCGTACGCCAGCGACGAGGCGGCGTCCCGGTCCAGCCGGGTCAGCGTGCAGAAGTCGCTGAGCAGCGTCGCCCGGGCCACCGCGTCCGCACCCGCGCCCGCCCAGCGCAGCCCGTGGGTGACCCAGGCCATGCCGACCGCGCGCTGCCCCCGCTGCATCCGCAGCCGGGCGGCGAGCTGCGCGTACTGGGCGGCGAGGCGGAGCGGGGCGAGCGGCGAACGGCCGGCCGCGTCGACCACCTCCGCCCAGCGCACCAGCAGATGCAGGATCCGCTCGATCGAGGCGACCACCGCGGTCGACACCTGCTCGATCGCGACGCTGGTGTAACCCGGCAGCAGCGCGGTCAGCCCGTGCACCAGGTCGGGCACCGGTCGGTCCGGCAGCGCCGCCACACCACCGGCGTCCAGCCGGGCCAGCAGCGGCAGCACCTCCTGCGGGCCGGGCACCGGGCACTGGGTGTCGTCGTGCAGCGGGCAGGTGAAGCCGCCGTACGGCAGCAGCCGCGGCCAGACCGGCAGGCCGGGCGGGGCCAGCGCGTCGGTCCCCTCGACGGCCGGCAGCACCGGGAAGAGCGTCGGGTCGGACGGCCCGCTGCGCGGTCTGCGCCGGTCGCCCGGCTCGGCCAGGGCGGTCAGCGCGCCGTCCGACCCGAGCAGCACGTCGAGCCGCGCCGGCAGCCCCATCGGCGGCTCCCGCAGCCCGCCCTCCAGCTTGCTGATCACGCTGTGGTGGTAGCCGATCCGCAGCCCGAGCTGCGCCTGGGTCAGCCCGGCCCGGCGCCGCCACACGCGCAGCTCCCGACCGAACTCTCCCCAGGGCGGCGTCCGCACGTCCTCGCCGTCCATCGACCCCTCCCGGACGACCCGGGGCGCACCGGCGCGCCCGCGGGTCGGGTGGTGCAGGAATACACCACCGATCCGGGCAGGTCAATGCGGTCCGTCGACGGGTCAGCCCCGGCGCAGCACCGCCAGGAACATCGCGTCGGTGCCGTGCCGGTGCGGCCAGAGCTGCACGGTCGGCCCGTCGCCGAGCCCCGGCATGCCCGCCGGCAGCAGCGGCCGCGCGTCGACGAAGTCCACCGGCAGGCCACACCGGCGGGCCGCCTCGGTCACCGTCACGTGCGTCTCCACCGTGTGCGGCGAGCAGGTGACGTAGGCGACCAGGCCGCCGGGGCGGACCGCCTTGAGCGCGGCGGTCAGCAGCTCCCGCTGCAACCGGGTCAGGGGCGGCAGGTCCGACGGCTGCCGCCGCCAGCGGGACTCCGGCCGGCGGCGCAGCGAACCCAGCCCGGTGCACGGGGCGTCCACCAGCACCCGGTCGAAGTGCCCCTCGGGCAGCTTCGGGTCCGCGCCGACCGAGCGCCCGTCGGTGGCCAGCACGGCCACCGGCAGACCCCGGGTGGCCTGCTCGACCAGCCGGGCCCGGTGCTCGGCCACCTCCACCGCGGTCAGCCGGGCACCGCGCTGCGCGGCGAGCGCGCCGAGCAGGCCCGCCTTGCCGCCCGGCCCCGCGCACAGGTCCAGCCAGCGGCCGTCCGGGCCGTCCAGCGGCGCGCCCGCCAGGGCGTTCGCCACCAGCTGGGAACCCTCGTCCTGGACGTGCGCCCGCCCCTCGGCGACCGCGCGCAGGTCACCCGGCGCGCCGCCGGGCAGATAGACGGCGTACGGGGAGAAGGCGCCCGGGGCGCCACCCACCTCGTCGGCCAGCTCGACCGGGTCGACCAGGCCGGGCCGCGCGCACAGGTGCACCGGTGGCCGCTCGTTGTCCTCGATGAGCAGCCGTTCCGTCTCGGCCAGGTCCCCGCCGAGCGCCTCGGCGAAGGCCCGCACGATCCACTGCGGGTGGCTGTACGCCAGCGCCAGGTGCCCGACCGGGTCGGTCTCCCGGTCCGGGGCGAGCTTCGCCACCCAGCCGTCGTGGTCGAGGGTGGTGATCTCCCGCAGCACCGCGTTGGCGAACCCGGTCGCCCCCGGGCCCACCGAGCGGACCAGGTCGACGGTGGAGGAGACGGCGGCGTGCGCCGGCACCCGGGTGTGCAGCAGCTGGTACGCCCCGATCCGCAGCGCGTCCCGCACCGGCGGGTCGATCCGCTGCACGTCCCGGCCGGCCGCGTCCGTGATGATCGCGTCCAGGGTGCCGGTGTGCCGCAGCGTGCCGTAGGTCAGCTCGGTGGCGAAGGCGGCGTCCCGACCGGTCAGCCCCTCCTCGCGCAGCATCGCCGGCAGCACCAGGTTGGCGTACGCGTCGTCCCGGTGGACCGCCGCGACGGCCTGGTACGCGACGTGCCGGGGCAGGTCCACGGCCGGCCGGACGGGCCGCCGGTCGAACCCCCGGCGGTCCCCGCCACGCGCACGGTCCCCGCCGAACTGCCCGCCGCGCGGCCGGTCCCCGCGCGGGAACCGGTCGCCGCGCTCGAACGACCGCTCGCCGCGGCCGGTGTCCCGCGGCCCGTCGGACGATCGCGCCGGACCACGCCGGCCCTCGTCGGCGAAGCGCTCACCCCGCGGCTCGGACGGCCCCGTCACGCGAGGTCCTCGCCGGTGGCGACCCGGACGCCGCGCGCCCAGTCACTCGCCGACATGGCCTTCTTGCCGGCCGCCCGGACCTCACCGAGCTGCACCGGGACGGTGGCGGTGCCCACCAGCACCCGTGACTTCTCCACCAGCAACTCACCGGGTTTCAGGTCGGGGCCGTTCGCCACCGGGGTGACCGGGCCGAGCTTCACCCGGTCGCCGCGGAAGGTCGTCCACGGCCCGGGGGCGGGGGTGCAGGCACGGATCCGCCGGTCGACGGCGAAGGCCGGGTCGGCCCAGCGCACCCGGGCGTCCTCGACGGTCAGCTTCGGCGCCAGGGAGACCCCGTCGGCGGGCTGCGGCTCGGCGCGCGCGGTGCCCGCCGCGATCGCGTCGAGGACGGCCACCAGCAGGCCGGCGCCCGAGTGGGCGAGCCGCTCCAGCAGGTCGCCGGAGGTGTCGGTCGGACGGACCTCGTCGGTCAGCGTGCCGAAGACCGGGCCGGTGTCCAGCCCGGCCTCCAACTGGAAGACACTGGCCCCGGTCAGCTCGTCGCCGTGCAGCACGGCGTGCTGCACGGGCGCGGCACCCCGCCAGGCGGGCAGCAGCGAGAAGTGCAGGTTGACCCAGCCGTGCGTGGGGATCTCCAGCGCCGACGGCGGCACCAGCGCCCCGTACGCGACCACCGGCACGCAGTCCGGGGCGAGCGCGCGCAGCCGGTCCAGGAACTCCGGCTCCCGGGGCTTCGCCGGGGTGAGCACCTCCACGCCGTGCGCGTCGGCCCAGGCGCCGACGGGCGAGCGGACCAGGCCCCGACCGCGACCGGCCGGGGCGTCGGGACGGGTCACCACGGCCAGCAGCTCGTGGTCGGAGGCGGCGACCGCCTCCAGGGCGGGTACGGCGACGGCCGGCGTGCCGGCGAAGACCAGACGCATCCGGGTCACCGCCCCAGACCGAAGGGGTTCCCCGCGGCGTGCGGGTTCAGCTTGACCGTGGGCGGCGCGGCCGGGTCGTACCACTCGGCCTGCCGGATCGCCTTCATCGCGGCCTTGCGGCCGGCCGGGTCCAGCCGGTCGACGAAGAGCACCCCGTCGAGGTGGTCGGTCTCGTGCTGCACGCAGCGGGCCATCAGCCCAGTGCCGACGATCTGCATCGGGTCGCCGTAGCCGTTGTAGCCCTTGGCGATCACGTTCTGCCGACGCTTGGTGTCGAAGTAGAGGCCGGGGATGGAGAGGCACCCCTCCGGGCCGTCCTGCTCCTCGGCGTCCGGGAACTCCAGCACCGGGTTCACCAGGTGGCCGACGACGTCGTCGACGTCGAAGGTGAAGACCCGCAGGCTCACCCCGAGCTGCGGCGCGGCGAGGCCGGCCCCGCTCTGCTCCCGCATCGTGTCGGTCAGGTCGGCGATCAACGTGCGCAGCTCGACGTCGAAGTCGACCACCGGATCGGCCGGCGTGCGCAGCACCGGATCCCCGAACAGACGGATGGGCTGAACGGTCACGCGGGGTGGCTCCTTAACTGGGACGGGCGGTGCCGTACCAGTCTACGGAGTACCCGGAGCCGCCCCGGCCGGCGTACCGCGATCGGTGAGCGGGGACTCCTCACCCACCGTCACCGGCAGGGTGGCGTAGCCGCGCAGGGTCAGCCGGACCCGGCGCTCCGGCTCGCCGGCCAGGGCCAGGCCGGGCAGCCGACGCAGCAGCTGCGGGAAGGCCACCTGCGCCTCCAGCCGGGCCAGCCCCGCGCCGAGGCAGTAGTGCGGTCCGGCGCCGAAGGAGAGCGGGTGGATCTGCGGTCGCCACGGGTCGAACCGGTGCGGCTCCGGATAGCGCCGGGGATCCCGGTTGGCGGCGCCGAGCAGCAGGATCAGCCAGCTCCCGGCGGGCAGGTCGACGCCGCCGTAGCGGCTCGGTGCGGTGCTCATCCGGGAGGTGAGCTGCACCGGGGAGTCGTACCGCAGCAGCTCGTCGACGTAGTCGGCGGCGAACTCGGGGTGGCCGCGCAGCGCGTCGGCCGCCCGGGGGTGCTCCAGCAGCACCACCAGGCCGTTGCCGAGCAGGTTGGTGGTCGTCTCGAAGCCGGCCACCAGCAGCACCACCAGGTTGGCCAGCAGCTCGTCGCCGGAGAGCCGCGCGCCGTCCGCGTCGTGCGCCTGCACCAGCGCGGTGGTCAGGTCGTCGGCCGGGGCCCGGCGGCGGGCCGCGACCAGCTCGGCGAAGTAGTCGCTCAGCTCGGTGGCCCCGCGGTCGGCGACGGCCAGCTCCTCGGGCGTGATCTCCGGCTCCAGCACGCCGGTCAGGTCGGTCGCCCACCGCCGGAACAGCGGCCGGTCCGCCGCCGGCACGCCGAGCAGCGCGCAGATCACCCCGACCGGCAACGGGTACGCGAAGTCGGCCATGAAGTCCAGGGGCGCGCCGTCACGGCCCCGGTCCCGCATCCGGTCGATCAGCTCGTCGGCCTGCGCCACCACCACGTCCCGCATGGCGGCGATCCGGCGCGGGGTGAACGCGCCGGCCGCGAGCCGCCGCATCCGGCTGTGGTCCGGCGGGTTGGTGCGCAGCATCGACCGGGAGATCGACCGCACGGCGGCGCTGTCCCGCCACCCGGGCAGGAACTGGTCGCGCAGCTCGTCGTCCATCACCCCGAAGCGGGGGTCGCGCAGGATCTCGTCGGCCTCGGCGTAGCCGGTGACCGCGTAGAAGACCGGGCCGGCCTGCGCCACCGGGCCGTGCGCGCGCAGCCGCTCGTACGTCGGATAGGGGTCGATCCGGCCCTGCGGCGACATGAGCAGGGCGAGAGCGTCGGCGGCGTCCACGATCGGCCTCCCCGGGCGTCGGAAGCCTCCATCATGCCCCCGGCTGTCCGGTTCCCGCGATCCCCCGACCGCCGCCGGGACGGCTCAGGCGCCGGTGCCCGGCTCCCCGGCGAGCACCGCGTCCCCGCCGAGCAGGGCGTGCTCGGGCAGCGGGAGGGTGATGCCGTGGGCGGCCTCCCAGTCGTGGATCAGGCTGGGACGCACCTGGGCGGCGAAGTAGTCGACCGCGCTCATCCCGCCGACGACCGGCTCGTCGACCTCGGCGACCAGCCGGGCCGGGACCATCGGGAAGCCGCTCTGGATCGCCGCGCTGAGCCGGCGGTGTCCGTCCACGACGAAGAAGTACTCGCCGGTGTAGCCGATGGTCAGCGGCTCCAGGGCCTCGTCGCCGGCGTCGGCCACCTCGCCGACGAACTCGGAGTCCCAGAGCCCGCGCAGGGTGGCGATGTCCTCGGTCGGATAGACCCGACGCGGGTCGAGCAGCAGCAGCGGCGGGGCGTCGCGCAGCACGTCCGCGCCGAGGCGCCCCTCGTACGCGTCGACGATGTGCGAGATCACCTGCGCCGGGTTCGCCCGGGTGGTGTCGCAGATCAGGTCGTAGTTGCGCAGCCGGGCCTTGTCGACGCCGTAGCGGAGGATGAACCGGTTGCGCTCGCTCTCGCTGCGCTCGCGGAGCTTGGCCCTCGCCTCCTCCAGCGAGGTGTAGCTCTCGGCCGGGCCGGAGGGGCGGGCGAGCACCCGCCGGGCCGCCTCGGTCGGCTCGGTGATCATGTGGACCTTGAGCGCGTTGGTGAAGAAGTGCCAGGCCAGCCGGGAGTCCATGACGAGACTCTCGCCAGAGGCGGCGATGTCGCGCTGGAGCTGGTCGACGTAACCGTCGACGGCCTGGTCCAGCTCGGCGTGCAGGTTGAGCTGGAGCGCGGTCATCTGCCGGTCCTGCGCCATCTGGCGGTAGAGGTCGCCGACACTGACCCGGCGCAGCCCCAGCCGCTCGGCGATCTCGACGGAGACGGTGCTCTTGCCGCTGCCGAGGTCGCCGTTGAAGACGATCGATTGACGAACGGTCACGACTGGTCCACCCCTGATCGCCGGCTGGTTGACATCATCGATGTGGCTTCGGCTCGACGCGTCCGCCAGTCCTCGTCCGGTCCGGCGCGTCTGACGCCGGGCCGTGCTGCGAGCCGTCGTACGCCCGGGCATGACGGGCGATGCTATCACGCAGCTTCCACCCAATTGCCGGACCACGTGTCCGTCAAACCCCAGGTCACCACGGTCGGCGACCACGCCGGTGCGCCACGTCACCGGGAATCGGGCGGCGGCGAGCGGTCAGAAGAGGCTCAGCGGGTCGACCTGGAGGCGCACCGGGTCGGCGGCCTTGCGGGCGCTGCGCTGGCCGGCGGCGGCGCGCAGCGCCTCGGCGAGGGCGGCGGCCCGGGCCCGGGGCACCCGGACCAGCATCCGTTCCTTCCCCTCGTCCGCCGGCACCGGGCCGAGCACCTCGGCGTCGTCGGGCAGCGGCGCCCCGGCGAGCAGGTCGGCCACCGCCTCGGCCACCCCGGTGACGCTGGCCATCCGCACCGCGGGCGGGAAGCCCAGCTCGCGCCGCTCGGCCAGCTCCCGGGCGGCGAACCAGGCCGCGTCCCAGCGCAGCAGCGCCTGCACCGGCGCGAGCGCGCCGTCGGCGACGACCACCACCCGGCCTCCGGCGCCGGCGGGGCGGGCCAGCGCGGCGGCGGCCAGCCACCGGCGCAGCGCCTCCTCCCCCGCCCGCAGGTCGGCCCGGGTGAGCAGGGCCCAGGAGTCGAGCAGCAGCACCGCGCCGTAGCCCCCCTCGGCCACCGGTTCCGCCCCCGGGGTGGCGATCACCAGCCCGGCGCCGTCGGGCACCGAGGCGAGCACCTCCTCCCGGCCGGAGGTGCGGACCGGCACGCCGGGGAAGGCCCGGCCCAGCTCCTCCGCGGTCCGCCGGGCGCCGGTGACGGAGGCCCGCAGCCGTCGCCCGCCGCACTCCGGGCAGGCGTACGCGGCGGCGACCCGGCCGCACCAGCGGCAGGCGGGCGTCCCCGCGGCCGACGGCAGCGCGAGCGGGCCGGCGCAGTGCGGGCAGCGGGCCGGGGTCCGGCAGTCGGCGCAGGCCACCGAGGGCAGGTAGCCGCGGCGGGGCACCTGCACCAGCACCGGGGCGTCGGCGCGCAGGGTGTCCCGCGCGGTCGTCCAGGCCAGGCTGGGCAGCCGGGCGGTCGCCGCACCCGGGTCGCGGGCCAGCTGCGGGTCGTCGCCGGTCGGCAAGATCACCGGGGTACGCGCCCGCACGGTCGCCCGGTCGGCCACCACCTCCCGCGCCCAGCCGGTCTCCACCAGCAGCTGCGCCTCGGCCGTGCGGGCGTACCCGCCGACCAGGGCAGCCGCGTCGGCGAGCTGGGCCCGGGTGAGCAGCACCTCCCGGGCGTGCGGGTAGGGCGACCGGGGCTCGGCGTGCAGGTCGTCGCCGTCGTCCCAGATCGCCACCAGGCCGAGCCGGTCGACCGGGGCGAACATGGCCGCCCGGGTGCCGATCACCACCGGCACGTCGCCGTGGCGGGCGGCGAGGAAGGCGCGGTAGCGGCGGGCCGGGCCGAGCGCGGCGGAGAGGCAGACGTGCCGGTCGGGGCCGAGGGTGGCGGTGAGCGCGGCGTCGAGCCGGTCCAGGTCCCGGGCGTCGGGCACCACGACCACCGCGCCCCGACCGCCGGCCACGGTGGCGGCGACCGCGTCGGCGTACCGGGCGGTCCAGTCCTCCCCGGCCAGGGCGGACCAGACGGCCCGGGGTGCCCGCCCGTCGGTCAGCGCGCGCAGCAGGGCCGGCCCGGCCGGGTAGTCCCGCCAGCCGCGCGGGTCCACGGGCCCGCCCCCGGAGGCGGAGCCGACGGCCGGCGGAACGTCCGGTGCCGGCGGGGCCTCGGCGGCGTCGGGTACCGGCGGGGCGTCGGCGGAGTCGGCGCGGGCGGCGAGGTCCTTCTCGACCCGGGCGTGCCGGGGCGGCACGGCGAGGCGCAGCACGTCGGCGAGGCTGCCGGCGTACCGGTCGGCGACCGCCCGGGCCAGCCGGGCCACCTCCGGGGCGAGGACGGGCTCCGGTGAGACCACCTTCTCCAGGTACGCCAGCCGGGGATGGTCGGACCGCTCGACCCGCTCCAGCAGCCAGCCGTCCACCAGCTGGCCGGCGAAGCGCACCTTCACCCGCACCCCGGCGGTCGCCTCGGCGTCCAGCTCGGCCGGCACCAGGTAGTCGAAGGGACGGTCCAGGTGGGGCAGGGGCACGTCCACGCAGACACGAGCGACCGGCGACCCCGCTGCGGGTCGCCGGTCGCTGCGCCTGGTGGCGGTCAGGCTCCCGCGGCCGACTTGAGATCGGCGGCCCGGTCGGTGCCCTCCCAGGTCAGGTCCGGCAGCTCCCGGCCGAAGTGGCCGTACGCGGCGGTCTGCTGGTAGATCGGGCGGAGCAGGTTCAGGTCGCGGATGATCGCGGCCGGGCGCAGGTCGAAGACCTCGCTGACGGCCTTCTCGATCGAGCTGACCGGCACGGTCTCGGTGCCGAACGTCTCGATGAAGAGGCTCACCGGGTGGGCCTTGCCGATCGCGTACGCGACCTGCGCCTCGCAGCGCTCGGCCAGGCCGGCGGCGACGACGTTCTTGGCGACCCAGCGCATCGCGTACGCGGCGGAGCGGTCGACCTTGGACGGGTCCTTGCCGGAGAAGGCGCCGCCGCCGTGCCGGGCGTAGCCGCCGTAGGTGTCGACGATGATCTTCCGGCCGGTGAGGCCGGCGTCGCCCATCGGGCCACCGATCTCGAAGCGCCCGGTCGGGTTGACCAGCAGCCGGTAGCCGTCCGTGTCGAGGCCGAGGCTCTCCAGCTCGGGGGCGATGACGTGCTCGCGCACGTCCGGGGTGAGCAGCGACTCCAGCGAGATGTCGGCGGCGTGCTGGCTGGAGACCACCACCGTGTCGAGGCGTACCGGGCGCAGCCCGTCGTACTCGATGGTGACCTGGGTCTTGCCGTCGGGCCGCAGGTAGGGGATGGTGCCGTCCTTGCGGACCGCGGCGAGCCGGCGGGCCAGCCGGTGCGCGAGCGCGATCGGCAGCGGCATCAGCTCGGGGGTCTCCGAGCAGGCGAAGCCGAACATCATACCCTGGTCGCCGGCGCCCTGCGCGTCGAGCGCACTCTCCGACGACCCGGTACGCAACTCGAAGGCGTTGTCGACACCCTGGGCGATGTCCGGGGACTGCGCGCCGATCGAGACGCTGACGCCGCAGGAGGCGCCGTCGAAGCCCTTCTTCGACGAGTCGTACCCGATCTCCAGGATGGTCTCCCGGACGATGGTCGGAATGTCCGCGTACGCCTTGGTGGTGACCTCACCCGCGACGTGGACCTGACCGGTGGTGATCAGGGTCTCGACCGCGACCCGGCTGTGCGGGTCCTGGGCGAGCAGGGCGTCGAGAATGCCGTCGCTGATCTGGTCGGCGATCTTGTCCGGGTGGCCTTCCGTGACCGATTCGGACGTGAAGAGACGTGTCACGGCACTCCTAAGCATGTGAAAACTCTTGAACGGTCGCTCCGCGGCAGTTTAGTCACCGTACTTCTAGGGTGACTCACCGAATACGAATGTGCCCAGCGTTCAGGACCGGTCCGTCAGCCGGGTCAGCACGAGGTCCCAGACACCGTCGGCGAGGTCCTCCTTGGACTGCTCGGGCAGCCGCTGCACCGAGTCGTCGGAGCCGATGACGGTCGCCGCGTTGGTGTCGGCGCCGAAGACCTTGTCCACGCCCACCTCGTTGATGACGATGAGGTCCGCCCGCTTCCGGGCGAGCTTGGCGCGGCCGTTGGCCTCGGCGTCGCCGGTCTCCGCGGCGAACACCACCAGCACCTGGTCCGGCCGGCGGCGCCGGCCCAGCTCGGCGGCGATGTCAGGGTTGGTGACCAGGTCGATCGTCGGCGCGCTGCCGTCGTCCGCCTTCTTGATTTTGCCAGTCGCGTACGTTGCCGGGCGGAAATCGGCGGGAGCCGCGGCCATCACCACCACGTCGGCGTCGGCGGCGGCCTCCAGGGTGGCCTTGCGCAGTTCCTCGGTGGTGCCGACGCGGACCACGTCGACGCCGGCCGGGTCGGCGAGCGACACGTTGGCCGAGACCAGGGTGACCCGGGCGCCCCGGGCGACGGCGGCGCGGGCGAAGGCGTACCCCTGCTTGCCGGAGGAGCGGTTGCCGAGGAACCGGACCGGGTCGAGCGGCTCGCGGGTGCCGCCGGCGGTGACCACGACGTGCCGGCCGGCCAGGTCGGCCGGGGCGGCGACGCCCCGGGCGAGGGCCCGGCGGGCGACGGCGAAGATCTCCGCCGGGTCGGGCAGCCGGCCCTTGCCGCTGTCGGCGCCGGTGAGCCGGCCGACGGCGGGTTCGATCACCCGGACACCCCGGGACCGCAGGGTCGCGACGTTGGCGACGGTGGCCGGGTGCTCCCACATCTCGGTGTGCATCGCCGGGGCGAGCAGGACCGGGCAGCGCGCGGTCAGCAGGGTGTTGGTGAGCAGGTCGTCGGCGAGACCGTGGGCGGCCTTGGCGAGCAGGTCGGCCGTGGCGGGCGCGACCACCACCAGGTCGGCGTGCTGGCCGAGCCGGACGTGTGGCACCTCGTGCACGTCGGACCAGACGTCGTCGGCGACCGGCCGGCCCGACAGCGCCGCCCAGGTCGGCGCTCCGACGAACCGGAGCGCCGACGCGGTCGGCACGACGCGGACCCGGTGGCCCGACTCGGTGAAGAGCCGCAGCAGCTCACACGCCTTGTAGGCGGCGATGCCACCGCCGACCCCGAGGACGATCTCGGCGGACATCGACGCGGGCGAGCTTACGGCTGGTCGGTCGGCTCGGCGGTGAGCAGGCCGGCGTTGATCTCGCGCATGGCGATGGAGAGCGGCTTCTCCTGCGGGGTGGTCTCCACGAGCGGGCCGACGTACTCCAGGAGGCCCTCGCCGAGCTGGCTGTAGTAGGCGTTGACCTGGCGCGCGCGCTTGGCGGCGAAGATCACGAGCGCGTACTTCGAGGTGGTCTTCTCGAGCAGCTCGTCGATCGGCGGGTTGGTGATGCCTTCGGGGTTGGCGATGGATCCCACGAAATAACCTCTGCGTCTCTTCACCGCGCGGGCGCGGTGGGTCTCTCAACCGCATCCGCGCGGTTGGGCCGGAGCCAGGAAGGAAGAACCGAGTAAGCCTACCAGCTCGTCGGCTGCCCGCTCGGCACGGTCGTGCCGCACGGTGTGGGCGAAGGCGACCGCCACGGCGGGGTCCGGCCGGTACGCCGGCGGGGCGAGGAGCACCAGCTGGGCGTCGGGCGTCACGGCCCGGACGGCGAGCGCCCCGGGCAGGTCCAGCGGCAGCAGCACCGGCACCCCGGCGGCCAGCCGGTCGCGTACCCCGGCGCGGGGCGTACCGCGCCGGAAGGGTCCGGCCCGGCTCCACTCCAGCAGCTCGCCGGCGGCGATCATGCGGTCGAACGCGGCCGGGTCGACGAAGCACCGGTGGAGCCCGTCGACCTCACCCGGCCGGGGGGGCCGGGTGGTGGCCGGCACGGGCACCCAGGCACGTGCGAAACGCGCCCGGACCAGCTCGACGACACTCTCCCGACCGGCACCCGAAGGTCCCCCCAGGACAGTGAGCCGAGCCGCCGGGCGCGCCTCGTCATCCGTGCTCACTGCTTGTTTCTACACGCTGCCGCGTTCAGTTGGCGGCGAACTCTCCAAGCAGGGCCTTGCGCTGCTGCTCGCCCAGGCCGCGCAGGCGACGGCTGTCGGCGATCTTGAGCTTCTCCATGATCTGGGTGGCCCGGATCTTGCCGATGCCCGGCATCGCCTGGAGGACGGCCGAAACCTTCAGCTTGCCGACGACGTCGTCGGACTCGGCCCGCTCGAGGACGGTGGCGAGGGTGGTCTTGCCCTGCTTGAGCTGCTCCTTCAGCTCAGCACGGGCCTTGCGGATCTCCGCGGCCTTCTCCAGCGCGGCAGCACGCTGTTCGGGGGTCAGTGACGGGAGCGGCACCAGTTCTCCTCAGGTCCCTAACGCGGCGGGC
The DNA here is from genome assembly GCF_040499845.1 of Micromonospora sp. CCTCC AA 2012012. Classification (NCBI taxonomy): domain Bacteria; kingdom Bacillati; phylum Actinomycetota; class Actinomycetes; order Micromonosporales; family Micromonosporaceae; genus Micromonospora; species Micromonospora mangrovi. Next base: position 2,989,635 of record NZ_CP159342.1, read on the forward strand.
GGGACGCACCGCCGCTTCTGTGAAACGTGGTGTCGCTGGCAACCAAAGGGGTCCGTGGTTCCCAGCGCGGGGAAAACTAGCGGTCAACGGAGCTTTCGGCAACGTGGGCACGCGAAGATCAACGGAAAGTGACCGAGCTGTCAGTCAGTCACGCGCCGGTCAGGGCGGCCCGGCAGTCGGCCAGGACCCGCTCCGCGGCGGCCCGCAGGGCGGCGGTGTCCGGGCCCGCGTGCAGCACCTCCCGGGAGTACGACGGCAGCACCGACGGGAGGCTGGAGCCGAAGACCGTACGCAGCCCGGCGGCCGTCCCGCCCTGCGCGCCGAGGCCCGGAGCGAGCAGCGGACCGTTCACCCCGGAGAGGTCGTGACCGGTGTCGCCGATCGTCGCGCCGACCACCAGACCGAAGCTGCCGAGCGGCTCCGCACCCCTGTTGAGCTGGGAAATCTCGTCGATCACGGTCTGCGCGACGGTCCGCCCGTCGGCCGTGACGGCGCGCTGCACGGCGGCTCCCTCGGGGTTCGAGGTGAGGGCCAGCACGAAGACCCCGCCGCCGTGCGCGGCGGCCAGCTCGAACATCGGTGCCAGCGAACCTACTCCCAGGTAGGGGCTCGCGGTCACCGCGTCGACATACAGCGGGCTGGATGGATCGAGGTACGCGGCGGCGTACGCGGCGACCGTCGAACCGATGTCCCCGCGCTTGACGTCAAGCAGAACGAGCGAGCCGGCATCGCGCAACTGTCGGATAGTTGACTCAAGAATTCCGACACCCTGGGACCCGAAGCGCTCGAAAAAGGCCGACTGGGGCTTGACGACCGCCACCCGGTCCCCCAGCGCCTCCACCACGGTCCGGCTGAACCGGTCGAGACCCCGTACGTCGTCGGAGAGCCCCCAGCGGGCCAGCAGCCCCGGATGCGGGTCGATCCCCACGCAGAGCGGTCCCCGCTCGGTCACGGCCCGGTGCAGGCGGGCGCCGAAGCTCTCCATCACGACTCTCCCTCTTCCGTCCCGCGGCACCCCGCCACGGTGGTCGTACGGCGGTGGACGCCGCCGCTCGTCGTCCCTCGTGCCGGCGCCGGGGCCGGCGGGACCGTTCAGCCGGCCGCGACCGCCGCCCGGATCCCGGTGACGATCCGGGCGACGTCGGCCTCGTCGGTCACGTACGGCGGCATGGTGTAGATCAGGTCCCGGAAGGGGCGCAGCCAGACGCCCTGCGCCACCGCGGCGGCGGTGGCCCGGGCCAGGTCGACCTCGTGGTCGAGCTGCACCACGCCGATCGCGCCGAGCACCCGCACGTCGGCCACCCCCGGCGCCCCCCGCAACGGCTCCAGCCCTTCGCGCAGGCCGCGCGCGATCGTCGCCACCCGTCCGGCCCAGTCGCCGCCGGTCAGCAGCCCCAGCGAGGCGTTGGCGACCGCACAGGCCAGCGGGTTGCCCATGAAGGTGGGGCCGTGCGCCAGCACCCCGTCGGCGGAGATGCCCCGGGCGATCTCCGGCGTGCAGAGCGCCGCGGCCAGGGTCAGGTAGCCGCCGGTCAGCGCCTTGCCCACACAGAGCACGTCCGGGACCACCCCGGCGTGCTCGGCGGCGAACATCGCGCCGGTCCGGCCGAACCCGGTGGCGATCTCGTCGAAGACCAGCAGGACGCCGTGCGCGCGGGTCACCTCGCGCAGCACCCGCAGGTAGTGCGGGTGGTGGAAACGCATCCCGCCGGCGCCCTGCACCACCGGTTCCACGATCACCGCGGCCAGCTCGTCGGCGTGCCGCTCCACCGCGTCCACCAGGGCCTGCTCGTACGCGGGGTCGGGCGGGGCGTCGAAGCCGGCCGGGGGCACCGGGGCGAAGACCTGCCGGGGCAGCACGTCCCCCCAGAGGTGGTGCATGCCGCCCTCGGGGTCGCAGACGCTCATCGGGTGGAAGGTGTCGCCGTGGTAGCCACCCCGCCAGGTGCCGAGCCGGTGCCGCTGCGGGCGGCCGGTGGCCCGCTGGTACTGCAGGCACATCTTCACCGCCACCTCGACGCTCACCGAGCCGGAGTCGGCGAGGAAGACGTGCTCCAGGCCCTCCGGGGACAGCTCGACCAGCGTGCGCGCCAGCCGGACCGCCGGCTCGTGGGTCAACCCGCCGAACATCACGTGGCTCATCCGGCCGAGCTGGTCGGTCACGGCGGCGTCCAGCACCGGGTGGCGGTAGCCGTGGATGGCCGCCCACCAGGACGACATCCCGTCCACCAGCTCCCGACCGTCGGCCAGCCGCAGCCGTACGCCCTCGGCGCTCTGGACCACGTACGGCGGGCCGGCCGGCGGCAGCGCCGCGTACGGGTGCCACACGTGCGCCCGGTCGGCGGCCAGGATCTCCTCGGGGGTCATGCGCTTCCCTTCGTCCTCTCGCGCCGCCAGCTGGGCGCCGGCCGGCGCGGGCGGTCGGGGCGGGCCGCTGCGCGCGGCGGCGGGGCCGGACGGTCCGGGTGGACGGCCGGGCCGCGCCCCGGCAGGGCCGGGCAGCCTCGGCGCGCCGCCTTTGCTCTGCTTACATGGGCGCGGCAGTTGTCGTCCGACATCCGGACGCCGGGTGCTGCGTCGGTGTGTGCAGAGCAAAGGGAGCGCCGGGACACCCTCGCCCGGCCACGACCCACCGTCTCCCCGCCCGCACCCACCGTCGACCGGTGCCGGCTCACCGCCGGCCGGCCGGTACCGCCGCCGCCCGGGCGGCGGCCCGGACCAGCGCCGGACCCCGGTAGATGAACCCGGTGTAGAGCTGCACCAGGCTGGCGCCGGCGTCGAACATCCGCGCCGCGTCGTCCTGGTCGAGGATGCCCCCCACCCCGACGACGGGGAGCCGACCGCCGGTCTCCCGGTGCACGAACGAGACCACCTCGCGGGCGCGTCCGGTGAGCGGACGGCCCGACAGGCCGCCGGCCTCCGCGCCGCGCTCCCGGTCGGCCGGTGCCAGCCCGTCCCGGGACAGCGTCGTGTTGGTGGCGATCACCCCGGCCGCGCCCCGGTCCAGGCAGACCTCCAGCAGCTCGGCGATGGCCGGCTCGGTCAGGTCGGGGGCGATCTTCACCAGCACGGGCTTCTCCCCCACCAGCGCCGTGAGCAGCGCGTCCAGGTGGGACCGGTCCTGCAGGGACCGCAGCCCCGGCGTGTTCGGCGAGGAGACGTTGACCGCGAAGTAGTCACCGTGCCCCTTCAACGCCCGGTAGGAGGCCAGGTAGTCCTCGACCGCCTCGTCCAGCGGAGTCACCTTGGACTTGCCGAGCGAGATGCCCAGCGGCACCCCGATCGGGCGCGGCAGCGCCGCCAGCCGGGCGGCCAGCCCCGCCGCCCCGGCGTTGTTGAAGCCCATCCGGTTGACCACGGCCTCGCTGTCGCGCAGGCGGAACAGCCGGGGCCGGGGATTGCCCGGCTGGGCGTGCGCGGTGACCGTGCCGACCTCGACGAAGCCGAAGCCCAGCGCCGGCCAGGCCGGCAGCGCCGCCCCGTCCTTGTCCATCCCGGCCGCCAGCCCCACCGGGTTCGGGAACCGGACGCCGAAGACCGTGCGCGGCGCGTCGACCGCGTACCGGGCGCGCAGCGCCGCGAGGGCCGCCGGCCGGCGGGACAGCCCCGCCAGCCGGTGCAGCGTCCACTCGTGCGCCCGCTCGGCGTCCCCGCCCCCGATCCGGAACAGCTGCGGCCGCACCACCCGCTCGAAGATCACTGGGCGGCCCGCAGCGCGGCGTGCAGCTCCTGGAGCGGCCGGACCCGCATGTCACCCCGGATCCGGGCCTCGATGCCCATCACCGCCGCCGCCGCACCCGGCACCGTGGTGATGCAGGGGATGTCGGCGGTGACCGCGGCGCTGCGGATCTCGTACCCGTCGGAGCGGGCGCTCGCGCCGGAACCCTGCGGGGTGTTCACCACCAGCGCCACGTCACCGCCGAGGATCAGCGACACCGCGTCCTCGCCCTCGCCCGCCTCGTAGTGCTTGCGGATCTGCTCGCAGGCGATGCCGTGCCGGCGCAGCACCTCGGCCGTGCCGGTGGTGGCGACGATTTCGAAGCCCAGGTCCGCGAGGCGCTTGATCGGGAAGATCATGCCGCGCTTGTCCCGGTTGGCCACCGAGACGAAGATCTTCCCGGCGGTCGGCAGCGACCCGTACGCGGCGGACTGCGACTTGGCGAAGGCGTGCCCGAAGTTGGTGTCGATGCCCATCACCTCGCCGGTGGACTTCATCTCCGGCCCGAGCAGCGAGTCGATGCCCTTGCCCGACGGGGTGCGGAACCGCTTGAACGGCAGCACCGCCTCCTTCACCGCGATCGGGGCGTCCGCCGGCATCTCGCCGCCGTCCCCGGTCGCCGGGAGCAGCCCCTCGGCGCGCAGCTCCGCGATGGTGGCGCCGAGCGCGATCCGGGCCGCCGCCTTGGCCAGCGGCACCGCGGTCGCCTTGGAGACGAACGGCACCGTCCGGGACGCCCGCGGATTCGCCTCCAGCACGTAGAGCATGTCGTCCTTGAGCGCGTACTGGACGTTGAGCAGGCCCTTCACCCCGACGCCCCGGGCGATCGCCTCGGTGTAGCGCCGCACCTGCGCCAGGTGCGAGCCGGCCAGGGTGATCGGGGGCAGCGCGCAGGACGAGTCGCCGGAGTGGATGCCGGCCTCCTCGATGTGCTCCATCACGCCGCCGAGGTAGACGTCACCGTCGGCGTCGACCAGCGCGTCCACGTCGATCTCGATGGCGTCGTCGAGGAAGCGGTCCACCAGCACCGGGTGGTCCGGGGAGATGTCGGTGGCCCGGCCGATGTAGGCGCGCAGCGTGGCGTCGTCGTAGACGATCTCCATGCCCCGCCCGCCGAGCACGTACGACGGCCGGACCAGCACCGGGTAGCCGATCTCGTCGGCGATCGCCTTCGCCTCGTCGTACGAGGTGGCCATGCCGTGCGCGGGGGCGCGCAGCCCGGCCCGGGCCAGCACCGCGCCGAACGCGCCGCGCTCCTCGGCCAGGTGGATCGACTCCGGGGAGGTGCCGACCACCGGGACCCCGGCGTTCTTGAGCCGCTGGGCCAGACCGAGCGGGGTCTGCCCGCCGAGCTGCACGATCACGCCGACCACGCCGGGGCCACCGGCCGCCTTGCCGGAGGAGTCCTCGGAGTGCCAGACCTCCAGCACGTCCTCGAAGGTCAGCGGCTCGAAGTAGAGCCGGTCGGCGGTGTCGTAGTCGGTGGAGACGGTCTCCGGGTTGCAGTTGACCATGACGGTCTCGTAGCCCACCCCGCGCAGCGCCATCACCGCGTGCACGCAGGAGTAGTCGAACTCGATGCCCTGCCCGATCCGGTTCGGCCCGGAGCCGAGGATGAGCACCTTGGGCCGGTCCGAGGGCGTGACCTCGGTCTCCTGGTCGTAGGTGGAGTAGTGGTACGGGGTGGCGGCCTCGAACTCGGCGGCGCAGGTGTCCACCGTCTTGTAGACCGGCCGGATGCCGAGCCGGTGCCGCAGGGTGCGGACGCCGTCCTCGGCGGCCAGCTCCGGGCGGAGCGCGGCGAGCTGCCGGTCGGACAGGCCCGCCCGCTTCGCCCGGCGCAGCAGCTCCGCGTCCAGCACCGCGGCGTCCACGATCTCCTGGCGCAGCTCCACCAGGGCGGCGATCTGGTCCAGGAACCAGGGGTCCATCCCGCCGGACGCCTCGGCGACCTCGGCGATGGACGCACCGAGCCGCAGCGCCCGTTCGACCGTGTAGAGCCGGCCGTCGTGCGGCATCTTCAGCGCGGCGAGGGTGTTCTCCTTCGTCGCCCCCTGCGGGTCCGGCACACTCCAGAACCCGGCGGAGCCGGTCTCCATCGAGCGCATCGCCTTGTTCAGCGCCTCGGTGAAGTTGCGGCCGAGGCTCATCGCCTCGCCCACCGACTTCATGGTGGTGGTCAGCTCCGGGTCCGCGCCGGGGAACTTCTCGAACGCGAACCGGGGGATCTTCACCACCACGTAGTCGAGCGTCGGCTCGAACGCGGCGGGCGTCTTCAGGGTGATGTCGTTGGGGATCTCGTCCAGGGTGTACCCGATGGCGAGCTTCGCCGCGATCTTCGCGATCGGGAAGCCGGTCGCCTTCGAGGCCAGCGCCGAGGAGCGGGACACCCGGGGGTTCATCTCGATCACGACGATCCGGCCGTCGGCCGGGTTGACCGCGAACTGGATGTTGCACCCGCCGGTGTCCACCCCGACCTCGCGCAGCACCGCGATGCCCAGGTCCCGCAGGTTCTGGTACTCCCGGTCGGTCAGCGTCATGGACGGGGCCACGGTGACGCTGTCGCCGGTGTGCACGCCCATCGGGTCGATGTTCTCGATCGAGCAGACCACCACCACGTTGTCGTGCCGGTCGCGCATCAGTTCGAGCTCGTACTCCTTCCAGCCGAGCACGCTCTCCTCGATGAGCACCTCGTGCACCGGGCTGGCGGCCAGGCCCGAGCCGGCGATGCGCTCCAGGTCCTCGTCGGTGTGCGCCATGCCGGAGCCCAGGCCGCCCATGGTGAACGACGGCCGGATCACCACCGGCAGGCCCAGCTCGGCGACGGTCTCGCGGACCTCGTCCATCGAGTGGCAGACCCGCGAGCGCGGGGTCAGCGCGGACGGGTCCTCGATGCCGAGCCGGACGCCCGCCTTGGCGACGATGTCCTTGAACAGCTGCCGGTCCTCGCCGCGGTGGATCGCCTCGATGTTGGCGCCGATCAGCTCGACGCCGTACTTCTCCAGGACGCCCGCCTCGTGCAGGGCGACCGCGGTGTTCAGCGCGGTCTGCCCGCCCAGGGTGGGCAGCAGCGCGTCGGGGCGTTCCTTGGCGATGACCAGCTCGACGAACTCCGGGGTGATCGGCTCGACGTAGGTGGCGTCGGCGAACTCCGGGTCGGTCATGATCGTGGCCGGGTTGGAGTTGACCAGGCTGACCCGGATCCCCTCGCTGCGCAGCACCCGGCACGCCTGGGTGCCGGAGTAGTCGAACTCGCAGGCCTGACCGATGACGATCGGCCCGGAGCCGATCACCATGATGTGCTTGAGATCGGTGCGCTTAGGCATTCCTACCGCCTTCGATGAGCTCCGCGAAACGGTCGAACAGGTAGTCCGCGTCGTGCGGGCCGGCCGCCGCCTCCGGGTGGTACTGGACGGTGAAGGCGGGCACGTCCAGCGCCCGCAGCCCCTCGACCACGTTGTCATTGAGGCAGACGTGACTGACCTGGACGCCGCCGAATCCGGTGTCGATCACCTGGTCGGGGACGACCGCGCCGGCCTGCGCGCCCGGCACCTCGACCGCGAAGCCGTGGTTGTGGCTGGTCACCTCGACCTTGCCGGTGACCCGGTCGAGCACCGGCTGGTTGATGCCGCGGTGGCCGTAGCCCAGCTTGTAGGTGCCGAAGCCGAGCGCCCGGCCGAGGATCTGGCTGCCGAAGCAGATGCCGAAGAGCGGGATCCGCCGGGTCAGCACCTCCCGGGCCAGCGAGACCGGGCCGTCGGCGGTGGCCGGGTCGCCCGGGCCGGGTGAGAAGAAGACCGCGTCCGCGCCGGTGGCGACCAGGTCGTCGATGCTCGACCCGGCGGGCAGCACGTGGGTGGTCACCCCGCGGGCGGCGAGCCGGCGCGGCACGTTCCGCTTGATGCCCAGGTCCAGGGCGGCGACGGTGAACCGGTGCTCCCCCTCGGCCGCCACCACGTACGGCTGCTCGGTGGTCACCTCGGCGGAGAGGTCCGCGCCGACCATCTGCGGCGACCGGCGGACCCGCTCCAGCAGGGCGCGCGGGTCGTCGTCGACGCTGGAGATGCCGACCCGCATCGCGCCGCGTTCGCGCAGGTGCCGGGTGAGCGCGCGGGTGTCCACGCCGCTGATGCCGACGACGCCCTCGGCGGCGAGCCGGTCCTCCAGCCCGCCGGTGGCCCGCCAGTTCGAGCCGATCCGGGCGGGGTCGCGGACCACGTACCCGGCGACCCAGATCCGGGTGGACTCGTCGTCCTCGCCGTTGACGCCGGTGTTGCCGATGTGCGGGGCGGTCTGCACCACCACCTGGCGGTGGTAGGACGGGTCGGTCAGGGTCTCCTGGTAGCCGGTCATGCCGGTGTTGAAGACCGCCTCGCCGAAGGTCTCCCCGACGCTGCCGTACGCCTCGCCGTGGAAGGTGCGCCCGTCCTCGAGGACGAGGATCGCTGATCGTCTCCGGGTCACTTGATTGCCTTTCCGTCCAGGACCGTCGGCTCGCCGCGCAGGAAGGTCGCCACGATGCGACCCGGCAGCGTCATGCGGGCGTACGGGGTGTTGCGGCTGCGGCTGGCCAGCTCGGCCGGTTCGATGACGCGGCGGGCGGCCGGGTCGACCAGGGTCAGGTTGGCCGGCACCCCGGGGGCGGGGTCGAGGCCGTGCCCGGTCAGGCCGGCGATCCGGGCCGGGGCCCGGGACATCCGCTCGGCGATCAGGTCCCACTGCGGGCCGAGCACGTCGAGGGCGATGGAGAGCGCCGTCTCCAGGCCGAGCATCCCCGGCCGGGCGTACGCCCACTCGCACTCCTTGTCCTCCACGGCGTGCGGGGCGTGGTCGGTGGCGATGATGTCGATCACGCCCTCGGCGAGGGCGGCGCGGAGCGCGGCGATGTCGGTGGCCGTCCGCAGCGGCGGGTTGACCTTGTAGACCGGGTCGTACGTCTCGGCGTGAGCGTCGGTGAGCAGCAGGTGGTGCGGGGTGACCTCGGCGGTGACCTTCACCCCGCGCGCCTTGGCCTGGCGCAGCACCTCGACGCTGCCGGCGGTGGAGACGTGGCAGACGTGCAGTCGGCTGCCGACGTGCTCGGCGAGCAGCACGTCCCGGGCGATGATCGCCTCCTCGGCGACCGCCGGCCAGCCGGTCAGCCCGAGCCGGGTGGAGACCTCGCCCTCGTGCATCTGCGCGCCCTCGGTGAGCCGGGGCTCCTCGGCGTGCTGGGCGATGATCCCGTCGAACGCCTTGACGTACTCCAACGCCCGGCGCATCAGCTTCGGGTCGGCGACGCAGTGCCCGTCGTCGGAGAAGATCCGCACCCGGGCCGCCGAGTCGGCCATCGCGCCCAGCTCGGCGAGCTGCTCGCCGGCCAGGCCGACGGTGACCGCGCCGATCGGCTGCACGTCGACCAGCCCGGCCTCCCGGCCGAGCCGCCAGACCTGCTCGACCACGCCGGCGGTGTCGGCGACCGGGGAGGTGTTGGCCATCGCGCAGACCGCCGTGTAGCCGCCGAGCGCCGCCGCCCGGGACCCGGTCTCCACGGTCTCGGCGTCCTCCCGGCCGGGCTCGCGCAGGTGGGTGTGCAGGTCGACCAGGCCGGGCAGGGCGACCAGCCCGGTGCCGTCGAGCACGGTGGCGTCCGGCGCGCTGAGCGCGGCGCCGGTCTCCGCGACGACGCCGTCGCGGATCAGCAGGTCGGTCGGCTCCGCGCCGACCACGCTCACGCTCTTGATCAGGTACGCGGTCACCGGTTGTTCCCTCCGAGCAGCAGATAGAGGACGGCCATCCGCACGGAGACCCCGTTGGCGACCTGTTCGACGATGGTGGAGCGGGGTGAGTCGGCGACCTCGGGAGTGATCTCCATGCCGCGGTTCATCGGGCCGGGGTGCATGACGATGGCGTGCTCCGGGAGCCGCCGCATGCGCGCGCCGTCGAGGCCGTAGCGGCGGGCGTACTCGCGGGCGGAGGGGAAGTAGGAGTCGTTCATCCGTTCCCGCTGCACCCGCAGCATCATCACCACGTCCACGCCGCCGAGGACGCTGTCGAGGTCGTAGGAGACGTCGGTGCCGGGCGCGAGGGCCGCCGCGATGTCGACCGGGATGAGCGTGGGCGGCCCGACCAGGGTGACCTTGGCGCCGAGGGTGGACAGCAGCAGCACGTTGGAGCGGGCCACCCGGGAGTGCAGCACGTCCCCGACGACCGCGACGTGCAGGCCGGCGAGCCGGCCCAGCCGGGAGCGCATGGTGTACGCGTCGAGCAGCGCCTGGGTGGGGTGCTCGTGGGTGCCGTCGCCGGCGTTGACCACCGAGCCGTCCACCCAGTTCGCCAGCCGGTGCGGGGCCCCGGAGGCCGGGTGCCGGACGACCACCGCGTCGGCCCCCATCGCCTGGAGGGTGAGCGCGGTGTCCTTCAGGCTCTCGCCCTTGGTGACGCTGGAGCCCTTGGCGGAGAAGTTGATCACGTCGGCGCTGAGCCGCTTGGCGGCCGCCTCGAAGGAGATCCGGGTCCGGGTGGAGTCCTCGTAGAAGAGGTTCACCACGGTCCGGCCGCGCAGCGCGGGGAGCTTCTTGACCTCCCGGCCGGCGACCGTGGCCATCTCGCCGGCGGTGTCGAGGATGAGCGTGGCGGTCTCGGCGTCGAGGTCGGCGCCGGAGAGCAGGTGGGTGATCACTGGGCCGGCCTTTCGGTCGCGCCGAGCAGCCGGACCTCGTCGGTGCCGTCGGTCTCGGCGAGGGTGACCTTGACGTTCTCGGCGAGCGAGGTGGGGATGTTCTTGCCCACGTAGTCGGCGCGGATCGGCAGCTGCCGGTGTCCCCGGTCCACCAGGACCGCGAGCTGCACCGAGGCGGGGCGGCCGACGTCGTTGAGGGCGTCGAGCGCGGCCCGGACCGTCCGACCGGAGAAGAGCACGTCGTCGACGAGGATGACCCGCTTGCCGTCGATCCCGCCGGGCGGGAGCTGGGTCGGGCCGACCGCGCGGGTGGCGTGCCGGCGCAGGTCGTCGCGGTAGAGCGTGATGTCGAGCACCCCGACCGGGACGGTCACGTCCTCGAAGGTGCCGATCCGGGCGGCGAGGCGGTTGGCCAGCGGGGCACCGCGGGTGGGAATGCCCAGCAGCACGGTGTCGGCGGCGCCCTGGGTCTTCTCCAGGATCTGGTGGGCGATGCGGTCGACCACCCGCGACACGTCGGCGGCGGCGAGGATCACCTTCACCGAGGGTTGTGGTGGCGGCGTTGTCCGGGCAGCCGGTGGGTAGGCCACGGCGGACCTCCTTCCCCGCCTCACGGGACGGGTCGTTAAAGGACGTCTGACTTCACCGGTCGGCCCGCGCGGGGCGCGGACCGGGGCTTCCGGCCACGTTACCAGCGGTCACCGGGCAGATCGCGGGCGGTACTGACCCCAGGATCAGGGTGGAGAAATGCGGATAACTCCCCCCGTGCACCCCAACGGTAATGTCACGACCACTTGACCACGTGTCGCAATCCCCGTACCGTCACGCTCCGTAGCGATCGCTGGGAGAACCCCAAAGCAGCACTGGGAGTGTCCGAATGCCCTCTGAATACGCCAAGTCGCTGGGCGCCCGCCTGCGCTCCATCCGCCAGCAGCAGGGTCTGTCCCTGCAGGGGGTGGAGGAGAAGTCGAACGGGCGGTGGAAGGCCGTGGTGGTCGGCTCGTACGAGCGCGGCGACCGGGCCGTCACCGTGTCCCGCCTGGCGGAGCTGGCCGACTTCTACCGCGTTCCCGTCTCGGAGCTCCTGCCCGACGGCAGCGGGGTGCGTCACGAGCCCACCAGCAAGATCGTCCTGGACCTGGAGCGGCTGTACGACGAGGCCTCCGAGGACCTCGCCTACGTCGCCCGGTACGCCCGCGCGATCCAGCAGCAGCGCGGCGACTACAACGGCCGGGTGCTCTCCATCCGCGCCGACGACCTGCGTGCCCTCGCGATCGTCTACGACGCCTCGCCGTCGGGCCTGATCGAGCGGCTCACCGAGCACGGGGTGCTGGTCGCCGACCCGCGGGCGTTCTTCGCCTCCTGACCCGCTGTCACCACGAAGGGCCCGTGCCGTCCGGCACGGGCCCTTTCGTCGTACGTGGCGCGGGTCAGCGGGTGGCGTACTCCGCGATCCGGCCGAGCACCCCGTTGAGGAAGCGCGGCGAGTCGTCGGTCGACATCTGCCGGGCCAGCTCGACGGCCTCGCTGATCGCCACCGCGTCGTCGATGTCGTCGACGTAGAGCAGCTCGTAGACGGCGATCCGGGCGAGGTTGCGGTCGACCGTCGGCATCCGGTCGAGCGTCCAGCCCTCGGCGTAGCTGGCGATCAGCTCGTCGATCCGGTCCAGGTGCGCGGCGACGCCCTCGACCAGGCTGACCGCGTACCCCAGGTGCTCGGGCCGGGGCTTCTCGATCCGCTCGACGTAGCCGGCGAGCACGTCGACCGGGGGCCGGTCCCGCAGGTCGGCCTCGAAGAGCACGTCCAGCGCCCGCTTGCGCGCCTTGCGGCGCGCCGGCATCTGCTGCTTGGGCCCCTCAGCCATCAGGCGCGGCCGAGGTAACGGCCGTCGCGGGTGTCGACCTTGATCTTCTCGCCGGTGGTGATGAAGAGCGGCACCTGCACGGTCGCGCCGGTCTCGACGGTGGCCGGCTTGTTGCCGCCGGTGGACCGGTCGCCCTGCAGACCCGGCTCGGTGTAGGTGACCTCGAGCACGACGGAGGTCGGCAGCTCGATGTAGAGCGGCACGCTCTCGTGGGTGGCGACGGTCGCCTCGGCCTCGGGGAGGAGGTAGTTGGCGGCCTCGCCGACGGTGCCGCCGGGGACGGTGATCTGGTCGAACGTCTCCAGATCCATGAAGACGTAGTCCTCGCCGTCGGCGTACAGGTACTGCATGGTGCGCTTGTCGACGGTGGCGGTCTCGACCTTGGTGCCCGCGTTGAAGGTCTTGTCGACGACCTTGCCGGACAGCACGTTCTTCAGCGTGGTGCGCACGAAGGCCCCACCCTTACCGGGCTTGACGTGCTGGAACTCGACGACGGCCCACAGCTCTCCGTCGAGGTTGAGTACGAGGCCGTTCTTGAGCTCGTTGGTGGTGGCCATTTCCTGCCTTGATCATCAATTGGCGGACAGACCTGGAAAGTCTACTAGCTGTGTCGAACCGGGACTCCACGCTGCGCCACCGCACGGACCGACCGCCGCGATCGACATGACGGAGAGTGCCCTCCCCGCCACCCGCACCACCCCGCCCTGGCGCCCTTTGCTCTGCAGTCACGGACGCAGCGGTCACCCAAAGTGACGATTGTCACCTCTCGGCCTGCTCCGGACCGCAACGAAAAGACCAGGTCAAACGGGTGCTGCGTCCGTGTGCGCAGAGCAAAGGGGCCGCCACGAGGGTCCGGTCCCTAGCGTGCCGACCGTCACCCATGGTGCCGACCCTTCGGCAACAAGGGTCACGGAAGGTCACCGACGATGGACCAGCGGGCGACCGGAGAACCGCGCGACGGGCGCACCCGCCCCCTCCGCCGCCGAGCGGGCGCCGACCCGGAGCGGTCAGGCGCCGGCGTCGCGGCGGGCGGCGAGGTGGTGCAGGGCGAGCCGGTAGCCGTCCACGCCGAGCCCGCAGATCACCCCGGTCGCCACCGCGGAGACCACCGAGTGGTGCCGGAACTCCTCGCGGGCGTGGATGTTGGAGATGTGCACCTCGACCAGCGGCCCGCGCAGCATCGCGCAGGCGTCCCGGACCGCGATCGAATAGTGCGACCAGGCCGCCGGGTTGAGCACCACCGCCGCACCCTCGTCGGCCGCCGCGTGCAGCCAGCCGAGCAGCTCGTGCTCCGCGTCGGTCTGCCGGACCACCACGTCCAGACCCAGCTCACGACCGGTGTCCACGCAACGGTCCACCAGGTCGGCATAGCTGGTCACGCCGTAGACGTCGACCTGGCGGGTGCCGAGCCGACCCAGGTTCGGGCCGTTGAGCACGTACACCCTCATCCGGCGATCTCCCGGTAGGCGGCGTGCAGCAGGTCGTCGTCCGGCCCCTCCAGGATCGCCGGCCGGGCCAGCCCGTCCAGCACCACGAAGCGCAGCGTGCTGCCGCGGGCCTTCTTGTCGACCCGCATCGTGGCGAGCAGCCGCGGCCACGCCTCGGCCGGATAACTGGTCGGCAGGCCGAGCGCCGCCACCGTGCTGCGGTGCCGCTCGGCGGTCGCCGCGTCCAGCCGGCCGGCCAGCCGGGCCAGCGTCGCGGCGTAGACGAGGCCCACCGCGACGGCGTGCCCGTGCCGCCAGCGGTAGCCCTCCACCTTCTCGATCGCGTGTGCCAGTGTGTGCCCGTAGTTGAGCACCTCGCGGAGCCCGGATTCGCGCAGGTCGCCGGAGACCACGTCGGCCTTGACCCGGATCGCCCGTTCGATCAGCTCGCGGGCCACCGGCCCGGTCGGGTCGAGCGCGGCGGCGGGATCGCGTTCGACCAGGTCGAGGATCACCGGGTCCGCGATGAAGCCGCACTTGACCACCTCGGCCATCCCGGCCGCCAGGTCGGCGGGGGGCAGGCTGTCCAGCGTGGCGAGGTCGCAGATCACCCCGGCCGGCGGGTGGAAGGCACCGACCAGGTTCTTGCCGGCGGCGGTGTTGACGCCGGTCTTGCCGCCGACCGCCGCGTCGACCATGCCGAGCAGCGAGGTCGCCACCGGCACCCAGCGCACCCCGCGCAGCCAGCAGGCCGCCACGAAGCCGGCCAGGTCGGTGACGGCGCCGCCACCCACCCCCACCACCGCGTCGGTACGGGTGAACCCGGCCGCGCCGAGCCGGTCCCAGCAGTCGGCGGCGACGTCGATCTGCTTGCCCGCCTCGGCGTCCGGCACCTCGATCAGCAGCGGCGCCACCCCGGCCGCGCGGACCCGTTCGGCGAGCCCCTCAGCCAGCGCCTTCAGCGGCGGCGCGTGCAGGAACGCCACCCGGTCCGCGCCGGGCAGCAGGCGGGGCGGGGGATCGAGCAGGTCGCGTCCCACCAGCACGTCGTACGGCCGCTCGCCGCCGACCGGAATCCGGGTCACCTCGTCCATCGCCGGCAGCCTAGTCGAGTGGACGGCCGCCCGGCGGGCACTGTCCACTTCGTGGCCACCCCGAACCGTCGCCGACGGTTGACCTGGCGACCACAGGCAGTGATCCTGGGGGCCGACCACCAACGGCGGAGGTACGGGCGTGAACCGATCGACCATCGACGGAACGGACATCCGGGTGCCGGCGACGATCCTCGGCGTCGGCCTCGGCGGGTTCGCCGACGGCATCGTGCTGCACCAGGTCCTGCAGTGGCACCACATGCTCAGCAGCACCGGCACCGACCGGATCGGGATCAAGGCGTACCCGGTCGACACCGTGCCCGGGTTGCAGATGAACACCCTCTGGGACGGGCTGTTCCACGTGGTGACCTGGGTGGCGGTGCTGACCGGCCTGGCCCTGCTCTATTCGCGGGTCACCCGCTCGCGGGGCCGGCTGTGGCGCTCCCCCGCCCTCTGGGGCTGGGCGCTGGTCGGGTGGGGGCTGTTCAACCTGGTCGAGGGAATCGTCGACCACCAGATCCTCGGCATCCACCACGTCCACGGCGGGCCGCACCAGCTCGCCTGGGACCTCGGCTTCCTCGTCCTCGGCGCGCTCTTCGTCGGGGCCGGCTGGGCGATCCAACGGCGGGCCGCGGCGGTCGACCTCTGCGCCGTCGAGCGGCCGTGACGTCCACCCACCTCGGGCACCCGGCGGGCGGTTTTCCGCTCGTGGCGCTCGTACCCCTGGTGCTGTTCTGGGCCTATCTGGCCGCGGCGCTGCGGCAGCGGGACGACGGTGGGCGCGGCTGGGACCACCGGCGGACCGCGAGCTTCGGTCTCGGCGCGGCGCTGCTCGTCGCCGGACTGGCCTGGCCCGCGCGCGGCCTGCCCGGCCACATGTGGCAGCACCTGCTGCTCGGCATGCTGGCGCCGCTGGCGCTCGTGCTCGGCGCGCCCGGCACCCTGGCGCTGCGGACGGTGGACCCGCGGGTCGGTCGGGCGGCGCTCCGCCTGCTGCGGCACCCCCTCGCCCGGGTCCTCGCCCACCCGGTGACCGGACTGCTGCTCACCGCCGGCGGTCTCTGGCTGCTCCTGCTGACGCCGCTCTACCGGGCGACGCTGGCGAACCCGTCGCTGCACGCGCTGGTGCACCTGCACTTCGTGCTCAGCGGATACCTCTTCGCGTGGTCCATCGCCGGCCCCGACCCGGGCCCGCACCGGCCCCGCGTGCCGGCGCGCCTGGTGGTGCTCGGCCTCGCGGTGGCGGCGCACGCCACCATCGCCCAACTGCTCTACGCCGGCCTGCTGGTCGACGTCCCGGCGACGGTGGGCGAGCTGCGCGCCGGGGCGATGGTCATGTACTACGGCGGTGACCTCGCCGAGATCCTGCTCGCCCTGGCCCTGCTCGTCACCTGGCGCCCGGAGACCACGCGGGTGCGGCGGGCGGCGCTCAGGGCTTGAGCAGGGCCGCCACCTCGGCGGCGAGCTCCTCCGGGGTACGCCCGTCGGTGACCACGGTCGCCGTCGCCACCTCGGCGTAGAGCGGGCGGCGCTGCTCCATCAGGTGCTTGAGGGTGGCGCGCGGGTTGATCGCCAGCAGCGGACGACCCGCGCCCAGCCCGACCCGCTTCACCGCGTCGGGCAGCTCCACCGAGAGGTGCACCACGGTGTGCCCGATCAGCGCGGCGCGGTTCTCCTCGGCGAGGATCGCGCCGCCGCCGAGGGCGAGCACCCCGCCGTGCGACGCCAGCGCCGCCGCCACCGCCGCCCGTTCGAGGGTACGGAAGTGGTCCTCCCCCTCGTCCACGAAGATCTCCGGGATCGGCTTGCCGGCCAACTGCTCGATGTCGGCGTCGGTGTCCCGGAAGCCGACGCCCAGCGCGGTGGCCAGCGCCTGCCCGACGGTGGTCTTGCCGGAGCCGGGCGCCCCCACCAGCACGCAGACCGGTCGGGTCAGCGGGACGCGCGCCCCGCCGGTCACCGGATCACCAGCGCGTCGAGGTAGCCGGTCAGGTTGCGGCGCATCTCCACGACCGAGTCGCCGCCGAACTTCTCCACCGCCGCCTCGGCCAGCACCAGCGCCACCATCGCCTCGGCGACGATCGCCGCGGCGGGCACCGCGCAGACGTCGGAGCGCTGGTTGATGGCGGTGGCCGGCTCCCGGTGGTCACGTCGACCGTCGACAGCGCCCGGTTCAGCGACGAGATGGGCTTCATGGCCGCCTTCACCCGCAGCGGCTCACCGGTGGTGATGCCACCCTCCAGGCCACCGGCCCGGTCGGTGACCCGCCGGACGCCGGTCGCGGTGGGGATGATCTCGTCGTGGGCCTCGGAGCCCCGGGAGCGGGCCTGCTGCCAGCCGTCGCCGATCTCCACACCCTTGATCGCCTGGATGGACATCAGCGCGGTCGCCAGCCGGGCGTCGAGCTTGCGGTCCCACTGCACGTGGCTGCCCAGCCCCGGCGGCACCCCGTACGCCAGCACCTCGACCACGCCGCCGAGCGTGTCGGCGGCCTTCTTCGCGGCGTCGACCTCGGCGACCATCCGGGCGCTCGCCTCCGGGTCGAGGCAGCGCAGCGGGTCGGCGTCGATCCGCGCGGCGTCCTCCGGGGTCGGGCGCAGCCCCGGCTTGGCGGCGACCGGGCCCAGCTCCACCACGTGCGAGACGATCTCGACGCCGAGGGCCTGCCGCAGCAGCGCCTTGGCGACGGTGCCGACGGCGACCCGGGCGGCGGTCTCCCGGGCGCTGGCCCGCTCCAGGATCGGGCGGGCGTCGGTGTGGCCGTACTTCTGCATGCCGGCCAGGTCGGCGTGGCCGGGCCGGGGCCGGGTCAGCGGCGCGTTGCGGGCCTGCGCGGCCAGCTCCTGCGGGTCCACCGGGTCGGCGGCCATCACCGTCTGCCACTTGGGCCACTCGGAGTTGCCCACCCGGATGGCGACCGGGCTGCCCAGGGTGACGCCGTGCCGCAGGCCGCCGATCAGCTCGACCTCGTCCCGCTCGAACGACATCCGGGCGCCCCGGCCATAGCCGAGCCGGCGGCGGGCCAGCTCGTCGGCGATCTCGGTGGTGGTCACCTCGATCCCGGCGGGCACCCCCTCGAGCATCGCGACGAGAGCGGGTCCGTGGGATTCACCTGCAGTCAGCCAGCGCAACACAGCGGTCAGTCTGTCACGCCGGGTGCCCGCCCCGACGCCGTGCCCGGCGCGTCCCGCCCTGCGGACGCGCACAGGACCACGCACGAGACAGGAACAGGAGAGGTGTCCGACGGACCCCTCTCCTGTTCCCCTGGCCATCCGCAGTCGGGCGTACCGGCTACACGGTCGACGTCGACCTGGTTCGCCGCAAGGCGAACACATCTCGACAATCAGGCGACCCGCCCGGTACGCGTTTGCGACCGCGTATCACCCTGAGGTGCTGCTCGTCAGCACCAAGAGGGCTTCGAATTGTAGTAGACGACCGACCACGTGTCGTACGAGTTGTAGAACAGGGTCGAATACCGTCCGTTTGCCCGCTTGAATGCGGAAACGCCGTTCGAGCCGTTGTAATAGACATAGCCGTTGCCCTTGTCGGTGAGCCGGTTGTCGGCCTTCCCGAAGGTGGCGGGCCCGACCTTCCCGTCGGCGTCAAGGTTGTTCCGGCTCTGCCAGGTCTTGGTGGCGGCCAGGGTCTTCGGGCCGAACGAGCAGTCCACGTCCAGATTGCTCATCAGCCCGTCGGCGACCAGAACCTGCTGCCAGAGTCCGACGGCAGCGCTGTTGGCGTAGCTCGTGGTGCTGAGCGTTCCCTCGTCGCCCCAGTCATCGGTCACCGCGTCGACCCCGCTGATGTAGCCGGCAGAAGCGGATGCCACCGCGGGCGTGGCTCCCCCCAGCACACCGAGCATTGCCGCCGCGGTGATCAGGGCAGCGCTCGCCGCTGTTCCCTTTGATTTCCTCAACACTCTCTTCCCCCGTTCTCGCCGCACAACTGCTGACTCTCCACAGTGGCCCGCGCAGGCGCCTGATCAGTATGGTCACAAGTTGGCAGCTTGGGAAGAGCTGGCTTTGAAGCATTTGGATGGGTGACAGTTGTCGTACCGCAAATGGTGTCGGAATCGATGGTGGCTCCGACACCTGCCACGAATCACCTCTGCCGGGGTCCGACGAGAACACCAACGAGCCGACAGCGCTGTCTCATGTCTCAGCGACTGGGCGACCGGTCGCTGTTCATGGCGGCGGCCATCGCCGCGCGGGGCGCCGCCACGCCGGTGAACCGCTCGAACTGGCCGACCGCCTGGGCAAGCAGCAGGTCGAGGCCCGAGATGACGCGGCAACCGGCGGCGAGCGCTGTCGCGGCCAGCGGGGTCGGCCACGGATCGTAGACCACGTCGAAGAACACCGTGCCCGGCCGCCAGTCGAAGGTCTCGGCGAGCGGGTCCGCGACCCCCTTCGGCACTGTGCAGATCACCACGTCGTCTCGGGCGTGGGCACGGTTGCCGTCCCAAGGCGCACCGGACAGAGCGATCCCGACGGCCTCCGCCACGCCCCGCAGCGCCTCGACGGCCTCCGGCCGCCGGGCCACCACGGTCACCTCGGCCGCGCCGAGGCGGGCCGCCGCCGCGACGGCCGCCCGGGCGGTCCCACCCGCGCCGAGCACCGTCACCGTGACGCCGGCCGAGCAGCCCGCACCGGTGAGCACCTCGACCATGCCCGTGACGTCGGTGTTGTCGGCGAACCAGGTGCAGTCGGGGCGGCGTACCAGCGTGTTGGCGGCACCGACGGCGGCGGCGACCGGCGAGACCTCGTCGGCCAGCGCGAGCGCCGCCTCCTTGCCCGGCATGGTCACCGACAGCCCGGCCCACTCCGGGCCGAGGCCCGCGACCAGGCCGGCCAGCTCCGACTCCCCGCATTCGATCCGGGTGTACGACCAGCCGCTCAACCCGGCCGCCGCGTACCCGGCGTTGTGGATCACCGGGGAGAGTGAGTGGGCGATCGGCCGGCCCACGACGGCGGCTTTCACGTGCAGTTCGTTCCGCTCAGCACGCCGTTGTCGCACATCTGCTTCTGCAGCTGCCGGAACTCGGCGTCGTTGGAGCCGTAGCCCATCGTGCCCTTCTTGTCCACGGTCATGAAGAAGATCCAGTCGCCGTTCGGCGGCTCCAGCGCGCCCTTGAGCGCCCCCTCGCCAGGGTTGCTGATCGGGGTGATCGGCAGGCCGGCGACGTCGTGGGTGTTGTACGGGTTCTTCAGGTCGTGGATTTCGCTCTGGGTGAGGACGTCGGAGTCCTTCGCGCTCTTGCCCTGCAGCCGCTTCCAGTAGTTGATGCCGCTGTCGATCCCCAGGCAGTTGCATCCGATCTTGCCCGCGTACACGCGGTTGTAGATGACCCTGGAGACCTTGGGGAAGTCCTTCGGATCCACCGACTCGGCCTGGGCGATCGAGGCGGTGATCAGCACCTCGTAAGGGGAGATCTTGCGCTCCCCCTTCGCCCGGTCGACGAAGTCCATCTGCTGGGTGACGGCGAGGAACTGCGCCACCATCATCTTCAGGATCTGCTCGGCGGTCGCCTTCGGCGGGATCTCGTAGGTGGCCGGGTACAGGAAGCCCTCGATGCTCTTGGCGCTCTTCTTGCCGTCCTTGCGCTCGAACCAGAAGTCCGGCACGCCCAGCGCAACGGGGTCCTTCGCGGCGGCCTTGAAGTCGGCCACCGGGATCTTGGTCTGCTTGGAGAGGATGTCGTAGATCGCCAGGCTGATCGTGCCCTCGGGGATGGTCACCCCGTTGACGACGCGGCTCTTCGGGTCCAGCAGCAGGGTCAGCGCGAGGGAGGCCTTCATCTGCTTGCGGAGCTTGTAGGTGCCCACCCCGACGTTCTTGCTGCGGGAGTTCGTGTCCGCGGCCTCGATGAACGCCTTGGTGCTCTTGACGACCCCGGCATCGTACAGGGTGTCGCCGATGTCGGCGAGGAAGTCCCCCTGCTTGACCTGGACCAGCACCTCGCCGGTGCCCGGGCCGTCGTAGTCGGGGGTGACGAAGTGGTTGCGGATCCGGTCGAAGCCGACGAAGCCGACCCCACCGATGCCGCCCAGCAGGACCAGTGCCATCAGCAGAGCGAAGATCGTCTTGCCGCGGCCGCCCGACTTGCCGTTGCGCCTGTTGACGGCGCCACGGCGATGCCGGCCCTTCTCCCCCCTCTCCGGCTCGTCGAATCCCAGATCCAGGTCGTCGATCATCAGGTCCGCCTCCGCTGCGCGTCCAGCCAGCTCTGCAGAATCTCCACCGCGGCGGCCTGGTCGACCACCGCCCGTTGGCGCTTTCCCCGGACGCCCCGTTCGGCCAGCCTACGACTCGCCACGACGGTCGACATCCTCTCGTCCGTCAGCGTCACCGGAACCGGCGCTATTACATCGGCCAGACGGGCAGCGTACGCCGACACATGTGCGGCCGCGGGACCGTGTTTGCCGGCGAGGTTGACCGGAAGGCCGAGGACGACCTCCACCACCTCGTGCTCGGCGATCAGGGCCACCAGCTGCGCCATGTCGGCGGGCACCGCGTCGGGCGCCGCGCTCAGGTCCCGGGCCAGGGTGACCAGCGGGGTGGCCAGGACGCCGTGCGGATCGGACCGGGCGACACCCACCCGGACCTGACCCACGTCCACCCCGAGCCGGACACCACGCGACAACTCACTCATCCGTCGGACATCCCCGGTGAACGGGGCCAGGGCGGACCGGGTCGGTCCGCCCTGGCACCTGCTGGTGCGTCATCACGCCTCGGCGATCGCCTTCTCCACGGTGAGCAGCAGCTTCGGCGCCTCCGCGGCGGGCAGGCCACCGCCCTGGGCGAGATCGTCGCTGCCGCCACCCCGACCCGAGAAGGCCGCCTTGACCAGGTCCTTCGCGGTCACTCCACGACCCCGGGCCGCCTGGTTGACCGCCACCACCAGGGAGGCCTTCCCGTTCGCCCGGGCCGCCACGGCCACCACCGCCGGCCGCGCCGGGTCGATCCGGCCCCGGATCTCCTGGGCCAGCGTCCGCACGTCGTTGCCGGCAGCGCCCTCGGGCGCCTCGGTGCCGACGTACGCGACGCCGTGCACGTCCTTCGCCTGCGCCGCGAGCGCCGCCGCCCCGCCCAGCACCAGCTGGGCGCGCAGCTTCTCCAGCTCCTTCTCCGCGTCGCGGAGCTGGGTGACGGTCTGCTCCACCCGGTCGGCCACCTGGTCGCCGGGCACCCGGAACAGCTCGGCCAGCCGGGACACCAGCAGGTGCTCGCGGGCCAGGAAGCCGAACGCGTCCATGCCGACCAGCGCCTCGATCCGGCGGACGCCCGAACCGACCGACGCCTCGGAGAGGATCTTCACCAGGCCGAGCTGGGCGGAACGGGCCACGTGCGTGCCGCCGCACAGCTCCCGGGCGTAGTCGCCGACCTCGACGACCCGGACCCGCTCGCCGTACTTCTCACCGAAGAGGGCCATCGCACCGATCCGGCGCGCCTCCTCCTGGGTGGTGATGAAGGCGTTGACCTCCAGGTCCGCCAGGAGCACCTCGTTGACCTGCTGCTCCACGTCGTGCAGCACGCTCGGCGCCACCCCGGTCGGGGTGTTGAAGTCGAACCGCAGCCGGCCCGGCGCGTTCAGCGAGCCCGCCTGGGTCGCCGACTCGCCGAGGAAGTTACGCATGGTCTGGTGCACCAGGTGCGTCGCGGTGTGCGAACGGGAGATCGCCCGCCGACGGGACACGTCGATCTCGGCGTACCCGGTCTCCCCGGCGCGTACCTCGCCCCGGACCACCTTCGCCCGGTGCACGATCAGCCCCGGCACCGGCTGCTGCACGTCGAAGACCTCGACCTGACCGCCGCCGACGGTGATCAGCCCCTGGTCGGGCTGCTGACCGCCGCCCTCCGCGTAGAACGGGGTGGTGTCCAGGACCAGCTCGACCGTGTCGCCCTCGACCGCCGCGCCGATCGTCGCCCCGCCGGCCAGCAGCGCCCGGATCCGGGACTCCCGGGTCAGCTCGGTGTAGCCGGTGAACTCCACCGCGCCGCCGTCGTCCCGCACCGACCGGTACGCCGACACGTCCGTGTGCCCGGTCTTACGCGCCTGCGCGTCCGCCTTGGCCCGGCTGCGCTGGTCGGCCATGAGCCGGCGGAAGCCCTCCGCGTCGACCTGGAGCCCCTGCTCGGCCGCGATCTCCAGGGTCAGGTCGATCGGGAAGCCGTACGTGTCGTGCAGCTGGAACGCCTTGTCACCGGAGATCGCCGCCTTGCCCGACGACTTGGTCTCCGCGATCGCGGTGTCCAGGATCGTGGTGCCGGCCCGCAGGGTGGCGAGGAACGCGTCCTCCTCCGCGTACGCGTACTGGGAGATCCGGCCGAACTCCTCGGCCAGCTCCGGGTACGACGGGGCCATGCAGTCCCGGGCCACCGGCAGCAGCTCGGGCAGCGCCCGGTCCTGGTAGCCCAGCAGCCGGACCGCGCGGATCGCCCGGCGCATGATCCGGCGCAGCACGTAGCCGCGGCCCTCGTTCGACGGGGTCACCCCGTCGCCGATCAGCATCAGCGCGGTCCGCACGTGGTCGGCGATCACCCGCAGCCGGACGTCGTCCGGGTGTGACTCGCTCGCCACGTGGCCGGAGTGGGCGCCGTACCGCTTGCCGGTCAGCTCGGCGGCCCGGTCCAGGATCGGCCGGACCTCGTCGATCTCGTAGAGGTTGTCGACGCCCTGGAGGATGGAGGCCATCCGCTCCAGGCCCATGCCGGTGTCGATGTTCTTCGCCGGCAGCTCACCGAGGATCGGGTAGTCCTCCTTGCCGGTTCCCGGACCCCGCTCGAACTGCATGAAGACCAGGTTCCAGAACTCCATGTAGCGGTCCTCGTCGACCGCCGGGCCGCCCTCGCGGCCGTACTCCGGGCCCCGGTCGTAGAACAGCTCGGAGCACGGACCGCACGGGCCGGGGATGCCCATCGACCAGAAGTTGTCCGCCTTGCCCCGGCGCACGATCCGCTCCGCCGGCACCCCGACCGAGCGCCAGATCTGGAACGCCTCGTCGTCGTCGTGGTAGACGGTCGGCCAGATCCGCTCCGCGTCCAGCCCGAAACCGCCCTGATCGACCGGCTTGGTGACCAGGTCCCAGGCGAGCGGGATCGCCCCGTCCTTGAAGTAGTCGCCGAAGGAGAAGTTGCCGTTCATCTGGAAGAACGTGCCGTGTCGGCTGGTCTTGCCGACCTCGTCGATGTCCGGCGTCCGGATGCACTTCTGGACGCTGGCCGCGCGGCGGTACGGCGCGGTCTGCTGGCCCAGGAAGTAGGGGACGAACTGCACCATGCCGGCGTTGACGAAGAGCAGGTTCGGGTCGCTGATGGCGGGCAGCGGAGCGGACGGCACCACGGCATGGCCGTTCGCCTCGAAGTGCGCGAGGTACCGCCGCTTGATCTCCGCCGTCTTCATCGCTGGTGCTCCTCCGGGAAAATCTCTCGGTCGCCGACACGCGGGTCCTCCCGCAGCTCGGCGAACTGGTCGTCGAACGCCTCGCCGCGGGCGAAGGCCTCGTGGATCTCCTGCTCGCGTTCGGCCATCCCGATCCGGACGTCCTCCACGAAGCTACGCAGCGACTCGACGAGGCCGCCAGCGGATTCCGACAGCCCGCTGGCGATGCCCGCGGGCGTGTACGCCTGCGCGGTGCGGGTCGCCTTGCGGACCACCAGCACACCCACCGCCAGCCCGATGCCGAGCCAGAACAATCGCCTCATGATCGCTTCCTCCTGCTGCCGGCCGGGTCAGCGGTTGCCGCGCCGGGCAGCCCGCCGCTGAGACTTGATGGCGTCACGCACGTCGCGCTCGGTCTCGGCGTTGCGCCGCGCAGCGGCGGCCCTGCGGATGCCGTAGCCGAACGAGGCGACCTTGACCAGCGGGTTCGCGGCGGCGGCGGAGACCACGGTGGCCAGGTTCGCCACGTTGGCCGTGACGTTCTGCGCGTGGCTGGTCATGGTGTCCACCTTGGCGAGCTGCAGGTTCACCCCGTCCAGCGAGGTCTGTACCTGCTCCAGGGCGACGTTGACGTTCTTCACCGTGGTGTTGACGTCACCGAGCAGCGGGGTGGTGCGGTCGTTCAAGTCGTTGATCATGCGGGTCGTCGCGTCCACGGTGTGCCGCAGCCGCAGGATCGGCACCGCCAGCACGAGCACCAGCATCAGGAACGCGCCGGCCGCGATCAGCGCAGCGATCTGTCCACCATCCACGCGCATGTCCTCCTCAAGCCTTGTCCCGGGACCCGACGTCCCGGAACACGCGACCGTCCCGCCCGTTCCGCCGCACGCCGACCCACCACCGGTCGACGGGCGCGGACGGGCCGCCAGCCCCAGACCCTACCGTCCGTGATGGAAACCGGCTCACGACGGTGAGCGTGTCAGCTCGCCGAGTGGATCATCGGTGAGGGTGGGGAACGGATCCTCACCGGTGAGTGACGGGTCGGTGCTCGGCTGTGGTCCGGTCCGCTCGTCGTCGATCGCGTTGCGCACCTTCACCGACACCAACGAGCCGGTGCACTTCCCCGCTGCGGGCGAGGGCGCGGGAGACGGCGCCGGTTGGCCGTTCACCGGCGGCAGGGCGCAGGTGGGGTCGCGTACCCAGAGGTCCAGGGTCAGCTCGTCGCGCCGCCAGCAGGTGTAGCTGCCCTTGGCCGGCTGCTCCGGGCAGCGGCCCACCTTCCAGCGTCGCCAGCCGTCGGCGACGAGCGCCCGCTCGTACACCGGGGCGGTCTCCTTGGCGGACCGCTGCGACTCGACGGTGCGCTCGCGCAGCCGGCAGTCCTGGAGGCACCAACGGCTGCCGCTGACGTTGTCGACGGTCTTCACCGCCGCCCAGCCGGGCACGTCGAGCGCGTCCAGGGTGTCGAAGACCGGGTCCCGGGCGAGGGCGCTGATGCCGAAGTAGAGCGGCACCGCGCCGAGCAGCACCAGGCTGACCAGGGCGAGGATGCCCATCCGCAGCCGACGCCGTTCGCGCATCTGGCGACGCAGCTCCGACCGGGCGCCCCGCAGGCCGCCGGCGGCGGTGTCGCGCCCCGCCGGCTCCTGCTCGGCCCGGCGCAGCGCCGGCGCGTCGGCCGGTCCGGGCCGCGGCCCCACCGGCTCCTGCCCGGGTACGACCGCCGCCGCACGCGCCGTCGCCGGCTCGGCCGGACGTCCCGGTGCGGGTGCCGGCCCGTCCGGCTCGCCTCGCTGCGGCGTGACCCGGCCGGCTGCCCGCTCGTCAGCACCGGTGGGGCGGGGAACCGCGGCGGCCGCCCGGGCCACCCCCGGCGTCCCCGCACCGCGCGGCTCGGCATCGGGTGCGCCGCGCCGCTCGTCCGGCGGTCCGTCCGGTCCGGTCCCGGGACGCGCCGCGCCCCGGGCTGGCCCGTCGGCGCCGGGACGGGCGGCCCCGCGTACGGGTCCGTCGGGCCGGGCCGCCTGGCGTGGCGGTCCGTCGGGGCCGGGGCGGGCCGCCCCGCGCCCCGAGGTGTCGGGTCCACCCGCCTCGCGCGCCGGGCCGTCGGGCCCGGGGCGGGCCGCGCCGCGCGCCGCTCCGTCCGGTCCGGGTCGGGCCGCGCCACGGGCCGGGCCGTCGAAGCCGGACCGGCCGGAGGCTCCCTCCGGCGGGACACCGGGACGGGCCGCGCCGCGCGCCGGCCCGTCGGGCTCGCGTCGGGAGACCCCGGGCGCGGAACCGGCCCCGCCCGGCGCGTCGACACCGGGGCGACCGGGAGCGGGCGGGCGGGCGGTGGGTGCCGCGGCGCCGCGCCGGGCGGCCGGCGGGTCGGTCTCCGCACCGATCGGCGGCAGGCCGGGGCCCGGGACCGGTGCGGAGCCGGGCCGGGCGGTGGCCCGGGCGCCGGTGGTGGGAGCGGGGGGTACGGCGGCACGGGCCGGCCCGGTCGGGGCGGCGCGTCCGGTCCGGTCGTCGGCCGACGGCGTCGACGGGGCAACCACCGGCATGGCCGGGTCGCTGTGGTGGGCGCGGCCGGCCTGACGCAGCCAGTCCGCCGGTCGGTCCGGCCGGTTGGCCCGGGCCTCGCCGGTGTCGTCCGGCCCGCCACGACGCGGCCCGGTGGCCTCCGGTGCGGGGCGACGCGCGTCGGACGGACCGGGTCCCACCCGACGACCGGCCGACGGGTCGGGGGCGTCGGCGGCCGCCCGATGGCCGGTGGGCAGGTCAGGCGTCTCCGGCGCGGCACGGCGACCCGTCGACGGGCCGGGAGCCTCGGGCGCGGCACGGCGACCGGTGGACGGGGGCTCTTCCGTCGCCGCCCGCCGGCCCGCGGTCGGTTCCGGCCCGTCGGGGGCGGCCCGGTGCCCGGTGGCCGGCGCGGTGGGGCGGCGTCCGGTCGGTGCCTCCGGGCCCGGCCCGGCGCGGCGGCCGGTGGACTGGTCCGGGTGCACCGGTCCGACGGCCCGGCCACCCGGGGTGGGCGGGGCGATGCCGCCGGGCCTCCCCGGCGACACGGTGCCGGGCACGGGCGGGGCGTTGCCGCTGACCGGCACCGACGGCGCGGTGCCGCTACCCGGCAGCGGGGTCGCGTTGCCGCTGCGCGGCACGACCGGCGGTGCCGGTTCACCGGCGCGGCGACGCCCGGCGGGCGGCACGGCCGCGCCGCCGGCCGGGCCGGACCCCATCGGCACCGGGCCGGTGCCGGTCACCGGGTCGGTCGGGCCGGACGGCCCACGGCGGCGACCCGCCTCGGGGTCGCCGCCCGGGACGCGCGGCGCCCGTGGATCGACGCCGGGCGGCGCGGCCCGGGAGACGGGAGCGGCACCGGCCGGACCACCGCGCCGCTGGGGACCCTCGGTGTCGGCGGCGCGCCGGCCGGGGACCGGGCGGCCGGCCGGATCGGTGCCGTCGGGGCGACGCCCGGGACCGGCCGGAGGCGGCGCGACGGGGCCGCCGGCACGGCTGCGGGCGGCCGGGTCGGGCTGCGCGCCGGGACGCGGCGCGGCCGGCGCCCCCGACTGCCACCCGGCGGGCGGCCGGGCCGTCCCGGGCCGGTCGGCGGGAACGGGCCCCGGCACACCGGGGTGCACCGGGCCCGGTCGTCCCTCGGGGCTGCCGGCCCGGCCCTGCGGACCGGTGCCGGGCGGGGAGACGGGAGCGTGCTGGCCGGTGGAGGCGTCCACCCCGCGCCGGGGCGGCCGGGACTGCGGTGGCGGGCCGTCCTGGGGGCGACGGGCCGACGGCGGGACCTCGGGCGAGCCGGGCCACGGCCCGTCGACCGGGCGGGGCCGGGCGGTCGGTTCCGGGGCCCCCCGGCGGGCCGGCGGGACCGCCGGACCGGCGGGCGCGTCCCGGCGTACGGGCGGGGCGTCGGGGCGTACCGCGCCGGGCGGGGGCACGGCTCCCGGTCGCGGGGGGCGGGCCGGGGCGGCACCCGGGCGGGGGCCGGGCGGGACCGGACCGGGCGCCCCGTCCGGGCCCAGCTCGCCGCGCTCCTGCTTGGCGGTACGGAGGTCGTCGATCCAGCCGAACTCCTCGCCGACGGCGGCCTCCTCGGGCTCGGCGTCCGCCTTGCCCCGGCCCCACCGTCGGCCCTTGGCACTCCGGTCGCGCCGCTCGTCGGCACCGTCCTCGGGTCGCTCGGGACCACGCGCCATCACTGCTGACCCTCCTCGACGGCGTCGCTGCCGCCCTCATCCGCCGTGTCGGCCTGTGTCGTCTGCGCCGGGCGTCGACCGTTCACGGTGGCCGGTGCCTCCGCGCGGACGGCTGGCGTGGGCAGCCCCCGGACGATGCGACGCAGCAGCGGCAGGCGGGTCGCCACCGACCGCTCGGCGCCGTGCCCGCTGGGTTCGTAGTAGTCGGTCCCGACGAGATCGTCCGGAGCGTACTGCTGGGTGACCACCCCGCGGTGGTCGTCGTGCGGATAGCGGTAGCCGGTGCCGTGCCCGAGCCCCCGGGCACCGGAGTAGTGGGCGTCCCGCAGCCCGCGCGGCACCGGCCCGCCCCGCCCGGCCCGTACGTCGGCGATGGCCGCGCCGATGGCGGTGGTGGCCGAGTTGGACTTCGGGGCGGTGGCCAGGTGGATCACGGCCTGGGCGAGGTTGAGCTGCACCTCGGGCAGGCCGACGTACTCCACGGCGTGGGCGGCGGCGGTGGCGACCTGGAGCGCGGTCGGGTCGGCCATCCCGACGTCCTCGCTGGCGAAGATGACGAGCCGGCGGGCGATGAACCGGGCGTCCTCCCCGGCGACCAGCATCCGGGCCAGCCAGTGC
Organism: Micromonospora sp. CCTCC AA 2012012; assembly: GCF_040499845.1. NCBI lineage: Bacteria > Bacillati > Actinomycetota > Actinomycetes > Micromonosporales > Micromonosporaceae > Micromonospora > Micromonospora mangrovi. The sequence continues at coordinate 3,018,593 of NZ_CP159342.1, forward strand.
AGCGCGGCGTCCACGTCCGAGCCGCGCATGCTCTTGATGAACGCGCTGGTCACGTCGTAGTGCGCGTCGCCGTCCCGGTCGTAGCGGACGGCCGCCACGTCGACCGCCTGCTCGGCGGTGGCCAGGTCGATCCGGCCGGTGCCGAGGGCGGTCGCGGTCGCCGCCGCGGCCTCCAGCGCGGTCAGCGCCTTGCGGACGTCACCGGCGGCCAGCCGGACCAGGTGGTCCTCGGCGTCGGTAGCCAGGGTGAGCGTGCCGCGCAGGCCGCGCTCGTCGGTCACCGCCCGGCGCAGCAGGCCCCGGACGGCGTCGTCGTCCAGCGGCTGGAGGGTGAGCAGCACGCACCGGGACAGCAGCGGCGAGATGACCGAGAAGTACGGGTTCTCGGTGGTCGCCGCGAGCAGGGTCACCGTCCGGTCCTCGACGGCGGCCAAGAGCGAATCCTGCTGGGTCTTGCTGAACCGGTGCACCTCGTCGATGAAGAGCACGGTCTGCGGCCCGCCCGCGCGCCGCTGCCGCCGGGCGGTGTCGATCACCGCCCGGACGTCCTTCACCCCGGCGGAGAGCGCCGACATGGCGACGAAGCGGCGGTCGGTGGCCCGGGCCACGAGGTGCGCGATGGTGGTCTTGCCGCTGCCCGGCGGCCCCCAGAGGATCACCGACATGGGCGCGTCGCCGCCGACCAGCTGGCGCAGCGGCGCACCGGGGGCGAGCAGGTGGTTCTGCCCGACCAGCTCGTCGAGGGAGGCGGGCCGCATCCGGACGGGCAGCGGGGAATCCTCCCCGGCGGCGGTGAGGCCGTCGACGCCGGGGGAACCGGCGGCGGCACCGGGCGCGCCGGCGGGTCCGCCGAGGGTGAAGAGGGCGTCGGATTCCATCGTGAAGACAGTACCGGGCCCGGTCCGCGACGCCGGAATCGCGCCGCGGGCCGGGCCCGGGATGATCGTTTCCGGTCAGCCGCGGCCGGGACGACGACCCCGGTACCACCGGCCACCGCCGCCGCCACCCCCGCCGCGCGGGCCGGAGCCGACGCCGGCCAGGTAGAGGGAGAGCAGCAGGAAGCCGATCAGCATGAGGGTGTGGGTGTTGAACAGATCCGGGGCGCCGAAGTTGGTGTTCAGGAAGTCGATGAGCAGCGCGAAGCCGAAGACGACGGCCGCGAGAATGGCGAGCATTTTCGTATCCTCCGGTGGGGGGTCCCAGTGGGTCGGCGCTGATGTACCCAATCGGTCTGTTCGTCAATCTCCACGGTGGAACGGCCGGTTCCGGGGGCCGCACCGGCCGGGTCCGGGCCGTTCTAGGCTGACGACATGATCACCGTCGACCAGACCCTCACCGGGCCGGAGGCACTGCTCGCGGCCACCGGGCACCACCCGTACGCCCGGCACGCGCTGCGGCGCGACCGCGCGGCGCACGGCTGGCGCCGGGACGGGACGGTGGCCTGGCTGGTCGCGCCGGAGCAGGGACCGGCGGGCGCGGCGCTCGGTCCGGCCGGCCCGGCGGTCGACCTCTTCGCCGCCCTCCTGGCGGACGGGACGCTCCGCCCGGGCCGGCGGCTGCACCTGCCCGGCACCTCGGCGGAGGAGCTGGCCGGCCGGTTGACCGTCGACCGGGTCGAGCAGTGGGAGTTCCGGTGGACGACCGCACCCCCGCCGCCGCAGCCGGAGGAGGACCGGGTGGTCCGCCTCGGCACGGCCGACCACCCCGCCCTCGCCGCGCTGATCGAGGACTCGTTCCCGGCCAGCATGTCCCGGCCGGGCGATCCCGGGATCGTCGACTGGTACGGCATCCGCGACGGCGACCGCCTGGTGGCCTGCGGGGCGGACCGCAGCCGGGGCGACATCGGCTTCCTGGCCGGCCTGACCGTGGCGACCGACCGGCGGGGCCGGGGCCTCGGCGCGGCGCTCACCGCCGGGATGACCCGGGCGCTGTCCGCCCGGTACGACCACGTGGCGCTCGGCGTCTACACCGACAACGTCGGCGCGATCCGCCTCTACCGTCGGCTCGGCTTCACCGGCACCGAGCCGCGCACCTCGGTCCGGCTGGGCTGAGCGCGCGCCGGGCCCCGGTCACCGGCTCGCGGTGGTGGCCGGCCGGCCCTCCGGCCCGGCGGACGCCGCGGGCAGGTCCGAAGCGGGCGACGTCGACGCGGGCAGGTCGGAAGCGGGCGGCGGTGTCACGGGCAGGTCCGAAGCGGGCGGCGGTGTGGCGGGCGCGGGCCGGTCGACGCCGCGTCGGCGTTCCGCGCGCCACGCGGGCAGGTACAGCGGCGCGGCCACGGCCAGCACCACCGCGCCGAGCACCATCGCGGCACCGACGCCGCGGCTGTCCGCGAGGGCGGTGAGCAGCACCGCGCCGAGCGCGAACCCGGGCTGACCCATCATCGAGTTCAGCGAGAGCACGCTGGTCCGGTACGGCCCGTCGACCTGGCGGTGCAGCAGGCCCACGTGCAGCGGGTTCGAGGCGCCGTGCACCGTGTAGCAGGCCAGGTAGGCGACGAGCACCCCGACCGGACCGGCGAACAGCCCCATGCCGAGCACGCTCGCGCCCTGGACGATCCGCAGCAGCGCGGCGGCCGGCGCGGCCCCCAGCCGGCGCAGCAGCAGCGGGGTCAGCGCCGCGCCCGCCGCCGAGGCCAGCCACGCCGCCGAGCTGGCCGGGCCGAGCAGCGCCGCCGCCCGTTCCGGGTTCCCGACCACCTCCGCGAGGCGGACCGGCAGCAGCGACTCGAAGGTCACCATGCCGAAGCCCCAGAACAGCTCGACGGCGACCAGGGCGAGCAGCACCCGCGAGCGGCGCAGCAGGCCGATCGCCTGGCCCACCATCCGGGGCGCCTCGACGACGGAGGCGCGCAGCGCGCCGGTGCCCCTGGCCGGCCCGGTCTCGACCAGCAGGAGCCACAGGGCGAGCACGGCCACCGCCTGCAGGGCGACGGCGGCCAGCACCGGCACGGTGAGGGCGCTGACCGGCCCGACCGGGCCGAGGGCGATCAGGCCGCCGCCCAGCAGCGCGCCGGTGGCGATGGCGACGCCGGAGACGGTGCCGCCGAGGCCGAGGCCGGCCTCGTACCGGGCGTCGGGGTCGGCGGCGAGGGTGGCGTCGACGTACCAGGACTCCAGGGGGCCGCTGTCGAGCGCCCGGTACACCCCCTGCAACGCCCAGACCAGGAAGAACAGCGCGAAGGAGTCGGCCACCGCGAAGAGCCCCAGCGACACGAGGCTGATCGTCCCCGCGGTGACCAGCACCGGCTTGCGGCCGAGCGCGTCGGCCAACCCGCCGGTGGGCAGCTCCAGCGCGAGGACCACCAGGCCCTGCGCGACGGAGACCAGGCCGATCTGGGAGAGCGACAGGCCACGCTCCTGCATCAGCAGGATCATCGCCGGGACGGTCAGCCCGGTGGGGAGCCAGCGCAGCCCGTAGAGGGTCAGGTAGCGGAACCGGACCTGGCGTACGGAGAGGGCGCTCATCGCCGCCCCTCCAGCAGCGGGTAGGCGGCGAGGAAGACCTGCACCGGTGCGGCGTCCGGCGCGTCGGGATCCGCCTCGGTGCGGTAGCGCTCCAGGACCTCCCACAGCTCCGCCTTGAGCGCCTCGACCCGGGCCGGCGGCACGGTGAGGAAGGCGTCGCCCATGCCGAGGGCGTCCCGCCAGGCCGGTGACCACTCGTGCTGGACGGCGAACCAGCGCTCGGCGTGCGCGACGAGCAGTCGTACCTGGTCGCCCTGGATCCACTCGATGGCCGCCCGGGCGTCGGGGTCGTCGTCGAAGTCGCTCGGCTCCCAGTTGGTGACGTCGTGCGCGGCCCGCCACCAGCGCTGCCGGCCGGTGCCCCGGTCGGGGTCCTCGACGACGAGGCCGACCTCGGCGAGCTGGCGCAGGTGATAGCTGGTGGCGCCGGTGTTGGTGTCGAGCAGCTGGGCGAGGGCGGTGGCGGTGGCCGGCCCGTGCACGCGCAGCGCGCCGACCAGGCGCATCCGCAGCGGGTGGGCGAGCACCCGCACCTGGCGGTGGTCGATCCGCACCGCGCGCACCGCCGGCGGGGTCTCCGGTTCGCGGTTCTCCATGTCTTGCACAATATCTGTGCACAGTTGGTATGCACAAGAAGTGTGCAGGATGCGACGCGGCGGGAGCGCCGGTCAGCGGGCGAGGAGTTCGCGGACCCCGCGCAGCCGGGTCCGCAGCAGGGCGGCGGCGCGGGTGGAGTCGAGGCGTACCTCGGTGGGGCGGAGCACGCCGTGGGCGGCCCCGGTGGCGGTCTTCATCCCGGCCGGGTCGATGCCCTCCCGGCGGGCCACCAGCAGGCCCAGCTCGGCGCGGCTCACCGCGTCCGGACCGGCCACGTTGAGCGGGCCGGCGTGGTCCGACGGCACCAGTTCCAGGACGGCGGCGGCCAGATCCGTCACGTCGACCGGGCAACGCCGCTCGTCGGTGAAGAGGGTGGCCCGGCCGGCGAGCGCGTCCCGGCAGAGCTGGATCTGCTTGCTCCCCTCCCCCAGGATCAGCGAGGTACGCACCAGCACCGCCGCCGGGTCGATCGCCCGCACCGCGGTCTCCGCCGCCGCCTTGGCCGCCCCGTACGGGAAGACCGGCGAGGGCGGCTCGTCGTCCAGGTAGGGCGTGTCCCGACCGGCGTGCAGCGCGTCGCTGGACAGGTGCACCAGGCGGGCGCCCACCTCGGCGGCGGCGTACGCGACGTGCGCCGCCCCGTCGGCGGTGACCGCCCAGTCGGCGTACCGGTAGGGGGTGCCGATCACGGCGTCGGGGAGTACCCCGGTGACCAGCGCGCGCACGGCGGTCCGGTCGGTGACGTCGAGCCGACGCGCCTCGACCCCCGCCACCCGGACCGCCGCCGAGTGGTACGTCCCGACCACCCGCCACCCGTCCGCCACCGCCCGGCGACACACCTCGGCCCCGAGAAACCCACTCGCCCCCACCACCAGCACCGTCCCCATCCAGCCCTCCACCCACTCAGAAACGATCAAGAGGTTCGCGTCACGCCGACCGGCGAATCATGACGCAAACCTCTTGATCAACGGGGTGAGGCCCGGAGGGCCGGGGGTCAGACCGGGTCGGCCACCGGGGCGGCGGGGCCGGCGGTGCCGGCGTGGGGGCCGGTGGGGGCCTTCGGCTTGGCGTCGATGCCGGCTTCGGTGCGCTGTTGGGCGGTGATCGGGGTGGGGGCGCCGGTCAGCGGGTCGAAGCCGCCGCGGGTCTTCGGGAAGGCGATGACCTCGCGGATCGAGTCCGCGCCGGCGAGCAGCATGCAGACCCGGTCCCAGCCGAAGGCGATGCCGCCGTGCGGCGGGGCGCCGTACTTGAACGCCTCCAGCAGGAAGCCGAACTTGTCCTGCGCCTCCTCCAGGGTGATGCCGAGCAGGTCGAAGACCCGCTGCTGCACGTCGCCCCGGTGGATACGGATCGAGCCGCCGCCGATCTCGTTGCCGTTGCAGACGATGTCGTACGCGTACGCCAGCGCCCGGTCGGGGGCCTCCTCGAAGCGGTCCATCCACTCGGCGTTCGGCGAGGTGAACGGGTGGTGCACGGCCGTCCAGCCGCCCTCGTCCGTGCGCTCGAACATCGGCGCGTCGACCACCCAGCAGAACGCCCAGGCGCTCTCGTCGACCAGCTTGGCCCGCTCGGCGATCTCGATCCGGGCCGCGCCGAGCAGCTCCTGCGCCTCGCGGGTGTTGGTGCTCGCGGCGAAGAAGACCGCGTCGCCCGGCTTCGCGCCGACCGCGTCGGCCAGCCCGGCCAGGTGCTCGGCGGAGAGGTTCTTCGCCACCGGTCCCCGCGCCTCGCCGGTCTCCGCGTCGAGCACCACGTACGCCAGGCCCCGCGCGCCACGCGCCTTGGCCCAGTCCTGCCAGCCGTCCAGCTCCTTGCGGGTCTGGGCGGCGCCGCCCGGCATGACGACCGCGCCGACGTACCCGCCCGCGTCGATCGCGCCGGCGAAGACCCGGAACGCGGTGCCGCGCAGGTAGTCGGTCAGCTCGGTCAGCTCGACGCCGTAGCGCAGGTCGGGCTTGTCGGAGCCGTACCGGGCCATCGCGTCGTGCCAGGTGATCCGCGGGATCGGCCGGGAGATCTCGTGCCCGGCCAGGTCCTTCCAGAGCGCCGACACGATCGCCTCGCCGAGGTCGATCACGTCGTCCTCGGTGACGAAGGACATCTCGATGTCGAGCTGGGTGAACTCCGGCTGCCGGTCGGCGCGGAAGTCCTCGTCGCGGTAGCAACGGGCGATCTGGTAGTACCGCTCCATGCCGCCGACCATCAGCAGCTGCTTGAACAGCTGCGGGGACTGCGGCAGGGCGTACCAGCTGCCCGGCTGGAGGCGGACCGGGACCAGGAAGTCGCGGGCGCCCTCCGGGGTGGACCGGGTCAGCGTCGGCGTCTCGATCTCCAGGAAGTCCCGCTCGTGCAGCACGCCCCGGGCGAGCTGGTTGGCCCGCGAGCGCAGCCGCATCGCCTTCGCCGGGCCGCCCCGACGCAGGTCCAGGTAGCGGTACTTGAGCCGGATGTCGTCGCCGGCCTCGACCTGGTCGTCCACCGGGAGCGGCAGCGGGGCCGCCTCGGAGAGCACCTCCAGCTCGCTGGCGGTCACCTCGACCTCACCGGTGGGCAGCTCCGGGTTCTCGTTGCCGGCCGGGCGGCGGGTCACCTCGCCGGTGACCTTCACGCAGAACTCGTTGCGCAGCGCGTGCGCGTCCTCCTCGCGGAAGACCACCTGGACCACGCCGGAGGCGTCGCGCAGGTCGACGAAGATGACACCGCCGTGGTCGCGCCGGCGGGCCACCCACCCGGCGAGGGTCACCGTGGTGCCGGCGTCCGTCGCGCGCAGGCTGCCGGCGTCATGGGTACGGATCACGACTTGCGTCTCCTCATCTGCGGTACGTCTGCTCCCCCGCATTCTGTCAGCCTCCGTACCCGCCCGGTCGGGGGGTGAGGAAGGGCACCCGCCCGACACCGGCGGCACGCCGTACGGTGTGCCGGTGCGCGTCGTACCCCCGTGGGCCCTGCTCTCCGCCGCCGCCGCGCCGGTCCTGCTGATCGGCGGCTGGACCGTCGCCGCGGCCCGGCAGCCCGGCGGCTTCGACCCGGTCGCCGGGACGATCAGCGCGCTCGCCGCGCGGGACGCCACCGACCGGTGGATCATGACGGCCGCCCTGCTCGGCCTCGGACTGTGCCACTGCGTGACCGCGGCCGGGCTGCGACCGCTGCGCCGCGCCGGCCGGCTGGTGCTGGCGCTCGGCGGTGTCGCCACCGTCGCCGTCGCCGCCTTCCCGCTCCCGGCCGGGGGCGGCTCCTCGGCCGCGCACGGCGTCGCCGCCGCGGTCGCCTTCGCCGCGCTGGCCCTCTGGCCGGCCGCCGCGATCCCCGGCCGCCGCGCCGGCCTGCCGGCATCCGGGGGTACGACCGCGGCCGTGCTGCTGGCGGCCCCGGTCGCCTGGTTCGCGGTGGAGCTGGTCACCGGTGGTCCCCGGATCGGGCTGGCCGAGCGGGTGGCCGCCGGCGCGGAGGCGCTCTGCCCGCTCCTGGTCGTGCTCGCCCTCCGCCGGTCGTCCCGGCTCAGCCCTCGTCGGTGGGGAGCAGGTGGTGGACGGTGACGGGCTCCTCGGCGAGGGCCCGCGCGCGTTCCTCGGCCGCCCGGTCGGCGCCGGTGAGCCGGCCGCCGTGCTGGCGCAGGTGCTCCTCCCAGGACGGCACCTGATAGACCTCGACGAAGCCGTGCGGGCGCTCACCGGCCCGGAAGAGTCCCCACCGCATCGCCCCGGTACGCCGACGGGACCGGCCGACGGCCTGCATCGCCTCGACGAACTCCCGCTGCCGCTCCGGCGGTACCGTGTAGGAGACGGTGACCAGCACCGGCCCGCCGCGCGGCTCGGCGTCGAGGGCGAGGTGCGGCTCCGGCCAGTAGACGGCCGGGTTCCGGTCGACGCCGCCGGTCTCCCGCAGCGGCCAGAGCAGCACGCTCAGCGCGCCGACCGCCATCACCGCCCCGGCGACGGCGAGCGCGACGACCAGGCTGGTCACCTCGCCGAGCGCGCCCCAGGCCACCGCGCCGAGCGCCTGCCCACCGGCGAAGATCATCTGGTAGACGGAGAGGCCCCGGGCCCGCACCCAGCCGGGGAGGAAGAGCTGCATGGCGGCGTTGATGCTGGACATCACCGTCATCCAGGCCAGCCCGGCGGGGACCAGGGCCGCGACCGCCAGCAGCGGCACCGGCACCAGGGCGAGGACCAGCAGCACGCCGGCATAGAGCAGGCCGGCGAGCAGCAGCAGGTGGTTGCTGGTGAGCACCCGGCGGATCCGGGGCAGCACCAGGGCGCCGGCCACCGCGCCGACGCCGAGCGCGCCGAGCAGCACGCCGTAGCCGCCGGCGCCGAGGCCGAGGCGACGGCTGGCGACCAGCGGCAGCAGGGCCCAGAGCGCGCTGCCGGGCACCACGAAGAGCGCCGCGCGCAGCAGGATCCGGCGGACCACCGGGGAGTGCCGGACGTACCGGCCGCCGGCCCGGAGCGCGGCGGTGAACCGCTCCGGCAGGTGGTGGGTGTCGGGCCGCGCGGGCCGCCACCGCAGCAGGGCCACCGCGAAGATCACGAACGAGGCGGCGTTGACCGCGAAGACCACCGCCACGCCGGCCTGCGCCACCAGCAGACCGGCCACCGCGGGGCCGACGGAGCGGGCCAGGTTGACGCTGATCGAGCCGAGCGCGGCGGCGGAGACGAGCTGGGCGCGGGGCACCAGCTCCGGGATCACGGCCTGCCAGGCGGGCAGGGTGAGCGCCTGCCCGACGCCGAGGCCGAAGGTGAGGGTGAGCAGCAGGGCGGGCGGCATCCGGTCGGCCGCGGTGAGCGCGGTGAGCAGCACGCCGACCGCGGCCAGGAAGCCCTGCACCCCGATCAGCAGCCGACGCCGGTCGAGGGTGTCCGCGAGGGCCCCGGCCGGCAGCGCCAACAGCAGCACGGGCAGCATGCTGGCGGTCTGCACCAGGGAGACCAGGGTCGGGGCGTTGGGCCGGTCCACCAGCAGCCACTGGGCGCCGACGGTCTGCATCCAGGTGCCGATGTTGCTGGCCAGCACCGCGAGCCAGAGGCTGCGGAACGCGGCGACGCGCAGCGGGGCCCAGGCGGACGCGGGATGCTCGGCGGTCGGTGTCACGGGGGTGCTCACCGGGCGGAACGTACCCCGCCGGGGCCGGGTCAGTCCGGTGATCCACGATCCCGGCCGGCCGGGCGGCGACGCCGCACGCGGAGCGGGCCGCCGGTCACCCGGCGGCCCGCTCGCGAGGGGGTCGATCAGTAGACGCTGACGCCGTAGACGCTCAGCGGCTCGGTGACCGGCTGGAAGTAGGTGGTGCCGCCGGAGGAGCAGTTGCCGCTGCCGCCGGAGGTGAGGCCCAGGGCGGTGGTGCCGGCGAAGAGCGAGCCACCGCTGTCGCCACCCTCGGCGCAGACGTTGGTCCGGATCAGGCCGGAGACGGAGCCCTCGGCGTAGTTCACCGTGGCGCCGGTGGCCTGGACGGAACCGCTGTGCACGCCGGTGGTGCTGCCGCTGCGCTTGACGGCCTGGCCGACGTACGCGTTGCCGGCGCTGGTGATGTCCTGGTAGCTGCCGTTGTAGAGGTAGACGTTGCCGGGCGGCGTGCTGCCGTTGGTGTAGCGCACGATGCCGTAGTCGTTGCCCGGGAAGCTGGTGCCGGCCCGGCTGCCCAGCACGGTGGTCTGGCTGGAGTTGGAGTACCAGGTCGTGCCGAGGTTGGTGCAGTGCCCGGCGGTGAGGAAGTAGTACGTCGTGCCGCTGCGGACGTTGAAGCCGAGCGAGCAGCGGTAGCCACCGGTGTAGATGGCCTGGCCGCCGGAGAGGCGCTTGCTCAGCACGCCGGGCTCGGAGACGACCCGGACCGCGCCGTTGGTCCGCGCGGCGGCGGCCTTGACCTTGTCCAGCTTGGCGCCGGTCACGGTGCTGTCGACGGAGACCACGACCTGGTTGGTGGCCGCGTCGGTCCACCAGGCGGTGCCGGGGATCCTGGCGGACCGCTCCAGCTCGCTGGTGGCGGCCTTGAGGGCGGCGGCGCCCCGGGTGACCAGCTTCGGGGTGGCGCCGGCGGCGCGGACCGTGCGGGCGGCGGCGGCGTCGGTGACGGCGACGACCATCCTGCCGTTGGCGTCGGCGTACGTGCCGGCGGCGCGGTCGCCGAGCCGCTGGGCCAGGCTGGCCGCGGCGTCGGGGGAAGCGGGCGAGGAGGGGGCGGCCTGGGCGGGCGCGCCGAGCAGCGAGCCGGCAACCAGGGTTCCGGCGACGGCGACGGTGACGGCGCGACGGAGCGATGACCTCGTGGGTCGCATGTACAGCCTCCCGGATGGGGGATGGGGGCCCCGCAGGTGGCGGGCCCTGGACCGACCCGGCGGAGCTGGGGGAACCGGCCGGGCTGGACTGAAGTATTCACATATTTAAGATCGTTGACAAGAGTCGGCTACGTCCGAATTCACCCAACGGCCACATGTAACACCGTCGCCACATTGTGGACACCGACTGTCATCTATACGATCCGGTCACCGTCGCATTACCGGCACCCGAGACCCGGAGGCCACGATGACCACCCCCCGACGCCTGCTGGCCACGCTCGCCAGCCTCACCGCCCTCGTCCTGCTCGGCGCCGACCCGGCCGCCGCAGCCACCACCCCGCCGCCCAACTCGATGGCCAGCCTGGGTGACTCGATCACCCGCGGCTTCAACGCCTGCGGCTGGTACGTCGACTGCACCTCGCGGTCGTTCAGCACCGGCGACTACTCCACGGTGAACAGCCAGTACCTGCGCATCCGCGCGGTCAACTCCGCTATCGGTGGCCGCAACTACAACGACGCCCGCAGCGGCGCCAAGTCCGCCGACATGTACGGCCAGGCCGGCACCGCGGTCAGCCAGGGCGTCGACTACGTCACCCTGCTGATCGGCGCGAACGACGCCTGCACCGGCTCGGAGTCGACGATGACGCCGGTGTCGACGTACCGGGCGAACATCGACAGCGCGCTGAACCGGATCAAGGCCGGCCTGCCGGGCGCCCGGGTCGAGGTGATCAGCGTGCCGGACATCTACCGCCTCTGGTACATCGGCAAGGACAGCGGCAGCGCCCGCAGCACCTGGTCGGCCTTCGGCATCTGCCAGTCGATGCTGGCCAACCCGACCTCGACCGCCCAGGCCGACGTGGACCGGCGAGCCCGGGTCCGGCAGCGGGTGATCGACTTCAACACCCAGCTCGCCCAGGCCTGCGCCGCGTACGGCGCGAACTGCGACTTCGACGACAACGCGGTGTTCAACTACCCGTTCGTGCTCGGCCAGGTCTCCACCTGGGACTACTTCCACCCCAACACCAGCGGCCAGGCGGTGCTGGCCAGCATCTCGTACGCCAACGGTTTCGGCTGGTAGCCCTCCCCGGGCGCGGCGCGCGGGCGGCCGGACCGCCCGCGCGCCGGGTCGTGGCCGACCCGGTCAGACCCGGCGGTGTGCCCCCGGCCCGGGCCGGGGCAGCACGTCGCGCGGGTCGGCCACCGCGTGCCCCTCGGCGCAGCGCAGCTCCGCGTGGACCTCGGCGCCGCAGTCGCGGTGCGTCACGCGCAGCGGCGAGCCCTCGGGATCGGCGAGATAGCGGTCGCCCCAGCCGAGGACGGCCACCAGCACCGGCCACAGGTCGAGGCCCTTGTCGGTGAGCCGGTACTCGTGCCGCTCCCGACTGCCCGGCTCCCGGTACGGCTCGCGCCGCAGCACGCCCTGCTCGACCAGCATGGCGAGGCGGTTGGTGAGCACCTGGCGCGGGATGCCGGTGCGCACGCGCATGTCGTCGAAGCGGCGGATGCCGTTGAAGACCTCGCGGAGCACGACGAGCGTCCACCGCTCGCCGAGGATCTCCATCGCGCGGGCGATGGTGCAGTTCTGCACCGACCAGTCCAGTGCCGCGGGTCTCATGCCGACCAGGCTAGGTCTGATTGACAGACTCAGCAACGCGTTGCAGGCTGAGTCCATGACACAGACGCAGGACCGCAGCCGTACCTTCTCCTGGTCCGACCCGGCGGCCGGCGCGGCCCACGTCGGCCGGCGCGGCGGCCTGGACCTGCTCCGCGCCATGATCGCCGGCGAGCTGGCCGCGCCGCCGATCATGCACCTGATCGACATGGCCCGGATGGAGGCCGACGAGGGCCGCGTCGCCGTCGAGCTGGTCCCCCAGGAGTTCCACTACAACCCGCTCGGCACCGTGCACGGCGGTGTCATCTCCACCCTGCTGGACACCGCCGCCGCCTGCGCCGTGCACACCACCCTGCCGGCCGGCGTCGGCTACACCTCGCTCGACCTGAACGTGAAGTTCCTCCGCTCGGTCACCGTGGCCTCCGGCATGCTGCGCTGCGAGGGCACGGTGCTCCAGCGGGGCCGGCGCACCGCGCTGGCCGAGGCCCGGCTCACCGACGGCCGTGACCGGCTGATCGCGCACGCCACGTCCAGCTGCCTCCTCTTCGACCTCCCGCCCACCTGACCCCATCCACGGTCGAGCGCCCGCTTTCCGGGAAAGAGTGGCCTCGGGACGCGGAATGGCCACTCTTTCCGGGAAAGAGCGGCCATTCCTAGGGGCGGGCGCGGAGCGCGCGGCGCGGGTCAGGCGCGGGCGGTGGCGAGGCGGGCGGCGCGGGCGGCGCGCTTCTCCTCGAAGCGGGACGCCTGCTGCTCCAGGGTGTCCAGGTGGGCGGCGATCTCGTCGCGGGCGGTCTCGCCGTCGGCGTCCAGGCCGGTGACGTTGAAGACGTCCCACTGCCGCAGCACGGGCACGACCACCTCGTCGCGGTGCTGGCGCAGGTCGTAGATGCCGGCCAGGGCGATGCTCACCGACTTGCGGGCGAAGCCCTCGATGCCGACGCCGGGCATCTGGAAGTCGGCGAGCACGTCGGCGACCGCCCGCATGGCCTGGCTCGGGGCCAGCTCGAACGCCGCGCCCAGCAGGTTGCGGTAGAAGACCATGTGCAGGTTCTCGTCGGCGGCCACCCGGGCCAGCAGCGCCTCGCACGCCGGGTCGCCGGTCGCCCGACCGGTGTTGCGGTGCGAGATCCGGGTGGCCAGCTCCTGGAAGGAGACGTACGCCAGCGAGTGCAGCACCTCGTCCCCGTGCGCGTTCTGGTAGCCCTCCGACATGTGCACCATCCGGGCCCGTTCCAGGGCCACCGGGTCGACGGCCCGGGTCACGGTCAGATAGTCGCGGATCGCGGTGCCGTGCCGCCCCTCCTCGGCGGTCCACCGGTGCACCCAGGTCCCCCACGCCCCGTCCCGCCCGAAGAGCGTCGCGATCTCGTGGTGGTACGAGGGCAGGTTGTCCTCGGTGAGCAGGTTCACGATCAGCGCGGTACGGGCCACGTCGGGGATGGTCGAGTCGTCCTCCGCCCAGGGCGTACCGCCGAGCGGGCCGTCGAAGGTGCGACCCTCGCTCCACGGGACGTACTCGTGCGGGAACCACTCCTTGGCCATCGTCAGGTGCCGGTCGAGGTTCGTGGCGACGACGGGTTCGAGTTCCAGGAGCAGCGCGGTCTGGCTCAGTGCGGTCACAGGGGCCTCCCTACGGTGGCGTAACTTACGCCACCGTAGGGCCCCGCGGCCGTACGCGCGAGTAATAGCTCAGCTGACCAGCGGCTTCAGGTCCGCCCGGGGCGGCATCCACTCCCCCGCCGCCGCGGCGACCTGCTCCCCGGAGCGGATGTCCTTCACCTGGTCGCCGTCGGTGCCCGGGAACCAGACGTACGGGATGCCGCGCCGCTCGGCGTACCGGATCTGCTTGCCGAACTTCGCGGCGCTCGGCGACACCTCGGTCGGCACCCCCCGGGAGCGCAGCGCCTCCGCGACCCGGTTGCTGGCCGCCCGCTCCTCCTCGGTCGTGACGGCGACCAGCACGCAGGTCGGCACGCTCCGGGAGACCGTCAGCGCCTCGGCGCCGAAGAGCAGACCGAGCAGGCGGGTCACCCCGATCGAGATGCCCACCCCGGGGAACGAGACGGCGCCGGAGCTGGCCAGGTTGTCGTACCGGCCGCCGGAGCAGATCGAGCCGAACCGCTCGTAGCCCACCATCTGCGTCTCGTAGACGGTGCCGGTGTAGTAGTCCAGGCCGCGGGCGATCCGCAGGTCGGCGACGCAGAGCCCGGGCGAGTGCGCGACCGCCGTCTCCATCACCGCCACCAGCTCGGCGAGCCCCTCGTCGAGGAGCGGATCGCTCACCCCGAGGGCGCGTACCGCGTCGGCGAAGGAGGCGTCCGGCGCGGAGATCTCGGCCAACGCCAGGGCCGCCTTGGCCTGCGCCTCGGTCGCCCCGGCGGTCTCGCCGAGCAGCTCGGCCACCTTCGCCGGGCCGATCTTGTCGAGCTTGTCCACCGCGCGCAGCGCCGCCGCCGGGTCGTCGATCCCGACGCCCCGGTAGAAGCCCTCGCAGATCTTGCGGTTGTTCACCTGGATCCGCACCGGCGGGATCGGCAGCGCACGCAGCGCGTCCCCGATCACCAGCGGCATCTCCGCCTCGTAGTGGGCCGGCAGGGTGTCCCGGTCGACGATGTCGATGTCGGCCTGGAGGAACTCCCGGTACCGCCCCTCCTGCGGGCGCTCACCCCGCCAGACCTTCTGGATCTGGTAGCGCCGGAACGGGAACTGGAGCTTGCCGGCGTTCTCCAGCACGTACCGGGCGAACGGCACGGTCAGGTCGAAGTGCAACCCGAGCGCGTCGTCGCCGGCCGGGCCCTCCGCGTCGGCCTGCAACCGGCGCAGCAGGTAGACCTCCTTCGAGGTCTCCCCCTTGCGCAGCAACTGGTCCAGCGGCTCGACCGAGCGGGTCTCCAGGGGGGCGAAACCGTACAGCTCGAAGGTGCCGCGGATCCGGTCGAGGACGAACTGCTCGATCATCCGCTGGGCGGGCGTCCACTCCGGGAAGCCGGAGATGGGCGTGGGCTTGCTCATGGCGTACTCCTTGATCCCGCGCGGTCCGCGCGGGCCGTCGTGGTCGCGGCGGTCAGAGGCCGCGGGTGGGCGCCGGGCGCGCGCCGCCGGTCCCCGCCACCTCACGGAGGTACGGGTTGGTCGCGCGCTCGCGGCCGATGGTGGTCGCGGGGCCGTGGCCGGGCAGGACGACGGTGTCGTCGGCCAGCGGGAGGACCTTCTCCCGCAGGCTGGACAGCATCCGGGGCATGCTGCCGCCCGGCAGGTCGGTGCGGCCGATCGAGCCGGCGAAGAGCACGTCACCGGAGAGGCAGAGCTGCTCGGCCTCCCAGGGCGAGCCGGCGCCGGGCAACCGGAACAGCACCGACCCGCCGGTATGGCCGGGGGCGTGGTCGACGGTGATCTCCAGGCCGGCCAGGGCCAAAGTGGCGCCGTCGGTCAGCTCGGCGACGTCGTCCGGCTCGGTGTAGGGCAGCCGGCCACCGAAGAGCGCGGTGAGGTCCATCGAGAGCGCCTTCGACGGGTCGGCCAGCAGCTCCCGGTCGTCCGGGTGGACGTACGCCGGGATGCCCCGCGCGCCGCAGACCGGCGCCACCGAGAAGGTGTGGTCGAGGTGCCCGTGGGTGAGCAGCACGGCGGCCGGATGCAGGCGGTGTTCGGCGAGCACGGCGTCGAGCCGGTCGAGGACCCCGATGCCGGGGTCGACCACCACGCACTGCTCCCCCGGCGCCGTCGCCACCACGTAACAGTTGGTGCCGAAGGCGTCCGCGGGAAAGCCGGCCACGAGCACGTCCGCCCCCTTCCGTCGAGCCGTCCCGGTCAGCCTAGCCGCCCGGCCGAACGGATTTCGCCGACCCAGCCGTCCCGCCGGCCCCGACAGGCACAGTGACACCGCCCGATAAACCCAGGCCGGACCTCGTACACCACTTTTCCAGCCGGTACCCGTACACTCTGGCGGGCGTGTGGCGTGGCGCACCTGCCGCCCGACGGGCGGAGGACGCCCGACGCCGGCGACGACCAGGGTAGAGGAAGGGGAGCACGGGTGGCTTCCAGCAGGGACCGGGCGCGCAAACTGGCGCGTGCCAAGCTCGACCGGCAGCTCGCCCGGCGGGCCGCGGCGACGAAGCGGCGGCGGCAGATCCAGGCCGGCGTCGGCGCCGCCCTCGTGCTGGCGCTGATCGCGCTCGGCTCCGCGTGGGCGCTCGGCGCGTTCGACGCCGACCCGGAGAAGAAGGCCGCCGAGGACGTCTGCGTGTGGACCCCGCAGGACAGCGGCGCCAACACCAACCTCAAGGACGTCGGCACCCCGGCCACCACCGGCCTGCCCACCTCCGGCACCCGGCCGATGACGATCACCACCGACCAGGGCGCCCCGATCACCGCCACGCTGAACCTCGCCACCGCCCCGTGCGCCGGGGCGAGCATCGCCCACCTGGCCAGCCGCTCGTTCTTCGACAACACCAAGTGCCACGAGATCACCGCCGAGGGCGCGCTGCACTGCGGCGACCCCAGCGGCACCGGCCTCGGCGGCCCCACCTACTCGTTCTACGACGAGAACGTCCCCGTGCCGGTGCCGAGCGGGTCCGGCAAGGTGGCGTACCCGAAGGGCACGGTGGCCATGGTCGCCAACCCGCCGGGCGCCAACGGCAGCCAGTTCCTGCTCTTCTTCAAGGACTTCAACCCGGCCAAGCCGGCCTACCCGGTGATCGGCAAGGTCACGGCCGGCCTGGACGTGCTGGAGAAGATCGGTGCCCTGCCGACCGTGGACAATGGGAGCGGGGCCAAGGTCAAGCCGAAGACCGACGTGGTGATCAAGAGCCTCACCGTCGGCGAGGTGGCCGGCACCCCGGCCGCCGGCAGCGCGTCCACCGCGCCGTCGGCCAGCCCCAGCGCCGGCTGATCCGGCCCACCCACCCACCGCAGCGCCCGCGCGGCGAGACAGTCCAGGAGGAGCGACGTGACGACCACGAGAGAGCGGCAGCGCGCGGCGGCGCGAGCCCGCCTCGAGCGGGAGATGGCCGAACGCGCGGCCAA
The DNA here is from genome assembly GCF_040499845.1 of Micromonospora sp. CCTCC AA 2012012. Classification (NCBI taxonomy): domain Bacteria; kingdom Bacillati; phylum Actinomycetota; class Actinomycetes; order Micromonosporales; family Micromonosporaceae; genus Micromonospora; species Micromonospora mangrovi. The sequence continues at coordinate 3,035,578 of NZ_CP159342.1, forward strand.
GGCCCGCAAGCGCCGGCAGACCCAGGCGATCGTCGGGGCCGGCGCGGTCCTGCTGCTCGTGGTCGCCGGCACCGTCTGGCTCGCCACCGCGCTCGGCGGCGACGACAAGAAGCAGAACGCCGCCGGCCCGGACGGGGCCTTCGCGCAGTGCTCCTACACCGAGCTGTCCGCGCAGGGCAAGACCCCGCAGACCAAGGACGTCGGCCTGCCGCCCGGCCAGCAGTCCGACACCGGCACCCAGACGATGACGATCGACACCAACCTGGGCCCGATCACCGCGAAGATCGACCGCAGCAAGGTGCCCTGCACCGCCGGCAGCTTCACCCACCTGGCCAGCAAGGGCTTCTTCGACAACACCAAGTGCCATCGGCTCGTCACCGAGGGCATCAAGGTGCTGCAGTGCGGCGACCCGAGCGTCACCGGTAAGGGCTGGCGGAAGACCGACGGCACCGGCGGCCCGAGCTACCGGATGGCGGAGGAGAACCTGCCCACCGACCAGCGCCCCGCCTATCCGGAGGGCGTGATCGCGATGGCCAAGACGCAGGATCCGGGCACCACCGGCAGCCAGTTCTTCATCGTCTACGGCGACTCGCAGCTCGACCCGAACTACACCGTGCTCGGCAAGATCACCGGCGGCCTGGACCTGGTGAAGCAGGTTGCCGCGGCCGGTAGCGACGACGTGAACCAGAAGGGCGATGGGCACCCGAAGAAGGAGGTCGTCATCAAGAAGCTGACGATGAGCGACATCCAGGGCTGACCCACCCCGTACGACGAAGCGCCCGCCGGCTCAGCCGGCGGGCGCTTCCGTGTCCGTGCCTCAGGCGCCCGAGGTGACCCGGTACGCGTCGAAGACCCCGTCGACCTTGCGGACCGCCGCGAGCAGGTGCCCCAGGTGCTTCGGGTCGGCCATCTCGAAGCTGAACCGGCTCACCGCCACCCGGTCCCGGGTGGTGGTGACGGTGGCGGAGAGGATGTTCACCCGCTCCTCCGACAGCACCCGCGTCACGTCCGCCAGCAGCTTGTGCCGGTCCAGCGCCTCGACCTGGATGGCGACCAGGAACGTCGAGGCCGAGGTGAGCTTCCAGCTGACCTCCACCACCCGCTCGGCCTGGGCCCGCAGGTCCTCGGCGTTGGCGCAGTCGTCCCGGTGCACGCTCACCCCGCCGGAGCGGGTGACGAAGCCGAAGACGCTGTCCGGCGGGACCGGGGTGCAGCAGCGGGCCAGCTTGATCCAGACGTCGCTGACGCCGCGGACCACCACGCCGGGGTCGCTGCTGTTCTGCCGGCTGCGCGGCGGCCGGGTGGCGACGGCGGTCTCGGCGATGTCCTCCGCCGCGCCCTCCTCGCCCCCGTAGGTGGCCATCAGCTTCTGCACCACGGACTGGGCGGACACCTGGCTGTCGCCGACCGCCGCGTAGAGCGAGGCGACGTCGGCCAGGTGCAGGTCCCGGGCGATCGCCATCAGGTTGTCGGAGGTGAGCATCCGCTGCAGGGGCATGCCCTGCTTGCGCATCGCCTTGACGATCGCGTCCTTGCCGGCCTCGATCGCCTCCTCGCGCCGCTCCTTGTTGAAGTACTGACGGATCTTGGTGCGGGCGCGGGGGCTCTTGACGAAGCCCAGCCAGTCCTGCGTCGGGCCGGCCGTGTCGGACTTCGAGGTGAAGATCTCGATCACGTCGCCGTTGGAGAGCGTCGACTCCAGCGGTACCAGCTTGCCGTTGACCCGCGCGCCGATGCACTTGTGCCCGACCTCGGTGTGCACCGCGTACGCGAAGTCCACCGGCGTCGACCCGGTCGGCAGCGGGATGACGTCACCCTTCGGGGTGAAGACGTACACCTCCTGGCTGGACAGGTCGAAGCGCAGCGCGTCGAGGAACTCGCTCGGGTCGGCCGCCTCCCGCTGCCAGTCCAGCAGCTGCCGCAGCCAGGTCATCTCGTCGATGTGCGCGGGCGGCCCGACGATCTGGGTGCCCTTGTGCTCCTTGTACTTCCAGTGCGCGGCGATGCCGAACTCGGCGGTGCGGTGCATCGCGTACGTGCGGATCTGCATCTCCACCGGCTTGCCGGTGGGCCCGATGACCGTCGTGTGCAACGACTGGTACATGTTGAACTTGGGCATCGCGATGTAGTCCTTGAACCGGCCCGGCACCGGCTGCCAGTTGGCGTGGATCACGCCCAGCGCCGCGTAGCAGTCCCGCACCGTGTCGACCAGGATCCGCACCCCGACCAGGTCGTAGATGTCGTTGAAGTCGCGCCCCCGCACGATCATCTTCTGGTAGATCGAGTAGAGGTGCTTCGGCCGGCCGGTGGTCTCCGCCTTGATCTTGGCGGCCTTCAGGTCCGTCGAGACCTTCTGGGTGACCTGGCGCAGCAGCGCCTCCCGCTGCGGCTGGTGCTCCCCGATCAGCCGGTTGATCTCCTCGTACCGCTTGGGGAACAGGGTGCCGAAGGCGAGATCCTCCAGCTCCCACTTGATCGTGTTCATACCCAGGCGGTGCGCGAGGGGCGCGAGGATCTCCAGCGTCTCCTTCGCCTTCTGCTCCTGCTTGGGGCGGGGCAGGAAGGTGAGGGTACGCATGTTGTGCAGCCGGTCGGCCAGCTTGATCACCAGCACCCGGGGGTCCTTGGCCATCGCCACGACCATCTTGCGGATGGTCTCCGCCTTGGCCGCGTCACCGAGCTTGACCTTGTCCAGCTTCGTCACGCCGTCGACCAGGAGGGTCACCTCGGGGCCGAAGTCGGCCCGCATCTGGTCCAGGGTGTATTCGGTGTCCTCGATGGTGTCGTGCAGCAGCGCGGCGACCAGGGTGGTGGTGTCCATGCCCAGGTTGCCCAGGATCGTGGCCACCGCCAGCGGGTGGGTGATGTACGGGTCACCGGACTTGCGGTACTGACCGGAGTGCCAGCGCGCCGCGGTGTCGAACGCCCGCTGCAACAGCTTGGCGTCGGCCTTCGGGTGGTTCTCCCGGTGCGTCGCGATCAGCGGCTCCAGCACCTCGCTGACCTGCGACGTCTGCCACGGGGCGTTGAACCGCGCCAACCGGGCCCGGACGCGCCGGCCGGTGGGCGCGTTGGACAGGGCGAAGCCACCGCTGGGCGAGGGATCCACCGCCGGATCACCGGGGAACGGCACCACGACCTGGTCGTCCGAGGACGACCCGCCGTCCGCCGCCACCTCGGGGGCGACGCCGTCGCCGGCGCCCGTCACCCGGGCCGGCGGGTTGCCGCTCCGCTCGGTCACCGAGCCGTCCGCGTCGCCTGTCGGGTGCACCGTGCCCTCCACCGGAGGGACGACATCGTGGGACACCGGCCTCCTCACCGCTCGCCGGGAACGCGCCGACCGTCTGGCCGACGTTCCGTCCAACCGACCCGGGGGCCGGTGTTGTTCCGCGCCGCCGGGCGGTGGCCGCCCGGTCAGCAAAGGGCAATGCTACCCGTACGCAGGGTGCCCTGCCGCTCCGCCGGACGGTCCCCACCGGGTCCGCTCGACGGGTCCGGTATCAAACGGTCAGCAGGGCATGGACCGGGCGCGGGGCGAGCCGCTTCCGGCCGGAGAGGAAGCCCAGCTCCAGCAGGACGGTGAACCCGGACACCGTGCCGCCGGCCCGCTCCACCAGGTCGAGGGTCGCCTCGGCGGTGCCTCCGGTGGCCAGCACGTCGTCCACCACCAGCACCCGGTGCCCGGCCGTGAACGCGTCCTGGTGCACCTCCAGCGTCGCCTCGCCGTACTCCAGCGCGTAGGAGGCCGAGTACGCCGGGCGGGGCAGCTTGCCGGCCTTGCGCACCGGCACCACGCCGACACCCGTGGCGTACGCGATGGCGGCGGCGATCACGAAGCCCCGGGCCTCGATGCCGACCACCGCGTCGAATGAGTCCCGACCGTGGTGGGCGATGATCCCGTCGATCACCTGACGGAACACCTCGCCGTCGGCGAAGAGCGGCATCAGGTCCTTGAACATGACCCCGGGCTTCGGGAAGTCCGGCACGTCCAGCACCCGGCTCGCCACCAGTTGGGCGACCTCGATGCCACTGTCTCCGCGTACCCCGGTGCTGTGGGTCTCCGTCACGGCGCTTCCGTTCCCCTTCGTACGACGACGGCGTCCTCCATGCTGCTCGCACAGCATGAAGGACGCCGTCACATTGCTCGCGACCGGGTCTGCCCGGTCCTGGTCAGCGCCGCTTCGCGCCGCCCGGGCGGTTTCCGCCACCACTCGGGCGTCCGCCCCGGGTCGCCGTCGGGCGCTTGCCGACCGGCCGGGAACCGACCTTCGGCGCGGCGCCGGCCAGCGCCGCCGCCTCCGGGTCGATGGGCTCGTCGGTGACCGTGGCGGCCCGTGGCGCACCCTTCGGCGTCAGCTCACCGCGGGCGATCGCACCCCGGCGGGCCAGCACCCGCTTGTGGTGCGCGCTGATCCGCGGGTCCTGGTTCTTCAGCAGCACCAGCAGCGGCGTGGCCAGCAGGATGGAGGTCAGGAACGCCACCGCCATACCGACGAAGAGCACCAGGCCGAGGTCCTTCAGGGTGCCCGCGCCGAGCAGACCGGCACCGATGAAGAGCAGACCGCCGACCGGGAGCAGGGCGACCACCGAGGTGTTCAGCGACCGCATCAGGCTCTGGTTCAGCGCCAGGTTGGCCGCCTCGCCGTAGGTGAGGTTGTTGTTCGCGGTGATGCCGCGGGTGTTCTCCTGAACCTTGTCGAAGACCACCACCACGTCATAGAGGGCGAAGCCCAGGATGGTGAGGAAACCGATGATCGTCGACGGGGTGACCTCGAAGCCGACCAGCGAGTAGATGCCGGCGGTGAGGATCAGGTTCATGAAGAGCGAGGTGATCGCGGCGACGGCCATCCGCCACTCGAAGCGCAGGATCAGATAGACCGCCACCACCGCGATGAAGATCAGCAGACCGAGCAGCGCACGCTCGGTCACCTGGCTGCCGAACGACGCGCTGACCTGGTTCCCACCGACCTGGCTGAACGGGATGCCGAACTTGTCGGCGATCGCGGTCTTCACGTCGTTCGCCTGGGTGGGCGTCAGCTCCGGGGTGCGCATCTCGTACGAGTCGCCGTTGGTCCCGCCGACCTTCTGCGCGGTGGCCACCTGCACGCCGCCGCCCTTGGCCGCCAGGATGTCGTTCACCTGCCGCTCGGTGTCGTCGAGGGTGCCGACGCTGGCCGGCACGACGAGCGAGTTGCCACCGGCGAACTCGATGCCGAGGCTGAAGCCCCGGATCGCGAAGCTCAGCACCGCGATCAGGGCCAGCACCCCGGCGACGGCGAACCACAGCTTGCGCCGGCCGACGATGTTGAGATCGGCCTCGCCCCGGTAGAGCCGGGACGCCAGACCACTCTTAGCCATCTCAGGCCTCCTTGACGACGCGCGGGTTGCGAGCGGCGGCCTGCTCGGTCGACCGGGCCGGCAGGGCCCGGCCGAGACCGCTGACCCGTGGGGACAGGAACGCCCGGGTACTGGCGAACATCGTCATGATCGGGTGACGGAAGAGGAAGACGACCACCAGGTCCAGCACCGTCGCCAGGCCGAGCGCGAAGGCGAAGCCCTTCACCGTGCCGACCGAGACGATGTAGAGCACCACGGCGGACATCAGGGTGATCGCGTTCGCCGAGATGATCGTCCGGCGGGCGCGGACCCAGGCGCGCGGCACGGCACTGCGCGGGCTGCGACCCTCGCGGATCTCGTCCTTGAGCCGCTCGAAGTAGATGACGAAGGAGTCCGCCGCGACACCGAGTGAGACGATCATGCCGGCGATGCCGGCGAGGGTGAGGGTGAAGCCGATCGACCGGCCGAGCACCACCAGGGCGCCGAAGACCAGCAGCCCGGAGAGCACCAGGCTCAGGAAGATCACCGAGCCCAGCAGCCGGTAGTAGAAGAACGAGTAGATGATGACCAGCAGCATGCCGATGCCGGCGGCGAGCAGACCGGCCCGCAGCTGGCTGTCGCCCAGCGTCGCCGTCACGTTCTGCTGCTCCTGCTGCACGAAGGTCACCGGCAGGGCGCCGTAGCGCAGCTGGCTGGCCAGCGCGTTGGCGGTCTTGTTGTCGAAGTTGCCGGTGATCTGGGAGTCGCCGGTCAGCACGCCCTGGATCTCCGGCGACGAGACGATCTTGTTGTCCAGCACCACGGCGACCCGGCACTTGCCGTCCTGCCCGAGGGCGCTCTGGTCACAGGCCTGGCCGGTGTTGTTGAACGCCTCCTTGGTCAGGTTGGTCCACTTCTCCTGGCCGTCGCTCTTGAACTGGAGGCTGACCACCCAGGAGCTGGTCTGGTCGAGCTGCGCGGAGGCGTTCTTGACGTCGGTGCCGGCGACCTTGGCCACGTCGAGCAGGTACTTCGCGCCGCTCTCGCAGGCGACCGCCTTCTGCTTCGGGTCCTTGATCGACGCCGCCGGCCGCTTGTCGAGCTGGGCGCAGCTGATCGTCGGGACGTTGAACTGCATCTCCGGCGACAGCACCGCGACCTCCTGCGGGGAGAGGGTGCTGAAGGCCTTGAGCTGCGCGGCCTGCGACGGGTCGGCCGGGGCCTGCAGGGCGCTCGCGGCGGCCCAGGCGGCCGGGCCGACCTTCTGCTGCACGGCCTTGCGCTGCTCCTCGATGCCCTGCGGCACCGGCGCGGCGCTGGTGCTCGGCGACGGCGCGGCGGCGCTCGGCGAGGCCGACGGGGTCGGGGCGGCGGCGCTGGCGCTCGGCGTCGGGGCCATGCCGCCCTGACCACCGGCGCTCGGCGAGGCGGTGACCTTGGCGCCCGTGCTGGCCGACGGCTTCGGGGCCGCGCTGCCCGAGGGCTTCGGGGCCGCACTGCCGGAGGGCTTCGGGGCCGCACTGCCGGACGGGGCCGGGGTGGCGCTGGGGGCGGGGGCCGGCGGGGCGGTCGCGCCGCTGCCGTCGGTCGCCTTCAGCACCTTGCGGAAGCGCAGCTCGGCGGCGCTGCCCACGTCGGTCAGGTCCCGGTTCTCACCGGGCAGGGAGATGACGATGTTCCGGTTGCCCTCGGTGACCACCTCGGCCTCGGCCACGCCGTAGCCGTTGACCCGGCTCTCGATGATCTGACGCGCCTCCTCGAGGTTGGCGGCCGTCGGCGGCTTGCCGTCCAGGCTGTTGGTGGCCTCGAGCGCTACCCGGGTGCCGCCGATCAGGTCCAGGCCGAGCCGCGGCTCCAGCCGGTCCTTCCAGCCACCACTGGCGCCGCCCGAGAAGAACACCAAAAGATAGAGGACGACGAAGATGAACCCGAGCACGGCGAGCTGCCGTCCGGGGCGCATCTGTCCCTGAGGTGGTGCCACGGCTGTCCTGTCTCCCTGTACGGTCGCGCCGCTGCTGCCAGCGGCGACGAATGTCGGGCCGGGGATCTCCGGCCGACTGCTCTGGCGGGTCGACGCCCCGGCCGACACGCCCTCCGGGTCACGACGCGGCGGCGTCGGGGGGAGGTGGCACGTGTCGGCGTCCGGCGCCGACCCAACTATCCACTTGTACGCATCAATCCGCTGCCCCGTCCGGGCCGGCGGTCACTCCTTGACGACCTCGGCGTCCTCGGTGAGCGACTCGGTGGTCTCGGGGCGCTCGGCCTGGTTGACCACCCGGGCGATGGCCGGACGGGCGTACCGGGTCTGCACGCCGGGGGCGACCTCGAGCAGGACGGTGTCGTCGTCCACGCCGGTGACCGTGCCGTACAGGCCGCCGATGGTGACGACCTCGTCACCCGGGGAGAGGGTGGACTGCATCTGCTCGGCCTCGCGGCGGCGCTTCTGCTGAGGGCGGATCATCATGAAGTACATGACGCCGAAGAGCAGAGCGATCATCAGGATCGGCGTCAGGCCGCCGGCTCCTCCGCCACCCGCTGCAAGGTTATGCACGGTTGTCGACCTTCCCATTGGCCTCCGCACCTGACCCGAGGGCACCGGAGCGGAGGCGGATTCTCACGTCCTGTACAGACCGCGGCGAAGTCTAATCCCTGCACCTGAGAAGACCGAATGCGACCCAGATCACGTTCGGATCACGGCTGATCGGGTGGTGCGGAGAACAGATCGGGCACGGAAGGGGCGTCAGTGCCAAATGTACCATTCGGTGGGGTACGCCCCAGATGGCGCCAGGCAGCCTCCGTCGCCACCCGGCCACGCGGCGTCCGGGCGAGCAGCCCCGCCCGGACCAGGAACGGCTCACAGACCTCCTCCACCGTGTCCGGCTGCTCCCCCACCGCCACGGCCAGGGTGGAGAGCCCCACCGGTCCACCCCGGAACGAGTCGACCAGGGCGGTCAGCACCGCCCGGTCCAGCCGGTCCAGGCCGAGGGCGTCGACGTCGTACACGGTGAGGGCGGCGCGGGCGGTCTCCAGGGTGACCACCCCGTCGGCCCGGACCTCGGCGTAGTCGCGGACCCGGCGCAGCAGCCGGTTGGCGATCCGGGGCGTCCCCCGGGAGCGACCGGCGATCTCCACCGCGCCCTCGTCGGTGATCGGCACCCCGAGGATCCGGGCCGAGCGGCGCAGCAGCGCCTCCAGGTCGGCCGGGGCGTAGAAGTCGAGGTGGGCGACGAAGCCGAAGCGGTCGCGCATCGGCCCGGTCAGCAGGCCGGACCGGGTGGTCGCGCCGACCAGGGTGAACGGCTCCACGTCCAACGGGATCGCGGTGGCACCCGGCCCCTTGCCGACGATCACGTCGACCCGGAAGTCCTCCATCGCGCTGTAGAGCAGCTCCTCCGCCGGCTTGGCGATCCGGTGGATCTCGTCAATGAACAGGACGTCGCCCTCGGCGAGACTGGTCAGGATGGCCGCCAGGTCACCGGACCGCTCGATCGCCGGGCCACTGGTCACCCGGATCCCGGACCCCAGCTCGGCCGCCACGATATTGGCCAACGTCGTCTTGCCGAGGCCAGGCGGCCCTGAGAGAAGAATGTGGTCGGGCGGGGAGCCGCGCCGCATCGCGCCCTTGAGCAGCAGGTCGAGCTGGTCGCGGACCCGGTGCTGGGCGATGAACTCCTCGAGCCGCTTGGGGCGGACGCTGGCCTCCGCGTCCAGTTCCGCGTCGTTGACGTACGCCGAGACCAGGTTCTCCCCCGTCATCGGGTGCGGCCCAGGAGGCGGATGGCCTGCTTGAGCAGGACCGGCACGGGCGGGGTCTCGCCGTCGACGGTCTCGGCGACGGCGGCCACCGCCTGCTCCGCCTGGGCGCTCGTCCAGCCGAGCCCGACCAGTGCCTGACGGACCTGTTCCGGCCAGGCGCCGCCGGTCACCCCGGCCGCCCCGTCCGGACCGATCGGCACCGGGCCGATCCGGTCGCGCAGCTCCAGCACCAGGCGTTCCGCGCCCTTCTTGCCGATCCCCGGCACCCGGGTCAGCGCGGCGGTGTCGGCGTTGGCGATGGCCTTGCGGACCGCGTCCGGGGTGTGCACGGCGAGCACCGCCTGGGCCAGCCGGGGGCCGACCCCGCTGGCGGTCTGGAGCAGCTCGAACAGCTGCTTGGCGTCGTCGTCGGCGAAGCCGTAGAGGGTGAGCGAGTCCTCCCGGACGACCAGGCTGGTGGCGAGCCGGGCCGGCTGGCCGACCCGCAGCTCGGCGAGGGTGCCGGGGGCGCACTGCACCGCCAGGCCGATCCCGCCGACCTCCACCACCGCGTGGTCCGGACCGGTCGCGGTCACCGTGCCGCGCACGCTGGCGATCATCGTGCTCCTCCTCGTCGGGCCCGCTCCGCGGCGACGGCCAGCTTGGACCGGGTGCCGCCCCGCCACACGTGGCAGATGGCCAGCGCCAGCGCGTCGGCGGCGTCGGCCGGCTTGGGCGGCTCCGGCAGCCGCAGCAGCCGGGTCACCATGGTCGTCATCTGCTTCTTGTCGGCCTGACCGGAACCGGTCACCGCCGCCTTCACCTCGCTCGGCGTGTACGTCTGCACGGGCAGCCCGGCGCGTGCCCCGGCGAGCACCGCGATGCCGCTGGCCTGGGCGGTGCCCATCACCGTGCGGACGTTGTGCTGGCTGAACACCCGCTCCACGGCGACCGCGTCGGGCCGGTGCTCGGCGACCAGCTCGGTCAGCGAGCGGTCCAGGTGCAGCAGGCGCAGCGGCAGCTCGTCGCCCGGGTCGGTGTAGACGACGTAGTAGGCGATCAGCGTGCAGGGCCGGCCCGGCACGCCCTCGACCACGCCGACCCCGCACCGGGTCAGTCCCGGGTCGACGCCGAGCACGCGCACGCCGCCTCCTCCCCGAGCCGCCAGCAGTACGTGTGTTCGACACCCTACTGGTCCACTCCGACGGAGGCCCCGGCGGACACGCCGACCCTCGCCGGCCGCGACCCGCGCCACACACTCCGGGTGCCGAGTATGTGTCGCCGCCCCATGTGCCGCCGGCCACACAGCTCGTAACTTCTTGCGCCATGACGGCAGAACCCGTGGCGGTCCCCCACGTCGTACGCCTCGACCTCTCCGGTCGTAGCGCCCTGGTGACCGGTGGTGGCAGCGGCATCGGCCGGGCCTGTGCCCTGCGGCTGGCGGCGGCCGGCGCGGCGGTGCTGGTGGTGGACCGGAACACCGAGGCGGCGAAGGCGGTCGCCGCCGAGGCGGGGGGCCGGGCCGAGGGGGTCGACCTGGCCGACCCGGCCGCGGTGGACCGGCTCGACGCCGAGGTGGACATCGTGGTCAACAACGCCGGGCTCCAGCACGTCGCCCCGGTGCAGGACTTTCCGGTGGAGCGCTTCGAGTACATCCAGCGGGTGATGGTGGAGGCGCCGTTCCTGCTCGTGCGGCGGGCGCTGCCGTACATGTACGCGCAGGGCTGGGGCCGCATCGTCAACATCTCCTCGGTGCACGGGCTGCGCGCCTCGCCGTACAAGGCGGCGTACGTGTCGGCCAAGCACGCCTTGGAGGGGCTGTCGAAGGTGGTCGCCCTGGAGGGCGCCGCGCACGGCGTGACCGCCAACTGCATCAATCCGGCGTACGTGCGCACGGCGCTGGTGGAGAGCCAGATCGCCGACCAGGCGGCCAGCCACGGCATCGGCGAGGACGAGGTGGTCGAGAAGATCATGCTGGCTCGGGCGGCGATCAAACGGCTGATCGAGCCGGCGGAGGTGGCGGAACTGGTGGCGTACCTGTGCTCCCCACCGGCGGCCTTCATCACCGGCGCCTCGATCGCCCTCGACGGGGGCTGGACGGCCAACTAGTGGCCGCGCGCACAATGTCGCTCATGTCGTCGCCGGTGGAGTTCCTGGAACTGCTGGCCCGGGAGGCCGCCGCGGTCGAGTTCGAGGGTCCGCTGGTCGCCGCCCGGGCCGCCGGCCTGCCGGCCGAACGCCTGGCCGAGCTGGAGCAGGCGAAGGTGGTGGCGCTACGGGTCCGCGCGCTGCTGGAGCGCCGCCGCCGCCGGGAGACCGAACTGTCCGGCCTCTACGACACGGCCAGCGACCTGGCCGGGCTGCGGGACCTGGACGACGTGCTGCGGGCGATCGTGCACCGGGCCCGCAACCTGCTCGGCACCGACGTGGCGTACATGACGCTCAACGACGAGGAGCGCGGCGACACCTACATGCGGGTCACCGACGGCTCGATCTCGGCCCGGTTCCAGCGGCTGCGGCTGGAGATGGGCGACGGCCTCGGTGGCCTGGTGGCCCAGACCGGCACCCCGTACGTCACCTCGAACTATCAGGAGGACGAGCGGTTCCGGCACACCGGGGAGATCGACGGCGGGGTCGGCGAGGAGGGCCTGGTGGCCATCCTGGGGGTGCCGCTGCGGCTCGGCTCCAGCGTGATCGGCGTGCTCTACGCGGCGAACCGGTCGGCCCGGCCGTTCGCCCGCGAGGAGGTGTCGCTGCTGGTGTCCCTCGCCGCGCACGCGGCGGTGGCGATCGACACCGCGCGGCTGCTGGCCGAGACCCGCTCGGCGCTGGCCGAGCTCTCCGCGGCGAACACCACCATCCGGGCGCATAGCAGCTCGGTGGAGCGGGCCGCCGCGGCGCACGACCGGATGACGGCGCTGGTGCTGCGCGGCGGCGGGGTGGAGGACGTCGCGTCGGCGGTCACCGACGTGCTGGGCGGGGCGCTGCTGGCGTTGGACGCCGAGGGACGCCAGCTGGCCCGGGTCGGGCAGATCGAGGAGCCGGACCGGGCGGACATGGTGGAAGCGGTGGCCGCGTCGCGTACCGAGGGGCGCAGCGTGGCGCGGGGTCCGCTCTGGTACGCGGCGGTGGTCGCCGGGGCGGAGAACCTGGGCGCCCTGGTGCTGCGCCCGGACGGCGAGCTGGTCGACGCCGACCAGCGGATCCTGGAGCGGGCGGCGCTGGTCACCGCGCTGCTGCTGTTGTTCCGCCGGACCGTCGCCGAGGCGGAGGGGCGGGTCCGGGGCGAGCTGCTGGACGACCTGATCGCCCGGCCGCTGCGGGACACCGACGCGCTGCGCAGCCGGGCCCGTCGGCTCGGCGTGGACCTGGACGCCCCGTGCGTGCTGGTGGCGGTCGGCGACGACGCGATCGCGGCGACCGGCTCGGCCCGGCAGCGGGTGCTCTCCTGGGCCACCACGTACGCCTCGACCCGAGGTGGCCTGGCGGCGGCCCGGGACGGCCGGGTGGTGCTGATGCTGCCCGGTCGGGACGCGGGCGGCAGCGCGCGGGCGGTGGCCCGCGACCTGTCCCGGGTGACCGGCCGCCCGGTGACCGCCGGGGCGAGCGGACCGGCGAGCGGTCCGGCGTCGCTGGCGACGACCTTCGTCGAGGCGGAGCGCTGCCTGACCGCGCTGGGTGCGCTGGGCCGTTCCGGGCAGGGGGCGAGCACCGCCGAGCTGGGCTTCGTGGGGCTGCTGCTGGGGGCGGTCGGCGACTCGGGCGACCGGGACGTGGAGCGTTTCCTCACCGCCACGGTGGGGCCGGTGGTCGACTACGACGCCCGGCGGGGCACCGCCCTGGTGAAGACGCTGGAGGCGTACTTCGGGGTGGGTGGCAGCCTGGCGCGGGCGGCGGAGCTGCTGCACGTGCACGTCAACACGGTGACCCAGCGACTGGAGCGGGTCGGCCAGCTGCTCGGCGGGGACTGGCAGAGACCGGAGCGGGCGCTGGAGGTCCAGCTCGCGCTGCGGCTGCACCGGCTGCGGACGCCCCCGGCCTGACCGGCGTCAGGGGGCGCGGACGCCGTCCAGGATGGTGTCCACGATCCGCTCGGGCAGCACCCGGTCGTCCAGCTCGGGGTGCCAGCGCAGCATCCGCTGGATCAGCATCGGGCTGGTCAGCATCGCCATGACCAGCTCGATGTCGAGGTCGGCGCGCAGCTCGCCGGTGGTGACGCCGCGCTGGAGCACCTCGCGCATCAGCTTCCGCCGGGGCGCGATGATGTTCTGATAGAGCTGGAAGTGGTCCGGGCTGCGGTTCACCTCGGGCACCAGGCACGGCATGATCTTGGCGGCGCGCGGGTCGATGTTGTGCCCCACCGCACCGACCAGCAGGACCAGGTCGTCGCGGACGGAGTGACCGGCCGGCTGCGGCATGACGCCCTTGAGCCGGCGCAGCGCGTCCAGCAGCAGCGCGTCCTTGCCCGACCAGCGTCGGTAAATGGTGGCCTTGCCCACGCCGGCCCGGGCGGCGATCGCCTCGATGGAGAGCGCCTCGATGGTGCTGCCCTCGGCGAGCAGGTCCAGGGTGGCCTGCACGATCGCCTCGTCCGCGGTGGAAGTCATGTCAGACATTGTCACCGAACCTAGGCGGTCCCGGCCAACTCCGGCTCGACCTCCGGTCGCGCCGGTGCCGGCGCGGCCGTCGGACGGCCCGGCATCCAGCGCAGCACGATGAGGATGCCGAGCGTGGCCACCACCGCGCTGAGCGCCGCCGCCCAGTGCATCGCCGAGACGAACGAGTCGTTGGCCGCCGCGATCAGCTTCGGGCCGGCCGGTCCCAGCCGGGCCGCCGCCGCGTACGCGCCGGAGAGGGACTCGTCGGCCGCCTCGCGGGCCGGGGCGGGCAGGCCGGCGAGCGCCGAGGCGACGTCGTTGCGGTAGACCGCGGAGAGCACCGAGCCGAGCACCGCGACGCCGAGCGCACCGGCGACCTGGCGGACGGTGTTGCTGACCGCCGAGCCGACGCCGGCCTTCTCCCGGGGCAGCGCCGACATGATCGATTCGGTGGCCGGCGGCATGATGTTGGCCATCCCGGCGCCCTGGAGGAAGAAGAACACCAGCACCACCCAGATCGGGGTGGACGCGTCGATGAAGGCGAACGCGCCCAGCGCCGCCACGGTCAGCGCCAGCCCGACCGCCGCGACCGCCCGGCCGCCGTACCGGCGGACCATCGCCGCGCTGCGCGGCGCGAAGATCAGCTGGGCGGCGGCGAAGGGGAGGAAGAGCAGGCCGGTCTCCAGCGGACGGTAGCCCCGGACCAGTTGCAGGTAGAACGAGCTGAAGAACATCACGCCCATCGCGGCGAAGAAGACCAGGCCGACCAGCGCCACCGGCGCGGCGAACCGGGGCATCCGGAACAGCCGGACGTCCAGCGAGGGGTGGTCGCTGCGCAGTTCGTGGCGGACGAACCAGCCGAGGACCGCGAGGCCGCCGAGGATCGCCAGCCAGACGACCGGCCGGTCGAAGCCGTGCTCGCCGCCGTCGATGATGCCGTAGGTGAGCGCCACCAGGCCGACCACCGAGAGCAGCACGCCGAGCAGGTCGACCCGTCCCGGCTGCGGGTCGCGGGACTCCGGCACCAGCAGGGCGACCAGCACCACGCCGACCACCACCACCGGCACGTTGATCAGGAAGACCGAGCCCCACCAGTAGTGCTCCAGCAGGGCGCCGCCGAGGATCGGGCCGATCGCCACGGCGAGGCCGACGGCCCCGGCCCAGACGCCGATCGCCCGGCCGCGCTCGCGCGGGTCGAAGACGTTGGAGATGATCGAGAGGGTGACCGGCATGATGGCCGCGCCGCCGATGCCCATCAGGGCGCGCGCGCCGACCAGCTGCGCCGGGCTCTGGGCGTACGCGGACAGCAGTGACGCCAGCCCGAAGAGGACCAGGCCGATCACCAGGAAGCGCTTGCGGCCGGCCCGGTCACCGAGCACGCCGAAGGTGAACAGCAGCCCGGCGAAGACCAGCGTGTAGGAGTTGATCGCCCACTCCAGCTCGCCCTGGCTGGCCCCGAGGCCGTGCACCGGGTCGGCGAGGGTCCGCAGGGCGACGTTGAGGATGGTGTTGTCGAGGACGACCACGAGGAGGCTGATCACCAGCACCCCGAGGATCGCCCACCTCCTCGGATGTCCGGTGTTCTCGTGTGGCTCCATGTCCGGTGCTCCCCCCGGCTCACCCGCCTCGAAATACGAAACGGGGCAGACTCGTAACGGGGCTGAGCCTAGGTGAAAGGTTTTCGATACGGAACCGATCCGTATCGTTTGTGTGCCAGCTCACTCCCCCCGGTCCAGCAGGGCGGTGAGGGCGGCGGACATCGAGGTCAGCCGGACCGACGGCGGCGGCAGCGGTTCGATCCAGCCGGGGCCGGCGCCGTGCACGCGTACCCCCGGGAAGTCCCGGCGGAAGCGGGCCAGCCGGTGCGCGCGGCCGGTGACCGGGGTCTGCGACCAGACCACCACGCTGTGCGGGCCGGTCCGCGTCACCGCGCTGGCCAGCGCGGCCCAGGGCAGCGCCGGACCGAGGTGCAGGCAGCCCCGGCCCCGCTCCCGCAGCGCGGCGGCCAGGGCGTGCAGGCCCAGACAGTGCTGCTCGTGCTCGGCGCCGGCGATCAGGACGCCCCCGGTGGGCAGCTGCCGACCGGGCTCCCGGTGCAGCACGTCCAGCCCCACCCGGACCCCCTCGGCCAGGGCGTGCTCGACGGCGATCTCACCGGGGGTACGCCCCGGCAGGGCGGCCAGCAGCGGGACGCAGACCCGCTCCCAGACCGGCACCACGCCCAGCTCATGGGCGGACTGCACGACCTGCGCGGCGACTCGGCTGCCGTCCAGGTCCTCGGCGGCGGTGACGAGCCGCTTACGGGCCGTCTCCACGGCCCCGGCCCGCATCGGTTCGGTCAACACCAGACGTACCCCCGGGTAGACGATCACTACCAGGGGGTTCGTCGGGACGGCGGCGTCCGGATGCGCCGCCGACGCAGTTCATCTGCGGCGGGCGGCTCCCCAGCGCAGCGCGAGGGCGGCCACCGTGCCCCAGACGCCCCGGCGGAACAACAGGACGACCAGGACGAAGATACCGCCGGTGACCAGGCCGACGGCCTCGAATCCGGAGAACGACAGCCAGTCCTCCAGCCGCACCACCAGCGCCGCCCCGAGCACCCCGCCCCAGAGGGTGCCGATGCCGCCGAGCACCACGACGACGACCGCCTTGCCGGAGGTGGTCCAGTGCAGCACGTCGAGCGAGACGAAGCGGTGACCGACGGCGAAGAGGCCGCCGCCGAGCCCGGCGATGAAGCCGGAGAGCACGAACGCGGTCAGCTTGTAGCGGTGCACCGGATAGCCGAGCGCCCGGGCCCGGGCCGGGTTGTCGCGGATGCCGACCAGCACCCGACCGAACGGCGAGTGCACGAT
Source organism: Micromonospora sp. CCTCC AA 2012012 (assembly GCF_040499845.1). NCBI lineage: Bacteria > Bacillati > Actinomycetota > Actinomycetes > Micromonosporales > Micromonosporaceae > Micromonospora > Micromonospora mangrovi. The sequence continues at coordinate 3,052,079 of NZ_CP159342.1, forward strand.
CCGCCAGGCGGCGGCCAGGCCGAGCAGCACGACCGGCAGGATCGCGTAGTAGAAGTAGTAGTCGTCGGTGAGGTCCAGCCCGAAGAACTCCCGGGGCACACCCTGCAGGCCGTTCTCGCCCCGGGTGACCGAACGCCACTCGTTGGCCACGTAGTAGACCAGCTGGGCGAAGGCCAGCGTGACCATCGCGAAGTAGATGCCGGTCCGCTTCACCGCCAGGTAGCCGATCGGCAGCGCCAACAGCGCCGCGGCGAGCGCGCCGGCCAGCACGGCCGCCGGGAAGGGCAGGCCCGCGTGGATCGCGACCAGGCCCGTCACGTACGCCGAGGTGCCCCAGAAGGCGGCGTGCCCGAAGGACATCAGCCCGGTGAAGCCGAGCAGCAGGTCCACCGAGACGGCGAAGAGCGCCCAGCAGAGGATGTCCACCGCGACCGCCGGATAGAGGCCGTTCGGCAGCCAGAGCGCCACCAGCAGGCCGACCGCCAGCAGGGCGTACCGGACCCAGCCGGGTGCCCGCGCGACGGTGAGCAGCCCCGACCCGCCGGCCTTCACCTCGACGGGACTGTCGACGGCGCTGGTCATGCCGGTGCCTCCTCACGTCCGAACAGGCCCGCCGGGCGCCAGAGCAGCACGACGGCCATCACCACGAAGACGATCGTCTGGGAGACGATCGGGAAGTCCGACAGGTACGCCTCGCCCCACGCCTGGACCAGGCCGATGCCGAAGCCGGCGGCGACCGAGCCGAAGATCGAGCCGAGGCCGCCGATCACCACCACCGCGAAGACCACGATGATCAGGTCGGCGCCCATCAGCGGGTTCACCGCCCGCATCGGCGCGGCGAGCACCCCGGCCAGCCCGGCCAGGCCGATGCCGAACCCGAAGACCGGGGTCACCCACCGCCCCACGTCGATGCCGAAGGCGCGGGTCAGCTCGGGCCGCTCGGTGGCGGCCCGGACCACCATGCCGATCCGGGTCCGGACCAGCACCCACCACACCGCCACGCACAGCAGCACGGTGAAGCCGAGGATGAAGACCCGGTACGTCGGGAAGTCGAAGAGCCCGAAGTCGACCGAGCCGCGCAGCGCGGACGGCGTGGCGTACGGGCTGGACTGGCTGCCGTACCGGGACTTCACCAGGTCCTGGAGGATCAGGGTCAGCCCGAAGGTGAGCAGGAAGTTGTAGAGCGGGTCGAGCCGGGTGAGCCGGTGGATGACGGCCCGTTCCAGCGCCATGCCGAGCACCGCGAGGGCGACCGGCATGATCACCAGCGCCGCCCAGAACGGCACACCCGCCTCGCTGAGCAGCACGTACGCCCCGAACGCGCCGAGCATGTAGAACGCGCCGTGGGCGAAGTTCACCACCCGCAGCATGCCGAAGATGACCGCGAGCCCGAGGGCGAGCAGGGCGTAGAACGCCCCGCTCACCAACCCGTTGAAGGTGTTCTGGAGAAAGCTCGACATCAGCCGGTCACCTCGCTGATCTTCGTTCGCGACTGCGGGGCTCGCAGACCCGGCTCGCTCCTCGCGCTCACAACTTGCAGTCCGGCGAGGGGGCGCGGAACGCCTCCGCGGCCGGGATGGTCTTGAGCACCTTGACGTAGTCCCACGGCTCGGTCACCTCGGCCTGCGGCTTCACCTGGGCCAGGTACGCGTCGTGGATGACCCGGTGGTCCTCGGCGCGGATCTTGCCGTTCCGCAGGAAGACGTCGTTGACCTCCTTGCCCTCCAGCTGCTTGACCACGGCGTCCGCGTCGTCGGTGCCGGCGGACTGCACCGCCTCCAGGTACTGCATCGCCGCCGAGTAGTTGGCCGCGTGGGCGAAGGAGGGCCGGGTTCCCGTCTCCTTCTGGAACCGGTCCGCCCACTGGCGGTTCTGCTGGTCGAAGTTCCAGTACCAGGCGTCGGTGTAGGTGGTGCCGGCCAGCGCCGCCGGGGTGAGCGAGTGGATGTCGGAGATGAACATCAGGCCGACGGCCAGCCCGATGCCCTTCTCCCGGAGCTTGAACTCGTTGTACTGCTTCACCACGTTGACCAGCTCGGCGCCGGCCTGCATGGTGCCCAGCACCTGCGGCTTCGGGTTCATCGACGCGGCCTTGAGCAGGAACGACGAGTAGTCGCCGCTGGTGTTCGGGAACGGCGCGCCGTCCTTGCCGATCACCGTCCCGCCGGCCTGCGTGATCGCGGCGGAGAAGTTCTTCTCCATGTCCTGACCGAAGGCGTAGTTCGGGTAGAGGATGTACCAGCTCTTGCCGACCTGCTCGGTGGTGGTCTTCCCGGTGCCGTTGGCCAGCATGTACGTGTCGTACGCGTAGTGGAAGGTGTACTTGTTGCAGCTCTTGCCGGTCAGGTCGGTGGTCGCCGCGCCGATGTTGAAATAGAGCTTCTTCTTCTCCTTGGCCACGTCGGCGACCTTGAGCGCGGCCGAGGAGGTCGGCACGTCGAGGATGATGTCGACGCCCTTGCGGTCGTACATCTCGGCGGCCTTGCTGTTGGCGACGTCGGGCTTGTTCTGGTGGTCGGCGGTCTCCACGCTGATGTTCTTCGTGACGGCCTTGTCGCCGTACTTCGCCTTGAAGTCGGCGATGGCCATCTCCACGGCCTTCACCGAGTTCTTTCCGGACAGCTCCGAGTAGGCCCCGGACTGGTCGTTCAGCACGCCGAGCACGATCTTGTCGCCGGTCAGCTTCTGGTCGCCGCCGGAGGCCGGACCACCGCCGCCACAGCCGGCGACCAGCACCACCGCCGCCGAGGCGGCGGCCACACCCACGCTCCTACGCATGTCCATCCCTTTCGTACCGCGCGGTCCGCGCGGGTCAGCCGGCCAGAGAAAATTCAGATCCCGAGGTACGCCAGCAGCTCGCGCTCCCGCGAGCGCACCTCGGAGTTCGCCATCGCCTCCGCGATCCGTCCCTCGGCCAGCAGGTAGTGCCGGTCGGCGACGCCGGTGGCGAAGTGCAGGTTCTGCTCGACCAGCAGCACGGTCACCCCGTGCTGCTTGGCCTCCCGCAGCAGGTCACCGACCTGCTGCACGAGAAGCGGCGAGAGGCCCTCGGTGGGCTCGTCGCAGAGCAGCAGCCGGGCGCCCATCCGCAGCACCCGGGCCAGGGCGAGCATCTGCTGCTCGCCGCCGGAGAGCATGGTGGCCGCCGAGTCGCGCCGGGTCCACAGGGCGGGGAACGCCTCGTAGACCCGCTCCAGGGACCACGGGTCGGGGCCTACCCGTGGCGGCAGGGTCAGGTTCTCGGTGACGGTGAGGGTGGCGTACGCGCCCCGGTCGTCGGGCACCCAGCCGAGCCCGAGCCGCGCCCGCCTGTACGCCGGCAGCCGGGTCAGGTCCCGCCCGTCCAGGCTGACGGTGCCCCGCTGGCCGGGGTGCAGCCCCATCACGCAGCGCAGCAGGGTGGATTTGCCGGCGCCGTTGCGGCCGACCAGGGTGACCACCTCGCCGGCGGCCACCTCCAGGCTCACCTCCCGCAGCACCTGCGCCTCGCCGTAGAAGGCGGAGAGGTTATCGATGCGCAGCATCAGCGGCTCCCAGGTAGGCGGTGATGACCCGCTCGTCGGCGCGGACCTGCTCGTACGCCCCCTCGACCAGGACCTTGCCGGCCTGGAGCACGGTGACGGTGTCGGCGAGCCGGCCGACGACGCTCATGTTGTGCTCGACCATCACCACGGTGCGGCCCCGCCGGACCGTGGAGATCAGGTCGACGGTGCGGTCGACGTCCTCCAGCCCCATCCCGGCGGTGGGCTCGTCGAGCAGCAGCACCTTCGGGTCCAGGGCGAGGGCGATGGCCAGCTCCAGGGCTCGCTTCCGCCCGTACGCCAGCGCCTCGGCGGGGGCCTCGGCCAGCTCGGCGAGGCCGACCATGGCGAGCAGCTCCTCGGCCCGCCCCCGGTAGCGGTGCATCAGCTTCGCCGAGCGCCAGAACCGCCAGCCCAGCCCGCTGGACGACTGCAACGCCAACTCGACGTGCTCGCGGGCGCCCAGCTGCGGGAAGAGACTGGTGATCTGGAACGAGCGGGCCACCCCGAGCCGGGCGACCCGCTCCGGGGGCAGGCCGGTGACGTCCCGACCGGCCAGCTCGATCCGCCCGGCGGTGGGCGGCAGGAAGCCGGTGAGCAGGTTGAACAGGGTGGTCTTGCCGGCGCCGTTCGGCCCGACGAGCGCGTGCACCGTCTCCGGGGCCACGTCCAGGTCGACGCCGTCGACCGCCCGGAAGCCCCGGAAGTCCCGGGTCAGCCCCCGGGCCGACAGGAGCGCTTGCCCGGCCATCGCCACCTCCTCCGCAGGTCTCCATGCGACGACCGGGTCGGTGACCGTGGTCACAGGGCCGTCGCGTGGGGGAAACCTACGGGGCGTCGTCCGAGTCGAGCCATGTCGATGCCCCACACATTCGCCCCGGGTCGGGCGGGCCCGTGCCCCATAGGGACGGGCCCGCCGACCCCCGTTGACGGGCACCGGCACGAATCGGTGACCGCCGATCGGCGGGGACATGTGGGGACCCCACCGGCCCTCACCGGGCGGCGGCGTACTCCGGCAGGTCGAGGCCGTCGGCCTGGCTGAAGAAGAGCCGGGTGGTGAGCCGCCGCAGCGGGCGGGAGGTCATCGCCCGCATCGACGCGTCCCGCAGCCGGATGGCGGTGCGGCTGGCCGGCAGGAAGCCGGAGATCCCACCGCCGGGCAGCTCCTGACCCTTGCGGACGTGCGACCGCAGCACCGCCTCATAGCGCGCAAACGCCCGCGTGTGGTCGCCGCCCGCGGCGGCCAGCTCGCCCGCGAGGACGTACGCGCCCACCAGGGAGAGGCTGGTGCCCTGCCCGGTCAGCGGGGACGGGCACCACGCGGCGTCGCCGAGCAACGCCACCCGGCCGGCGCTCCACCGCTGCGCGTGCACCTGCCCGTACGCGTCGAAGTAGAAGTCCGGGGCGTCGGCCATGACGGCGAGCAGCTCCCCCGCCCGCCAACCGACGTCGGCGAAGCGCCCGGCGAGGAGACGGTGCTGGGCGGCCACGTCCCGCCGGTCGACGTCCAGCGGCGGCGAGACGAAGCTGAACAGGGCGCTGGTGCCGCCGGCGCGGGTGGGACGGGTGCCCACCACCCGACCGCCGGGCGCGTTGTGCAGCAGGAACCAGCCGTCGGTGTTCGGGTACGGCGTGGTGAAGTGCGCCAGGTACGCCCCGAGCGGCCGGACGTGGGCCGCCTCCGGTCCGAACGCCAGCGCCCGGGTCCGGGAGTGCATCCCGTCCGCCGCCACCACCAGGTCCACGGTGCGCGGGGCGGTGCGCGTGAAGGTGACCCGCACCCCGTCCCCGGTGTCGGTCAGCGTCTCGATCGAGTCGTCGAAGACGTACTCCACCTCGGCGCGGGTCTGTTCGTAGAGCAGCCGGGACAGGTCACCGCGCTCGATCTCGATCTCCGCGACGATCCCCTCGCCGGCGAAGGCGTGCACCGGCATCCGGCAGGTCACCCCGCCCCGGGCGTCCACGTAGGCCATCCCCCGCTCGGTGACGCCCTCGGCGCGGACCCGGGCGGTCAGCCCCATCCGGTCGAGCACCTGCCGGGCGGTGCCCCGGACGTCGACCGCCTGCCCGCCGGGGCGCGGGCCGGCGGCGCGCTCCACCACGGTCGGGTGGAAGCCGTACCGGCGCAGCCAGAAGGCGAGGGCGGGGCCGGCGATGCCGGCACCGGAGATGAGCACGGTCCTGTCGGTCACCGCGGCGCTCCCGTCGGTTGTGCGTACACCGTCAACCCGGCGGCTGCCGGGGACGGCGGAGGTGGTCCCCCCGTGCGCCGAACGGTAGGTGCGACACCGCCTCCGGTGACGCCGACGACCTAGTACGCTGCGCCGAACAGGGTCCCAGGCGACCGCTCGTACTAGTACGCTCCGCGCCGGAGGTGTCGCGATGTCCCAGCGTGGGCCGGGCGGGGAGCCGCCGTACCGCCGGATCGCCGCCCAGATCCGCCGCCGCATCGAACTGGGCGAGCTGCGGCCCGGCGACCGGGTGCCCTCGGCCCGTCAGCTCACCCGCGAGCACGGGATCGCCATCGCCACCGCCACCAGGGTCCTCGCCCTGCTGCGTACCGAGGGATGGGTGCTGACCCGGCCGGGCGCGGGCACCGTCGTCGCTCCCGGTCCGGCGGCACCGCCCCGGTCCCGACGCGGCGGCGACCGCGCCGAGCCGGAGCTGAGCCGGGAGCGGGTGGTGCGTACCGCGATCGCCCTCGCGGACGCGGGCGGCCTGGCGGCGGTGTCGATGCGGCAGATCGCCGCCGAGCTGGACGTGGCCACCATGTCCCTCTACCGGCACGTGCGCGGCCGGGACGAGCTGATCCTGGCGATGGCCGACGCGGCGCTGGGCGACGCGCCGCTGCCCGCCGGTCGGCCGGCCGGCTGGCGGGCCCGGCTGGAGCTGCTGGCCCGGGCGCAGTGGGCGACCTACCGGCGGCACCGGTGGCTGCCGCACGTCATCTCGATCGCCCGCCCGCAGCTGATCCGGCACGGCATGGCGCACACCGAGTGGGCGTTGCGGGCCACCGGCGGCCTGCGCCTGGACCGGCAGGTGCGCTGGCACATGGCGGTCACCCTGATCGCGTACGTCCGCGGGATCGCCACCAACCTGGAGATGCGGGCGCAGGCCGAGCAGGACACCGGCCTC